>NZ_JBHIRX010000012.1:0-184474 GCF_042138595.1 Paenibacillus terreus | reverse complement strand
TGAATTCAAGATTCGATGTCGAGTCCGCTTCCTGACTTCCTTCGTGATCAAAAGATGACTTTTTGAACTACCTCTTTTAACATTATGAACCTTGAACCCTGTTCCGAAACCGGATCAGCTGCCCGTTTCAGGCTTTTCTTCCTTCGGAGCGTCACCCATATAAATTCTTATGGCCGAGCCGCGCTCCAGCCGGGCGCCCGGTTTGGGGGCCTGACTGATGACTGTGCTGCCGGAACCGGATTTGACCAGCGTAAAGTTCATATTCAGATCTTCATATAAATCCTGTACGGAAGCGCCGACCAAATCAGGTACGGTCTCTATCCGCGTTTCACCGTATTTGTACTTCTTCGGCAGTTGATTGTCGCGCGGCGGCACCTTCATGGCGATCAGGGCATCCTGCAAAATGTTCTGCACAATGGGAGCCGCCACCACGCCGCCGAACTGAATTCCCTTCGGATTGTCAACGGCCGTATAAACAACGATCTGCGGATCATCCGCAGGCGCGAAGCCTATAAATGATACGATATGCTCCGTTGAGGAGTAGCGGCCGTTGACAACCTTCTGCGCCGTACCCGTCTTGCCGCCAACACGGTAGCCCTCGATAAAAGCGGGACGCCCTGTGCCCTTGGCAACCACACTCTCCAGCGCCTCGCGGACCTGCCGTGACGTTTCCTCGGAAATGACCCTTCGCACAAGCTGCGGCTCTTTTGTCTCCAGCACCTTTCCGGTTTCCGGCTGAATCCACGCCTTGGCGACGTAAGGCTTATACAGATATCCGCCGTTGATGGCGGCAGAGACGGCGGTCACCTGCTGAATGGGCGTAACTGACACCCCCTGCCCGAAGGCCGTGGTTGCCAATTCAACCGGTCCGACCTGGGAGGGCTTGAACAGGATGCCATTTTCCTCCCCGCTCAAATCAATTCCCGTCTTGCTGCCAAAGCCGAAATTACGGATATACTCGAACAGCTTATCCTTGCCCAGGCGCTGGCCGAGCAGAACGAACCCCGGGTTGCAGGAATTCTCCACGACCTCCAGGAACGTCTGGCTGCCGTGTCCGCCTTTTTTCCAGCACCGCAGTCTGGCCCCGCCTACTTCGACATATCCGGGATCAAAAAAACGTTCATTTTTCAGATTCACCTTCTTCTCTTCCAGGGCGGACGCCAGGGTAATGATTTTGAACGTGGACCCCGGCTCATAGGTCATCCAGATGGGCAGATTGCGGTTATAGATTTCGGAGGCATACTGCTGGTACAGAGCCGGCTCAAAAGTGGGCCTGCTGGCCATGGCCAGCACTTCACCGGTTTTGGGATTCATGGCAATAGCCAGGGCAGAATTGGCCTGAAACTTCGCCATCGCCTGATCGAGTTCCCTCTCCATAATGGACTGGACCGATTTATCGATCGTCAGCTGCAGATTCAGCCCGTCCTTCGGCTCGATATACTTTTCCGCAGACCCCGGCATAAGCCTTCCACCGGCATCCGAGAGGTAGGCGATGCTGCCGTCCATTCCTTTCAAAAGGTCGTCATGTCTCTTTTCTACACCCGTAAGCCCCTGGTTGTCTATCCCTGTAAAGCCGAGAATATGCGCGGCCAGATCGCCAAAAGGATAATAGCGGCGGTTATCTTCAGTAACAACGATACCCGGAAGCTCCAAATCACGAATTTGCTGTGCTTTCTCCATCGTAATTTTTCGGCCGCCGGGCTTGATTATTTGGCTTGATGTTCTTTTGGTGATCAGCTTATATATCTCTTCTTCGCTCATTCCCAATACGGAGGCCAGCTTTTCCGCCGTCTTCTCAGGCTCCTTGATCTGAACAGGGATGGCGATAACGGTCGGTGTCGTTACATTATAAGTCAAGGCCACTCCCTGCCTGTCAAGAATTTCTCCCCTTTTGGCCGCAAATGTAATATTGCGCCGCCAGGAATCCTCCGCCCGGGCGGAAAGCTCCGCTCCCTGCCCAAGCTGTACATAAGCCAACCTTACCACAAGTGCGGCAAAAAGCACGAACAGCCCTGCAAGCGCCCATAACAGCCGTTTGCGCAGCGTTACATTGGTAAGCTTCAACTTGCTCCCTCCCTGCGTATCCGATAAGTCATGCATGTCTTTCTTTCATGACTATTCAGTTACGGCAGGGGATAGAACAAGCTCTCAGTTCACAGGCCCCTCTTCAGGGGAGAGACGGTTCCTCTGCGGTTTCATCGGTTGAGACCTGCTCTTCCTCCGTAGTCCCGTCTTTCTGCTCTGTGCCGTCTGTCTCGTCCCCTGTATTGGCAGACGCTTCCGCGTCTTCCTCACTTGAGCCTGGCACGACCCCCGTTACCGTCTCCTTCGCAGGCTGCAGCTGCAGATAGACGACCCGCTTGTCCCCTTCCTTCTGTACCTTCTGGCTGTAGACGTAACCCTCGCCTTCAATCTTGACGCCAACCTTCAGCAGATTGAGCAGCTCCAGACTGTCGCGCAGTGATAATCCCTTTAAATCAGGAATATTCATCGTGGCGGAGTCCTCGGTGATGAGATACATGCGCTGCCCTGGCATCATCGGAGAATTGGCCGCCGGGTACGTGCTCACGATCTTGGAGCCTTTTCCGATGGTGACATAGGCTGTGCCGCGCTCAAGCAATGCATTTTGCGCGTCTTTCTTGCTTTTGCCTGTCAAATTGGGGGCGCTGGTTGTTTTGGACACCGGAGCGGATTTTTTGCCCTTGTCCGCAGTCTCTCCCGTCTTGGGCACCCCCAGGTACTGCAGGGATTGGGACATGATATCCTTGAACACAGGTCCCGCTACAGAGCCGCCGCCGGCATTGGCTACTCTCGGTTCATCGATGACGACCAGCAAGGCAATTTTAGGATCGTTAACGGGGGCATAACCGATAAAGGATACAATATCTTTGTTTTTGGCATATTCCCCGTTGACAACCTTTCTGGCTGTACCTGTCTTGCCTGCGACCCGGTAACCGTCAATGTATGCATAACGCCCTGTTCCGATCTCCTGGTCGGCGACAACCTGCTCCAGGTACCCTCCGACCTCC
This sequence comes from Paenibacillus terreus, assembly GCF_042138595.1. Lineage (NCBI taxonomy): Bacteria > Bacillati > Bacillota > Bacilli > Caryophanales > Paenibacillaceae > Paenibacillus > Paenibacillus terreus. Next base: position 181,445 of record NZ_JBHIRX010000012.1, on the reverse strand, counting down.
TTGGCCGATTCGGCGGAAATGACCTGACGGATCTCTTTGGGCTTGATGGTCTGGGTCTCGCCTGTATCCGGATCTATGATCTCCTTCACCAGATGCGGCTCCATCAGTTTGCCGCCGTTGGCAATGGCCGAGATGGCGGTAATCTGCTGGATCGGCGTGACCTGTACCAGACCGTGGCCATAAGCGGCTGTCGCGATTTCCGAAGCGTATTTGAGCTCACGGATCGGTGAAGGCACCTCTGCCGGCAGATCGATCCCTGTCTTCGTACCAAAGCCGAACTTGTCGATATAATAGCGCAGCTTCTCGCCGCCAAGCATACGATAGCCCAGGTTAACAAAAGCTATGTTACTCGATTTCTTGACGCCGGTCAGATAAGTAATGGAACCGTAAGAATGCCCGTTATCGCTAATGGGGTATCCTCCGATATAGGTCGTCTTGGATTCAAAAAAAGCATTCGGATTGAACATTTTTTCTTCCACCGCACCTGCTAGGGTGACGATCTTAAACGTCGAGCCTGGCTCATAAATCGATTGAACAGCATGGTTGACAAAGCTGCTCGCTTCCGCTTTATTGTACGTATTCGGATCGAAATTCGGCATGCTTGCCATGCCGAGAATGTCCATCGTCTTCGGGTCGGCGGCAATAACGGTCATGCTGACCGGATTGTACTTCTGCACCGCCTTCTTCATGGCATCTTCGATATAATACTGAATGGTATCATCAATTGTCAGCTTGAGATTTTTACCATTCTTGGCCGGCTTATAGATTTCCTCGCTTCCTGGCAAGCTGACGCCCTTGCGGTCCCGCTGATACAAGAGCTGTCCATCCACGCCAGTCAGCTGTTTGTCGTAATAAGCTTCAAGCCCCTGTACGGCTTTTCCATCCTTGTTCACATATCCGATGACGTGGGACGCCATCGTATTTTCCGGATAAAAACGTTTGGTCTCCTTTACCGTAAACACCGCGTCGGTCACCTTGTATTTTTCCTTCATCTCGTCATCGAAGGCATCGATTTTTTTGGCAAGCTCAGGTTCAATCTTATAACCCTCGGGACGCAGCTCCCGGTATGCCCTGTATGCTCCTTCATATTTGCTTCTCATATTCTCGCGAAGCTTGTCCTCGGACATACCAAGCAATTCATGCAAACGGCCGACCATCTCATTCTCCAGCTTGTACTCCTGGATCATCTTCGGGTTTATGACGACCGTATAGGCCGGAGCATCCTCGGCAAGCACATTGCCATTGCGGTCGATGATCGCGCCCCGTACCGCAGGGAGAACCTGATTTTTCCGGATCAACCCATCAACGTCTTCTTGCCAAGAGGCTCCGTTGACGACCTGAATCAGAAAAATCCGGAACAGCAAAACAAGAAAAAAGAGGGTTATACATCCCCCTATGAGCAGAGTGCGCAATTTAATTTTTTTTACCATATTTCATACCTCTCCCAACCACAAGGCTCGGTATTATAATACCTGCGACAATCAGTTCCCCGATCCGTCAGCAGCCGCATTGCTGGAAGTCGTTCCTGTATAGACACGAATCGGCTCCTTGGTCGGTTCTTTGTAACCCTGTTCTTTGGCTGTAGTTACGATCTGATTTTCCAGCCGTGCCTTCTGCACCTTCAATTCCGCAATGCTGGTCTTCAGTTCAGAAACTGCGATTTCCTTGCTATGGATGGAGGCGCTTAGTTGATAAATCTGGGCATAACGCCCCGCCAGCATCACAAGAACGGCAATAAAAGCGACAACGGTCGTCAAATAGAGGAGTTTTTCCCGGGTAGGCAGTTCCTTGCGGCGGGTTACAACCTTGGTGGTTTCACGGTATCGCCGCTGCGGAGCCTTTTGCTGGGCTTTTTCTTTTACTGCAAGGTTGCCGCGTGTATAGGCCATATCCTCTCTCCTTCCCAATAGAAAAAAATTAAAGTTTTTCCGCCACCCGCAGCTTGGCTGAACGGGAGCGGGGATTCTGAGCCAGTTCCTCTTCACTTGCCGTGACCGGCTTGCGGTTGACCAGTCTCAGCACTCCCTTGCCTCCGCACACACACATCGGAAAGTCCGGCGGACATGTGCATTTCTCCAGATAGGACGCAAAAATTTGCTTACAAATCCGGTCCTCCAGCGAGTGAAAGGTAATCACCGATACCCGGCCTCCCGGCGCAAGACAGCGGACAGCCTGATGCAGCACATCTTCCAATGCTCCAAGCTCGTCGTTAACGGCGATGCGCAAGGCCTGAAAGCTTCGCTTGGCGGGATGTCCTCCGGTCCTGCGCGCCGCTGCGGGGATTCCCTCCTTGATGATCTCGACCAGCTCACCTGTCGTTTCAATAGGTTTGGCCTGCCGCCGTTCAACCATGATTTTGGCGATTCTGCGGGAAAACTTCTCTTCTCCGTATTGATAGAGAATGCGCGCAATCTCGGATTCCGGCCACTTGTTGACGATATCCCTCGCTGTCAAAGGCCCGTCCTGATCCATGCGCATATCGAGCGGTGCGTCATAGTTGTAGCTGAAGCCTCTTCCCCCTTCGTCGAACTGTGGGGAAGATACCCCAAGGTCGAACAGGATACCGTCAACCTGTGGCACCCCGCTCTTCATAGGGACCTCCAGCTCCGACAGTCTGGCCTCCAGCTCGCGAAAATTGGATTTCACCAATGTAACTTTGCCGTCGTATTCGGACAGCCTGTCCTTCGCATTGTCCAGCGCCCAATCATCCTGGTCGAAGGCGATCAGCCTTCCCTGCGGCCCCAGCCGTGATGCGATGACAGAGCTGTGGCCGGCGCCGCCAAGCGTGCAGTCCACATACACCCCGTCCTGCCTGATGTTAAGTGCATCCGTAGCTTCTTCTTTGAGTACGGTGATATGGTGAAACAAGCTCAGCCCTCCAGACCTTACAAATCAAAATTGAAATCAACCAGCTTCTCGGCAATGTCGTTAAATGTTTCTTCCGATTGGTTAAAGTATTGTTCCCAGGTGTCCTTGCTCCAAATCTCCACCCTGCTGGATACGCCCAGTACTACACAGTCTTTATCCAGCTTGGCGTAGTCGCGCAGATTGGCCGGTAAATTTACCCTGCCCTGTTTATCCAATTCACATTCGGTCGCCCCTGAGAAAAAAAACCTCGAAAAAGCACGGGCGTCCGCTTTCATCATGGGCAATGCCTTGAGCTTCTGCTCCATCAACGCCCATTCCTCCATAGGATAAACAAAGAGACACTGGTCGAGACCGCGGGTAACAACGAATGAGGCACCAAGAGCTTCGCGGAATTTGGAAGGAATCGTAAGCCTCCCCTTATCGTCCATGCTATGTTGAAATTCGCCCATGAACATGTCCGTCCTCAACTCCTTGCCCCAATCTCCCACTTTGCCCCACTTTCCACCACCTAAGCATAATAGATTCGCCTAAAAAAATCAAAACCCTCTTTTTGTATACAGTTAAAATTTAAAATTTTAGATACACAAAAAAATAGGCAAAAAAAGAGAGCACCCAAAGCCATTCGGCCGGGAGCCCCAACTTGTTCAAATTTATAGAAAAAAGGTTCTATCAAGCATTCCAGCTATCCAGATACTTAACCTGCTCTTCCGTTAAGGTATCAATGGCGATGCCCAGGCTTTCCAGCTTGAACCGCGCCACCTGCTCGTCAATTTCGTAAGGAACGTTCACTACAGATTTGGACAGCTCGTTATAGCGTTCATTCACATAACGAAGCCCCAGCGCCTGCAGCGCAAAGGTGGTATCCATGATTTCCGCAGGGTGACCGTCTGCTGCCGCAAGATTGACGAGACGCCCTTCAGCGATCAGGTACATTTTCCGCCCGTCCTTGAACCGGTATTCTTCGATATTGCGGCGGACGGTACGAATAGAGGCGGAACGCTCCGCTAGCGCCGGTTTGCTGACCTCAACATCGAAGTGACCTGCATTACTGAGCACGGCTCCGTCCTTCATAACATCAAAATGCTCGCCATGGATAACGGCTTTATTGCCCGTTACAGTGATGAAGAAGTCGCCCAGCTTGGCCGCTTCCACCATCGGCATGACATGGAAGCCGTCCATATGCGCCTCCACCGCCTTGATGGCATCTACTTCAGTCACGATTACATTGGCGCCAAGGCCTTTGGCACGCATCGCCACCCCTTTACCGCACCAGCCGTAGCCCACGACTACCACTGTCTTGCCGGCAATGACAAGATTCGTCGTGCGGATAATGCCGTCGAATGCCGACTGCCCGGTACCGTAACGATTATCGAACAAATATTTGCAATAAGCGTCATTCACCGCCACCATCGGGAATTTCAGCTTTCCTTCTTTCTCAAGCGCTTTAAGCCGGATGATGCCTGTGGTCGTCTCCTCCGCTCCTCCGCGGATCGTGGCAGCCAGATCAGGGCGTTCCGATTGGAGCAGGGTTACCAGGTCGCCGCCGTCATCAATGATGAGGTCCGGCTTCGTTTCAAGCGCCTTGATTTGCAGCGCCTTGAATTCTTCCGGGTCAGGATTGTATTTGGCAAAAACAGTAATACCGTCCTCAACAAGGGCCGCACAGACATCGTCCTGCGTCGACAGCGGGTTGCTGCCCGTAATCGTCACTTCCGCGCCACCTGCCTGCACGACTTTGGCCAAATAAGCCGTTTTGGCTTCCAGGTGCAGACAGATTGTCACCTTAAGTCCGGCAAATGGACGCTCAGCCTCAAACTGTTCACGAATCCGGTTCAGCACCGGCATATGAGCTTCAACCCAATCAATTTTCAAGTGACCTTCTTCAGCCAGTTTAATGTCTGTAATTATACTTCTTTGCAGTGCAACAGAGCTCATCCTGCAACCTCCCATTCATCATATTTTTTAGATTTCAGAAAGTATAAACTTCCTTGAGTATGCATCCTCAAATCGCAAGAAAAACTTCCGCTAAACGCGATCTGGCTTCTTTGAATATACATCGATGGACGTTTTACTTATAGTGCGTGGACAAAAAGTCAGGTTTTCAGCACCGAAGCGTATGCTTCCGAAGTGCGTTTTTTCAAAACGATTGAGTTGAATGAAGCTAGGGACTGAGGAGCGGAGCGTACGTGGAGTACGTGAGCACCTGAAATGTTTCCGCAGGAAACATGCTTCGTAAGCATCCACTTGGGCCCGGCTGAATTCAAGATTCGATGTCGAGCCCGCTTCCTGACTTCCTTCGTGATCAAAAGATGACTTTTTGAACAACCTCTTACAGGTAAATAGTCCTATGCAGATGCTCCCGGTCCAACGGAAGACTCATCATCTCATGCACAAGACCGTCCCCATAGCGGGACGTATATTGATAGATACTGTACACTCTCTCCTGCGGACGTCCCAGAGGGAGCAGGGAAATTCCAATCAGATCCCACTGGCGCAGCACAGTCTCATGCTTGCGGGCTAGCGCATCGCGGACCCTTTCTTCCATAAAGTCAATCTGTTCCGCAATCCTATCACGGTTCTTCTCGCCAAGCCGGATAAGACCTTTTTCAATCTGTCCCGCCCGCTCGATTACAGGCGTATACAGACGGAACAGCTCCTGTCTGAAGGCCGCAAATTCCTCTTCCAAATGGAGCGGATCCTGGGCTTTCAGCCATTTGTCTTTCAGCGGCTCCAGCCCTTCCATAATATTCTGAAAGTTGAGCCCGAATGCTTCCATATGCTTGCGCACATTCGGTTCCACCAGCGTGAAGGACATTCTCGGCAGCAGAACAGGCATCTCCAACCCCAGCACTTCAAACGCCCTCCGCGTAATAGCCCAATAAGAAATCTCACCATGCCCCAATACGGTAGCCAGGACAGGCAGCAAACTATCCTGCATCAGAGGCCGGGTAAGCACATTGTTGCTGAACCGTTCGGGATGCTGCTCCAGCTCGGCAAGCAGCTCTTCCTTGGAAAAGCGGACATACCCCCTGCGATCCCCGTACATTCCATTTTGCTTATAGAGCAGCAGGCGCTCGCCTTTGAATATGTAAAAAAGATTTGCGCCCCCTTCAGTAACCTCGGCCTGCAGCTGATATCCCGCTTCCTCGATCTGCTCTGCTGCAGCCTGATAAGCGGCCCCAAGCTCCTCATTGCTCTCAATCATCCGGCGGAATACAGGCGCTTCCAGCTTGCGCAGCTCCGGATCGGCGGAATCCAGCAGCACCAAGCCGTATCTGCCGAAAAACCGGCCGAGCATTTTGGCAAATGCGTCGCTTAAATGCGTAGACTCCATAAACGCCGTTCGGATCTGCTGCAAAACTTCAGCTTTGAATTCCGCATCAGGCAGCAGCCGTTCCAGCTCCAGCAGCGCTTCCTCCTTATGTGCAGGACTTAAGGGGATATAGCTGACAGAATTGCGGCGCTCCGGCTGATGGCGGAGTCTGACCTTCACCGCATCAGGTTCCCCGGTCATGACGTAAGTATGATTCACCTCATCCCAGTCATGATCCTCGCCGGCGATCCAGAATACCGGCACAACCGGCCGTCCCAGCCGCTGCTCCGCTTCCTGGGCAGCTTTGATAATCGTTGCCGCTTTATAAATGACCAGCAGCTGGCCGGTGAACAACCCGCTCTGCTGCCCCCCTGTAATAACCAGCGCGTCAGGTTGGGACAACCGGTTCAGGGATTCCATCACTTGAACATGGGCGTTATGCTCTTCGTTATATATACGGAGACATCGAACAAGCGCCTGGCGGTCAATCCGCCGAGTCTCCATCTCATCAAGACGCTTCGCACGGGTCTTGTAATCTTCAGCTTGCCGGAAATGGTATCCATACAGTTCAAGCACCCTGCCGGTACCCTTTACATAATCTTCCGCCAAAGCCGAGCCGGCGCGAAGGGTCTCAGGAATAATATTCATGAGTAAGCCTCCTATTCTGTGCTTAAAACCTTATATGATTGTACCCAATCCGCCCTCATTTCGTCAAAGAAATCAATTTGAGAAAAAGTCTGTGCCTGCCTCGAAACGTAAAGATACCGCCGTACAATCCGGCGGTATCATCATATTCCTCAATTTTATATATTAAGCATAAGGTTTGGCAACAAAATGCCCCTTCGAAACCTCAACAAGCTCCGAATCTTCCAGATTAAAGGCACTCTTCTTATCGCCGTCTCCATTATTGGAGTGGATTGGTCCTGCCTGTTCATTCGGCATCACAATCCGCTTCTTGTTCGCTTCCACTTCCGGATCCGGAATGGGAATAGCGGACAGCAGCATTTGTGTGTAAGGATGGACAGGGTTGGCGTAAAGCTCCTCGCTTTCTGCCAGCTCGACCATTCTGCCCATATACATTACCGCTACACGGTCGCTGATATGCTTAACCATGGAAAGGTCATGCGCGATGAACAAATAGGTCAGTCCGAGACGTTCCTGCAGCTCTTTCAGCAGGTTGACCACCTGAGCCTGAATGGATACGTCAAGCGCCGAAATAGGTTCGTCACAGATGATAAATTTGGGATTTACAGCGAGGGCACGGGCAATGCCGATCCGCTGGCGCTGTCCGCCTGAAAATTCATGCGGGTAACGTGTTGCATGATCCGGATTCAAACCTACCAGATCCAGCAGCTCTTCAATCCGCTTTTTGCGTTCAGCGCGGCTGCCAGCCATTCCGTGGATATCCAGCGCCTCGCCAATAATGTCCGACACGGTAAAGCGAGGGTTCAAGGAAGCGTATGGATCCTGGAAGATCATCTGCATATCACGGCGCATCGCTTTCATTTTACCGGGTGACAGCTTGTAAATATCCGTTCCGTTAAATTTCACGCTGCCGGCCGTAGGCTCGTAAAGACGCAAAATGGTACGGCCAGCCGTAGATTTACCGCAACCGGATTCGCCTACCATGCCGAGCGTTTCGCCTTCACGGATGCCAAAGTTAAGGTTATCCACCGCCTTGAGAACTCGGTTTTTGCCTACATTAAAATATTTCTTTAGTCCTTCAACTTCTATTAAATTGCTCACGATGATCTCACCTCCTATTTCTTCAGCTTCGGATCAAGGGCATCGCGCAGGCCGTCGCCGAACAGGTTGAACGCCAGCATGATCAGGGCAAGCAATCCTGCCGGGAACAGCATACGCCAAGGGTACAGATTCCAGCCCGTCAAAGCGGATTCAATCATGGAACCGAGCGATGCTTCCGGAGCAGGTACGCCCAGACCGAGGAAGCTCAGAAACGCCTCGGCAAAGATGGCGTTTGGCACGGACAGCGTCAGGGTTACGATAATAGGTCCAACCGCATTCGGCAGCAGGTGGCGGAAAATCAACCGTCCAGAACCTGCACCCATGGAGCGGGAAGCAAGCACAAATTCACGGTTCTTCAGCTGCATCATTTCCCCGCGCACAATCCAGGACATGTTAATCCAGCCGGTTACACACAGCGCGACGATGATCGTCAGGATACTCGGTTCCATAACAACCAGCAGCAGGATTGTAACCAGCAGATAAGGAATGGAATAGAGTATTTCGGAGAACTTGTTCATAATTTCATCAACACGGCCGCCGAAATACCCCATAATTCCGCCGTAAATCATCCCGATCAAGAGGTCGATCAGTGCCGCAGCCAGACCGATAATGAGGGAGATACGCGCTCCCATCCAGGTACGCACCCACATATCGCGGCCGAGGTCATCCGTTCCAAACCAATGCTCGGCTGAAGGCGCTTTGTTCGTGTTCATCAGGTTATTGGTATAAAAATCATACGGCAGCAAATGAGGGCCGATAATCGACATAAGAACGATCAATACCAGTACGAACAGACTTGTCATAGCCAGCTTGTTCTGGCAAAGACGCAGCCAGGCATCACGCCAAGCGGATAAACTTTCACGCTGAATGACTTCAGATTGCTTCTGGTCCAGTCCAACTTTCCGGAAATCTTCAGGCTTGAGCTGAAGATTCAGTTCGCTTTCTTTAACAGACAACGGTTAGCCCTCCTTTCCGCCGGTCAGTTTAATACGGGGATCAATAAATACGTAAGCGACATCCGTAATAAAACGAGCCAACATCAATAATATGCCATAGAAAATCGTCACACCCATAATCATCGTATAATCACGGGTAGTAATACTTTCAACCAGTACTTTACCGATCCCGCCGATACCAAAAATACGTTCGATGACGATGGAGCCTGTCACGATGTTCGCCGTCATAGGCCCGACATAAGTAACGACAGGCAGGATGGCGTTGCGGATCACGTGTTTGAACATGATCGTGAAGGAATTCAAACCTTTGGCCTTCGCTGTTTTGATATAATCGGCATGAAGCACTTCAAGCATGCTTGAGCGTGTCAGTCTTGCAATAAAAGCAATCGGCTGGGCGGAAAGCGCAGCAACAGGGAGAACATAATCCATCGGGCCGTTAAAGCCCATAACATGAAACCAGCCCAGCTTCAGTCCGAAGAAATACTGGATCAGCGAAGCGAGCACAAAGCTCGGTACAGCTATACCCAATACGGCGAGCACCATCGCGACATTGTCGATCAGCTTTCTGTGGTACATCGCTGCCAGCATCCCCAACAGTATCCCTAAAATAATGGATACGACAATCGCGACAATGCCAAGCTTCAGGGAAACCATAAACGTTTGACTGATAATATCAGTGACGTCTTGGTTCAGTTTTTTCATGGAAATGCCAAAATCACCTGTCGCAATATCACCCAAGTAAATCAAATACTGTGTAAAGACAGGTTTATCAAGTCCATATTGTTCCATCAAACGGGCCTGAATCTCCGGCGATGTCGCTTTCTCGCTCATGAAGGGGTTGCCAGGGATTGCTTTCATGAGGAAAAAGGTCGCCGAGATCAAAATAAATAATGAAATAAGCATAAATACAAACTTATTGATCAAATAACGCGCCATTACCCGTCTACACCCCCCATAACATTTTTGACATAATTCGATTTTATCGGAATTAGAATTGGCATGTCCATTCTAGTTATTTTCATCGTTAGAAGAAACTGTAACCTTCCGAAGTACACAAAAAAATCGGGATATATATGGATGAACCACATATATATCCCGAGGGAACTATAAAACTTCAATACAAAAGCAACAGTTATTCAGTCTTGTAAGCTCTTGTAAAGTCAATGGCCCCGCTAAAATCAATTGAAATACCTTTCACGTTTGGTTTCGTCAAAGAAACGTTAGTGTAATAGTAGATTGGTGCGAATACCTGATCATCCTGAATAAGGATTTTTTCTGCTTTAGCGTAAATTTCATTACGTGCTTTAGCATCAGTTGTTGCTTTAGCTTGCTTGATCAAAGCATCGTACTCAGGATTGGAATAACCGGAATCGTTATTGCCGCTGTTTGTTGTGAACAATTCCAGGAAGTTGATCGGATCGTTGAAGTCCGCAGTCCAGCCCGCACGAGCGATCTGGTAGTTCAGTTGTCTGCGGTTATCAAGGAACACGCCCCACTCCTGATTTTGCGTTTGTACATCAACGCCAAGGTTTCGTTTCCACATATCCGCTATAGCAAGAGCGATCTTCTGATGCGCTTCACTGGAGTTGTAGATCAGTGTAACTGGCGGAAGCGTTGTAACTCCTTCCTCTGCCATGCCTTCCTGAAGTAGCTTCTTCGCTTCCGTCAAATCTTCAGTAAAGTAGGAAGTATCCTTAATTTCGTTGCGGAATTCATCACTCTCACCTTTGATGCCAGGCGGGATGAATCCATATGCAGGGAGCTGTCCACCCAGTGTAACGTTGTCAACCAGCGGTTGACGCTCGATCGCCATAGCAAACGCTTTGCGAACTTTCACGTTGTTGAATGGTTTCTCTTTTGTGTTAAACAAGTAGTAATACGTGCTCGCGATACCTTTAACATGGAACTCATTTGGCAGTTGCTGTTTAACAGCCGGAATTTGATCTGTTGGAATCTCGCCTGTTGGATGGCCAGCGAAATCCAGCTGTCCGCTTTGATAGGAGCTCAGCTCAGTTGCGCCGCTATTTACAAGAGACATATGAATTTTGCTCAGCTTGATGCTGTCTTTGTCCCAGTAGTTTTCGTTTTTAGATACTTCGATGGTTTGGCCTTTGGTCCAATCCGTCAAAGTAAAAGGTCCGTTTGTGATCATTGTATCTTTGTTGACAGCCCATTTATCATTGTCTTTCACAGAGCTGTGAACCGGATAATAAGTATAGAAAGAAGTCAGACCCAGGAAGTACGGTGTTGGATTTTCCAGCTTAACTTCCAGCGTGTGGTCGTCGACAGCTTTCACGCCTACGTCTTTGAAATCTGTAACCTTAGGACCTTTGTAGTCCTTGGTGCCAGTCAGGTTGTATGCTTCAGCATTTTTGATATTGTACAATTGGTAAGCATATGGAGGAGCAGGTGCGGTAGAAGGATCAAGCACACGCTGCCATGCGAACACAAAGTCGTTAGCAGTTACAGGATCGCCATTGCTCCATTTCGCGTTATCGCGAAGCTTGAATGTATAGGTAAGCCCGTCTTCGGAAATTTCCCATGATTCTGCTACGCCTGGCTGTTCTTTGCCGTCTTCACCCATTCTTGTGAGGCCTTCATACATCGTCTTCAGCACGGTGTTGGTCTGGCTGTCTTGCGCTTGTGCCGGATCAAATGTCGGCGGTTCGGACATCAGGTTAATGTTCAGTACCTGATCTGCGGCTGCAGCCGGTTCATTTGTAGTAGTTCCTTCAGGGCTCTGTGCACTGTTGTTATTGCCGCAGGCTGCAAGCAGTGAGCCGAGCGCCAGTACAAGAGTCAAAAGGATCAAGGAGCTCTTCCTTTTCATCTAGCGTATCCCCCTAAATTAAATGTGGTATATATGTTTATAGATTATACAACCAGCGGTCAAAAAAATCTACATTACATTCTTTTAATTTCAGGATTTTTTTAAAAAAAATCAATGTTTTTATCCATTTTCTGTAGGGTTGCGTGAGGTATTATGACATGTAGTTGAATATGTAGCTAAAAATACCGATAAAAGTAAATAACAAATATGCAATTGAGCTTCCAACAAATGTCATCCTCCATACGGCCCGGATCAATCTTCTCCAGTTGACTCCTCCTTTTAGCCTATTTTGGGCTCCGCCAATTAAACCCATGGTGATCAGAAGCAGCAGTATAATGAGATAAATCCCGAATTTCGTGCCAAAGACGATGTTGAAAAGCGCCGCTACAGAAAAAATAAGAAAAAGAGTCGTAACGTCAATTGCAGCTAACAGCGATCTTTTTTTGTCCTTCGTAATCCACAGCCCCACTCCATAGACAATCAGGAATGGGAAAATAGGCAGTAAGCTTAAAAAAACAAGAGTATTCTGAACCGCGCTCATCCGTTTCCCCCCTGTACAGATTGCATTCCGTTGATGATGTCCCTGACCGTCCTGTGAAGCGGCGAGTCCACACCCGACTCCTGAGCAAGCCTGATGAACTGGCCGTTTATTGCTTCGATCTCGGTCCGCCTGCCCGCAAGCACATCCGCAAGCATGGAAGAACGGTTGGGCGCCGTACTCCTGCAGATCTGCACCAGCTCTTCCCACCATTCCGCCTCCCAGCCTATACCGCAAGCCTCATAGATACGGATGCTTTCATCATACAGCTGTCTCAGCAGATCCATTCGTTCGGGAGAAGATAACAGCTCTCCGTTAGGCACCCTCCATATCGCTGTCAGGGGATTGATGACAGCATTGACCAGCAGCTTGCGGTAAATGCTCTTATCGATACTTTCAGAAAGACGTGTCTCAAGCCCGGCCTGCGTCAGCCTGTCCGCAAGCAGCTTCTCCCTGCCGTCCGAAGAGAACGGCTGAACCACACCGCCGCGAATCGCACTTCCAAGCTCAGTCTGGCCTTTTCCGGCATGAATCACGGCAGTCTCCCCGCTTCGTCTGGCCCCTTCGGTAGTGACAGCCCGATAGATGCTGGCATAGGGGAGATATTTCGTGAGAGTATCAGTATGCCCAATTCCATTTTGTATACTCATAATTTGCAAATGATGAGCCGACCCTTTTGCCAAGCATTCTGCCGCCTCACGAATCCCGTCCTGCTTCGTCATCAGGAACACCCAGTCGCCTGCCTCCGTGATCAGACGCCAGTTATCCATCAGATGAACTTCAAATTGAGAATATGTAATAAATATAGTCTCACCGCTTGGTTCTGCTATGGAAATCCCCTTCTGCCTAAGTATGTCCGCGCTTTCAGACCTCCGTACCCATAAGCGGATTTCCATACCCGCGGCGGCCAATTTGCCGGCATAGAGGAGTCCGAGCGCACCGGCCCCGATGATATCGATCCGCATGATTGTTCCCCCAATGTTTTTACTATTATTATATAACATAGTCAAAAGTCAAAAAGCCGTCAATCTGCAGCTGCAGTCTGACGGCTTTTGAACCCGTTTTATTCAATACGCTCAAGGTTTCCGTTGGCATCCATTTTAAATCTGGATTTCAGTTCCTCGTCCTCTTCATTCAGGAAAGCCAGCCGGCGGGCTCGATCCATGATCTGGATCAGCGCCTTATAATCATCGTTGACCACCCGGTAATCGGTCTGCACCTCGTTTACTTCCTTGGACAACCGTTCATTCTCGAGGCGAAGCTCATTCAGTTCTTCTTCCTTTTCCCGCAGCTCTTTTTCGAGCATTTTCATCTGGCGGCGGGTTTCCTGTATCGTACCCTTCCACTGGCGCAGAAAACGGATGACCGCATCGATGGACAAAGAATCCTCGCTTGCCGAATCTTCCTGGTACGCGCCTTCCTCTTGATCAAGTCCCGAAAATGCCGTAATCTGGGACATGCTTACAGGAGTTTGCTTGCGGATATAACTCCGCTTCTGCCGCTGGGCTTTTGCGATACTAATCGCTTCCTCATATCTTTTACGAACACAGCTGTTCCAGCGGAAGCCGCATGCCGCGGCGGTCCGGGAAATCTTTTGCCCTACTTCTTCAAAAGCTGCAAGCTGTGTCCCCCCTTCACGGATGTGGCGGAGCGTGACTTCCGCCAAGATGAGATCATCCTCCGCGCTCCATGCATCCTGTCTAACTGCTGTCATGCTAAAGCCCTCCTAACAACATCCTAAATTACCGTCTTCATGAACCGGAAAGCCGGTAGTGAATAAGGTATAAAAGCTGCTCATTTCAATCCTATGCCTCTCGTAGAGTTCATAGAATCTATTGATACTAAAATGTATTCCCTAAATTTCGGGGGCTCATACCTGATTTCCAGAGTTTTAAGTTTTAAGTCTCCGGCTTCTGTTTTACAATAGAGGAAGCCTAGAAACATAGACGGCAGCATATACATGAATAAATACTGCAACCCAAAATGAGGTTGGTTTTTTAGAAACAACGAAGATGTAAAAGGAGTTTTTCGTGTTGAGGAGAAAACAGCACATCACCATAAAACTGGCTGCGATCTTCCTGTGCCTGTCCTTATGGATAAGCCTTCCCGTGAAAGCGGCTGCTATTGATGAACAAACGAGAAAAATTTTGCAGGATAGCCTCTCCATCGTGGAAATTGATCAGGAAATCGAGCGGATCGGGCTGAAGCAGACAGAAACACAGCATAAACAGCAGGAACTGCAGACACAGCTCAGCATTCAGCGGGAGCAGATCCAATCGCATCAGGAGCGGGCAGGCGCTGTTTTGCGTTCATATTATATGGGGGATAGGGATCAGCTGCTCAGTATCCTGCTGGGCGCAAAAAATCTCGGACAAGCGTTGACGCTGATCGATTATTATCAGATCATTATTAGCCGCGACAAGGATATATTGACCGCTTACCAGCAAAGATACACCTCTATTACCGAGCTTGAGCGGCAGACGGCGATAGCAGCGGCGGAACTGCAGGATATGAAAAGCAAACTGATCACCCAGCGAACCCGCGTCGCGGCGCTGCAGGAACAGGTGGACCAGCAGGTTAACGGAAGCAGCGATTCCGAAACGCTCAAGCGGCTGATTGAAGAAATGACATCCTATTGGGAAAATATCGGATTGTACGAGGTCAGACGGCATTTTAAAGCGCTGGCTGCAGCGATGGAAGGATTGCCACAATTTATTCAGGGGCAGAAAGGCGCAATTGTCACTAACGGAAAGAAATACACCATTACGATTCAGCAAGATGAATTTAACCGCTTCCTGCAGTCGAGAGACGAGATGTTCAAGCAATTCGGCTTCACCTTTGAGCAGGACGGCATTACCGTGCAGGGGAAAAGCGGAACGATGGAGTTATTGATCAAGGGTCATTATACACTAGAGAATATTCCGAAAAATGCCATCGTCTTTCATGTGGACAGACTTGTATTCAACGGACTGGAGCTGCCTGATACGACCCGCAGCAATCTGGAGCAGCAGTTTGATCTCGGCTTTTATCCGCAAATGCTGCTGCCGTATGTCAAAGCGACTGGTGTCGAAACGCTCCCTCGGCAGCTTAAGGTTCAATTGGAGCTGAACCTGTAGATCCTTCGTCGGTAGTTTCACTTTTTGCTGTTCTAATACGCTCCAAAAACGAACCATTCCTACAATCGCTGTTGCCCCCGAATTCCAATTATTATTATAGCGGTAGAAATTCGGGTGCAAAGGCGGAAATGAAAAAGAGCGAGTACAGGTGGAAATTCGACCATCGGTACTCGCTCTTTTCCTTATCATTGCTTGGGAAATAATACATCCAGTAACTACAGCAAATCCGCCGCCAGCTGCGCCAGCATGGAACGCTCCCCTTTTTCAAGGGTAATGTGGCCGCTGATGTTTTCCTTCTTGAACTTCTCCACCACATAGCTTAATCCGTTGCTTGCGGCATCCAGATACGGGTGATCGATTTGCTCCGGATCCCCCAGCAATACAATCTTGCTGCCTTCCCCTACGCGGGAGACGATGGTTTTCACCTCGTGGCGCGACAGGTTTTGCGCCTCATCGATAATGATAAACTGGCCTGGGATGGATCTGCCGCGGATGTAGGTCAGTGCCTCCACTTGTATACTTCCAAGTCCCATTAAAATTTTATCAATGTCCCCGGATTTTTTTACATCAAATAAATATTCCAGGTTGTCATAGATGGGCTGCATCCATGGCCGCAGCTTTTCTTCTTTCTCGCCGGGAAGATAACCGATGTCCTTGCCCATAGGTACCACGGGTCTGGCAATCAGCAGTTTCTTGTACTTCCGTTCATCCTCGACCTTCATTAATCCTGCGGCGAGCGTCAGCAGAGTTTTACCCGTTCCGGCCTTGCCGGTAATCGTTACGAGCGGTATATCGTCATTCAGCAGCAGTTCAAGCGCCATTCTTTGCTGGGCATTGCGGGCGCTGATCCCCCACACGGCATCATTGCTCATGTAGAGTGGTTCCAGCCTGCTGCCTTCCTTATTTACTTTCAGTAGTGCTGATTTATTGGTCCCCATCTCATCTTTCAGAATGACAAATTCATTCGGATACAGCTCATAAGGCAGATGAAGGGGCTTCACAGCCAAATAGCGGAAGGAATAGAATTCATCGATCACGGATGGATGAACCTTTAGTGTGGAACAACCGTGATACAGCTCATCCGGCTCTGCAGTGCGGTCAGATAAAAAATCCTCCGTCATCAAGCCAAGCACATCCGCCTTGATCCGCACAAGCACATCCTTGCTGACCAAAACGACTGTGGCCGGCTCCTCCTTGTCCTGCTCCTCCAGATGATAATTCAATGCTACAGCAAGAATTCGGTTATCGTTCGTGATCTCCCCGAACATCTCCTGCAGCTTGAGAAAACTTCGATGGTTCAGCTCAACTGTAAGCCTCCCCCCTTGAGGAAGGGGAACACCGCTGTGCAAATGTCCGTGTTCGCGCAGACCGTCCAGCAAGCGCGACACATTGCGGGCATTGCGGCCGATCTCATCCGCATTTCTTTTTTTCGAATCGATTTCCTCCAAAACAACAGCCGGGATTACAACATCATGCTCCTGGAAGGCAAATATCGATCTCGGATCATGCAGCAGCACATTGGTATCCAGAACAAATATCTTCTTCATTCCAATCCCCTCCAAAACGGCATCATCGATGTGTGATCATTGGAATTCTTTGCAGCTCCACATAATACGAACCATGCAGGACACAATAAGTTTAAAGATGGTTTACTGCAGTTTTAAGCAAGCATATTCCTCCTGAAAGGATGATTTGAGATGAACAAATGGATTGCGGCATCAGCCATTTCCGTACTTCTGTTAAGCGGATGCGGTGTTTCCGGCGACCGAAGCGCAAGAACCGATACAACAGGCCAACCGACAACCCGGCAGGCCGCCAATCAAACTGCCCGCAACCTGAACGGTCAGCAGAATGCTGCAGTGCCGAAGACAAATGCAACGGTGCAAGCGGATCATCTCGCTGATTTGGCCCGCCGTGTGCAAGGCGTAAAGGATGCCAATTGCGTCGTGCTCGGAAAAACAGCCATTGTCGGCATTAACGTCGACGGCAAGATGGACCGCTCGCGGGTCGGCACCATTAAATATTCGGTAGCCGAAGCTTTGGACAAGGACCCGCACGGCCTGCGAACCCTCGTCACAGCCGACGCGGACATCAATAACCGGCTTGCCGAAATGGCTCACGATATCCGCGGCGGTTACCCCGTACAGGGATTCGGCAATGAATTGGCCGACATTATAGGCCGCATCATTCCGCAAATGTCAACAGGCAAAAAAGCTTCCCAGGCACCAGCCTCCTCCGGACACAATAGCAAGCAGAGCGTACAAACAAAACAAAAAGCCCAGTGATTATTCACTAGGCTTTTTTTATGGCAGCAAAAATTTGGCTGTCCAGTTTCGCTACAGCTCGCAGGCACGGAAGTCCGGCACATTGCGGAGGTGAAAGCTGCTCCATTCGAGAGAACTGATGAAACAGCGACCCGGTTACATGTCTTACGGATTCGGACATACATCTGCCTCCTTCAACACCCTAGAGTCTTGCTTGATGGCTCTACTGAATTATATCATATGCAGACAGCACCTACCAAGATTACGGATTTTCGGTTGATTCCGCAGATGCCGTGCCACTATCCGTAGAAGGCGCCGCGATACCGTCTTCTTCGTCCTTCAAAGCCTGTCTCGCCTCAGCCAGTTCTTCTTCATTAATATAGACATACGGGCTGCGCCAAGTTCCTCCTACAGGCCGATATTTCACATCATCCTTGGAAATATTCCAGTAGGTTGTCAGCAAGTTTTTCATCTGCTGGGATTCAATATCTGTCGTCAAATTGTTATCCACCGCTTTGATCACATTGCCAAGCTTCGCAATGCCGCCAAACGACTGCATTTGATCGATCAGAGCACGCAGCACCTGATTCTGTCTTTTGTTGCGGTCAAAATCATCGGAAGGTGCCGTTCTCGGGCTGCAGTTGGATTTGCGGTAGCGTACAAAATCCAGCGCCTCATCCCCGTTCAGATGCTTGTCCCCCGCCGTCAGGTTAATATTGGTGCCGTCCGCATTATCCCTGTAGCACATATTTTTGTCGACAGTAACGTTCACTCCACCCAGCTCGTCCACAATATCGCGGAATCCCTGGAAGTTAATTGCGGTCACATAATCGATATCGATGTTCATATATTTGCTGATCAGGGTTTTCATCTCATCCTCAGCCGACGCCCCGCTTTCTTTCTCTTTGGATTTGAAAATCGGATAATATTCGTTCAGCTTGCGGGAATGATAGCCGTCAAGCTCAATCTTCGTATCCCGGGGCAAAGAAACCAGCGTAGCCGATTTGGTGTTCGGGTTTAAGGTTGCGACCATAACCACGTCCGACAGATAAGTCTGGTGTTTGGGACGATAATCCGTTCCCAGCAGCAGCACGGTCAACGGTTTGGCCTCAGCCAGCTCCGTTTTCGGAACCTCCTTGTCGATCCCTGTATCGAGCACGGCTTCAACCTGTCTGCTGATGTAATAAGCGTAAACTCCTCCTGCAACCACACCGACAATCAGCAAAATCAGTACAAACAACATAAATGATTTCAGAAAGCTATTCTTCTTTTTCGCTTTTTGCTTTTTAACGGGCTTTTTCCCGGAGGATTTCCGCGGAGGCAGCCCGCTTTGGGGATTGCTCATGGTTCCACACCTTTTTCACATAAAATTTAGTAGACAGTCAGGTTGCCAGCAACAGGTCGGGTCAATAGGTCAGCATAATAATGTATTGTCTCTCACGAAAATGAGCAGGGCGGCGCAGCCCCCGGAAGGACCCGCCGCCCTTAACATCAAGCTGTGGAATCTGTCGCTCAACGCCAGGCATTCCGTTGTTTCGACGATTACGAATTAGCCTGAGCCATTTTGCGATGCTTCTCCGCACGTTCGCGTTCGCTCTTGTTCAAAATTTTCTTGCGCAGGCGAATCGATTTCGGCGTAATTTCACAGTATTCATCATCATTCAAATATTCCAGCGCCTGCTCCAGCGAGAAGATCACCGGTGTTTTCAGCTTAACCGTTTCATCCTTGGTAGCCGAACGGACGTTGGTCAGCTGCTTTTCTTTACAAATATTAACGACAATGTCGTTGTCGCGGGTATGCTCGCCTACGATCATGCCTTCATAGATTTCGGTTCCCGGCTCAACGAACAGTGTGCCGCGGTCTTCCACACCCAGCATTCCATAAAAGGTGGAGGTTCCCGTTTCCGTCGAAATAAGCACACCCTGGTGACGGCCGCCAACCTGCCCGCCAACTACAGGACCGTAGCTGTCAAACGCGTGGTTCATCACCCCGTAGCCGCGGGTCAGGGTCAGAAAGTGTGTGCTGTAGCCGATCAGCCCGCGGGCGGGAATCAGGAACTCCAGTCGGACCTGTCCTGTTCCGTTATTGATCATGTTGACCATTTCCGCTTTACGGCTGCCCAGACTTTCCATAACAGCGCCCATGCTCTCTTCAGGTACGTCGATCAGCAGGCGTTCAATCGGTTCCATGCGCTGGCCGTCGATTTCCTTCACGATAACTTCAGGCTTGGACACCTGCAGCTCGTATCCTTCGCGGCGCATGTTCTCAATCAGAATGCCGAGATGCAGCTCTCCGCGTCCCGAGACGATAAAGGCATCTGGGCTGTCTGTATCCTCCACCCGGAGGCTTACATCCGTTTCCAATTCCTTAAGCAGACGCTCACGCAGCTTACGGGAGGTGACCCACTTGCCTTCACGGCCCGCAAACGGGCTGTTGTTCACCAGGAACGTCATTTGCAGCGTAGGCTCGTCAATTTTTAGAACGGGCAGAGCTTCCGGCTTATTCGGATCGGCAATCGTTTCCCCGATATTGATATCCTTGATCCCGGCAATGGCAACAATATCGCCCGCGCCGGCCTCCTCCGTCTCAATCCGCTTGAGCCCCTGGAAGCCGAAAAGCTTCTCGATACGGGCCGTCTTGGAGGAACCGTCACGCATCATGACCACAACCGGCTGGCCCTGGCGGACAACTCCACGGTTCACGCGCCCAACTGCGATTCTGCCCAGATACTCGTTATAATCCATCAGAGTAACCAGGAACTGCAGCGGTTCGTTGACATTCTCGGTAGGCGCGGGAATGTGCTCCACAATCGTGTTGTACAATGCTTCCATGTTGCTGTCCTGCTTGTCGGGATCCATGCTGGATGTGCCGTTCAAAGCGGATGCATAGACAACCGGGAAATCAAGCTGGTCATCATTTGCGCCAAGCTCGATGAACAGATCCAGCACTTCATCGATAACCTCGGCCGGACGGGCCGCAGGGCGGTCAATTTTGTTGACCACGACGATCGGCGTAAGATTCTGCTCCAGCGCTTTGCGCAGCACGAATTTGGTCTGCGGCATACAGCCTTCATAGGCGTCAACGACGAGCAGCACCCCGTCAACCATTTTCATAATCCGTTCCACTTCACCGCCAAAGTCGGCGTGCCCCGGCGTATCCACGATATTAATCAAATAGTCCTTGTACGTAATAGCCGTATTTTTGGCCAAAATGGTAATTCCGCGTTCGCGCTCCAGATCGTTGGAATCCATTGCGCGTTCCTGAACCGCTTCATGCTCGCGGAATGTTCCGGATTGCTGAAGCAGTTTGTCAACCAGGGTCGTTTTGCCGTGGTCAACGTGGGCAATAATCGCAATATTGCGAATGTTCTCTCTTGCATGCATGGTTTGCTCTTATCCTTTCCGTATGTCAAATGGTGTTCTCTCTTTAATTGTAAAGCAGGCCTCACAAAATAAGCGCCGGGAAACACTCCGACGCTGTACCATATCCCTTATATTATAGTTTATATATCGTAGAAATCAAGAGTCTAGAGTGAAATGTACACTATTCCCTGCCTGAACGGAGGCGGCTCATATGCCATGTGCCTGCCGCGATTACTCCTCCGCACAGAATGGCAGGCAGCAGAGGATGCATTTTATAGGAAAAGCCATCCAGAATTCCGTGCAAGAACGGATCATTCATCATCATTTCACCAGCCGTAAAGGCCAGAATGGCGGAGCCTGCCAATACAAGAAAAGGGAAGCGCTGCAGCAGCGACGAGATTAATGTGCTTCCCCATACAACGATCGGGATGCTGAGCACGATACCGATCACGATGATGGCCAAATCTCCATCCGCCAGGGCAGCGATAGCCAGCACATTATCGAGGCTCATGACAAAATCGGCCGCAAGGATGATTTGCACCGCCTTGCCTACCGTGGTTGCCTCCTTGATCCCTTCTTCCCCTCCATTGTCAAAAAGGAGCTTAAAAGCAATCCACAGCAGCAGCAGTCCCCCCGCCCCTTGTATAAAAGGTATTCCCAGAAGCAGAACGGCGCCAAACGTTAACGCACAGCGCAGCAGAACGGCCCCCAATGATCCCCACCAAATGGCCTGGCGCCGCTGCTTTACAGGCAGATTTTTGCTGGCAAGGGCTATTACGACTGCATTATCACCGCTCAGGACAAGATTAACCATCAAAATCTGCATCAGCAGCCAAATATGCTCCATATGTACAAACACCTCCACCCTAGCTGTATGCTTGAACAAGCCGGGGTATGCTTGACTCTCCGAGTTTTGGGCACTATAATGAACTGATTTGTTACCGCTAAACGCAGTCCGGATTCCTTGAAGGACATTGATAGAGGATTTTTGTTTCAGTAAAAGGAGTGACAAACATCGTGGACTATTTTAGCCTTGAATTTTTTCTGCTGCTGGTAAACGTTGTATTTATTGACCTCATGCTGGCAGGAGATAACGCGATTGTCATCGGGCTGGCTGCACGAAGGCTGCCGCCGCAAACGCAAAAGAAAGCCATTCTGTATGGTACCGGCGGAGCTGTGCTGGTCCGGATTGCGGCGACCATTGTTGTGCTGTGGCTGCTTCAGATTCCGTGGCTGCTGCTGGCCGGGGGGCTGCTGCTGATCTGGATCGCCTATAAGCTGCTGGTGGATCAGGAGGATGAGCATACGGAAATTGCCGCAGGAGCCACGCTCGGACAGGCTGTGCGTACAATTGTCGTGGCCGACGCCGCCATGGGCCTGGATAATGTGATTGCCGTGGCAGGTGCCGCTCAGCAGCATCTCGTTCTCGTGGTCATCGGGCTGCTGATCAGCGTGCCGATCGTGGTATGGGGAAGCACCCTGTTTATCAGGCTGATCAACCGCTTCCCATGGATCATATACGTAGGGGCCGCCGTGCTTGGATATACCGCTTCCCATATGATTACGGAGGAAACGAGAATCAAGCCCTATTTTACAGAGCATCCCGCTCTGCGCATCCTGTTTATAGCAGCGGTCATCGTCGGGATTCTCCTCGCCGGATATCTGGCCAACCGCAGAGCCGCGCAAAAAAAAGGCAACGGGAAACGATCTTATTCTTAAGATGCCGTGCACGTACAGAGCAAAAAGAACAAAAAAAGCAAAAAAAGCTTTCGGCCATATACGAAAGCTTTTTTCAAACTCTAAACCCAGTCTTTCAATGACACGGGTTTCTTTTTTTTGCCTGATGGATGAGCACGAAGTAGCGGAGAGAACGAAGCAATCCCGGAAAAGCGGAGCGTCCGCCTTTGGCCCGAAGGGTCAACAGCGGTTGGAGGGATGCTTCGTTATCGGAGCGTCTTCCAGCAGCTTGCAAAAGGAGGAGTCCCGGGTCATTAAAACCATTCTTCACGTACAACCGTTTCCTCCTTGCGTCCCCACACCTTGCCGTTAGCCTCCAGGACGAGCGTTTCCGTTGCCTCAACCGCCTGATCAATCATGGCCGGAAGCTCCTGCAGGGATGCCTCCACCCTTTCCACAACTCCCAAATTCGGATTGGTTGTCGGTGACTTGGGCACGAACAGGGTACAACAGTCCTCATAAGGCAAAATGGACAGCTCATATGTCCCGATTTTTTGCGCGATATCAATAATTTCGTTCTTATCCATCATGACCAGCGGGCGCAGCAGCGGAAGGTCTGTAGCGCGTCCGATGACGTTCATGCTTGACAGGGTCTGGCTCGCCACCTGGCCAAGACTGTCACCGGTAACGATCGCAAGCGCGCCTGCGCGCTCTGCCAGCTTCGTCGCAATCCGCAGCATGGATCTGCGCATGAGCGTGATGATCATATTATCCTGACCCGTACGGGTAAAGGAGGTCTGAATCTCCGTAAAAGGCACCAGATGAAGCTTAATCCGACCCGAATACCCTGCCAGTACTTTAGCGAGATCGATGACCTTTTCCTTTGCCAGCTCGCTGGTGTAGGGATAGCTGTAAAAATGAACACATTCGACCTCCAGGCCTCTGCGCATGGATGACCACGCCGCAACCGGACTGTCGATGCCTCCTGACAGCAGCAGCATTGCCTTGCCATTCGTACCGTACGGAAATCCGCCTGCTGCCGGAATCACTTCACTGAATACATAGGCCCCCTTCTGTCTTACCTCCACCCGCAGCTCCAGCTCAGGGTTCCTGACATCAACCTTGAGTGCAGGAAAAACCTGCAGCACAGGCGAGCCAACCAGGTGATTCATTTCCTGCGAGGAATGGGGGAAATCCTTCCATACACGGCGCGCGTGCACTTTGAAGGTCGTCCCTTCAGCGGGTGCAAGCTCCTGAATAAGAGCGGTCGCTACGGAAGCAATCTCCTCGATATCCAGCGGCGCAACCTTAACGGGACTGATGGAAGTGATGCCAAACACCCTCTGCAGGGTGGCAATCATCTGCTCATACGGCTCCCCGTTTAATGTAACATATAATCGTCCGAACTCATGGCTCAGCTCTGCCTTGGGATAGCTCTGAAGCAGCGCCCTTACCTGGGACACCGCAGCTCTTTCAAACCGTCCGCGGTTCCTCCCCTTAAGGGTAAACTCTCCGAAGCGCAGCAGTAACATATCATAATTCAATTATCTTTCCCACCTTTCAACTGTTTTCAGCCGTGCCGTCATTTCCTGTATGGCCAGGGCAAGCTGCTGCACCTCTGCTGCCGTGTGGCTGTCTCCAAAGCTGATGCGGATGCCGCCCGAAGCGGCATTCCCGCTTCTGCCCATGGCAAGCAGCACCCGGCTTGGCTCAGCGAGACTGGAGGAGCAGGCCGATTTGGTCGATACGGCCGCGCCAAGCAGCTCCAGCGTATGCAGCATAACCTCCGCCTTCATCCCCGGATGGGAAAAGTTCACGATATGTGGAGCCTCAGCTCCGCTGTTCAGCACAAGCGCCGGATTTTGGCTCACGGCCTCCACAATGATGTCACGCCATCCGGATGCAGCTGCCGCAAACCGTTCACGTCCTTCCGCAGCCATCCGTACCGCCTTGGCCAAGCCTACAATCAGCGGGACGTTCTCCGTGCCTGCCCGCAGGTCAAATTCTTGTCCTCCCCCGGTCAACAGCGGGGACAGCTTTACCCCTTCCCTTACATAAAGCAGCCCCGTGCCCTTCGGTCCACGGATTTTATGGCCGGAGAGGCTGAACAGGTCAATGCCCCAATCCTTGAGCTGAACCGGCAGCTTGCCGAAGCTTTGTACCCCGTCTACATGAAAAAGAACCTTGGGGAACTCCGCCTTCAAACGCGGTCCGATGTCATGAATGGGCTGAATGCGCCCCGTTTCATTGTTGACATGCATGATGCTGACCAGCACCGTGTCTTTACGAATGGCGGCTGCAACCTGCTCGGCATTGACATGCCCTTCTTCATCCACTGGCAGCACGGTCAGTTCATACCCCATTTTCTCCAGCTGCCGGCAGCTCTCGAATACGGAGGGATGCTCAGTCGCCGCTGTAACAAGATGACGGCCTCGTGATGCGTATTGCACCGCTGCCCCCTTCACAGCCAGATTGTTGCTTTCAGTCGCCCCTGATGTAAAAATAATTTCCCCTGGCTTAACCTCCAGGGCGGCAGCACATACTTCACGGGCCCTCTTGAGCAATTGGCCCGCTTCCTCGCCATATTTATGCAGGGAAGACGGGTTCCCGTAATGTTTTCTCATCAGTTCGGCGACCGTTTCAACAACTTCCTCATATGGAGGGGTCGTTGCCGCGTGATCAAAGTATAACAACTTCATGCCTCCTTTTCTCTTGCCAAAACAAAAAGACCAATAGAGGAGCGCTCGTCCAAGCCGGCTTCCCCGTATTGATCCTTTGGCGGACCTCATCAGGTACAGAAATATTCGTTCATCACATTCTAGCCAGAAAATTTAGTACGGGCGTTTTGAATTTTAGCCACATAATTCTGTGTCTCAACCGGCAGCTGATCCAGCACGGACATCAGCTCCGCGTCACTGGATATTCCTAGGCGCTCTACCTTGGACGGACCTGCATTATAAGCTGCAAGCGCCATATTCTCCTGTCCGCCGAAGCGCTTCAGCTGATAGGACAAATAGCGGACACCTGCGTCGATATTCTCCGCGGGATCAAACGGATCGCTGACTCCAAGCCCCTGAGCCGTCGCATCCATGAGCTGCATCAGCCCTTTTGCCCCTGCCGAAGAGACGGCATTCGGGTTAAAAGAGGACTCGGTATCGATGACAGCCTTGATCAGGGATTCAGGCACTCCATATTTTGTGCTGGCCGCTGAAATCAGCGATTCGAATGCGGGAGGCAGGCTGAATGCTTCCCCTGAGGATACCGTGTTGTCCAGTGGAGCCGTGTAGGGAGATGATCCTGCGGCCGAGCCAAGCTGCAGCCACAGCAGACCGTTCTCTTTTGTCACTGCGCCTTGAGGTGCAGCCTCTTCCGGCTGCTGTTCAACCTGGGCGATCAAATTGGCAAAGTCGGAGCCGCTGTTCCGGGCTGTGCTCGAATTTGTGTTATTCGCCAACTGCATATCGACGGCTTGCTTCGACACGCTCGGATCGATTTGCATGTATAATTCCCAACTTTCTTTACAGATAGTATAAGCAATGGTAATAAACATATGTGAGCATACAGCATTAATGCTTATGATACAACTTTTTGTTAGTGTCTGCCAGAGGTTTTGTCGAAAAAAAGAGCCCCGTCCCTTTTGGGAGGAGCTGCTCCGTTCTGAATTTTCTGAACTGTAATCTATCGAACAAACGGAATAAATGCGAAATAACTGATCGTCGCCACCAGCCCAAGGCCGATCGCCCATCCGCCCAAGGTTCTCTTGCCATTAAAGAAGGAGTAGAAGCCAAGAATGGCTGCGATCGGGCCAAGCACAATGGACCACATGAACAACGCCAGAATCCCCAGCGCTATACCTGCATAGCCTACAGTGTTACCAATGGTACCTGTATTCTCTGCTTCCCTTCTGTCTTCAACCGGTCTGGCGGGAGCCACTTCAGCCGCATATTCCTCCCGATGATCTGCAGTACTGCCTTTTGTGCCGCTTACCTCTTGCCCTGTTTTGCCTTTAGCCAGTTTAGTGGGGGCCACATCAGTCGCATATTCCTCTTGGTGATCCATGCGCGGATAATCCACGCGGTCACGCACTACGAGAGCTCTGGACGAGCGCTTGTCCGAAATTTTACTCTTCCCTTTATTTTCCTCCATAAGTTTGCTGCACCTCCGCATTTTGTGTAAGGGGTAACAGAGCGGTCTGGACTACTTTGATTTTTTCGGTGTAAAGGTGTGACAGCAGGTGGCCGCGGAATTATCCGCGTACTCGCGTTCAGTGGTGCTAAACGTTTCCCCTGCGTATTCCTCTTGCAGCTTTCTGTCTGCATGGCGGTCAATGTCAATCATGATGACGTCTGCCTTGCAGATATTGTTCTGTCCCCAATAATGACAGTTTGTTACACTGCACCGGACAGCGGGATTGTCCTGTTGGCTCATATTCATCACCTCAAGGCTCATTATGTCCTCTCCAGCTTGCCTGTATGCCATATTCAGCATGGGAGTTGATAACAAACATGCACAAAAAAAGCCGCTGGCGGTATACCAGTTTACCTGGTCTAACCATCAGCGGCTTTACATTTTTATCAAGCGTGACTGCGACGGCTCTGCATCCGGCGTTGGGTCAGATAGTCGCTTTCATAATAGGTAAGATCGTCGCGAAGCTCTTCATAGGTTTTGGTGATGTCCATAATAACCGCCCGCACTTCAGGAAGAACGTTTTTGCGGAAGCGTATGGCGTCCTGTCCTGTATAAGCATAACGACCGTCTTCTACATAGGATTCGTTCTTGGGATAGAAGAAGCTGTTCACACAGTCATGGTACACATTATACAGAGCCTTTTCGGCGAAATCGACATCAAAATTGGCACGACGCAAAGCAATGCCCAGCTTTTCGTAAGAAACTTCGGAAAAAACAAGCAGGTGCCGGAGATCCGATAGAAATCCCTTGTAATACTGCACCGTCTCTTCGTCCTGTTCCGCGCTCAGCTGCGGCAAGGCATGCTCATTCAGAAACGATTCAATCCGCCCGATGGCAAATGTTAACTTCTCCCGTGTGGACTCACATAATTTTTGTACATTGACTGCTGACATAGATGCAGCTCTCCCCCTCTGATCAATTCCTTCAATATCGGTTTACCCGGTTTCATCCCGTTTAAACACCAACCCTTAATTTCAGTAATTATCCTACCATAAATGCCGGACAAACGGTATAAAAAACTGCGAAGCTTCCCACGCTAAGCGTACCCAAATTTCGATTTACAGGAGGACCTGACATGTCCCGTCATCGATGGATTAAAGCAACTTTAGGAATTGCCGCCTGTTTGCTGATTGTTGGTATACTCCTTCCCTGGAACGACAGCAGGCAGAAGCCGCAAGCCCCCCGATCTCTTTCCGTGCGTACACCGGACAGGCAGGGTACGGAAATGGGAATGAAAAAGATGCTTTTATCAGGCGATATCAACGCGACCAGAAAATTGCTCAGACATGATGCAAAAGGCCATCTTCATTCTATGCTTGCCGCACTCAACAGCAGCAGCGACGGCAGCATTTCCGCATACGGGGCTGACATGAAAAAAAGCCATCGTCAGCTGCACGCGCTCATTTGGGTGGACAGACACAACGGCCGTTCCCGCCAGATTGCCGGAATCAATCTCAACCGGGATACAGCCGGTCAGGCCAAGGCTGTCCGTTCGGGCATTCAAGCCGCCAAAGAAGCGGTGAAGCGCGGCAAATCGTATGAATCTCCATCGCTTTTGGCCGGAAAGGACCGTTACTTCATCCTTGCTGAGCCTTCAGCAGACGGCAAACATGCTGTGATCGGCCTGTTTAACGAACAGGTGCTTAACGCTGTCGAGGAGCATCAGCGGCGCAATCTGCGAATGATTCCCTATCCGCGCGAAGGGCGTTTCAAGGTTGAGTCCGTTTACCCAAACACACTGCGGGATATCACCGTCAAAACCGGCCATGACAATGAAAATGCCAGCCATTTTTACGAAAATGAAATCGTCGTCCGCTTCCGGAATCAGCCGGGAACGAAGCAGCTGGAACAAATCCGCCGTGACCTGCACTGCAAAGAGGAAGGACGAAAGCTCGGGGATACCTACATCTTTCGCTCCAACAGCATGAATTACCAGCAATTGAAGCAGTATTTCGATAAAAAATGGAATCCGCTCTACACGGAGCCTCATTACATGTATTTGACCAATGACGAAACGGCAAAGAATGCCAATGCTGTATCCATTCCCAATGACATCCTTTTCTTGCGGTACCAATGGAATTTGCCGGCCGTCGAAGCAAACCGAAGCTGGAATTTGTCCAGAGGCAGCAAGGACGTCAAGGTAGCTGTTGTGGATACTGGCGCGGATTTGGATCATCCGGATCTGAAGGGACAGTTCGTTCAAGGCTACAATATCATTGATCCCGCTAAAAAGCCCTATGATGATGTCGGTCACGGCACGCATGTGTCAGGCATTATTTCGGCGCTGGTCAACAACAATGAAGGCGTGGCAGGCATTACATGGTACAACAAAATAATGCCTGTGAAAGTTTTGGACAAATCCGGCTCAGGTACAACCTATTCCGTTGCGCAAGGCATCATATGGGCTGCGGATCACGGCGCCAAGGTCATTAATTTGAGCCTGGGCAACTACGCAGATTCGCAATTTCTGCATGATGCGATCAAATACGCTTATAACAAGGATGTCGTGCTTATTTCTGCAGCAGGCAATGATAATACGGAGCGGCCGGGCTATCCGGCGGCATATCCTGAAGTATTGGCCGTCGCCGCTACGGATTCATCCATGAAGCGGGCCTCCTATTCCAACTATGGGGATTATATCGACGTAGCCGCGCCCGGAACGAATATCGCCAGCACCTTTCCGGGCAGCCAATACGCCGCCCTGTCCGGAACTTCCATGGCCAGCCCTCACGTCGCCGCCGTGGCTGCCCTGATCCGCTCGCAGAATCCGGAGCTGCAGAATACCGAAGTGATGGATATTTTACGCAATAACGTGATTGATTTGGGCGCGGCGGGACATGACAAATATTTCGGATACGGATTAATCGACTCGTACAAGGCGCTCAGCGCAGCGCAAGGCGAAGGCGCTCCGCTTCAGCTGTGGCCGCAGCATCTGCGCAGCAAGCTGGAGTCCATTCTGCGCAGATTCGATGAGTAACCGCAGCTTTACAGGACGGGTTTACGTTCCGGAGAAGCCGTGCGGCTTTCGGCAATGAGGCTGCACAGCAGCTTTAACCCTTCCTGAAGCTTGTCTTCCGCCGGATAGGTGAAGGAAACACGGATATGGCGGCTGTCTGCTTCGCCAGCATAACATACACCTCCGGGCAGGAAGGACACACCTGCCTGCTCGGCGCGCCTTTCAAGCGATACCGGGTCTGCATACGCCGGCAGCTTAAGCCACAGGTTTAACCCGCCCTCTGGCACATTCCAGCTCAGCTCTGCCGGAGCATGCTTTCGCAGCACCGTTAAAGCAAGCTGCAGCCTGCGCCGCAAAACGGTTCGCAGCTGTTCCATATGCTGCTCCAGTCTCGTTTCAATAAACGGCTGGAGCGCTTTTTGCGTCATCATGGGACTGCCGAGGTCTGTCGTTGATTTGGCGGCAATCAGCCGGGAAAGCACGCTTCCGTGCGCAGCCATGCAGGCGATTCTGCAGCCTGGGGCAAGCGTCTTGCTGTAGCTTCTTATATAAATAACATGGCCGGCCTGGTCATGGCATTTTATCGGATGAGGAGGCGGCTCGTTGAAATAAAGGCTGGAGAAGGGGTCATCCTCCACGATCAGGCAGTGATAGCTCTGCGCCAAATCTACAAGCTGACGGCGTCTTCTCACGCTCATCGTCACCCCTGTGGGATTATGAAAGGCAGGGATGCAATAGATGAGCTTGGGCGGGTTCAGATCGCACAGCTTGGTCAGCATGTCCACCCTCATCCCCTCTTCGTCCATAGGGACCATAATGATTTTGGCGCCTCTGCTGGCAAACACATCAATTGCCCCGGTATAGCTCGGGGCCTCCATATAGACGACGTCGCCCGGACCTACAAAGGTGCGGGCCACCAGATCGATCCCCTGCTGAGCTCCGCTTGTAATCAGCAGATTTTCGGCCGTTACGCTCATCCCGCTCCCATTAAGCACAGACGCGAGTGCCTTCCGCAGCCCAAAATCCCCGGAAAAAGAGCCGTAATTCGCCATCAGGGCTGGATCATCCGAAAGCATTTTATAAGCATTGGCTACGATTTCGCGGGTTGGCAGCAGCTCTTCCTGGATGGCGGCTTTATGAAATTGATAACGTGCGGGCAGAACATGGTTGAAATGATGCCACAGCTGGGCTCGGGGCAGATAATCCATCAGCGACAGCTGCCAGGAAAGGTCTGCTTCATCCCCTGTCTGATCCTTCCCGGCTCCGGCGGATACGTAACACCCTTTTCCCTGCGAGCAGGCAATCAGCCCCTCCGACTCCAGCTCGGCATAAGCTTTGCTGACTGTTACCTGACTTACGGACAGCTGAGCGGACAAATTCCGGACGGAGGGCAGCTTCGTGCCAGGTGTTAAAAGTCCTGACCGTATCCGGTCTCCGAGGGTAACGGCAATTTGCGAATACAGCTTGGTGCTGCTGTGCCTGCTTAATTCGATATGCAAACCTTTCACCTCCGGCGATTAGCTGTTATACTGGCAGCTTTACTGTTATACACGATCCCATGTATACTACTAAAAATTTAATGATTCAAGTGCAGAAACCTACGATTATGGCTGCTGGTTTTCATTATTTTATACCTTATAATATAACGGAAAATCAGTACAGTACATAACACTTGTTTCGTAACCCGTTCAGGAGATGATGATATTGACACACCGTTTTTCAACCATGACAAATCACTTGGGTTCATCCGCTGTAAGAGACATTCTGAAAGTGACTCAGGGCAAAGACATCCTGTCACTGGCCGGCGGTCTCCCGGCTGAGGCCTTTTTCCCTGTTGAGGCGGTACGCGAGGCGTACGAGCGGGCGCTAAGCAGTGGTGGCACGGCGCTGCAGTACGGCCTGACCGAAGGTTTTCTGCCGCTGCGCGAGCGTCTCTGCGAACAAATGGCCGCTGACGGCTGCCGGGTACAACCCGATGAAATGCTTATGACGACAGGCTCACAGCAATCCATTGATCTGATTGCGCGTATTTTCCTGGATCCGGAAGATGTGGTTCTTGTCGAGGCGCCTACGTACCTGTCCGCCCTGCAGGTATTTCAGTCGTACCAGGCTGTCCCCGTCGCCGTAGAAACGGATGAACACGGTATGCTGCCTGACGATTTGGAAGCCAAGCTGCTCCGTCACCATCCGAAATTTGTCTA
Source organism: Paenibacillus terreus (assembly GCF_042138595.1). NCBI lineage: Bacteria > Bacillati > Bacillota > Bacilli > Caryophanales > Paenibacillaceae > Paenibacillus > Paenibacillus terreus. Next base: position 149,429 of record NZ_JBHIRX010000012.1, on the reverse strand, counting down.
TGTCATTCCTACCTTCTCTAATCCCGGAGGCAATGTATGGAGTCTGGAACGCCGTGAGGCCGTAGTCGAACTGTGCCGCAAGCACGGGGTGCTCATTTTTGAGGACGATCCTTACGGGAAGGTGAAGTTTAATCCAGACATTAATTTTCCGTCCCTATTCTCTATCGATCAGCAGTACGGAGACACTGGCAATGTAATCTACACCAGTACATTTTCAAAAACCGTAGCTCCTGGCGTCCGTACCGGATGGGTGATGGCTGACGCGTCCATTATCCGCATTGCTGCCAAAGCGAAGCAGGCATCGGACCTGCACTCCAGTCTTATCGATCAGCGTGCGCTTTACGAGCTGCTTGGCTTCTTTGACCTGCAGGGCCATATCCGCACGGTATCCGCTGAATACCATGCACGTATGCTTAAAATGACCTCTTTAATGAAAGACCGCAAGTGGGAAGACACTTCTTGGATAGAACCGCAGGGGGGCATGTTCATGTGGGTCCAGATGCCTGAGCATGTTAAAGCCGACGTTCTGCTGCAGCATGCTGTTCGCGAAGGAGTGGCATTTGTGCCTGGTCAGGTGTTCTATAGCGATGGTTCGGGTTATAACCGGATGCGGGTTAACTTCACCCATACGGACCCGGATCTGCTGCCAGAGGCCATCGCACGTCTGGACCGCGCTTTCCGCAGCTATGCCGCCGCTTCCGTATCCGTTTAAATCGTATACACCAAAAACAAGGCCGCGCCAACCGGAATTCCGGAGGCACGGCCTTGTTTGATATAGGTTGTTCATAAGTTAGAAAGGTATAAAATGTTGCAGTTTGGAAAGTTTTCCGTAAGCCGGGTTCTGTACTCTTCGTGGTCCAAACGGGAACTACCCTCCCACCTCAAGTGACAATCATCTATCTAGGCCGAACATTGCTGCACGGCTCCAGCGACCAACCCGGACACGCCTCGGGCTAAGGCTGCTTCTCGAAGAAGCTGTGTCCCATTAGGTCTTGCTCCAGATGGGGTTTACCAGGAACGAAGTCACCAGCGTTCCTCGGGGTCTCTTACACCTCGGTTCCATCCTTGCCTGTGCCGCATGGCGGCCATCGGCGGTCCATTTCTGTGGCACTATCCTTCAACTCGCGCTGACTGGACGTTATCCAGCATCCTGCCCTGTGGAGCCCGGACTTTCCTCTCGCGGCTTGCGCCGCCAGCGATTGTCTGTCAAACTTTCGCACAACATTGTATAGTATACAGGTTTTGGGCAAGCTGCACAAGATCATTTTATCTGGAAATCTGCCCTCTGCATGCCAAAACAAATTACATAAAACAGAATGGCTCCGTATCCACTGCCGAGGCATGCACCTTGGTAAGATAGCGGCTTTCCTCCAGCTTGGCGCGAAGCCAGCCCGCAGTTTGCTCCTTCATGATCTTCTCGGCATTATGTCCGGGGTCAATGACCGCAATCCCGGCCATAAGCGCGTCATGCGCGGTATGATAGTCAATATCTCCGGTTACAATGACATCGGCGCCTTTAAACAGCGCTTTGTTCACATAACGGCTGCCGGAGCCGCCGAGAACAGCCGCTTTTTTAACCTCCCGGTCAAGGTCTCCCACAACACGAACATGGGGCACATTCAGCCCTTTCTTGACCACATTCACAAACTCCCGCAGCGTGCAGGACTGCTTCAATTTACCGATACGTCCCAGCCCGAAGGTCCGGCCTTTCAGATCCATCGGGTACAGGTCATAGGCTACCTCTTCATAAGGGTGGGCTTTCAGCATCGCCTGAATGATCTTGCTTCGTATGCCTGCAGGAACTACGGTCTCCAGCCGGATCTCCTCTGCCCGCTCCATTTTGCCCTGCTGCCCTAAAAACGGGTTGGTCCCCTCCTGGGGAACGAAGGTGCCAATGCCCTCTATATTGAAGCTGCAGTGGCTGTAATTGCCGATATGGCCTGCCCCGGCTCCAAGAACGGCGTCCAGGACCTGCTGATGATGGGTTTTGGGCACAAATACAACCAGCTTGAACAATTGGTCTGTATGCACATCTTCCAGCGTACCGGAGCTTTCAATCCCGATTGCCTCGGCCATCCAGTCGTTCATGCCACCCTCGGCCGTATCCAGATTCGTATGGCTGATATAAACAGCGATATCGTTCTTGATCAGCTTCTCATACAGCTTGCCTGCCGGGTGGTCGGTGTTCAGTGTTTTCAAGGGCCGGAAAATTATCGCATGGTGAGCGATGATCAAATCAGCCCCAAGGCTAATCGCCTCTTCCACCACTTCATCATTCACATCCAGGGCAATCAGCGCCTGCTTGATCTCCTTCTGCAGGCTGCCAAGCTGAAGTCCGATTCTGTCATCCGGCACGGCCAGATGCTTGGGAGCCAGCTGTTCCATATATTGAATTACGGTTTGTCCTTTTGCAAACATGCAAGCACCTCCTCCAATTGTTCGATCTGCCGCCGCAGCTCTTCTCTTTTCTCGCGCGCGGACTCCAGCTCTGAACGCTCCACCTGCTTCAGCACGGATTGAAGCTTGGCAATCTCTCCCTGCCATTTTTTAAAGAAAACTTCGTTCGGGGCTTTTACCAGGTGGGGGCCCATGCGGAGAAGAAGGCCGGAATCCAGCGTACAGTCCCCTGCGAGCTGAACCGGCGCATACAGCTCTTCCTGTGACAGCGGGCTTTGGAATTCAGGAAGCGCGGTCAGAACCTCATAAATCTTCCCGTCCTCCTCCAGAATATGCTCTCCTGTAACCACCCAGCCGGAGTGAAGCAGCCAGTTTCGCAGCATATCCTCTCCAACGTTAGGCTGAAGCACCAGCTGGCGAACGCCTGACAGCTTACCTGTTCCTTCATCCAGAATGGTTGCGATCAGCGCGCCTCCCATGCCCGCTATCGTTATGACGTCAGCTTCGCCGGACTCTACAACCTGCAGACCATCGCCGTGCCTCACATCAATCTTGTCCGCAAGACCTGCATCCGCCACCTGCTTCCTGGCCGCACGAAGCGGTCCGGCATTAACCTCGCCCGCAACCGCCTTGGACGCCCTTCCGCTTAATACAGCCGCTACCGGCAGAAGTGCATGATCCGACCCGATATCGGCCAGCACGCTGCCGGGCGGGATTTGTTCCAATATATACTGCAATCGCTGTGATAATTTCATGAAGCCACCCACACAATCCATTTTTTTCTATTGTAAAAACATAGCATTCCCCGGCAGGCAGAACGTCAGACATGATTTGCATTACGGATGGAAAAGAGCTAAAATAAGACCCAATAAAACAAATCAAGGAAAATATGACAAAAGAAAGTAAAATCTGCCTGGGATCAATCGGTGAATGAAAAGCAAAAAGACCCTCTGCACTCAAGCCGCAGAAGGTCCGCTTACAACGCTATTCGAGAAAATCCTTGAGACGTTTGCTCCGGCTTGGATGACGAAGCTTGCGCAGAGCCTTGGCTTCAATCTGCCGAATCCGTTCGCGCGTAACACCGAATACTTTGCCGACTTCCTCCAGTGTTCTGGTACGGCCATCATCAAGACCGAAACGAAGGCGAAGCACGTTCTCTTCCCGTTCAGTTAGCGTATCCAGCACATCTTCAAGCTGCTCCTTGAGCAATTCATAGGCGGCAGCATCCGCAGGCGCCAGCGCCTCCTGATCCTCAATGAAGTCTCCAAGATGCGAGTCGTCCTCTTCTCCGATCGGTGTTTCAAGGGAAACTGGCTCCTGGGCGATCTTCATGATTTCCCGCACTTTTTCTACACTAAGCTCCATCTCAGCCGCCACTTCTTCAGGCGATGGCTCACGCCCGAGCTCCTGCAGCAGCTGGCGCGACACGCGAATCAGCTTATTGATCGTTTCCACCATATGAACAGGTATCCGGATCGTTCTGGCCTGGTCGGCAATGGCGCGCGTAATGGCCTGACGAATCCACCAGGTCGCATAAGTACTGAATTTGTAGCCTTTGCTGTGGTCAAACTTTTCAACAGCCTTGATCAAGCCCATGTTGCCTTCCTGAATCAAATCCAGGAACAGCATGCCTCTGCCCACATAACGCTTGGCGATGCTGACCACGAGACGCAGGTTCGCTTCCGCCAGACGGCGCTTCGCTTCTTCGTCGCCTTTCTCAATCCGTTTTGCCAGCTCCACCTCATCATCCGCAGACAGGAGCGGGACGCGGCCGATCTCCTTCAAGTACATGCGGACAGGGTCATTGATTTTGATCCCCGGCGGCAGGCTCAGGTCATCGTCAAAATTGAAATCGTCGCTGTCATTACTGTTATCCGGATCATCGCTTTGGCGTATGGTTGCAAGATCCTCATCGCTGTCGTTGACAACCTCAATTCCCAAGTCGCCAAGCTGCTCGTAAAACTCATCCATTTGTTCGGGATCTTGGTCAAATGGCGACAGTTTTTCCATGATGTCTTTGTAATTCAGAGAAGATCTCTTTCTGCCTACTTCAATTAACTGATCTTTCACCTGATCCAGCGTTAATTCCGTTTCTAGTTCAGTATGCTGATCATTCGCCATATTTCGACTCCCTCCTCCCTAGAAACATCCGACCTACCTTTTATTGTCTCTCTAGGGCTATAATCTCACTTGCAATTTTGGCTGCCTCCAGAAAATCACCGGAACGTTCGGCCGCAACCATCTCTTCCCTCTTCCGATCCAGCATCTGCTGCACCGGATATTTCTTCACTTCCCGGATACAGTCATCCAAAATTTCCGGCGACCATGTTCCCGGTGTATCCATCATGACGATGGAGCTGACCGTTTTTTCAAGACGGTCATCATGGAGGGAAGCGATAAACCGGCTGGAGTCCGGCGGTTTGCCTTGTGCATAGTATGCATATAGATATGCGGCGATTGCCGCATAATCCTCAATATTAAAGGCATCCCCCAGGTGGTCCTCAACGTATCGGGCGGCTTCGGCATCCTGAAGCATCCAGGACAGCAGCCTCCGTTCAGCCGCATGGTAGGCGGGGAGCAAATTCGGTGTCGGTATGTGGCCCTTTTTATGCCTACCATTATTCCACCTTTTCTCGTTATTATCCCCTGCCTGCTGTTTTTTTTGCAGCGACTGCCTGAGCAAATTACACTCCTGCTTCAGTGTTTCATAATCCACCTTGACTTCCGAGGATACCTCGCGGAGGTAAACCTCACGCTCTGTCGGAGAAGATAAGGGCGCGATAATCTTGAGCGCTTCACGGGAATATGCGATCCTTCCTTCTTCTTCTAGCAGTATATGGTTTTTCCTCAGATATATAAGCTTAAATTTAACCGTTGAAACGGCGCCGTCAATGATTTGCCGTTTGAAGCGGTCGCTCCCGTGCTGGCGGATGAAATCATCCGGATCCATCCCTTCATTCAACAGTCCGACCTTCACGTGCAGCCCCGCGTTCTCCAGTATAGGAAAGTTTTTCAGCGCGGCGGCTTGTCCGGCAGAGTCGCCATCGTAACAGATGATCACCTCGTCGCACAGCCCTTTCAGCATCGTGGCCTGATGCTCGGTCAGCGCCGTGCCCATTCCCGCCGTCGCATTCTGAACCCCGGCTTCCCAGGCCGCGATCACATCGCCGTATCCTTCAAAAAGAACTGCCTGTCCCAGCTTGCGGATGGCCGGCTTAGCCTGATGAAGATTGTACAGCGTGCGGCTTTTGTTAAACAAGCGGGTCTCCGGCGAATTAAGGTATTTCGGTTGCCCTTCTCCGATGATCCGGCCTGCAAAGGCTATCACCTTGCCGTTCCGGTTCCAAATCGGGAACATGACACGATCACGGAAGCGGTCTACATAACCCCCCTGTTCATGACGGGCCGACAGCAGTCCGCCCTTTTCCATTTCCGCAAGCTCAAAGGAACGTTTTTCCAAAAATTGAACAAGCGTATCCCAACGGTTGGGAGCATAACCGATCTGAAACTGGTCGATCATCTTGTCTGTAAATCCCCGTGACCGAAGGTATTCCATTGCGGCTTTGCCATGCTCCGTATTTTTAAGCAGAAAATGATACAGCTTTGCAGTTACCTCGTATGCCTGCAGCAGCCGCTCCACCTCGGGATGCTGGTGAGCCGATTCGCGGCTCTGCCAATCCCCGAGCGGGATATGACTCTCTTCCGCCATCGATCTGACAGCCTCGGGAAAGGTTAGTCCTTCGATTTCCATCATAAATTTGATGGCATTTCCACCCTTGCCGCAGCCGTAGCAGTAAAAGATCTGACGCTCGGGCGTCACCGTGAAAGAAGGGGTTTTCTCAGAATGAAAAGGGCAGAGGCCTTTCATATACTTCCCCTGCTTGGTCAAATGCACGTACTTGCTTACCGTGTCCACGATATCATGCTGCTGCAGCACCGATTCAATGATATTCTCCGGTATGTTACCATGTCCGGCACTCATTCCAACCACCTTCATCTCTTTAGCACGTAAATATATTCGCTATTCCAACCCATTCTCCTGCAAACTCGTTAAAAGTTTTGTCAATTTATGTTGAAATATTATTCGGTCCTCTTCCGTAAAGGCTTTAGGTCCTTTGGCATAACGCCCGCGCCGTCTCTCCCTGGCGGAAATATGGCGCCGGTCAAGCATAAAATCAATCGAATCGTCACTGTACAGCGCCCCCCGGAAGGAAATCACGCTGCAGCCTTTCGCCAGCGCCAGCGCAGCCAGCCCGTAATCATTAGTAGCCACAATATCTCCCCGGCGGACATGATTGGCAATATACAGATCTGCGCTCTGATCGCTGCGGTCGACGGTTACTACCGTTATGCCAGCGCCGCCTTTTAAAAGGTGATCAAAGGAAGATACCAGTATAACCTCCATCTGAAACCGGGCTGCGGCTGCCGCGATTTCCGCTTTGACCGGACAGGCATCCCCGTCCACGACAATACGCCTGCTGCTCAGATTCACCGCTTCTCACCCCGCTTTTTCTGAAAAACGTCTAACGGGTGCTTTATTTCGCTGAAAATTTATAATTCTAAAACCATAAATACGGAACGATGCGTCAGCAGCATCGTTCCGTATTTTATTTATCCCTCTATCTTCCTACTCTGGAGACACGACTGCATCTTGCTTCTACCAGACAAGCTTTGAGAAATCCGCAAATTGCTTAAGATCCCCCTGGATGGCAGCCAGCAGCGCCAGCCGGTTATTGCGGACTCCTTCATCCTCGGCCATAACCATGACGGAATCAAAGAATGAAGTTACGGCTCCGGTCAACTGGCCCGCAAGAGCCAGAGCTTCTGCAGCCTGGCGTCTGCTGAGCGCATCGAGGTAAGGCTGATGCACGTCCTGCCAGGCAGCATACAGGTTCTTCTCTTCGGATTCCGCAAACACTTCCGGATTAACGGATGCATGCACAGCTTTGGCTGCCAGATTGCCCACCCGGTTGAAGGATTCCACCGTATTCTTGAAGGCCTCACCGGTCTGAACCGCATCCATTAATGCAGAACCGCGCGCCACAACGGAAGCGACATCATCATAACCCGCGCTGAGCACTGCGTCGACCACGTCATAGCGCAGCGATTCAGATAGTAATTTTTTCACTCTGAGCCCGAAGAATTCATACAGGTCTTTACGCACTTCCTCGGACGAGCGTTTCATGTTGCCGTAATTCTGATGAATGTCAAGTGCGATTCCGAACAGGTCGGACAACCCGACGGACAGCCCGCGTTCCAGCACAATCTGCACAATGCCGGCGGCCTGGCGGCGCAATGCGTATGGGTCTTGGGAACCGGTCGGAATGATGCCGATGGAGAAGCAGCCTGTGATGGTATCCAGCTTATCCGCAATGCTGACAATGGCACCGGCCAGCGTCGAAGGAGCGTCATCACCCGCAAACCGCGGCTGGTAATGCTCAAATACCGCCTTTGCCACTTCTTCCTTTTCTCCGGCCTTGCGGGCATAATCCTCTCCCATAACCCCCTGCAGCTCGGGAAATTCATAGACCATCTGGGTGACAAGGTCGAATTTGCAAATATCGGCAGCACGGCTGACGGATTCCACCGTATCAGCAGGCGCGCCCAGCTTCTGGGCAAGCATATCGGCAATGCGGCGCACCCGGCGCACCTTATCGCCGACCGTACCCAGTTCTTCATGGAACACAATGCTCTCCAGCTTGGAGACCGCATCCTTGATTTCCAGCTTCTGATCTTCCTCATAGAAGAATTTCGCGTCCGACAAGCGTGCGCGCAGCACCTTCTCGTTCCCTTTCGCAATGACATCCAGCGAGTCTTTGCCGCCGTTGCGGACGGTCACGAAATAAGGAAGCAGCTCTCCTTTGTCATCCAGCACAGGGAAGTAACGCTGATGCTCGCGCATGGACGTGATCAGCACTTCCTGCGGGATGCTCAGGAAGGAAGGATCAAACGTGCCGAACAGCACCGTCGGCGTTTCAACCAGAAAGAGCACTTCCTCCAGCAGATCGTCCTTTACAGCGATTTTCCACTCCTTCTCCGCTGCAAGAGCTTCAATCTGCTCCAGGATCATGCGCTGACGCTCTTCGATATCGGCGATGACATGCTGTCCGCGCAATGTCTCCACATAAGCGGCGGGCTCGGCGATTTCTGCATCCTGCCCAAGAAAACGATGACCACGCGTAACGTTGCCCGCCTTGACGCCGGCAATTTCCAGGCCGATGACATCGGTTCCGTACATGGCCACAAGCCAGCGGATCGGTCTTACAAATTTAAAATCATAGGATGCCCAGCGCATAAATTTCGGGAACGTCATGGCATGCAGAATGCCTGTCAATCCTTCCGCCAGCACCTCTGAGGTCGGAACGCCGACACTGCTCTTGGTTGCGTAAATGTATTCTACCCCGCCCAGCTCTTTAAAGGTGAACTGTTCCGGATCAACGCCCTGGCTGCGGGCAAAGCCAAGCGCGGCCTTGCTCCAGTTCCCCTGCTCATCCTGTGCGATTTTGCGCGAAGGTCCTTTTACTTCCTCCTGTACATCCTCCTGCTTCTCCGCCACATCGCGGACCAGCACAGCCAATCTGCGCGGCGTTGCGTAGCCCTCTACAACGCCGTGGGCGATTCGCGAGCCGTCCAGCCATTGGGTCATTCTTTCTTTCAGTTGGGCAATGGCAGCAGGGATAAAGCGGGCCGGTACTTCTTCAAGACCGATTTCAAACAGCAAATCTTTAGACATGCTCCGCACCTCTCTTCTTCATCAGCGGGAAGCCGAGCTTCTCGCGCTCTTCCAGATACGTTGCCGCCACCTGGCGGGCCAGGTTGCGCACGCGCATAATATAACCGGTACGCTCGGTAACACTGATCGCCCCGCGCGCATCGAGAAGGTTGAAGGTGTGGGAGCATTTCAGCACATAATCGTATGCAGGGAACACCAGGTGCTGAGCCATCGCCTTGTTCGCCTCTTCCTCATACATATTGAAGAGTGTGAACAGCATTTTCACGTCCGACACCTCGAAGGTGTACTTGGAATGCTCGTATTCAGGCTGATGGAACACGTCACCATAGGTTACCCCGTCAACCCACTCCAGATCAAATACGTTCTCTTTCTCCTGAATATAGGATGCCAGCCGCTCCATACCGTAAGTGATCTCAACCGCTACCGGGCTGGCGTCAATACCGCCAACCTGCTGGAAATAGGTAAACTGGGTGATTTCCATGCCGTCCAGCCACACTTCCCAGCCAAGTCCCCATGCGCCGAGCGTCGGAGCTTCCCAGTTGTCTTCCACGAAGCGGATGTCATGCTCAAGCGGATTGATGCCGAGACGCTGCAGGCTTTCGAGATACAGCTCCTGGATATTGTCCGGCGAAGGTTTCAGAATAACCTGGAACTGATGATGCTGGTACAGCCGGTTCGGATTCTCGCCATAACGCCCGTCAGCCGGACGGCGGGAAGGCTCCACATAAGCGACATTCCACGGCTCGGGCCCGATGGAACGAAGGTAGGTCATCGGATTCATAGTACCGGCGCCTTTTTCCGTGTCATAAGGCTGCACGATGATGCAGTTTTGTTCAGCCCAGAACTGCTGAAGCGTCAGAATCATCTGCTGAAAATTCATGAATACATGCCTCTTTTCCAATAAAGTAGTTGCGGAGCGTACAGGTAAGGTACAGCACGGGCAGGCATATGAAAAAGCCCCCGTCCCTCTACGCCTGTACAGACGTAGGGACGAGAGCTGGCTCCCGCGGTTCCACCCTACTTGACTGCAGCTCCTGTAAGGGAGTCTGCAATCCGCTTTCCGTGTCATTCATGCTCCCGGGTGCCCTTTCACTGATGGTTCCCGCCAGGCTTCCACCGTCCCTGACTCGCTTGAAGGGTAGATCAATCAGCTACTTTCCCGATCTTTGCATGTCTCATTTAAGAGATAATTACAATACATATTACACAATACTAACATATTAGTCAAACTGAAAATTTATTACTGAATATCATACTTGTCCAGCTGATCGAGAAAATTGCGGGATTTAAGCTGCATACCGAGCTGTGCATCCATAAATTTGCGCATAATCCCTTTAATCTCATTCCGCGTCGCCTCGCTGACATTCACATTGCCCAGCCTGGTCAAATCCAGGCGGGCAAAAAGGCGAAGCAGCTTCATCGCGCGGGGAGTCACAAGAACGGCAGCAGGATCAAAATGCTTGCAGGCTCTGCAAAGCACGCCCCCCAGACTCGGGCTGATCCATTCCTCTGTCTCTTGCTGGCCGCATTCTCTCTCGCAGGAAATGCAATTATCCAGTTGCGGGGCATAACCTGCAGCCTGCAGAATCTTGAGCTCATATATGCTAATGATGACCTGCGGGTCCTTGCCGCTATCCAACGCTTCAAGGCAGGCCTTGATCTGCCTGAACCAGAAAGCCCCCGTATCCTCGTCTTGCAGCACCCTGTCCAGCAGCTCGCAGGCGTAGGATGCATAGGCGGCCTTGAAGATGTCCTCCCTGAGTCCATGATGGGAGTCGATCAGCTCCCCGGCGTTCAGCGTCCCCAGCCCCGTATTTCGAAAAAAAACATACTGCCCGTATGTAAACGGCTGGGCCAGCGCGCCATGGCGGCTCTTCGGCTTTTTCGCGCCGCGTATGAGCACTCCGACCTTGCCGCCGTGTTCAGTGCACAGCGTTATGATTTTATTCCCCTCGCCGTAGTCCATACTGCGGATGACGATGCCTTCCAATTTGTAAAGCATTTCCCCATCCCCCATACGCTTTTGCACACTGCAAAAGCCTTCTTACCGGCAAAGCCTATTCTGCGGCTTCCTCCTGATCGTCCGGTTCCGTTACAGCCGCCATCTGCTCTCCCAGTACGGCAGCTTCTTTATAAAGCAAATACGCATCGACATCTCCAGTCATCATAAAATACTTCCACGAAAAATCTCGCATTCGTATTCATCCTTTCATTCGGAAATGACGTCTGCATTTACGAAGATAGGATGCTCGTTGACCGGGAAACTATGCCATGCAATAAATGGCTGTGATCAGGCGTCGCGATGGAAGCCAAGATCACGCAGCACTCGCTCCTGATTGCGCCAGTCCTTCTTCACCTTGACCCACAGCTCAAGGAAAATTTTCGACCCCAGCAGCTTCTGGATATCCTGACGCGCCTGCTTGCCCACCTCTTTAAGCATGGCGCCCTGCTTGCCGATGATAATGCCTTTCTGCGAATCCCGTTCCACATAGATGACAGCCGAGATATGAACCACACCATTGCTCTCCGCCCGCATGTCCTCGATCATGACGGCTATGGAATGGGGAACCTCTTCCCGGGTCATATGCAAAATTTTCTCCCTGACCAGCTCGGCAATAACAAACTGCTCGGGATGATCCGTTACCTGGTCCTCCGGATAATACTGTGGGCCTTCCGGCAAATATTTCTCGACCTGCTCCAGCAGCCGATTCACATTGTTGCCCATTTTGGCCGAGATTGGCACGATTTCGGCGAAATCATACAGCTTCCGGTATTCTTCAATCAGCGGCAGCAGCGCTTCCGGCTCAATCTTGTCGATTTTGTTCATCACGAGAATGATAGGCGTGGACACCTTTTTCAGCTGTTCGGCAATGAAGCGGTCGCCTCCGCCCATGCCCTCCGATGCGTCTACCAGAAACAGAGCGGCTTCGACTTCGCCGAGCGTGTTAAGGGCCGTCTGGTTCATAAAATCACCAAGCTTGGATTGCCGTTTATGAATGCCGGGCGTATCCAGAAACACGATTTGCATGTCCGCCGTGGTGTATACTCCATGTATTTTGTTGCGGGTCGTTTGCGGCTTATCCGACATGATCGCGATTTTCTGGCCGATCACATGGTTCATCAAGGTGGATTTGCCGACATTTGGCCTGCCGACGATCGCGACAAAGCCTGATCTGAATTTTGCTTTACTCATATTCATTCCTCCGACGCACAGCGTCCGTGTGTTCTTCTTATCTTTGATAGCACCTGTTAACTTTGATAGTACCCTGATTTACGGCCGCTCTTTACCCAAATCGGATGGGCCAAATGCTCCCGGCAGCAGCTCGGCAAGGGTGGTTTCCCGTATATCCCCTTTCAAATTGCCCAAATAAACGGGCATGTCAGGGGGGCAAAGCTCCACGATCACCTGCCTGCACACACCGCATGGGGAAATGGGGCCCTCTGTATCTCCGACCACAGCCAGCGCTTTGAAGCTCCCGGGCTTGTGCCCTTGAGCCACCGCGCTGAACAATGCCGTACGTTCGGCACAGTTGCTCGGCCCGTAAGCGGCATTTTCAATATTACATCCATGATGGACCTTACCTTCGGCATCCAGCAGCGCAGCGCCCACACTGAATCCTGAATAGGGCACATAAGCCTTCACGCGCGCTTTGACAGCTTCCTGCATTAACAACATTGGATCCATTCTGACCGACTCCCCACCGTTTAAATTGTATATATTCACTGCGAAGCAAGTTACAGCAAATGTCCCAGCAAGGCCAACAATGGTTCATAAAACACAACAACCCCTGTAATGACAGCAAAAACCGCAGCCAGCAGCACAGCTCCGGCGGCGGTGTCTTTAGCGGCCTTGGCCAGCGGATGAGCTTCTGGGCTGACAAGGTCCACGACAGCTTCGACAGCAGTATTGAACAACTCCGCAGCCATTACGAAAGCACAGGCCGCCAGAATAAACAGCCATTCCATCCGGGAGATACGAAACACGATACCCGCCGCGATTACACCCAGAGATATGACAGCATGCACCCTCATATTAATCTGCGTGCGAAGGGCATACTTGATCCCTTCCAAGGCATAACGAAATGTCGATCTCCACGAATGGGGCGGTTTCATCAGCGCGTTAACCCCACTTCCGCGAGCACAGCCTCCTGCTTGGACATCATCTCCGCTTCACTGGCTTCATCCTGATGATCATAACCCAGAAGATGCAGAAAACCGTGAACAAACAGAAAACCGAGCTCCCTTTCCAGCGAATGGCCGTATTCCTCGCTTTGCCTTTTCGCCGTCTCCACGGAAATAATAATATCGCCAAGCACCTCGGGGAAATCCGGCTCAGCGTCTCCTTCCCCGATCTCATAGACGATCTCCGGCTCATCCTCCAGCTCTTCATTCATGGCAAAGGAAAGCACATCCGTCGGGCGGTCGATGCCGCGATACTGCTTGTTCAGCTCATGAATATGCTCATCTGTAACAAAGGTTAGCGCAACTTCGCCATCATGTACTCCTTCGGCTTCTCCCGCTTTACGCAGGATGGTCTCCAGAGTGGAAATAAAAGATTCATTGATATTCAAAACTTCCTGTTCATTGCTCCATGCCAATTGAAGGCTCATGTTTACGCTCCTTTTTTGCTCGACAATCTTTCCAGTTACTGCACTTTTTCTTCCTTCGGTTTTTCCTCCGGATATTCGATCCGGGAATGGAAGATGCCCATAACGGTTTCTTTCAGCGTTTGCGAGATGATGTCCAGCTCGCGCATCGTCAGATCGCATTCGTTGAATTGTTGATCATCCAGCTTGCTTTTAATAATTTTTCCGATCATCGTTTCGATCTGCTCAACCGTCGGCTTCCGCAGCGACCTTACCGCAGCCTCAACACTGTCGGCAATGCCTACTACGGCCGCTTCCTTGGATTGGGCTTTGGGCCCCGGATAACGGAAATCATCCTCCGTGAAATCCGGTTCCACCCCGCGCTCCTCAGCCTGTCTTAAAGCCTTGTGATAGAAAAAGTGGAGGAAGGAGGTCCCATGATGCTGTTCTGCGATATCCCTGATCGGCTTCGGAAGCTTGTATTCCTTCTGCATTTCCACACCGTCCCTGGCATGGGCAATGATGATTGACTTGCTGAGCTTGGGATCAATCGAATCATGCGGATTGTCCATTCCGTTCTGATTCTCAATAAAATACGAAGGGCGTTTCGTTTTCCCTACATCATGATAGTATGAGCCGACACGGCACAATAATCCGTTGGCTCCAATCGCTTCCGCGGCCGCCTCGGACAGGTTGCCGACCATAACGCTATGATGGTAGGTGCCAGGCGTCTCCGTCAGCAGCTTCCGCAGCAGCGGATGGTTCGGATTGGACAGCTCCACCAGCTTGAGAGCCGACAAAATGCCAAATGTGGACTCAAAAAACGGCATTAGCCCGATGACCAGTATGGCGGTAAGCATCCCGCCGGCAATGGCCCCAACGATCGAATAGAGCGTGCTCAGCTGGTTCCAGCTTCCCTTATCTATTAACACAAGGGAGAGCACGGACAAGGCCCCAAAAATGCATACCATAATCGATCCCTTGAACAGGGTGGAACGCTGGCTGGCGCGGTGAATGGTGAAAATGGCGGTAAGGGACACCACAAACGTAAAAAAGCCGTAATTAAAATCAAAAATTTGTCCCTGCCGTGCATTGAGAATGATGCTGGACAGTATACTGATGATGACCGTGCATATAAACGCAAGCGATCTGTCCAGCAGCAGCGTAACCAGCATCGCTCCGATCGCCACCGGGGCAAAATACCCTATGTAAGACCGTTCACTCGTCTGCAGGGTATGTGCCAGAAGCAGAACGACGATGGTGATGATGAAAATGAGTACAAGCATAAGAAGCTGCGCATTATTATATTTAAACTGACGGGAATCCGACTGCCGGATGAACACAAGCAATCCGAGCGCCAACAGACAGGAAAGCATAAGCAGTCCGAACTGCGGCCAATAGTTAATCTCGTTCTTGAGCAAATTGTTCTCATCAAGCAGCGTATAAATATCCTGGGTGATGATCTCACCCTTGTGGACAAGGATCTCCCCCTGGTCGATATATACGGTGGGCGTATTTTCACGCGCCTCGACCTTGGCAGCCTTCGTCGCTTCATCATCATAAAACTTGTTCGCCGTTACAGCAAGCCTTGCCAGCTCCTGTACGACTTCACGGGAGGTGCGGTCGCTCAGCGAGCTGGTGCTCACCAGCTCGGCTACCTTGGCTCTCGCCGTCGTTGCATCCGAAATCTGGTCATTCATGAGCCTGGTGACGATCTCGCGGGCAACCGGCTTCATTTCCGTAATATTGTCCGAGGTCAGACGCGGAATTTTGATGAAGGTTTCCTCGGGAATTTTGTAGGTTTGTTCTTTCGTCTTTTCAAGCACTTCATCCAGAAGCTTGTCCGGATAGGCATCCGCCTTTTTGCTGTTGTTGACGAAATTATTTACAAAATCCGCTGCACGCTGCGGGATTTCCTCTTTATAAATGGCAGCCTTGTCCGCATGCGAAACCTGGTCATCCTGATTCAGGCGGTCAATCCGGTCCAATATGGATGTCACCAGGTTGTCGTTGCGCATCGGCACAATGGTATAAATATCCTGCACTCTTTCGGCAGCTTGCTCCTGCGCCTGCAGTGTGGCCTTGTTGTTCGGCAGCTGCATGGGGGCGACGATGTCCTTCTCGCTTTGCGTATTTACCCGGATATCATAACGTTCGGGAAGCAGACGCGGAGCAAGACTGACATAGAAAAGAATCACCAAAAACAAAAACAGAAGATAGCGTGTAGCCACGCTATACTTCCATCCGTTCATTCTATACTGGGTCACTTTACTGGTGCCTTTCGACAGTTCTTTCGGAGCCATAGAGACAATCCCTCTCTATACTTGATTTTCGGCAGCACGGTCATAGGCTACAATGATTTTTTGAACCAGGGAATGGCGCACAACGTCTTCATCCGCAAACTGCACGAACCCGATCTCCTCAATGGAATTCAAAATATTTTTCGCTTCAATCAACCCCGATCTCTTGCCGCGCGGCAGGTCAATCTGGGTGACATCCCCAGTAATGACCATTTTGGAGCCGAAGCCAAGGCGCGTCAAAAACATTTTCATCTGCTCTGGCGTCGTATTCTGGGCCTCGTCCAAAATAATGAACGCATCATCCAGCGTACGCCCCCTCATATAGGCGAGAGGAGCAATTTCAATCAATCCGCGCTCCAGCGCCTTGGCCGTTTGGTCCGGTCCCATAACATCATACAGTGCGTCGTAGAGCGGCCGTAAATAGGGGTCGACCTTCTCCTGCAGATCGCCTGGCAGGAAGCCCAGATTCTCGCCCGCTTCCACGGCAGGCCGGGTAAGAATAATGCGCTTGACGGAGCCCTCCTTAAGCGCGGCAACGGCAAGCACGACGGCCAGATAGGTCTTGCCGGTCCCTGCCGGCCCGATGCCAAAGACGACATCCCGTTTTTTGATCGTTGTAACATAATGCTTCTGGCCAATCGTTTTCACCCGGATCGGCTTGCCGCGGAAAGTGGTGGTAATCTCGCCCTTGAATAGGTCTAGCAGCTGATCCGCTCTCAGATCCTTCGCCAGCTCTATCGCATAATGGACATCCCGTTCACTGAGAACAAATCCGTTACGGATTAGCTGCAGCAGCACGTCAAACAGCTGTTCCAAAACCTCAACTTCGCGCGGCTCGCCGTAGATGGCGATTTCCTCCGCCCTTGAATCGATCTTGGCCGGAATCTCCGTTTCAATTATTTTTAAGAAAGAATCCCGCGGGCCGAAAAGAGCCTGTCCCTCTCCCGCATTGTGCAATGCAATTCGTATGCTGTGTTGTTGTTCAGCCAAATAGCCTCAATCTCCTCGGTTATAAACTAGCGGAAGCTCTTCCGCAATATCTTGCTCTACCTCGAACAGCACTTTCATATAAACTTTACCATTCTCTTTGTTCTCATGCAAAATTTTTTGCCCTAAAATTTTCGTTCCTTTCCCGTATTTCGCCAAAATATGGGACTTTGCCCTTTCCAATCCCATCTCTTTGGCAGCCTGCTCAGACACCTCATGCCGCTGTTCGCGGGTCTCCATCACCCTTTCGGTCATCCAGCCGACAGGGAGCTTCAAAGAGCGCCAGGTCAAAGGATCATATTCGGTTACTGTATCCGATGTGGAATAAGGTTCTTGACCGTATCCCCAGAACTGAATGGCCCGCCGTCCCAGCACAAGGTACAGTCGTTCTCTGCTCTCGCCGGTATAGGCCGAGCTCTTCTGAACAAGTGGGGTGGAAATTTCATATTCATGCCACACAAGTCCCCGCACCTTACCTTTGGCCACAACCTGCTCCTGATTCTGTTCATCCCCGAGCGTACCTGAAATGAGTATATCGCCTCTTTTGACTCTTGTATTTTTTTGCACGACAGGTCTTCCCTGCTCGGCATAAATTTCCGTAATGACGGCATCCGCATTGCTGATCAGATGGCGCGGATTAAGCAGCGGCTTGGGTGCCGCCCTTGATGCTTCAACCACCTGAATCGTAATGACAGTCCCCTGCTTTTCCACTCCGATCCACGAAGCGTCAGGCAGCCTGCGCATCAGATTTTTGGCCAGCTTGTCCTGTCCGGGCAGCCGGAAGCTCCATTGAAAAGGATAAATCCCTTCCTCACGGGCGGCCTGCAGCACTTCCTCCGTTGTCAGGCTCTCATTCCCCTTTACCTGCACCGTCCATACCAGTGAAGACATCATATAGACCCCTATAAAAAACAGCAGGACACCTGCGGCAAAAAACTTCCTCCGGCCAAGGCGAGCCAGCGTAAAGGGAAAACCCTCCCTGCGGGTGACATGCATCCGGCAGCCTGTCCGCCGCAGCAGCGGACGCAAGGAGAATACATCCGGAAGCAGGAGCTTCATTTCCGTCCGGCTCCCGCCCAGCGGTCTGACGTCCCAAACCGGGATATTCCGTTCTGACAGCAGATTCACAAAGCTTTCCACTTGACCGCCTGTCACTTCTATAACGACCGTACCGCGCAGGCGGGATAAAGCCGGTTGTCTCACAGGTCCTCCCCCGTTCTTTCAATGTGGACTGACGTAATCTCGCCTTCCACGCTGATTTCTTCAGGCAATATGCTCCTGATTACAAGGCCGCTGCCTCCTATTCGGAGCCTCCCGCTGGAGAGGGCAAGCAGCAGCTCTTCCGGAGTAAAATTCAGGACACCCCGATGATTTTCGATATATAACTGTCTGCTGCCGATCAAAGTCAAGCGCGGCATATCCAAAAGAATATCCTGTGGCAGGTCCAGCGCCTCACTGGTCCATTTGCGCAGCTTGCGGCTGATCCGGGTCATTCGGGTGAGTCCCCCTTCCTGTACTAAACAACTTATGCGTGATCCGTGTTAAATATGAAGCTGTATCCTGCATCATGACAGACAAAAATAGGCCAACCAGAAGTTCTGGCTGACCTACTCATGCGAAAATAACCACATAAAACACTCTCATTTGATTCTTGGTAATAAATCAAAAATCAGGAATACCCCATATACTCAGTTTATCATTCCAATCCCCCAACGCATGAAAGAAGAAAGAGCGAGTATTGGTGGAAAACCGGCCACCGATACTCGCTCTTTTAAATAAAAACGATTCTTCTGTAACGTAAGTTTGCTTACTGTAGTCTAACCTTACCCTGATGGGAAAAGCCCCTTCTTCCTGACAATAATGCTAGACGCCTCTTCTTCGGCGTTTCGCTTTGGGCGGGGACAAGATTTCAGACCAGATGATCCCACTGCGGACATCAGCCGTCCGGAAACGGGAACGCCCCTCGGTTCCCTGGTCATCCTCCCCGTATACGGCCATATCACCGCCGGAAATACGGTCCAGTCTTTGCAGCACCCGCTGCCGGTCCTCTTCCATGGCGCGGATTCGTCCTTCTAGCGTTGAGTCAGTTCCGGCATATTCAGCGGATAATCCTTCATCAAGGTCATCCCCGGCAGCGCTTCTTACCGTTTCCCGGGCCGGATCAATCTCACCATATCCCTGCTCACTAAAGTCCTTGTCCGGAACCGTATATTGCGGCTGTGGTTTGTCCCCGTCGTCCCGCTTTCTGCCTCTGCGCGGAAAGCCTTCAGCAGGGCCTCCGAACGTCGGCATTCCGCCGCCGCTCCGTCTTTTATTTTCTTTGCCCGGACTTGCTTTTCCCAAAAACGACAGGAGAGCAAATACGATGACGGCTACAATATACAGGTGCTGCACTATCCATTCAATCATTCTGCATCACCGCTTTCCCACGGATTCCGTCTGTTAACCGCGCTCATTAGGATGGTTCGGTCCGGAGCTGTCATTCGGCTTGCCGAGCGACTCTCTCATCTGTGTATCGGCCTCAATGTTCTGCATATTGATATAGTCCATGACGCCCAGATTTCCGCTGCGCAGCGCCTCCGCCATGGCAAGCGGCACCTGGGATTCGGATTCAACCACACGCGCACGCATCTCAACGACACGCGCCTTCATTTCCTGCTCCTGCGCGACTGCCATGGCACGGCGCTCCTCAGCCTTCGCCTGTGCAATCCGCTTATCCGCTTCCGCCTGCTCGGTCTGCAGGAAGGCGCCGATATTTTTGCCCACATCGACATCAGCGATATCAATGGATAAAATTTCAAACGCCGTCCCGGCATCAAGCCCCTTGGATAGCACAGTCTTGGAAATCGAATCGGGATTTTCAAGCACATCCTTATGCGAGTTACTGGAACCAACCGTGGTAACGATGCCTTCGCCTACACGGGCGATAATCGTTTCTTCGCCGGCTCCCCCGACCAGCCGGTCGATGTTCGCACGCACGGTAACACGCGCTTTAACCTTGACCTCAATTCCGTCCTTGGCCACCGCGGCAACGGTGGGAGTCTCAATAACACGCGGGTTGACGCTCATCTGCACTGCCTGCAGCACGTCACGTCCTGCCAGATCGATGGCGGCGGCCCGTTCAAATTCCAGCGGGATGTTGGCGCGCTGGGCCGCAATCAGGGCATTCACGACACGGTCGACATTACCGCCGGCCAGAAAGTGGCTTTCCAGCTGGTTGATCGTCAGGCCAAGCCCCGCCTTGGTCGCTTTAATCAGCGGGTTGACGATTCTGCTCGGCGTTACCCTACGCAGGCGCATCGCAACAAGGGTGATAATCCCGATCCGCACCCCCGAAGCAAGCGCGGAAATCCACAGCATAACCGGAAAAAAGCTGAAAAATACACTAAGCACAATGACTACAACAACTGCAATCAGTAAAACACCAACCAAACCTGAGTTCATCATCTACTCACTCGACCTCCATTTGTCAACGTATTTGTTTCTTAGAAAAGCTCCTTCACTACAACACGCCCGCCTTCGACCTTGATTACAGTGACAGACTTGTTGCTTTCTATAAATCCACCTTCTGTTACGACATCAACTCTTTCGTCTCCAATCAGCGCCGTGCCGGCCGGGCGAAGGGGTGTTAGGCTTGTGCCCTGCATCCCCAACAGCCGCTCCTTGTTCGTCACCGAAGAATATCCCTTGTCTGCCGTCAGGTTCTCCTTCAAAACAAACTTGTTCCAGACGCCCCGTTCCTTGAACGCAACGGCGACAATGGCGACCACGATGGCGGCAGCGGCAAAAGCGATGCCGAGCGACAACAGGGCATTGGCCGTATCATAAGCAGCCCGGACTACACCGGCAACAAGGCTTACCGAGCCGAGCAGTCCGAGAATGCCAAAGCTCGGTACGAAGAGCTCCAGCGCAAGCAGCACCAGCCCGACAATAAATAGCACCCATGTCTCGTATCCCGCAAAGCCTGCCACATAGTTTCCGAAGAAATATAGTCCAAAGGCCAATATCCCAAGAATACCCGGCACGCCGAAGCCCGGCACCAGCAATTCAATCACGATGCCTGCAATACCGATGAATAGCAGCAGCACCTGCATCCAAGGATGGGTCAAAAATTCAGCAAACTGTTCGGCCGGCGATTTGTCGACCTGAAAAATATCGTTATTGGCAAACCCCATCCAGCTCGCCACTTCTCCCGGAGATGAAGCAATGCGGTCGGCATATCCCATTTTCAGCGCCTCTTCGCTCGTAAGCGAAATAATCTGGCCTTTTTCCTTGACCTTGCCGATTTCCGGCATGTTCACTTCCAAATTGACATCCACCATGCCTTCGGCAATGGAGGCGTTTCTTCCACCTGCCTGGGCGGCTGAGGCCATAATGCTTTTCCAGGCGGCAACGCTTTTCGGATCGTCCACCAGCGTACCTGTTCTGTCAACCAGCGCTGCCGCTCCGATCATACTGCCTGGTGCCATGGCGATTTTGTCGGCATTCAGTGCAATATACGCTCCTGCAGACGCGGCATTTCCGTTTATGTAAGCTACTGTAGGAATGCTGCTGCTTTTGATCAGCTCTCCGATCCTTTCCGCCGTGTCCACCCGTCCCCCTGGTGTGTTGATTTCCAAAATAATCAGGCCAGCCTTCGACTGCTCCGCTTCTCTGAAGCCGCGTTCCAGAATATTCTCCAGCCCGCGCTCGATTTCCTGATTGACCGGAATCACAAATACTGGCCCGATTCCTTCCGCTGCAGCCGCACCTGCCATCCGGATTCCCCCGGGCAGCAGAAGCAGAAAGAACAGCAGGAAAGCAAGCAAAGCCTTCAAGCCTAACGCCGGTTTTTTTACATTCATCGATCTCCCCCCTTCCGGCTATTATGTACATCTTACCAGAACTTAACTTGACCATTGGCCATTTGTTTTAAAAAAACAGCAGGCCAGCAACAATTTACATACGTCATAAACCTTACACAGGTTTCAAAACCTGACAATAACGGTGTAAATGCCCTAGTAAAAAAACTTTATAACTCAACTTTCGCAGCATGAAATCAGCAAACAGGCCTGGATGTAACTGGGCAAGAAGAAGGGGATTCGCTCCGATCAGATCCTAGTATCCAGAGTGGGACGGGCGTCTATAGGGTTTGGGGTTTGGGGTTTGGGTTGGGGTCCGTTGCCTGATGCCTGATGCCTGTTGTCTCTCCATACATCTTTGCATGATTATCCCTTTTACTCAGACTCTTGGTCTGCTTCACACCACCTAACGCTCTGCTTTCTCCTAAGATCGCCTCTTGATCTTGAACCGATCTGCTTCTCCATAAGGAACAATCCCAAAATAATAGACCCATTCGATGGTCCTGAATAGCGTAACAACAGGCATTTTCGTACCTCATTTGATCCGTTTTTTTCTTTAACGCGCCTAAAGCATATTTTCGGTTCCGGTTTTCCGGTTTTCTTCACCTGATCCAATGGGATAATGGTGCAAAGCTCGCGGACAGCGAGTTCACACGCCTTGCCAGGATCGACGAGCAGCTGGACTGTCAAGCCTTAACTTTCAGCATGAAATTGGCAAACTTGCAAGGAGGGGATTCGAATTCCTCAGAACCCAGCAGCTACAAAGGTTTCAAGGGATTTGTGCTCTGCAAAGGTTGAGTTATAACTCTATAATCCTAAAAAAAGAAAAAACACTCCCTGTTAGACAGGGAGTGTCTGCTCTTTTTGTTTATTGCAGAAATTGCTGAACCGTTTGGTTCACGAGTTTTCCGTCCGCACGGCCCTTTACCTTGGGCATCAAGGCCGCCATCACTTTTCCCATATCGGCTTTCGAAGAAGCACCGGTTTCCTGGATGGTCTGCTGTACAATAACTTTAATTTCTTCTTCGGTAAGCTGTGCGGGAAGGTACTGACTGAGAATCTCGATTTCCGCTCTGTTGCTTTCCGCAAGTTCATCGCGGCCTGCTTTTTCAAATTCCTGGAGGGCATCCTTGCGTTGTTTGATCTCACGACTCAGAATATCAAGCAATTCGGTGTCATCCAAATCCCGTTTCAATTCTATTTCAAGGTTTTTTATCGTAGAACGAACCATTCGAATGGTGGAGAGCTTGAACTTGTCCTTACTCTTCATCGCCTGCTTCATATCTTCGTTCAATCGTTCGCTCAAATTCATGATAGCTCAGATCCTCCTAGAACTTTCTCTTACGAGCAGCCTCGGACTTTTTCTTGCGCTTTACGCTTGGCTTTTCATAATGCTTGCGTTTTTTCACCTCAGCCAATACGCCATCCTTAGCGATGGAACGCTTAAAGCGACGAAGTGCAGCATCAATTGTCTCGTTTTTGCGAACTTTAGTTTCAGACACCAGTTTTCCCTCCCTCCGACCAGACCGTCCAAGAGCAATAACACGGTTCATCAACTTTCATTATAGGTGAAAGCTAAAGCGGGTGTCAACCTATAGGAAGAAAAGGACTTCAGCCTGCCGCGTGAGAATCGGAAATACCCGTCAAAGCGCCCAGCTTGGCTCCGCCAAGCAGATGGTAATGCAGGTGGTGAACCGCCTGGCCGCTGTCCGGACCGCAGTTATTGATGAGCCGGTAGCCCGAATCGGACACGCCAAGCTGCTGGGCCGCCTTTTGTGCAATACGATGGATTTCGGCGATCAGCGGGAGGTCCTCCTCTGTCACTTCGTTCATGGACGCGATATGCTTCTTCGGAATAATCAGCACATGCACAGGCGCCGCGGGCTGAATATCATGAAATACGAGCATATCCTCCGTCTCCAGCACCTTTTTCGACGGGATTGAGCCTTCTACAATTTTGCAAAACAGACAGTCCATTATGTATCCCCCTTCTTGAATTAACCATTATGTACTTTATCATACCGAAAAAGAGGATAAAATAACAGCAGGCCCGCCCCGTTCCGGGGTGCGGGCTGCTGATAAGGTAGATGCTCAATAATAAGGAAGCAAACCGATGGCTGTCAGCGCGGCAAGAGGCAGGATGAGCCTGTTGAAACGGCGTCTGCCATAAAAAGGGTAACCGAAGCCATAGCCGTATCCGAAGCCTGGAAACGCCCCGGGGTAGCCAAAGAAAGGATAACCAAAGGCTCGCGTTCCTCCGCAACCGCAGTCAGGATAAGGCAGATTGGCTTCCGGCTGAACATAGGTTGGATGGGGCATATTTGCCTGATACTGCACATTCGCAGTATGCGGCATATTTGCATGGTATTGCGCATTGGCGGTATGCGGCATATTCGCTTGATACTGCACATTGGCGTGGTGCGGCATATTTGCGTTCGCTTCGCCGATCGGAACAGCCATATAAATATTTTCATCGTCCACATGCTCCACAATGCCGTCATACATCGAACCGTCCTTTGTCCATACGCACACATAACGGTGCATATGCTTCATACAGATCTCCTTCGTTTCCTTTACCTCTTTCTTTTCCACTGGAGCAATATTTTCCATCTTCCGTACCTCCTTAGACTTGCAGGAAAGTTCACATCCCACTTTGCAATATCCTATTCAGATCTGGGCGTTTTGCCACTATGCCCACAAGTCTCATGGAAAACAAAAAGGCCATCCCCGCGTCGCTCAATCCGAGCTCCGCGCGTGGCAGCGGCGCCGGGCACGACTCCCGGCCCCGCTGCCACAGCAGGGATGACTGTCAATAATATGTCGGCTTGGCTGTATTATAACAGCGTGATGAAACTGTATCTGTGATACAAATCACCTGCCCCTGCTGCTTCCATTTTCCGGTTACAGCGTTTCGAGCACGACCCGCGAGCCGCCCCCCGCCTGCTCGGCAGGCAGCACGACCAGCTTGCGCGGCAATCTGGCCCGCAGCTCCGGCACGTGGCTGATGACACCGACCGACAGCTGATCATGATGAAGCTTCTCCAGGGAGGTGATCACCGTATCCAGCAGCTCGGGGTCCAGCGTGCCGAAGCCTTCATCCAGGAAAAAGAACTGGAGTGGATATTGTCCTCGCAGCTGAATCTGCGCGGACAGGGCCAAGGCCAGCGACAGGGAGGTAAGGAAGGTCTCGCCCCCGGACAGGGTGGATACCGGCCGCTTGATGCCTCCGTTAGCATCGTCGCTGATGACAAAGCCGCCGCCGGAATCCACTTCGAGGGCATAGCGCTGCTTCGTCAGGAAGCGCAGCCTGCGCGAAGCCGCCTGGCTGACCTGAATAAGCTGCTCCTCAGCGACATACTCGACAAAGGCATTGCCCCGCAGACAGGACTGCAGCTTGGACAGCTTCTCCGCTTCACGCTGCAGATGACCGCGCCGCTGCTCAAGCTCCATCCAGCGGACATGACGCTGCTGCAAATCCTCCATATCGCGCTCCGCCTTGGCCTTGTTCCTGAGCGCCTCTTCATCCTGTTCTCGGCTCTCCCGCAGCCTGATCAGGCAGGCATTCCACTCCTCAGAGGACCAGCTTGTCCCGGCAAGCCGCTCCTCCAGGTGGCGCAAATGGGACGCAACCTCCTTCTCCCGTTCGCGGTGGCCGTTAACCTCCGCTTCCAGCAGGGCCGCCTGCTCCGGCGGGATGCTGCTCTCCAGCACTTCAGCTTCATTGCCAAACGGCGAGGCGTCAAGCTGGGAAAGCCAGCGCGCTTCGGCCGCAACCTTGCGCTCCGCCGCGGAATCCGCAGCCTGGCGGGCCATAACGGAGGCCTTGGCGGTTTCATGCTTGTGCTCCTCGGCTTCCTTGCGCAGCCGGCTGCAGGTGTCCGCCTGCGATTTCAACTGCGCAAGCCTGCTTCTCGCTTCATCCAGCTGCTGCTGGGCGCTGCCATCGCCGATCCAGGCGTGCAGCCGCTCCGCCTTCTCGCGCAGCAGCGCGTCCTTGCCCTCCAGCTCGGCCCGGCGTGCAATGATAAGCTTGTCCGCTTCGACGACAGCTAGTTCGCTGAGCTGCACGCTGCGGGCCTTCTCTTCCAGGAAGGTCACGCTTATCTCCAGCTTCGACCGGATCTCGTCGGCGCGCATATCGCGCTCCTGCATGGCGCGATACCGCTCCTCCGCGCTGTCCGGCTCCACGCCGGGCAGCTCGCGCTGCCAGCCGCTGCGCAGCTCCTGCGTGCGCGCAGCGGCGCTCTTGCGCTTGCGCTGCGCCTGCGCAAGCGATGCGGCGGCGGCCTCGTGCTCCGCCGCCGCCCGGATGCGCCGCTGCTGCAGCCCGGCCTCCGCCTCCCGCAGGGCGGAGGCCTGCTCGCGCAGCGGCCCGGCGGCCGCGGCCAGCTTCGCCGCCGCGCGTTCGAGCGCGCCGCAGCGGGCCTCCCAGGCCGCGAGGCCATGCGCCGCGTGCGCAGCGGCCTGCGGCTCCTGCACGGCCGCCTCCGCGCCCGCGGCGCTCTCGGCCTGCGGCAGGGCGGCTTCGCCGCCGGCAGGCTGCAGCTGCGCCACGAGGCTGCGCCGCTCATGCAGCTGCTGGCGCAGCTCCAGCCGCAGCTCCTGCAGGCCGGCGCGCAGCCGCTGCAGGCCGTCGGCGGCGGTATGGTCGCCGCTGCCCGCGGCCGCTTGTGCCGGCGCAGGGTGATGCAGCGAGCCGCAGACCGGGCAGGGCTCGCCGTCATGCAGCTCTGCCGCCAGATCCTGCGCCAGCCGGCGCAGCTCGCCGGCCCGGATGTCGCTGCGCAGCGTCTCCTCCGCCGCAGCAAGCGCCATCAGCTCGCGGGCGCAGTCCGCTTCCAGCCGCACCAGCTCGCCGGCCTGCTGCATCGCCGCCTGATACACACCGGCACGAGCAGCTTCCGCCTGCCGGAATTCCGATTCCGTTCGCGCCTGCTCCTCCGCCGCGCCGCGCATGCGCAGCTCCTGGGCCGCAGCCTCCCCTTCGGCTTCCCGCAGCTGCTCCTCTGCCGTCTTCAGCTGCTGCAGCCGCTGCATTGCTTCCTGCAGCAGACGCCGCTCCTCGGCCTTCACCTCGGACTGCTTGAGCTGCTCCTGCAGCTCCTTCTGCCGGTTCAGCCCGCGGCTGTGCAGCTCCCGCTCCTTCTGCAGCTCCTGCTCATGGCGTTTACGCTCCGTCTCGGCCTCGGCAAGCAGGGCGGCAAGCTGATCGCGGCCCGTCCGCAGCGCGTCCGTCTCCTTCTGCAGCTCCAGCGCCTGCTCAAGCTGGTCGATCCGCAGCAGCAGGCGCGGCTCCTCAGCGGCCAGCTCCCGGCCTGCCTGCTCGTCCGCCTGCACAGCCTGCTCCGTCTTCTCTTCAGCCTCACGGGCCAGCGCAGACGCGGCGGCGGCAGAGGACTCGCGTGCCACCGCTTCCGCGGAAGCCTGCTTCCAGTCCTCCAGCGCAGGCTGCAGCGCCCAGGCTGCGGCAGACTGCTTCAGCTTCTTCTCAAGCGCAGCCATTTCACGCTCGCGGACGGCCAGCTCCCGCAGCTCCTCCGTCCTGCGCTGCCGCTCCATTTCGAGGTCGCGGATCTTCGACATGGCTTCCGCCTCACGCGATACCGCCTCAAACTGAACGCGTGAGGACTGCGCATGCTCCACTGCCAGCCGCAGCCGAAGCTCCGCCTCCTTCAGGGCATCTTCACTGGCGTTGCCCAGCCCCTGCTGCTCCGCCGCCAGCGATTTTAAGGCCACATCCGTGTCCTTGACTCTGCGGCTCAGCTTCTGCGCCAGCTGGTCACCATACTTTTCCAGGTGAAACAGCCGCTGCAGCATTTGTCGCCGCTCACTTCCCTTAAGGGACAGGAATTCGGCGAATTTGCCCTGGGGCAGCACTACAGCCCTCGTGAAATCATCCATTTTCAGGCCGATGACGTCCTCAACGCAGCGCGTCACCTCTGCCAGCTTGTCCGCCATCACCTGCTCGCCCTCATCGGTGATCACCACAAAACGGCTGAGCGAATTGCTGACCGACACGCCCGAGGTCCGCTTGAATCTGCGTTCCACCCGGTACCGTTGTGGCCCCTTTGCCGACATCAGCTCAAATGTAAACGCGACGGACAGCGTGTCCTCCGCATGATTCATAATGCCCTGCGTACCGCCAGCGGCACGCTCCACCTTGCCGTATAGCGCCAGCGTAATGGCATCCAGCAGCGTCGATTTCCCGCTCCCGGTCGGCCCGAAAATGCCGAACAACCCCGTTTCCGTCAGCTCCTCGAAGCGGATTTCCTGCTGCTCCCTGTAGCTTTGCAGCCCCGCCACCTTCAGCAATATCGGTTTCATGACACATGCTCCTCCGTTCCGTCGTTCTCCCCGTCTTCCTCGACAAGCTCCAGGAAAAGCTGCACAAGCCCGTCATCCGGCTCGGCCCCTCCGGTCTGGCGCTGGTAAAAGGAGCGAAACAGCTCGTGCAGCGGGATCTCGGAGCGCTGCTGCTCCAGCTCGGCGGCGGCCATTTCCGGGTACACCGGCCTGATATGTACAATCCCGTCACGGCTTTTGCGCAGCCGCTGGATTTCTCCAATTGACATGGCCTCGGTCAGCGTTATTTCCAGATCGATGAACGCATCCGCATCCAGCCCGTCGTCCAGCCAACGATATACTTCCTCCAGCCCTCCTCTGGCACGCCAGCGCACCAGCGGGCGTCCGCTGCTGAGATGCAGCTCCTCAATGCGCACAGGCTGACCGGGAGCAGCTTCAATCAGCGTCACGGACTTGGCTTGTCCCGCCTCGGAGAAGCTGTAGGCAAGCGGCGAACCGCTGTAGCGCAGGATTCCTTCCCCTTTCACATACTGTGGCCGGTGCAAATGTCCCAGGGCGGTATACTGCGCCCCGACGGCCAGTGCCGAAGGATCGACCGTATACGCTCCGCCTACCTGAATGGGCCGTTCGGAGTCGGTTTCCAGCCCCCCCAGCACATAGATATGGCTCATCGCCAGATTGACCGTATCCGGACGAAAGGAAGCAGCCAGCTGTGTCATCAGCCTGGCTACCCGCCGGCTGTACGCCTCGCGGAGCACACCTTCGTCCCCGTCCTCGCTGAGCAGCTCGTTCAGGCGCGCCTCCGAAGGATAGGGAAGCGCAGCGATAACCGCCGTCTCCCCTGTTCTGGGCGCGGTGATACGCACCGCATCCGGGCTGGGCAGCCCCAGCAGTCTGATGCCTTGCTGGCGGACGAGAGGAGTCACGGACGACACCCGTTCCGGCTGGTCATGGTTGCCTGCAATCGCAACGAACTGCCTCCCCCCTTCAGCCAGCCGCGCGGCAGCCTCATAAAACAGCTGCTCCGCCGCTGCGGGCGGATTGACCGTATCATAGACGTCGCCTGCCATCAGGACTAGATCCGCCTGCTGATCCTCAGCCATGCGCACGAGTTCCTCGAGAAAGGCTTCCTGTTCCTTCAGCCTGCTGCGGCCTTCAAGCGTTCTGCCCAGATGCCAGTCGCCCGTATGAAGAATCCTCATCTCTCTTCCTCCTTAAAGTTTTGTGAGCTTTACACCTGGACGCATTCTCCCGAATCAAAGAAATAAAGCCATTTTTCCCCGATCTTCCGGCCAAGAATATCCTCCATCACCCGTGCATACAATTCAAGCTGAAAACGGTACATTTCGGCAAGAGCCACCGTATTCCGGTACTCCGAAATCCGGTCTGTTTTATAATCCAGCAGCACGAGACCCTGCTCATCCTCAAAGAGACAATCGACAATCCCCTTGACCAGCACCGTATCTCCCTCCAGTCCGGCCGGATTCGTGTCATTGTCCAGGGAGATCCCCGGCCGGTGAATGTCCAGCGCCTTCCGGCTTGCCAGCTGTGAAGCCGGCAAGCCGTAGCTGAAAGGCAGTTCCCTCTGTACGGAAGCGGAGCGGAGCAGCCGTTGACCGAGCCCGGTGGCAAAGAAACGCTCAATCTCGCCTGTATCAATCATGTCGGCATGTTGCGGGGCTATGATTTCGGACTGGACCAAGTGTTCTTTCGTTTGCTCAATGATATCGGCATCGACGCTGCCATGAAGGGGAAGATGAAGCATCAGCGTATGATACACCGTCCCCCGCTCAGTGGGACTCAGCCCTTTGTTTTCCATGAATTTCGGACGGCGCAGCCGCAGTCTTTCGAATGCAGGCTGCGGTACAGACGGTTCTCCGCTTACCGCGCTTAGAACATTCGTCCACTCCGCCGCAGGATGCTCCTCACCAGCGACAGTCCGCTTCAGCTCCGTTGCCGACGTATTGGCAGCCGTCCGGCCCGCAATCGCATGCGGATAGGTCCAGGACAGGTCCTTTGCCAACTCGACAGCCTGATCCGCCGCCTCAGTCTGTACAGGCTCCGCCTGTCTGAGCGCTTCCATGCGCCGGCTTCTGTCCGGCATAAGTTCTGCCTCCTGAACGGGCCCCGCCAACGCTCCTGCAGCCGCCGCATCCCTGGAGTGCAAGGATATGATCCATTCTCCCTCACTCGCCTTCAGAGGCTCATATTCCTCCTCCTGCAGACCCGCAGCCTCGCGCAGAACGGCAGCCGATGGATGGCGCAGCAGCGCCGGGCCGATCCAATCGAGATAGCTCCTGCCCGCAGCAAGCAGATAATCAGGCAGCACCTCCTCCAGGCGGTCCTTGATGCCGGCCCAGGAAGCCGCCTGCGCAGCGGCATTGCGTACGGTTGCCGTGATGATCATCTTCTCGCGCGGACGCGTTAAGGCAACGTACAGTACGCGCATTTCCTCCGCGAGCAATTCAAGCTGCGAGCGTCTGCGGATGGCCAGATTCGGCAAGGTCGGATAACTGACCCTGTTGCCGCTGTCGACGAATCTGGGACCAAAGCCGAGCTCTTTATGCATAAGGAACGGCATATTCAGGTCCTGCCTGTTGAACATTTTAGCCGCTCCGGCGATGAAGACAACCGGAAACTCCAGCCCCTTGCTTTTGTGAATGGTCATGATGCGTACAGCTTGTTCAGGCTCCGCAGTAACACCGGATGGCCCCAAATCCCGGCCGTTTTCGCGCAGCCTGGAGATGAACGTCAGGAAACGGAACAGCCCCCGGTTTGCTGTCGTCTGCTCGTATTGAAGAGCACGTTCATACAATGCCTTCAGATTGTTCTGGCGCTGCACGCCTCCGGGCAATCCCCCGTTCCACTCCAGATAACCGGTGTCCTCATACACCCGCCAGATCAGGCCGCTGAGACTGCCCTGAACCGCCTCATGTCTCCAAGCCTCAAGCTGGTCCAGAAAACGCTGCAAAAGCACGACCATTCTCGTTTCAGCAGGGTCGATTCCCTGCTCCTGCGCCGCCTTCTGCATGGATTCAGCCGCTTCATGGCTCTCCGCTGCGCCATGCCTGCCTTCTGCGGCGGCCGCCGCTTCCGCCGTGGCCGCCACAATCGCTTTGGCATTCCGGCCCGCAGCTGCCATAACCGCGTCATAAAAAGAGCCGTCCGGGCGCTTCACCCTGATCCGCGCCAGCTCGTCCTCCGTCAAGCCGACAATGGGCGAACGAAGCACGGATGCCAGCGGGATGTCCTGCCGCGGATTATCTATCACGTGCAGCAGGGACAGCATCACCTCGACCTCGGTTGCCTTGAAGAAACCCTTCGTCTGCTCCCCGGCCGCCGGAATGCCGGCCAGCCGCAGCTCCTCCACCAGCAGCGGAGCCCATACCGCCGCCGAACGCAGCAAAATGACAATATCGCCGTAGCCGGCAGGCCGCATCGTTTTGAGCCCCTTGTCATATACCTGCAGCGCAGGTCCGGTATCCCCGACGATTTCCCGGATGCGGCCCGCGATCAGCCGCGCTTCCAGCTGTGCCGTTTCCAGCTCGGCCAGCTCTTCTTCCGGGGCGGCTGTCCCCTCCTCGATTTCATCTGTCTGAGCAGAGGGACCCGCTGCTCCTTTATCAATCAGAATCAGCTCAGGCTGATAAGGATTCGTGCTCTCTCCAGAAGCCTCCGGAAAATCCGCTCCGTGCACCAGCTCGGCCCGCGCATCGTAATCAATCTCGGCCACATCTGCGCTCATAATCTGGCGGAACAGCAGATTGACCGCCTCCACCACCTCGCGGCGGCTGCGGAAATTGCGCGCCAGATCAATCAGCAATCCAGGCTCTTCCAGTTCGCCAAAACGGCGGTACTTGTCCAGGAACAAGCCGGGCTCGGCCAATCTGAAACGGTAAATGCTCTGCTTGACGTCGCCGACCATAAAACGATTCCCGGGCTGCGAGCGTGACAGCAGGCGCACGATGTCCTCCTGCACCGTATTCGTATCCTGATATTCGTCCAGCAGCACTTCGTCAAAACGCGCCTGATACTCCAGCGCCGCATCCGAAGGAAGCAACTGCCCCGGCGTTGAATCCGGATGCCGCAAGATGTGCAGACAATAATGCTCCAGATCCCCGAAATCGACAAGACCCTTGCCTTGCTTTTCCCTGCGGAATCTCTCCCCGAACGCAATAACAGTTTCCGCAAGCTCCTCCATCAGCGGAGCAGCCTCGTTCAGCTCGGTCAGAAACTGCTCAGGCGGACGTCCGAAAAGGGACGATTTCAGGTCGGTCAGAGCTTTCTTGGCCCGCTCCCGCAGCGACTTGACCCGCTCCTGCAGCTCTGCATCGGTCTGATCCTTTTTGACAGGCTTCAGCTTGCCGAAGGCTGCCGTTTGAAACGTGTCATACAGCCGTTCCCAGGGCTCATGCTCAAGCGAATACTGAAGCCCTTCCACCATTTGCATTTCGTCCACAAGTGTCTGGGCATAAGGCGCGGGGCCTCCCGGCAGCATGGCCAGGGCATGTGCCTGCTCCAGCAGACTGTGTACGCCGCGCAGCTCAAGCCGCGCATCGGCGGTGATGCTGGCGGCCCAGGAAGTCGCCCCCAGTTCGGCAACGCTGTTTACACGGAAAGCAGCAGCCGTCTTCCGCAGCCAATGCTCCGGCCAGGGATGGCTCTGCGCGAAATCATACAGACGCTGCACCAGCCCGTATACCGCGTCATCGGTCCGCTCTCCGCTGAACCAGTCCACCATCAAACGGAAGACGCTGCCGTCAGGGTGTTCGCCATACTTCTCCTCGAACAGCTCCTCCAGCAGCTCCTGCCGCATCAGCTCCGTTTCATGCTCATTCATGATCCGGAAGCCGGGGTCGAGCGGAATCGCCTGGTAGTGGCGCCGGATCACCTCCATACAGAAGGAGTGAAGCGTCGTGATGGACGCCCTGCCGAGCAGCGACAGCTGACGCCGCAAATGGTCGCTTCCGGGATTGTCCTCCAGCGCGCGTTCCAGCGCCTCGCGGATTCTGTGGCGCATTTCGGAAGCGGCAGCCTTCGTAAAGGTCGCCACCAGCAGCCGGTCTACACTGAAGCCCAGCTCCGGATCAGCGATTTTACGGATAATTCGTTCGACCAGCACTGCCGTTTTGCCTGAGCCTGCCGCCGCTGCCACCAGCATATCGTCTCCGGACTGCACAATGGCCTGCCACTGCTCGTCGCTCCAGAAGCTGCCTTCCGGTTTTGGTATGTGCATCACTCCATCCTCCCTCCTTCATTTTTATCCAGCATGTCCCACAGCTGTTCTTTTCCAGGCTTCGCCAAATGCTTATACCTGCTCCCTTCCAGACTGTCGTCGAACTGGCATACGGGTCTGTAGGAGCAAAAATCGCAGGCCGTCTCCTGCAGGATGCGATAAGGAACGATATCAACCTCGCCTTCCGTCATCCGTGTCCCGATATTTCGGATATTGCTGCGCACGGTGGAGAGCAGCGATTTCCACTGCTCCGGACTCGCCACCGCCGCACTGCTGTAAAAACCGCCATCCGCCTTGACCGCAACGGGCAAAATAGCCGAATGGCCTTTGTCCAGTTCCGCATCCATTTTGGCGATGACGTCACGATCGGCCAGCAGCAGGCCCTTCATCTTGAAACGTTTCAGCAGCTCCTGCTCTGCCTGCCCGGCGCTCATGCCGTTGGCGGATTGCAGCAGCGGATTATGCACATGGAAATACAGGGTGCCGGCCGGATAAGCAGGCTCTCCCAGCCATTGCTCCGCTCCTTCCAGCAGCACATCCAGATAAGTCAGCATCTGCAGGGCAAGACCGTAATACACCTCGTGCAGCTTCAAATCCTTATGGCTCGATTTATAGTCAATGACCCGCAACAGCAGGCCCTCTTCTCCTTCCGCCACATCGACCCGGTCAATTCGCCCGATCACTTCCATCACCACGCCGTTCTCCAGCTCAAACGTCAGCGGCGGCAGCTCCTTGCCCGGACCGAAATCCAGCTCAAGACCGAGTGGTTCAAAGCTTCCCCTGCGGGCATGTTCGCCCAGAATGAGGGAGGCCCGGCCGACGATATCCTTCAGCTTGCGGAAAATATAACCGTAACGCTTCGAGCTCAGCAAAATTTGGCCCTGCAGGCGCGGTGCCAACCGGTCAACGGTCGTCTCCGCTTCCCGCCGACATTCCTCCGCACTGAGGCTGCCCCAGCTGCGGTTGTTTTCCTTCAAGCGAGCCGCCATGCTTCCCAGAGCTGCGTGAAACAGCTGCCCGATGTCCGGCGCCTTCAGCTTATAGACTTGACGCTCCTTCAGCTTCAATCCATGAGACGCAAAATGCGAAAACGGACAGGCCACAAAACGCTCCATCCGCGATACGCTCGTCCGCAGCCGCTTGCCGTACAGTACCCGGCTCGTCTCCTGCCGCAGCGGCTGAGCCCGGTTTTCATAGAACAGGGAGGTCAGCAGGGTTTCCAGCTTCACCCGATTCTCTCCGCTGTTATCCGCATACCAGTTGTAGACCTCCCACCACGGCTCGGCAATGTCCGCGCCGCGCAGCCACTGCCGCAGCTGCACGATAAGCTGGGACAGCGCTTCGGGCGCATGCAGCGCATATTCAGACTGGTCTGTCCAATCCGTTCCCGGCAAGGGCTGGCTGAGCAGGGGCTTTTCCTTCAGCCCCTTGAACATCATGCGCAAATGCCTGATGTATTCCGACGGCAGCAGCGTTCTGCCCTCTTCATCGGCGACCGGATAGCTGACCCACAGCTTGCGTCCCGCCGAGGTCATCGCCGTATACGCGAGAAAACGCTCATCCAGCAGTCTGCGTGTCACATCCGGAGCAAGCGCGACTCCCTGCTCGGACAGCCTGCTGCGCTCCTCCTCGCTGAGCACGCCTTCTTCCTGTGGCACGGCTGGCATGACACCTTCGTTTACACCCAGCAAAAAAGCATACTGAATGCCGCTGACCCGGGTACGGTCAGGGCTTCCGACCAGCACCTGATCCAGCGCTGGGGGAATGAGGGCCAGCCGGTATTCCGCCAGCCCCGTTTCCAGCATGCCTGCAAACAGCTCGAACGGCAGCTTCTCTTCGCCCACCATCTCATGGATCTGATCCAGCAGCTCCAGCACGGCATCCCAGATCTGACTGTGCTCCCGCGCACGCTCAGGTTCTCCCCGCTCCTGCGCATAACCAATCATCAGATCCAGCTTGCTGCCTATGCCGGCGTCCTCCAACAGGCGGTATACCGCCTCGCATTGCTCTCTGGCGGTTTTGGCCCTGGACATCCTTTTCTCAAAAGCATGCAGCGGCACAACTACAGCTGCCCGGCACCGCTCCATCCGCTCCAGCGTTTCGTCACGGGCCTTAATACGCTCGGTTTCCTCCATCTCCAGCGACAGGTTTGGCACGGCCTGCCAAGGTCTGCCGTCCGTCCAGCGGCTGCCCTGAATGCCACAGGCCAGTACATAATTCTCCAGCTCGTCCATGCAGTCGCGGGTCACACTCCCGTCCGGAGGAAGCAGCAGGTCGGTCTTCACCGCCCGGAACACATCCTCATAACGCCAGCGCCTGCGCACAATATCCAGCGAAGCACGCACAAATTCAACCAGGGGATGATGCAGAATATCCCGCTTCTGGTCAATAAAGAGGGGAACCTCATATTTTGCGAACAGAGGCTCCAGCAGATGCTCATAATCGGCAGGATTGCGGACGAACAGGGCCATGTCGCGGTAGCGCACCCCTTCATCACGCGCCAGCCGCCTCATTTCACGAATTGCTCCTTCCAGCTCGGCGCGGCGGTCTGCTGCGGCATACAGCTCGATGCCGGCCGGGGGCTCAGGGAATGCCCAAACTCTGCGCCGGTCAAATTCGGCTTCCAGATGGGCAAGCCCCGGACTTGCAGCGAAACGCGGCAAAACCTCGGGCTGCAGCGCTTCAACACGGACGTCTATGCTCCGCTCCCGGGCCATGCCCTGCAGCTTCACATACACCGAGGCCGTTGAATGAAAGAGATCCAGCTCATGCGGCAGACGTTCAGGCTCATATGCCCGGTCCAGCGTCAGGGACACTGTCAAGGAAGCGGAAGACAG
This sequence comes from Paenibacillus terreus, assembly GCF_042138595.1. NCBI lineage: Bacteria > Bacillati > Bacillota > Bacilli > Caryophanales > Paenibacillaceae > Paenibacillus > Paenibacillus terreus. The sequence goes on along the minus strand of NZ_JBHIRX010000012.1, from coordinate 113,209 downwards.
CAGCAGCTGTTCGATCACTTTATATTCCTGCGGCGTAAATCCGCGGTACCCGTCCAGCCAAACGTCGGCGCCATCCAGCCAGGCAGAGTGCGGAAGCTGGGCGGCCAGTCGCATCATCGTATCCTCGCCATCCAGATACATGGGGGCCAGCTCCTGCTCGAAATCCCTGTACAAGGTCAAAATATCCTGAATTTTGCTGTTCAGAATCGGCGAACCCGGTCCGCCCTGTATCCGTTCCAACTGCTCAGGCAGGGAGGCAGGATTCTCACCGTACCTTTTAAATTCGGTGAACAAGGCGTTCAAACGGTCGACAAACCCGAGCTGGTCGCCTGAATCGCGGAACACCTGCAGCTCGTCCTTTCTGCGGCGCACAATTTTATAAAGCAGCATTTTCTTGCCTTCTTCCGTCACGGGGGTCCGCGCCGCGCCTCCTGTCTCCTGCATGACTCTGTATGCGAGACGGCGGAAACCCAACACCTGGGCGCGCACGCTTCCCTTGATTTCACGCGATGACAGCAGAGCGTGCTCTGTATGGAAGGTTGCCTGTTCCGGAACAAGCAGAATAAGCGGCTTGCCCTGCGGCTGCTCCTTCAGCTTCCCAATGATTTCTTCGCGAATCCGCGTCGTTTTGCCGCTGCCCGAGCGGCCGATCAAAAAACGGAGTGACATCGGCAGTCTCCCTCCAACTCTATTTCAGCATGCTGCTTGGTGATGTAATGCTTGACATAAAACAGCATGCGGCAGTTCGTTTTAAATAACTATAAGTATACCACAACAGCTGCCAAAAGAACGTATGTTTGGATGAAAAAGCAAAGCAAAAACCCCTTGAGCAAGCAGGCAGCAGCCTGCCTTTCAAAGGGTGATTGCGATTTTTTTCCTTTTATTACCTTGTTGTATCCTTACATCCTGGCACGGCTCCGTACCTCGAAGATGGCAAATTTCAGGTAATGGCCCTCGTCCACTCCCAGAATTTGCGGATGGTCTTTGCCTGCGGCCCGCCATTCTACAAGGCGCAGAATCTTGCCCGCATCCGCCGCCGCTTCCTGAATCGTATCCAGAAAAAGGTCCGGACGCATATGGTAGGAGCAGCTTGCCGTGACCAGATAACCGCCTTCGTTGACGAGCTTCATGCCGTGCAGGTTAATGTCCTTATACCCTCTGCACGCGCCCTTGACGGCGCTTTTCGTTTTCGCAAATGCCGGCGGGTCCAGGATTACAACGTCAAAGGTCCGGCCTCCCCCGGCCGCCAGCGGCTTGGAGGTGTCGACTTTCTTCTGTCCGGCCTCCGCGCGCTGCGTCCGCTCCTCCGCTCCCTTGACATGCTCCCGCAAGTATTTGAACGCGTCTTCGACCACAAATTCGACCCGGTCCTCAAAGCCGTTCAGACGTACGTTTTCCCGCGCACTCTCGATCGCATGCTCCGAAATATCAAGGCAGGTAACCTTCTTGGCCCCGTATTTACAGGCATTCAGGGTGAAGCTTCCCGTATGGGAGAAGCATTCCAGCACGGTTGCTCCATCCCAAAAGGGGAATTCCACGATTTTGCCGCTTTTATTGACAGGTCTTTGCACCTGCTGTCCGTCGACTTCGACCGTCTGCAGCGTTATACCGCTTCTTGCCCCCCATCCCTTCATGAGCGGAGCGATGGAAGCCCGGTTCTCGCGCTGGTCGAAGAAGTAACCTGTCTTCTGCCCTTCCACAATATCCACTTTGATGAGAAGTCCGTTCTCCGTAACGGTGACATGACGCGGGCATTCACCGTAAAGCGGTCCTTTGCGCTGCTCTAACCCTTCAAGCTCGCGGATGGACACATCGCTGCGTTCATAAATCCCGGCAGGCCCGAACACCTCGACCAGAGCCGCGGTGATTTCCTCCCGACATTGATCCATGCCAAGCGTAAGCAGCTGCACCACCAGCACATCCTTAAACCGGTCCACGATCAGGCCTGGCAGAAAATCCGCCTCCCCGTACACCAGCCTGTAGGCATCCCCCTCAGGAATAAAGCGATGACGGTGCTTCAGGCATTCGCGGAACCGGTCTGCAAAAAAAGCTCTGTCCATCCGCTCCAGGGGCTGATAGGACACCACCCGTACGGTAATTTGTGAAGCGGGATTATAATAACCGGACGCCAGGAAGCGGCCTTGGTGATTCAGAACGGCCACCACTTCTCCAGGAGACGGCTCGCCTTCCACGGCTGCAATTTCGTTTTTAAAAATCCAGGGATGCCCCTGTTCCAGCCTTTTCCTGCGGCTGCGCTCCAATATAACTGATGCCACTGCATTACACTCCTCTGTTTGCAAAAAACGGCGTCTGTGCCGCTTTCCGGTATGTTCGCTCATTTAACCTGTCATGGTTGTCCGCACTGCCGCATATACGTGGTATAGCCGTTTTTTCAACCAAAACAGCGAATTGGATCGGAAAGGAGATTCCTCCGTGTTCTTTCATGTGATACTTCCTCTGTCAGGCGGTCTGCTCGTTTTCCTTGGGGGCATGAAGCTGATGGAAGCCGCGCTCAGGCAGCTGGGCGGTCCGCTGCTGTCCAAATGGCTGAACAGCGCCACAGCTTCCCCCTTGAAAGGGCTTCTCTTCAGCTCCGGCCTTACCGCCCTGCTGCAAAGCAGCACGGCCGTCACCGTGCTAACCATCGGGCTTGTCAACGCCGGGCTGCTCACCTACGGGCGCACGCTCGGCATTATTCTAGGCACGAATATCGGCACCGTTGTTACGACCGAGCTGCTCGGCCTGCAGCTTGGGCGATGGGCCATGCCCCTGCTTGTCACGTCGCTGCTGGCCTGGGCAGTGTCCGTAATCATCGTGGAGCGCCAAGCCTCTTTCCGCGCCGGTCCACCGCGCCGGCTGCTTGCCTTTCAATATGCCAGCCTTGCCTGCGCCGGTTTCGCTCTGCTGCTCGGCGGCATCCGGGTCATGCAGGCCATCGGCCCCTGGGTCACTGACGCCGGTATGTTCCGCTGGTTCCTTGAACGCTCCGAAGACAGCATGTGGTGGGCCTTCACCGCCGGTGCCTGCCTGACAGCCATCATTCACAGCAGCGCTGCCGTCATCGGCACCGCCATCAGTCTGGCGGCGGCAGGTGCGCTCCCGGTGGAGGTCGGCATCGGGATCGTGATCGGCTCCAATGTCGGCACCTGTGTCACCGCCCTGATCGCCGCCATTGGCGGCAGCCGTGCGGGTCACTTTGTAGCCTGGTCGCACACCGGACTCAACATTGCCGGCGCGCTCCTGTTCATGCCTTTTATCGACAGGCTGGCACAAGCGGCCGCCTGGATGTCCTCCGGCGCGGGAGCCCAGATCGCCCATGCTCAAACCCTGTTCAATGTGATCTGTTCCCTTGCCGTTCTGCCTTTATGTTATTTGCCGTTCTGGGAGCGGATGGGCTCCCTGCCAACTGTGCCGCCTACTGCACGCTGATGTTGAGCAGGGCAAGCCCCCTGCGCAGAATGGCGTCATTGTTGTCGTAGCCGCCCTCTCTCTGTCTGCGCCATGCCGCCTGGGGCTCGTACCACTCAACACCCTTGATTTCTTCTTCTTGGGCCTTCAGCGTTCCGTCTACGGCTTCAACCAAATAATAATGGACCTCTTTATCCACTTCGCCGTACTCCGCATGCTGGTAAGTATAAGCAATGATATCGACTTTATCCGTAATGCGGCCCGTAATTCCGGTTTCCTCCAAAATTTCACGCAGCGCGGTCTGTTCCACCGTCTCGCCCGGCTCCATCTTGCCTTTGGCGAGCGATATTTTACCGTACCGGTCTGTAATCAGCTGGATTTCAAGCTCTCCGTCCTCACGGCGGCGGTATACGACGCCTCCTGCAGATATCTCTTTTCTGGCGGCCATCTCTGCTTCCCCTTTCTTTGTACAACAAGGATTTCATCCTCCCGAAGATGGAAAGACGAAATCCTTGAGGTCTCTTCTGTAAAGCTCACATTGCCTGATGACCTGTTCTTACAGCGCAGTCGGCAGCCCCGTATCCATGACACGGACAAGCTGGCCCCTGCTTTCGTTAACGCCCGCTTCAGTCATTTTGACGCGGACAACCTTGCCGATCATATCCTTCGAGCCTTCGAACACCATCTGGATATAGTTGTCGCTGTAGCCGTGCAGCAGTCCTTTTCCTGCGGAGCCCTTAGGCTCTCCCTCCGGAATCACTTCAAGCACCTGACCAACGAACTTCTGTGCATAGGCAAGCTGCATCTGCTCGGAAAGGTCAATCAGCTCGTGCACGCGCGCGTTCTTCACTTCCTCGTCTACCTGGTCCTCCATTCGGGCGGCCGGTGTGCCGCTGCGTTTGGAGTACGGGAAGACGTGCATTTCCGAGAAGCCGATTTTCTTCATGAGCTCATAGCCGTTGCGGAACATTTCGTCTGTTTCGCCCGGGAAGCCGACGATGACGTCCGTCGTAATCGCTACATCCGGCATCGCCTTGCGGATCATCAGCATTTTGTTATAAAACTCTTCGGTTGTATATTTGCGGCGCATCCGTTTCAGCACGGTATCGTCCCCGGCCTGCAGCGGGATATGGAAATGACGCACAAGCTTGCCGGAGCGGTTCAGCACATCCAGCATTTTCTCGTCAATCTGACTCGCTTCGATGGAGCTGATGCGGATGCGCTCCAGCCCGTCCACCTTTTCAAGATCCCATAGCAGATCGGACAGGTCGTAATTCTCCATGTCGTCGCCGTATCCGCCGGTATGGATGCCTGTCAGCACGATTTCCTTGTAGCCCGCCTGCACGAGCTGACGCGCCTGCTTGATAATGCTCTGCGGGTCACGGCTGCGGGACAGCCCGCGCGACCATGGAATAATGCAGAATGTGCAGAAGTTGTTGCAGCCGTCCTGAATTTTCAGGAAAGCACGGGTACGGTCCGCAAAATCGGGAACGTCCATCTCTTCGAACACGCGTGTTTTCATAATGTTGCGCACGGCGTTGATCGGCTGGCGAGACTCCTGAATTTGTTTTACATATGGCAAAATTTTATCACGGTCCTGCGTGCCGATAACCAGATCCACACCGGGGATGTCCATGATCTCCGCAGGGGAAGTCTGTGCATAACAGCCTGTTACGGCGATGACCGCATCCGGGTTGCGGCGAATGGCACGCCGGATAATTTGGCGGCTCTTCTTGTCTCCTGTATTCGTTACGGTGCAGGTATTGATCAAGTAAACATCGGCAGTCTGCTCTTCAAAGTCGACCTGCTCGTAGCCCTCTTTTTTGAATAGCTGCCAGATCGCTTCTGTATCATAAAAGTTGACTTTGCAGCCAAGCGTATAAAATGCCACGGACGGCATGTCAATTCCCTCCCATTTCTCCTGATTCATATAGTATACATGCCAACGCGGCCATGCCCGCCGTCTCGGCGCGCAAAATACGCCGTCCCAGACCGGTGGAACGGGCTCCCGCATTCTCGGCGGCCAGGCTCTCCTCTTCGGTAAAGCCTCCCTCCGGTCCGACAACAAGCAGAATCCGGGGTGGTTCCCCCTGCTGCCTGTTCTGTTCCATAAAAGGAGCGATCACGTCGCGCAGCTGGCAGCCGTGTTCTTTTTCATAACAATAGCATACCAGGTCATACCCCGCAAAAGAGGCAAGCAGCTCTTTCCAGGAAAGGGGAGCAGCGATGTCGGGAATGCGGTTGCGGTGGCTTTGCTCGGCGGCCTCCTTGGCGATTTTGCGCCAGCGGTCGAGCCTTTTGCCTTCCTTTTTGGCATCATACTGCACCACGGTGCGCGCAGACAGGAAAGGAACAAAGGCATACGCCCCGATCTCCGTACATTTCTGGATCACCGTTTCCATCTTGTCGCCCTTGGGCAGACTTTGGGCAATCGTAACCTTCACCCGCGGCTCGGAGGTCATTTCAAGCATCTCGATGACCGCCGCAGTGACACGGTCCTGTTCTATGTGTTCAATCTCCGCGAGCGCTTCGCGTGCAAGGCCGTCGCTGACGATGACCTTGTCACCGGGACGTCCGCGCATCACCTTGCCGATATGGCGGGCGTCTTCGCCTGTAATGATGACGATTCCCTCCTGGAACTGCTCTGGCGGAATAAAATAGCGCTGCATCGCTTTGTTTCCTCCCTGAATTGCCTTGCTTTCTTGTAACACGTATTCAAAAATCGTCTCCAAATTTATATCTTACAACGTTTACAGATGAAAGGCCATACCTTATCATGTCACAAATCTAATCAAGTCCAACAAAAAAGGAGCCCGTCGGCTCCTATTATTAAAAAATCAGCATTGCGAAGCTCGCAAATCCTTGTGTAATGGTATTTACCAGCCCATACAGCGGTGTGATGGTCACCGCCCGCACCGGCGGCAGCACCAGGATCAGCAAGAATATAAAAATGGACCACTGCTCAAACTGCTGCAGCTTGCGCCGCAATGGCGCAGGAGCGATATCCTCCAAAATTCGGTATCCGTCCAGAGGAGGAAGCGGAATAAGATTGAACAGAAATAAAAGCACATTCAGTGAAATCATATAATTGAAAAAGATGCGAACCGCATCAAATACGCGCGGGTTGGCGTCCAGCCCGGACATGCCCCAATGCACAATCGCAAAATAAATGATGGTCGAAAGGAAAGCAAGCAGCAGATTGCTTAATGGACCCGCGGCAGAAACGATGACGCCCATCAGGCGGGGGCGGCTGAAATTGTCGCGGTTGACCGGCACCGGCTTCGCCCAGCCGAAGCCCGCGATCAGCAGCAGCAGCGTGCCGAGCACGTCCAGGTGAACAGCCGGATTAAGCGTCACCCGTCCCAGCAGCTTGGCCGTAGGATCGCCAAATTTGTTGGCAAAATAGGCGTGCGCAAATTCATGCACGGTAAACGCGATAATCAGCGTCAGCAGAACAAACGGCAGCTCATCGAGGCTAAAGCGGAAAAAGTTGTTCAGAAAGTCCATCGTCAGCCCTTCCTCGCCACAAAGGCGATCCAGTCTTCATCCCGGTGTTTGTCCTGAATGGTAAAGCCTGCAGCCGTCAGCGCTTCCTCCACGACCTGCTCTTTGTTCTTCCAGATGCCTGAAGCGATATAAATGCCGCCTGGCTCCAGCGCCTTATACACGTCCTCGATGAACAGCAGAATGATTTCGGCCAGAATATTGGCCACCACAACTTTAACCGGCAGCTTTACGCCAAGCGAAGGATCATTACCGTCCAGCACGGACAGCAGGTCACTTTCCTTTACTGTAATTTGCTGCTCCAGCCCGTTCAGCTGCGTATTAGCCAGCGCACTGGATACCGCCACCGGATCAAGGTCCAGTGCAAGCACATGCTTCGCGCCCAGCTTGATCGCCCCGATCGCCAGGATACCCGAGCCCGTACCGACATCAATGACCTCCTCGCCGCCTTGGATAACCGATTCCAGCGTACGCAGACACAAGGATGTGGTCGGATGCGTTCCCGTCCCGAAGGCCATGCCCGGATCAAGCTCAATGATCTGCTCCGCTGCGCTCGTCGGCTCGTAATCCTCCCACGTCGGCTTGATGGTCAGACGCTCCGATACGCGCTGCGGCTTGAAATACTGCTTCCACGCGTCAGCCCAATCTTCCTCGTTGACTGTGCGCTGCTCAAAGCTGTACCCTCCTGGGTCAATGTCGAACGTTTTCAATTGCTCGATCCGGGGCTCAAGCTCCTGCTGGATTTCATTGAGATCCGTCTCCTCGTTAAAATATCCCTTGATGACCGCCCTCCCTTCGGGGATGTCGTTCAAGGGCCGCTCATACCATTGGCCGTAGGATGTATCCCGCTCCTTGTTCAAGGTTCCGGACTCTTCGATGGATACACCGCCCGCCCCGGCTTCGTGCAGGAAGTTGGAGATCATCTCCACCGCTTCCTCCGTAGTATGAATTGTAAGCTCATGCCATAACATCTATCTTTCTTCCTCCTCGTCTGCATGCATAGAGTTTATTGTACTATACATGCGTGTACGAGTTCAAAAAGGGGAATCGCAGCAAGGGCCATTTGACCTGATGCTTCCTTTTTGCGTTCTGAGATGTTCCGAAGACGCTCCGAGAACGAAGCATTCCTACAATCGCTGTTGACCCTTCGGGCCAAAGGCGAGATCGCTCCGCTTTTCCGGAATTGCTTCGTCCTCTCCGCTGCTGTGTGCGTACGCATACCTGTAACTTAGAAATAATCGCGGTCAAAAGGAACTTCAGCGATTCCTGGGCAGGCAAAAAGGTCGAGAACAGCTGCAGCTCCGCTGCTCCCGACCTTTGTAATCAATAAAAGAAATGCGTGGACAGCCGGATCAAAAGGGAATGTCAGAGCTTTGTCTCCTTGTTCTTGGCCGGGTCCGTCAAAATGCGCTCCTGGCGGCGGTCGGCGGCCTCGCTGCGGCGCAGCGCCTCTACGTCATCGTGATCAGCCAGTTCAGCGGAAAATTCCACGTCCTCATTTTTGGCTGAACTCATAATCTTCATTTTCTCCGTTTTCGTAAACGCTTTATCATACCGCTTGTTCGTAGGCATTACACTTTCTCCCTTCCATGGCTTTCTTTTTTAAATGGTATTCTATATCATGCCGCCGGCCTGTTCTACAATGGAAAGCGCCTGATGGTGAACCGACTCATCCACAACTGCTGTCAGCAGGATATTTCTGCCTGTCGGTCCTCCTTGTCCGCCGTCGCTCATGCCGCTGGCTGATGGATCGGCTGCCGCCAGGATGCCGGAGGATCTGTTCGTGAAATCTCCGCCATGCACCAGCGAGGAAAGACTGCCGAAATGCCCGGCCAGGGCCGGCAGGCCGTCCGCAGGCTCTGTACCCGGATATCTGCTGAAACCGTCAATGGACATGTCGACCACCCGCAGAGCCTGCAGCTTCTTCGCCGCAGCCTGTGCCTCCTCCGGACTTTTGAAATAGGCTAAAATGTTTTTCTCACCCACATGCCATCCCTCATTCCTCTGTTTTGAGCCTCGTTAACCAAAACGTCAATCGACGTGCTTTCAAAAAAACCAGACCAGGTTTAACGGAAGTTTTTATGGCGATATCAGGATGCCGAAGCTCCGAAGTTTGTCTGATATCGTCAGTAAAATCCACGCCCGCCAATGTGTAGGATATGCAAAAAATTAGAATTTATTTGGGACAAGCCGACGGCCGGACTCCAGCGCCCTTATTCCTCAATTTCCGAGTAATTTTGACCATTAAGCGGACCTGTATGCACTTATTTCGCAATTTTCTGCAGCGTCACCTCCTCATGGCCTTTAATAAAGTCTCCTGAGTCCGGATAGCCTTTAAAAACGCCCGATTTCATCTAAATAAGCGCATTGAGGTCCTTTTAACTAAGATTAAAGACACAAGTGGCACCAATAGGGGCCGCAGTTACAAATGGTTCGTGCTCGTAACCTCTAACAACGCAAAGGACGCCCCAGGTTGATAAAACCATTTGGGACGTCCATTGATAAATCATTATATGACCCGCTGCTTATTCAGCCGCGGAGAATGTCATGCTGTCCAAGTTCCCGACATACATCAGGCTTGAGGTAGTCGAGCCTTTGAATACCACACAAACCGTTTGCACACCGCTGAGTGTCTGGTTCAGCTTGGCGACTGCGGTCTTGTACGTTCCCCAGCCGCTGCCGGTATTCGGCAGATTAACCGTACCGACAAGCTCGCCATTTGCATCATTCAGGCGGATTTCCGCTGTCACGTCGGCCGGGGCTTTTTGTGAAGGCGCATCATACACGATCTCCACATTATTTTTCCCCTTGGTGCCAAAGTTGACATCGTTAAAGGTCAGCCATGCGCCGTCAAATGTATTGCCCACAACTGTACCGCCATTGTTGCTTTCCGTTTTCAGCGGTTTGTTATTAAACGTGTTGAGCGCCGAAGACCATTCGCTGCGACTCTCAAACTGTACGGTCACATCCGCTTCCGGTTGTCCAGGTTGTTCCGGCTCTTCCGGTTGTTCAGGCCCTGTGCCTACAGAGAAGCTCGCATTATCAAAATTGCCGATGTATTTGTAAGTCGAATCGGTTGTGCCCTTGAATACGAGATAAACATCCTGCACCCCGGTAATAGGCTGTGTCAGGCTGCCTGTCACCGTAGCGTAGGTGCCCCAGCTGCCGGCGGTTGGAGGTGTGGCAACTTTACCAACCAAGGTGCCGTCTACGCCGCCGAGACGAATCTCTACCGCCGCGTCGGCAGCCGTATTCCCGGTGTTGCCGGCATACTCAATGGAAAACTGATTAACTCCCACACTGCCGAAATCCATATTGAGATAAGCCAGCCATGCACCGTTAAAAGTATTCGCAACCTGCTGTCCGCTCTTGCCGGCTTCCGTTTTCAACGGCCCATTATTAGCGGGATTCGCATTTGTGGACCATTGATCGTACTTTTCCAGTTCCAGGCGGGCATAATCATTTCTGATTTTGACATAGTCCAGCGTAAAGCGGTCGAAATTGCCCATGTACAAATGGCTGCTGTCCGTGCTTCCTTTCATGACAAGATACAATTTCTGCTTTCCTGTAATGGTTTTGTTCAGGTTCGCCTCGGCTGTCTTGTACGTTCCCCAGCCGCTGCCGGTATTCGGCAGTTGGACCGTTCCTACGAGCTCGCCATCGGCTGCACCAATTCTAACCTCAAGAATGCCATCCGCCGGTGTTCTTGATGTAGGAGCATCATACTCAACTGCAATATGGTTTACGCCCTCGGCTCCGAAATCAGCATCCTCAAAGCTGAGCCATGCGCCGGTAAAGGTGTTGGCGACCACCGTTCCGCCATTGCCGGATTCCGTTTTCAGCGGATTATTGTTAAATGTATTGACCTCCGGCGACCAATTGCTGCGGTCTTCGAACTCGAACACGCCGCCATTGCCGGACTGCTCTCCATCCTCCGGTATTTCGACGATTGGAGGTTCTTCTTCCTTCACCGGAAGCGGCAGAGGCTCAATTTCCTCATCTTCCCCTGGTGTCCCCGGATGTGGCTCCGGTTCCGGATCCGGAGACGGAGCCGGCACCGGCTCTGCCTGGGACACGATCGGATCGGCCAGCCACAGCGAATCATACACGTTGCCGTTGTACTCATCGACCAGATAGATATTCAGCTGATAATTGCTTGCATTGACGTTAAAGGTCTGTGAAAGATCGAAGCTGCCCGTCTTAACAGGTACGGCGTTGGATACCCAGGCCTGCTCGCTGCCATTCATGAGCTGGAACACGGCTACGGCCGAATCGACATATTGGCCTTTCAGTGTGCCGCTGACATCCACTTTCATGTTGCCTTTACGATTCACATCCGCCTCCAGATCGAAGACGTCCCACAGAACGTCTGACGTATAAGGCTTGTCCGACTTCAGCGCCTCACCGGTCGTACGGCCCTGGCTTTCGTCCTTCTTGACTCTTACCTGAATCGCTCCCGCTTCATATTCCGCCGGACCGACGATCTGCGGATTAGAGGTAACAGTCTGCCAATGCGCCCCGCCATCTGTCGTGAATTCATAATCCGCAGGCTCGTCCAAGCCGGGAACATTCGTCCAGCCGAACGTGTTGGCGGCATCGTCTACGACGGGATTGGTCGGAGCTGCAGGCTTCGCCATCTGCTTGACGGCTGCCAGACTGAAATCGAAGGCAATGTCCGAGCTTGTGGCATTGACCTGATGAACCTCCGCTGAGAGCACGTTGGTGCCTTCAACCAGGTAAGACGGATCAATTACATAGCTGTTCACATTCCGCTCGTCACCTACTGTGGCATTTGCATAGGTGCCATAGTCCGCATTTCCTTGCGGCATATTGGTACGGATGATCTCACGACCGTTCAGGTACACGACCGCTCCGTCATCACGAATCAGACCAGCTTCCAATTTCGTGATATCCTGCAGATCGGTAACCTCAAACGTTTTCCGGAAATAGGTGGTCGGATACTTGTTATTTCCGTCCGGTCCATAGCTGACCACCGTATTCGCAAACCCTTTGCTGTCGTATCCGAGCACACCTTGGCCCGCAGCCCAGGAGCTGTCGTCAAAATTCAGGGTTGTCCAGCCTGCGCCGGCATATTTACCTTTGTCCAGATACCTCCATTCAGACTTTTCCGCAATCAGATCCTGACGGATCAGGTTGTTATCAATCTCTGTCGCGTAATTCGTCATGGGCGGCATCGCTGCCTTGGAAGCGCCCCAGGATGTATTCGGCACGGAGCCCATGGAAAATTCCAGGGTGCCGCCCTGCATGATATCCTCATAGCGAATCCAGGCTTGATCGAAGTTCGCGCCGTTCAGCTCGGCGCTCTGGATAAAGCGGTTGTCGCTCGAAACGTTATTTGCCTTAATGGTAAAGGTGTTGCCGTTGTCCAGGTGCAGCTTTACTTCCGAGAAGATCGGCGAGCCGATCAGGAACATCGCTTCGCCCGGATTTCCCGGATAAATGCCCATGGCACTGTACACGTACCAGGAAGCCATCGCACCGGCGTCGTCGTCCATGGATGGCAGATACCCTTCCGGATCATCGCGGTAAACCCGTGATTTGATCGGATACGCATAGCGGCCATGGTTATGGTAGTTCTGTGTGACAACCTCTGTTGTGTACTCCCTTGCATAATACTGCGTCAAATAAGGCATGCGCAAATAGTTAAACAGGTAAGGAGCATCGAGTGGGGCGGTTTCATTGACCGCCATATATTCGTTGATCTCGAAGAAATGCAGCAGTTCGCCCGCCATTTCACGGATGCCACCCATCAGGTCGGCCAGTCCGGCAATATCCTGCAATACGAAAAAGCGGTACTGCCACAGGTTGCCCTGGTATGCATACTTATCCACCTGCGTAATATCCGATGCCGCTACATTGCGGCCATTTGGGGTGAAAAAGCCGCGTTTTTCGCCCTTTTCATCCACTTGTTCCGGATTCCACAGCTTTTTGTAGGACAAGGCAATGTCCTTGTACTTCGCATACGTGTCCTTGTCGCCGAGCATCTCAGCCAGCTTCATGGGAAAATACGCGCTGTAGGCTCTTTCCAGCTTACCGGAAATATCATTGTCGCTGTACACATAATGGTCGGTATCGTCAGCCATGCCTTCCAGTGCCGTGTACGCATCAAAATCTGTAAAGCCTTTGGAATAAGCATCCAGAATGACGGCGCCGTTAAACTCGTTTCTCACCGTCGGGCTCGGCCAGTAGCCGTCGCCATATTGCGTGTAAGAGCCTCTCGTTTTATAAAGATCAACGAGTGATTTTACCATGTTCTCATATTTTTTCGGCTCCAAGATGGAGTACAACGGGTACTTCCGGAAATCATCCCAGGTCGACCAGCCGTTGTAGTACTCAAAATCGTCGCCGAACTCCGAAGTATTACGGATCGTATTTTCATCCCTGCCCGCCCGGAACTCGCCTGTCGAGCTCGTTACGTTTTTCGGATGCAGGAACATATGGTAGAGCTGTGTATAAAAAATGGTCTTTTCCTTTTCATCATTGTCCGTGATTTCGATCTTGTCGAGCACTTCGCTCCACATGCTGCGCGCTTTCTGATGCTGTGCATCAAAATCCCAATCCGCAATATCGTGATCGCGCTCATACTTTGCCTGCTCTACACTGATTGGGGAGATTCCGACCTTGGCCTGAATCACTTTATTGTTCTGTGTATCGAAATCCAGCCAAACCCCGGTGTTGGAGCCGCTGCGCTGAGATACCGCTCCAGTATCGGTGCCTTTCCACGAGGTGTATGATGCAAAATTATGATCAAACTGAATGGAATAGTACAGCTTGTAATTGCCGTATCCGCACACGTTTTTGGACTGGATCATGCCCGAAATTTCATTATTGTTTTCCACGTTCAGATTGGCGTCCAGCATTCCCGCGTAGGAGTTGGAAAGATCCACAAGCACAGAGCCGTCCGCCTCATTGGCCGGGAATGTGTAGCGGTGGAACCCGACGTTGTCCGAGGTTGTAAGCTCGACATGGATTCCGGAGGCCAATTCCACACCATAATAACCAGGTGAAGCCTGTTCGCTGCTTTTATCGTATTTCTGCTTGTATTCACCGCTGTTATTCGTAAAGGTGCGGGTTTCCGGCATCATCAAAATATTGCCGCCCCCGCCGCTGCAGCCGACGCCGCTGAAACGCAGATGTGAGAAGCCCTTTAAATTTTTATCCTGATAATAATAACCGCTGAAAGCTCCCCCATCCCCATCAGGCCCCAGTGAAACGAGGCCAAACGGCGTGGAAGGTCCCGGGTTCGTCTGCCCGTTGTCGCCAAGCGTGTTGATGAACGGATCTACATAATCCACCGGCAGCTTGTTGGTCGCGGGATAATCAGGCTCCTCCCCTTCATCCACTCCGTACAATTCGAGCTCATACAGCCGCACCGTATTATTGTCATGCGCCCCGCGCTCTACATAAAATCTGACGTACCGGCTGGAGAATGCCGGAACATAGCGGTCAACAACGGTTTGCACATTGTCTCTCACAAAATCGACGGTTTCCCACTTTTTGCCGTCCGCACTTTTTTGCAGGCGGAAATCCTTCGTATTCCAGAACGGAACGTTGCCGGATTCACTGAAGGCCGCATTGTATACAACCCATTCGTTAATCGTATACACCTTGCCAAAATCCAGCTTCAGCCATTTGCCTGAACCGCTCGAGTTGTCGCACCATTTCGTGCTGGCGTCGCTATCGACGGCATTTTTGCCGCCCTCATTGCTGTTGCATTGTCCCGAAGCTGTCACCTTTGCGTTCAAGGCGACATTGCGGGTGTTCTTCCCCTCCGCAGAGGGGGCGGCAGATGCCGCCCAAATCAAATTTACCGTTACGGATTCCAGCATCATCAATACGAACAATGCTGCCATTATCCTTGCTACCAACCTTTTCACCATGGCGTGCCGGTCCTCCCGCTTCCCTTTTATCATAAACTGTCCGCCAGCAACCGCTGGATCATCACGGCGACTTCAGCCCGCGTAACCGGGTTTTTCGGCTTAAAGGCTTTTCCGTCTCCCTCGATCAATCCTGTTGACCAGGCTTCCTTCACAGCCGCGGTTGCCCAGGAAGAAATCTTGCCGGCATCGGCAAAGGAGGGCTCGCCCTGCTGCGGCTGAGTCGTGCTGAAATATTTCGCAGCCCGTACAAGTGAAACTACCGCTTCTTCACGGGTAATCCGGTCTGCAGGACGGAATTTTCCGTCATAACCTGTTACGATGCCAAGCTCTGCCGCAGCCGCGATCGGACCGGTATAATACTGCCCTGCCTTCACATCCGAGAACGGATTTGCGGCATTGGCCGATGACTTGCCTGTCTGCTCGATTGCCCGCATGATCAGGGTTACGAACTCGGCCCGTGTAATGGCACGGTTCGGCTCATAATGCCGCTCATCCACACCAGTGACGATTCCCTTCGCCGCAAGCTGGTTGACAGCCTGCTCGGCCCAGTGTCCTGCCAGATCAACAAATGTTTTGTTGTATTCAAGCACTGTATAATACGAGAAATGCTTGGCCGTGAAGGTGAACAGATCTCCGTTAAGCTTGCCGCCGATATATTCCAGCTGCTTGCCATCCACGTAATACACACCAGCATGAGCCGCGCGAAGCTTCGCTGTCTGCTCTGCCGTCAACCGGATCGTTACCGAGGCTGGCTTGTCCAGCTCATGAATTTCCACGACTTGGCCGTCTGTTACAAGCTGGATGACTACAGAAAGCACAATTCCGGTCTGTGTGTAATTCGTGTTCGCTTGCAGCGCCTGTTCAATCACCTTACCGGCTTCCTCTGTCATGGCTGTTTTCAGCACAATGCGCAGGATGGATTGCTCCTTGGCCGCAGACGCTCCGATGGAGCCGGCCGGGAAGCGGACCGTATGATTACCGGACGTAATGATCAAATCCAGCTGCTTGCTCTGAAGATCCTTCAAGGAGCCTGCAGGGAATTCCAATGGCGCACCGGATTCACCGGCTGCTGCCGGAAGCTGGATGGTCACTGCATCCTTCGCTTGGCCTGCCGCCCCCGTCAATGTTCCACTGCCTGCAATATAAGTTCCGTTCTGCCCCTTCTCCGGTTGAATAACCGCTCCAGTTACTTGACCGGCGCCGGATGGAATGCCCGTTTGTTTCGGGGTAACAACCGTGCCGCCACCTCCGCCGCCACCGGAGCCAGAGCCGCCACCAGATCCGCCTTTGTCCGGATCATTAATGCCACCGTTGCCTGGATTATTGCCGCCATTCCCCGGGTTATTGCCACCATTCCCCGGATTTTCGCCGCCATTCCCGGGTTGATTTCCATCCCCGGCAACTGAAAATGTTTTACTTGTCTGAACTCCACCGCTGCCGGCCACCACCGTATAGGTGCCAAAGGGAGCAAGCTCCTCGCTCGTCGGGATGGCTACGTTCACGCTATAGCTGCCTCCGGTGGCCGGGATGACATCAATATAAAACACTGTCTGATTCGGACTTACGATTTTAAGCACAACATCATGGCTTCCCTCCGGGACCGTTCCGGATATCGTAATTGCACCGCCGCGCCGTATTTCATTCGCACTCAGCTCCAGCGCGAAGGCAGCCGCTGTATTATCAGCAGAACCGATGCTTTCTGCCGGCGGAGTGCTGCCCGCTTCAGCTGCATAGATTGAAGCTGGTGAAAGCAGACATGACATGACCAGACCAACCGTTAACAATTTCTTCACCGTATGCAGTCCTCTCTTTCTTTCATCCATTACTTGAACTCCACCGGTTCCGCCAGGTGTACCGGAATGTCAAGGTCGCTGTTGAATTCATCAAATACGAATACCTTCACCCTGTAATCCGCTCCGCTCACGTTAAAGTACTGCGAGATCGGCAGCTTGCTTTGCTTGACAGGAATCGCATTGATAAGCAGAGGTGTATCCCCGTTCAACAGTTCAAAGACCACATAGGCGTCTCCGCTGTACTCCGCCAGCTGCTCCACCTCGATTTGGACCTTCATTCCTTTTTCCCGTGTTAATGCGCCGGTTACCGAATACGTACGATGAATGCTGTTGGCCGTGAACGGTTTGTCCGAGGCGAGCGCCAGTCCGGCAGCCATTCCCTTGGCTTCATTGGCTTTCACCCGCACCATGACCGCTCCCGCGGCATAATCGCCGTCTCCGACAGTCTGAGGATTCGCCGTGACATCCTTCCAGCTGGTACCGCCATCCACGCTGTATTCGTAATTTGACGGTTCAGAATATCCAGGCACATTCGTCCAGCCGAACGTGTTATATCCATCGTCCACGACAGGAAGAGTAGGTGCCGCCGGCACGTTTCCGGCTGTGCTTACCGTGCTGGCCGGGGAGTTATCCCGCTTGTCTACCGCTGTAACGGCAAACACATAGTCCTGCCCTGAATCTTTGGTTTCTACAGCATATTGATAGCTGTTCTGCCCCTCTACCGCAGGCACGTAGACGCTCCAGTTGCGGCCCAATTTGCCCTCTGCTTCGTAAATTCTAAAACCTCTGACCGCGTCCTCCGCGCTGACGTTTTCAGGTTTCTTCCACGTAAGAATCGTTTTTCCGTCGCCCGTTTTGCTTGCCGTTAATTCTTGAACAGTCTCAGGCTTACTGTCATTTCGCACGATCGTGTAGGTATCGAACGGCTGATCTTCGCCGGAACGGAAGGATTCAAGCGTGAAGCTGTTCTCCGTCATCTTGATGCCCGTATACACCGGCTTGCGTGATTGTTCAAATGCATCCGCATAATACTTGTTCAAGCCTTGATTCACATCATAGTACTTCGTGCCTGCAGAGTTGTTGACAATGTACATCGTTCCGTCCGGATTGACCGGATTGCCCTTGGCATCCTTCTCGATGTCTGTAACCGGCTTATCGCCATACATTTGATAGGATCTCATATACGTATGGTCATGCCCTTGCAAAACGACATCAATGCCAAGCTCGTCAAAGACCGGAACCAGCATATCTCTCAATTCATAGATTTCAGCCTCATCCGAATGGCCGCCGACCGAATAAATCGCCTTATGGAAAGCGACCACCTTCCACTTTTTATCCGTCTGGGCAACCTCGCGCTTCAGCCATTCGATCTGCTGCTGGAACGCTGCCCGCTGACGGCTGTCCCAGCCCATATCCATCGTGTTCAGCACCATGAAATGGGCATCGCCATAGTCATAGGAATACACGCTTCCCGGAGGCAAAGGATCGTCGATCGAATCGTTAGGATAATAGAAGTGGTAGTAATAGTTATCGTTGTATGGCCCTTCATGGTTGCCTACCGCCGCCATCAAAGGCAAATTGAGCAGCTTGTCCTGCGGCTTTCCAAAATAATCGAGCCACTGGTACTCCAGTGCCCCGGCATCCACCATGTCCCCGGTCATGACAAGGAATTTGGAATCCGGATATCTGTTCAGTCCTTGTCCAAGCGTGTCTGCCCATACTTCATAGTCTTTCGTATTGGCCCCTTGGGAGTCTGTCATATATAAAAATTCATAATCTTGCTCATTGTCAGCTTCCGTCGTGAAGCTTCCCGCATCGCTCCAGTTGTCATCGCTTCCCACCCGGTACTTATAGGAGGTTCCAGGAGCCAGACCGGCAGCAAGCACTTTGTGGCTGATAAAGCTGCCTCTCGTCGAATTGGTAATTTTAAGATCCAATACTTTGGTGTCTTCCGGTTCTCCCACAAACCGCTTCACATCAGGCGAATCAAACTCTCCGCCAGCCGGCACAATCTCTACGATGCTGTCCTTGGCGTTTGCAGGCGCATTTTCAGGCTTGTCATATTTGGTGTACCAGGCAAAAGAACGGTTCGTTTTCGGACTTCCGTAAAAAGACATCGCAATTGAAATCGGTGAATAGTCCAGATATTCGGACTTGTTCAGCGGGCTGAAGGCAAAAGTCCCGGTGCTGCCCTGTCCTGCTGCCACCAATCCTCCGCTGCCATCATATTTAACATTCACAAGCTGGGTGGAGAGCACCGGCGCGTTCAACTCCAGCTTCAGAACAGAAGCGTCCCCTGTGGACAGCTCTGCCGCTGTCACTGTTTTTGTTCCTTCGCCGGCTGTAACGCTTAAATGCTCCGCGAGAGTATCTGGCACATTGCCCAGCTCATTCATAAAAGCAAGCTCAACATGCTTGCCGTCTTGAGCGATTTCGGATGATACCGGACCGTCATAGTCTGCAGGCAGATAAAACGCTTTTGCAGGCACAATCTCCTTGGGAACGCTCGGGCTTTCCCAGCGCAGGTACAGATTCGAGCCGCCGTAGTCTTCAAAATATTCAATTTTAATATCATATTTCCGGCCAGCCTCAAGGGTTATCGGGCTGCTTGAATATTCGACATCCCAGTCGTTTTTCCAGTGATCAATGGCCAGTTGTCCATCGATATACAAGCGGAAGCCATTGTCCCCGATCATGGAGAAGGTGTAGGCTTCAGAATATTCAGGGACGATTTGACCTGTCCAGCGGATATTCACATTGTCGTTTTGTCCGGTCCAGGTGCTCAATGCCCCTTCAAGGTCTTTAAAGTTGATTTGCGGATCAATGCGGGTCGATTTATATGGACCAAAAGCAAAATCGCCCCCGCTGTTGGTATAATATTCAGTCAGCAAGCCCTGATCTTTGGCAGGCTGTACCACTTCTTCATCGGAAGCGCTCAGCTCCAGTGAGAAGAAGGTGTCCGAGCTGCTGCCCGCATTTTGATGCACTTCCGCTGTAATTACATTCGTACCGTTTACAAGCAGAGCCGGATCGATCGTAAAAGGATACTCGTCTCGCTCGTCACCGACCGCGGTTTGTGCAAGGGTTGTGTATGTAACCGCCCCTTCAGGCATATTCGTTCTGTACACTTCCTGGCCGTTCAAATAGATGACGGCACCGTCATCCCGGATGAGCGCACCTGTCAGCTGTTTAATTGCCGTGGCATCGGCAACCGCAAATTCCTTGCGGTAATAAGTGGTGATATGTTTATTACCGGAATCATTGCCATAATTGATCTTTGTATTCAAATTCTGATCTTTACCGCTGCTTGCATACCCCAGCGGAGCCGCACCCTTTGCCCAGCCGCTGTCATCAAAATCAACCGCACGCCAGGCCGTGCCCTGATCGGAGCCATCGTCCAGATAGGACCACTGGCTGTCCTTCGCAATCAGCGCTGAACCGGCCAAAGCCGGCAGAATCCATCCTACAGTGACTGTTGCCGACGCCTGATAACCGCCGTCTTCCGTCGTCACAGTGATCACTGCGGTTCCCGCACCCATACCAGTCACAAGCCCGGAGTTGTCTACAGTGGCAACATGACTATCGCTGGAGGTCCAGGTATAGGCAGGCACGGAGGCATCTTTCGGTGTAACCGACACGGACAGCTGTTCCGTTTCGCCCGCCTTAAGCTGCAGAGCATTCTTGTTCAGACTAATGCCGGTCACCGGAATGGCAGCAGCCTGCTCCATGTAACCAAAGGCTTCGAATTCATAAATGTTCGCCTGATAGTTGTCAACCGAATCATTGGCCGGAGCGGTGATGTTCAGCTTGAAGTATCTGGCCTTCACCGGCTCGGACAAAGGATGTACAGTCTCACCGTACACATTGTCTGTAACCGTGACGACCGGCTTCCAGTTTACATCATCATCGCTGACTTCAATCGTATAATCGCTGGTGTTGAGTTCATCCTGCTCACCGCCTGCACCAGCATGCTTTATTTCAAACCGGCTGACTGTCGCCGTTGCTCCGGCATCAACCTTCAGCCAATAGGGGTTGTCTGCAGATGGAGGGGTTGTCCCCGTTTCATATGACCATTTACTATCCGTTGCACCGTCAATCGCCTGGCTGGGCGAATCTGCCGCAGCGTATCCGCTGGCCGTAGCCTCTACACCCGAACGTAAAAATACGTTGGATTCTTCCGCCGCCGCCGCTCGCGGCATAAGCTGCGCAAGGCAGGTGGAGGCCACCATAATCAAGCAGATCATGGCCACAAGTACACGCCTTGTCATCGTTTTCAATTCAATTAACCCCATTTCCTTCTTCTTCCTCCTTCTTGCTTGTGACTATTGTTTTATCTGTGACTTTTATGCAGGTCCAAGGAACAATGTTATATAGATATAATGAAATTACGTCGCTGGAAACATTTTCTGAGTGTAAACTTTCTTTTAAATACGACTTTTTTCGTTTACAAACATACAATTAACGGCATTAGGTGGAAGCATCTGTGTTGACACACAGATTACGTATGTTAAAAGAGGAGCCGACAACCGAGCGTGGCAAGAAAGGTGAACTCGCTGTCCAGAGGCCTTGCACGATTATCCCGTTTGATCAGATACAGAAAAACAGCAGTCTGGAGCTAAAAATACTTTAGGCACGTTTAAAAATACTTTAGGCACATTAATGAAGATAACGGATCAAATGTGGCACGAAAGACGGCTGTCGTTACGCTATCCAGGACAATCGAATGGGTTTATTATTTTTTGTATCGTAACTTATGGAGAAGCAGATCGGTCCGAGATCATGAGACGATCTTAGGAGAAAGCAGAGAGTTTAGGTGATGTGAACCAGATCGAACGAAAGGGAGAAGCAAGACATCGAAAAAAAGAGAAGACCGTAGTCCCCATTATCGCTTGAACCCGAATTTTTCCGATTTCCCAGTTCATGCAACCCACATCGATCAAGCGACCCACTTCATACTAACCATTCCTCGTTCAAGCACTTTGCCTTTTGAGGTGATTGCACTCACCCTTTCGAAGGTACACTTACCCTCAACTCTCAACCCTAAATCTCAATTCCCGCCCTCTGAACAAAAGGGATAATCGTGCAAAGAGCTGCATGGGCGACATGAGACAGATGGCAGCAGACACCAGATACTTTCGATCACAACAAAGTAACAGTGCCTTCAGATGCATCATGCATAACATGAAAAAACAGCAGGCTAGGGATCCTTCCCCTGCCTGCTGTTTCCATATTTCACATTTTATTCTCCGCGAAACGCACGTTTCATACGGTCGAAAAATGATTGCTCGTTCTCATGGTTCTGCTCACCGCTCAAGGCCGCAAATTCACGCAGCAGATTTTTCTGCTCTTCGCTCAGCTTGCTCGGTGTCACCACTACCACCTTGATGTGCTGGTCGCCCTGCCCGATGCCGCGCAGACGAGGCACGCCTTTGCCCTTGAGGCGGAAATAAGTGCCCGTTTGGGTGCCCGCCGGGATTTTCAGCTTCACCTTCTCCGTCAGCGTCGGAATTTCAATCTCGTCACCAAGCGCAGCCTGCGCAAACGTCAGCGGCACCTCACAGTAGATATCGTCGCCTTCACGCTCAAAGAAATCATGCGGCTTCACACGAATGACAATATACAGGTCACCGGCTGGACCTCCGCGCAGACCTCCCTCGCCTTCGCCGCTCATGCGCAGCTGTGCGCCGTCATCCACGCCGGCTGGAATCCGGACATGAATTTTGCGCTGCTTGCGGACTCTGCCCGTTCCGCTGCAGGTCGAACATTTGTCCTTGATGATTTTACCCGACCCGCCGCAGTTGGAGCAGGCACGCCGGTTCACCATACGGCCAAAAGGCGTATTCTGTACAACTTCCTCCTGCCCGGTGCCGCGGCAGACGGAGCATGTTTCCGGATGTGTACCCGGTTTTGCCCCTGATCCGTGACAGGTGTCGCAGCTTTCCGTGCGTGGAATGGTAATGTCTCTCTCGATGCCAAATATCGCTTCCTTGAACTCAATGGTCATGTTGTACTGCAGATCATTCCCGCGCTGCGGAGCGTTCGGATCACGCCGGCCGCCTCCGCCGCCAAAGAACATATCGAATATATCTCCGAAGCCGCCGCTGAAATCGCCCGAAAAACCGCCGCCCATTCCTTGGCTGGGGTCTACATGCCCGTACTGGTCATAGCGTGCACGCTTTTGCGAGTCGCTCAGAACATCATAGGCCTCTTTCACTTCTTTAAATTTGGCCTCGGCATCAGCCGCCTTGTTGACGTCAGGGTGATACTGACGGGCCAGCTTGCGGTATGCTTTCTTGATCTCATCCTCTCCGGCGCCTTTGGAGACACCGAGCACCTCGTAATAATCACGCTTGTCAGCCAATGTTCCACCCCCATGCCTTCAACGAAGTCATCATCTCAAAACAAGGAAAGCCAAAGCACGGGACGCCCCGGCTTTGACCTTCCCTCATAAACGTGGATGTACAACCCGTTATATGCGTATTTCTTTACAGTATATCATACAACGGCGTACTTTACCGGAACGGGGCCTGACAAGGCCCTTCAATCCGGATTATGTCCCGTTATCAGTCCTGCTTCTTATCTTCATTCACTACTTCATAGTCTGCGTCCACTACGTTGTCGCGGCCGCCTTCTTTAGGCTGCTCGCCCTGAGCTTGCTGGGCTTGCGCCGCCTGCTCGTACAGCTTGACGGACAGCTGCTGAATAATTCCGCTCAGTTCCTCCGTAGCTGCTTTGATTTCTTCCAGGTTGTCGGATTCCAGCGACTTTTGCAGCTTCTCTTTCGCCGCGTTTGCTTTTTCCACTTCGGAAGCGTCGGCTTTGTCGCCAAGGTCCTTGATGGTTTTGTCCACGGAGTAGATCAGCTGGTCGGCGCTGTTTTTCGCTTCAACAAGCTCTTTGCGCTTCTTGTCTTCTTCCGCATGCAGCTCGGCGTCCTTCATCATGCGTTCCACTTCCTCGTCGCTCAGACCGCTGGATGAAGTGATGGTGATTTTCTGGCTTTTGCCTGTGCCTTTGTCTGTAGCAGATACGTTTACAATACCGTTGGCATCGATGTCAAAAGTAACCTCGATTTGCGGCACACCGCGCGGTGCCGGAGGGATATCGCCCAGCTGGAAGCGGCCCAGCGTTTTGTTGCCGGCAGCCATTTCGCGTTCACCCTGCAGGACGTGAATTTCAACGCTTGGCTGGTTATCCGCATAAGTCGAGAATACCTGCGATTTGCTTGTCGGAATCGTCGTGTTGCGGTCGATCATTTTCGTGAATACACCGCCCGCAGTTTCGATGCCGAGGGACAGAGGCGTTACGTCCAGCAGAACCACGTCTTTGACGTCGCCTGTCAGAACGCCAGCCTGTACGGCAGCACCCAGCGCTACCACTTCATCCGGGTTTACGCCTTTGTGCGGCTCTTTGCCTGTCAGCTTTTTGATCGCTTCCTGAACGGCAGGAATACGGGTGGAACCGCCGACCAGCACGATTTTATCAATATCGCTTGCGCTCAGTCCGGCGTCACTCATGGCCTGGCGTGTAGGACCCAGGGTGCGTTCAACCAGGTTGGCGGACAGCTCTTCGAATTTCGCGCGGGTAAGGTTTACTTCCAAGTGCTGAGGCACGCCGTCCACAACCGTAATAAACGGCAGGGAAATCGTCGTTGTCAATACACCGGACAGTTCCTTTTTCGCTTTTTCCGCAGCATCCTTCAGACGTTGAACTGCTGCTTTATCCTTGCTCAGGTCAATGCCCTGATCCTTTTTGAACTCACTCACGAGGTAGTCAATGATGACTTGGTCGAAGTCATCCCCGCCCAGCTGGTTGTCGCCACTGGTCGCTTTAACTTCGAAGAAGCCGTCACCCAACTCAAGAATGGATACGTCGAACGTACCACCGCCGAGGTCATAGACAAGAATCGTTTGATCTTCGGACTTCTCAAGACCATATGCCAAAGCAGCCGCTGTCGGCTCGTTGACGATACGCAGCACTTCAAGGCCGGCAATTTTGCCCGCATCCTTGGTTGCCTGACGCTGGCTGTCATTGAAGTAAGCCGGAACGGTAATAACCGCCTGGGTTACCGTTTGGCCAAGATAAGCTTCCGCGTCGGATTTCAGCTTTTGCAGAATCATCGCCGAAATCTCCTGTGGGGAATAATCTTTGCCATCAATCGCCTCTTTGTGATTCGTACCCATATGGCGTTTGATGGAAATGATCGTACGGTCAGGGTTGGTGATCGCCTGGCGTTTTGCCGTTTCACCGACAATACGCTCTCCGTCTTTTTTGAAGCCTACAACAGAAGGGGTTGTGCGTGCGCCTTCCGGATTCGGGATAACGACCGCTTCGCCGCCTTCCATGACTGCTACGCAGGAGTTGGTTGTACCCAAGTCAATACCGATTACTTTACTCATACGCGTTATGTTCCTCCTTCGGATTGTACCACGGACATGAAGTCCGCTGTGGTATATGTGTAAGGATTTTGTCACAAAATCCGGGGTATAGCATCGTTAATGCCTACATGCTTACTTTAACCATTGCCGGTCGAAGCACTTTATCCTTCAGCATATAGCCTTTCTGGACTTCCTCAACAACAATGCCCTCTTCATATTCCTCGCTTTCCACCTGCATAATCGCCTGGTGGAATTCCGGATTGAACGGCTTGCCGACCGCTTCCATCGCAGTTACTCCTTCAGCGGACAGGACTCCTTCCAGCTGGCGGAAGATCATGCCTACGCCCTTGGCAAAGGATTCAGCCTCAGCACCCTGTGGAGCCGTAGCAAGTGCGCGTTCGAAGTTGTCCACGACCGGCACCAGCTCGGTAACCAGCTTCATGGAAGCATATTTCGCAAGCTCTTCTTTCTCTTTCTGTGTCCTGCGGCGGAAATTATCATAATCAGCCTGTACACGCAGAAGACGCTGCTGCTGCTCTTCCAGCTCTGCACGAAGACGGGCCGCTTCACCGTTCTCCTCCTCGGCTGCAACGGAAGCCGCCTCATTCACCGGCTCCCCGGCTGTATCCTGAGCAGTCCCGTTTACCTCGGGAGTCTCCTCCGTATTCAGCTGCTGTTCTTCTTCCTGAATCGTTTGTTCATCTTTCAAGATGTTCACCTCCTTAAGGTAGTACGATGTGTGCAGCGGCGTAGCTTACGATCCTCGGAATCCGCCTACTTGAAACGTTCTGTCAGCAAATTCGTCAGGTCCTTGGAAAGGATGCCCAAAATGCTGATGACTCTCGCATACTCCATTCGTGTAGGACCCAGGATGCCGATCGTGCCGAGCGCTTCGCCGTCAATTGCATAGGTTGCGGTAATCAGGCTGCAGTTGGCAAAAGCCTCATGATCGTTCTCTGTACCGATGCGGACCTGAACTTCAGGTCCTCCCTGCACGGGTGCCATCATTTTCAGAATGGTAGGTGTCTCCGACAGCAAATCAAGTATATTTTTGACCTTATCCACGTCTTTGAATTCAGGCTGAGTCAGCATATTGGTCGCTCCGCTCAAATACAGACGCTGATCCGAATCGCTTTCGAACGCCATATCCAGCACTTTGATTACATCCTCAAACTGGGAAACATGACGCTGCATTTCCTGACCCAGCGCGGCGTGCATGCGTGCCTTCAGCTGATAAATCGGCGAACCCACCAATTTGCTGTTCAGCATATTAATGACACGCTCCATATCGGAAACCGATATGCCCGGCGGGAGTTCTACCGTCCTGTTCTCCACATGCCCGGTATTCGTGACGATAATGGCCACCGCGGTTTGCTCGTTAAGCGGGATCAGTTGAAAATGGCGCAATGAAGTATGAAAAACTTCCGGTCCCAGCAGGATGGAAGTGTAATTCGTCATATGGGAAAGTATGCCGGATGCATGCTGAATCACTTGTTCCATTTCATTTAGCTTTTGGGCATAAAAGGTTTTCAGCTCGCGCATCTCCTGCGGCCCCAGCTTGGTCAGCGGCACCAGATGGTCGACATAATAACGATATCCTTTATGTGACGGAATCCGTCCTGCGGATGTATGCGGCTGTTCCAGATATCCCTGCTCCTCCAGATCCGCCATTTCATTGCGGATGGTTGCCGGACTGAAGCCGACATCCTTTCTCTTGGATATGCTCCGGGATCCCACAGGCTCAGCCGAACGGATATAATCGTCAATGATCGCATTCAGAATCAGTCTTTGACGTTCGGTTAACATGCGAGTTCCTCCCTTGCTGTCCAAACTGAATAAATGCTGTTTCAATAAATCATTAGCACTCGCCATTTGTGAGTGCTAACCATTAATACAAAAATACCAAACCGACCCGAGTATTGTCAAGTCAGTTCAGTACCTTTACTGCGCCTAAGCTGTTCTTTAATTGAAGCAGCTTGGTTAAATCCGAACAACGATATGAACAGGCTAAACCCGCCAACAAACGAAACAATGCCAGATTGATTCATTTTAAACATCCAAGAAAGAATAGACAAGTAGTACGAGGACGAGGAAGTTGTCATTGATGCCAATGTCCTCACCCACACCTGTCCATGACCAATTGTTCTCTAAACAAAAAGAACCATATAGAGCGCCTCTACATGGTTCTACAGCTTGCTATTTTCAAGTCAGTTCAGCTTCTTCAGCACGGCGATTTCATCGCAGGCATGCTGCTTGCTGCAGTGTACGCAATCGGTCCAAACCTTCTCAGGGAAGATTTCTTTGTTCACGACCTCAAAGCCGTTTTTAATAAAAAAAGAAACTTCATACGTAAGCGCCATAATTTTCGGAATATTCTGACGCTTCGCTTCCTCGATCAATCCGTTCACCAGCTTCGAGCCGATCCCCATGCCTTTGTAGCCTTCGGAGATTCCGAGCGAGCGCACTTCAACAAGGTCCGCACCGAGCTTGCAAAGCGATCCGCAGCCAACCACCTCGCCGTCGACTTCAGCAACGATGAACGTATCGAGCTGGCGCCTCAGCACCTCACGGGAACGCGGAAGCATAATGCCCCGCTCGGCGTAGCCGCTGATCATTTGATATAAAGGCTCCACATCTTCGGGAACCGCATTTCTGCATAAAACCTCTTTGCAAACCGAAGCCATCCCGCTCTCCTCCTGCCCCATGCTGTAAAAAGATATGAATAAATATACAACACGGCGCATGAGATTGCAAGCTAGGAATTGACCGCCACCGACCCGATAAATTCTGCGAATACGTCATTGCCGAACAAAACTCCCCGCTCGCTCAGACGATAACCGGCAGGCGTCTGTTCAAGCAGTCCGGCATCCAACATTTTGGCAATGGGGCGGGCAAACACCTTATCCAGCGGCTGGCCGAATTGACGGTTGAAGCGCTCGGAGGTTACCCCCTCCGCCATACGTAGTCCTACCATCATAAAATCCTCCATCGCTTCGGCTGCCGGAACCGGGAAGCTGTCGAGACGCGGCAGCCCTTGGGTCGCAGCTTCGATATAAGGATTGATCCCTTTAATGTTCATATGACGCTGTCCAGCTACATATCCGTGGGCGCCCGCGCCCAGGCCGTAATAATCTTCATTCCGCCAATACGTCATATTATGGCGGCTCTCATACCCAGGCTTGGCAAAATTGCTGATTTCATATTGGACGTACCCTGCCTGTTTCATGCGGCTCATAAGCAGCAGATACATCTGCAGCTCGTCGTCTTCATGCGGGAGCGGCAGCTGATTTTTCTGATACATCGTATGAAACAGCGTATTCTCTTCGACTTTCAGGCTGTAAATCGAGTAATGAGGAAGTTCAAGCTCCAGCGCCCTGCTGATGCTCTCACCCAGCATATCCACCGTCTGGTTCGGCAGGCCGAACATCAGATCAATGGACAGATTGGTAAGACCCGCCGCCCGGGCATTCTCCACGCTGCGGTATACGTCATCCGTATTATGGATGCGGCCGATGCCGCTCAGCAGCGAATTCTGGAACGCCTGCACACCGAAGCTGACACGGTTAACCCCGCCTTCCTTCATGACAGACAGCTTCTCCAGATCCGTCGTTCCCGGATTGGCCTCCATGGAAAATTCAATATCGTCCGACCAGTCAGGGAAATAGGTACGCACCGATTTAAGGAAATATTCCATCTCCTTCGGCTGCAGCACGGTAGGTGTTCCCCCGCCAACAAAAATCGTCTTGATTTCACCCGGAGGATTCAGCCTGACGGTATGCTCCATTTCTCGCTCCAGCGCCTGCAGATAACTCATCACGGGCTGGTCTTTCAATACGTAGGAGTTAAAATCACAGTAAAAGCATTTATTCGTACAAAAAGGGATATGAATATACACCGCTTTCGGTGCAGAAGAATCTTGTATGCGTCCAGTGGACAGGGTCATGCCAAAATCACTCCTTGCTCATGCGGGCAGCCCGGCCGTCAGCAGCGGCCCGGGAAACAGCCCATATATTTTGAAAAGGGAAAGCCGGTCAGGCTTTCCCTTCGATAAAGGTACATATCATACGTTGTTTATGCCAAAAGGCTTATTCGTCAATTTTCAGGACGGCCATGAAGGCTTCCTGAGGAACCTCGACGTTGCCTACCTGTTTCATGCGCTTCTTGCCCTCTTTCTGCTTCTCCAGCAGCTTGCGCTTCCGGGAGATGTCGCCGCCGTAACACTTGGCAAGCACGTTTTTGCGCATTGCTTTAACCGTTTCGCGTGCCACAACCTTCGTTCCGACAGAGGCCTGAATCGGCACCTCGAACATTTGGCGCGGAATCAGCTCGCGCAGCTTCTCGCAAATAATGCGGCCGCGGTGATATGCGCGTTCACGGTGAACGATGAAGGACAAAGCGTCAACCTGTTCGCCATTTAGCAGAATATCCATTTTCACCAGATTGGACTGGCGGTAGCCGGACAGCTCGTAATCAAACGATGCGTAACCCTTGGTGCTTGATTTCAACTGGTCAAAGAAATCATATACGATCTCGGACAGCGGGATTTCATAGGTAATCGTCACCCGCGTCGTATCGAGGTATTCCATATTCACATACTCGCCGCGCTTGGACTGGCACAGCTCCATGACCGTCCCTACATAATCATTAGGTACGATAATCCCGGCCTTTACATATGGCTCTTCAACGTAATCGATACGGCCGATTTCCGGATAGTTGGAAGGGTTGTCGATTTCGATGGTGGAGCCGTCCGTCAGCTTGATGCGATAAATAACGCTCGGCGCCGTCGTAATCAGCGGAATGTTGAACTCCCGTTCAATACGCTCCTGAATAACGTCCATATGCAGCAGACCGAGGAATCCGCAGCGGAAGCCGAAGCCCAGGGCACTGGATGTTTCCGGCTCGAAGCTGAGCGATGCGTCGTTCAGCTGCAGCTTCTCCAGAGCCTCGCGCAGGTCATTGTAGTCGGATGTATCAATCGGATACAGTCCGCAGTAAACCATCGGGTTAATCTTGCGATAGCCCGGCAGCGGCTCGGGTGTCGAATTTTTGGCATCTGTGACCGTATCACCGACACGTGTATCGCCGACATGCTTGATGCCTGCGACGATGAAGCCTACGTCCCCGACATTCAGCTCGTCCACGATCGTCATCCGCGGCATGAATGCCCCTACCTCGATCACCTCGAACGTCTTGTCGGTGGCCATCATTTTGATTTTGGAGCCTGCCTTGATTTTGCCGTCCACGACGCGCACATACACGATAACTCCCTTGTAAGGGTCATAGTGCGAGTCGAAAATCAGGGCCTTCAAAGGATTGTCCGGGTTGCCCTGCGGCGCAGGCACGGCTTTGACAACCTGCTCAAGAATTTCCTTGATGCCGATGCCCGCCTTGGCGGAAGCCAGCACCGCTTCGCTCGTATCCAGGCCGATCACATCTTCAATCTCCTGCTTCACACGCTCCGGATCAGCGCTCGGAAGATCAATCTTGTTGATCACCGGCAGGATTTCGAGGTCATTGTCAAGCGCCAGGTACACGTTGGCCAGCGTCTGCGCTTCAATGCCCTGGGCGGCATCCACGACCAGCAGTGCCCCTTCACAGGCGGCAAGGCTGCGGGAGACCTCATACGTAAAGTCCACGTGCCCCGGGGTGTCGATCAGGTTCAGAATATACTCTTCCCCGTCATCCGCCTTGTAGTTCAGCCGGACGGCCTGCAGCTTGATCGTGATGCCCCGCTCGCGTTCCAGCTCCATCTGGTCAAGCACCTGCTCCTGCATTTCGCGGGATGTGAGAGCTCCAGTGTACTCCAGAATCCGGTCCGCCAGCGTCGATTTGCCGTGGTCTATATGTGCAATGATGCTGAAGTTACGAATTTTATTCTGTCTCGCTAAAATGTCCGTCATGCCTTACCCCCACACAAAGCCTAGTGTCAATCGCTTCATTATACCAGTTGCGCGGGGCTGCATCAATGTCCCTGCAATAAAAGTTGGGGATAGGCCGCCCCATCCCCATTTCACAGCCTCCTTTGTCCTCATGGCCATTAATTCGTCAAACCGTCAAAAAGGGATACCACCCATTCGATCCCTTTTTTCGACGCCTGCTGCAGCAGACCCGCCGTCTTGTCGGCCATAACATCCACGGAAGCCTCCCCCGTGCGCTGCATCTGCTGCAAGGGGGCCTGACCCTGCGTCTGCGTCTGCGCCTGAACCTGCCCGTATCCGCTCCCATTCTGTCCTTCCACCTGCACCACCGTCATGGAAGGGGCAGGCGGAAGCGGGACGGCCGGCGTATCCTCCACTACCGTTTGTGCAAGATTCCCCGTATTCTCCTGCGGCTTCGTTTGATCCCAGGAAGGTCCGTACACGGTCCGCATCCCCGAGCTTGCGAGCTGCATGCCGAGCACCAGTCCCAAACCGATCAGACAGATGAACAGAAAGGCTCTTCTTCCAAAACGGGACATCCCCCCGCCTCCTCTTCTCAAATTCAAAATTCCCACTGCTTCAGGCTATCTGGCCTGGCCGGCTTCTTCTGTTCTTTTCCCCGTGCTGTCCGCGACCTTCGGAGAGGCTTCTTCAGCTTTTTCAGCTTCTTTAGCTTTCTTAGTTTCCTTGGTTTCATTATCCGCGGCATCCGCCTTGATCACCTTGTTATCTTCCCAATATACCTCCGACAGCATATCGGCCAAGGCCTCGGACGTACGCTTCAGCTCCTCCTCCGTATTATCGATACCACCGATTTCTATCAATATGCTGTTCGGGGAGAGTGACTGGTTATACTCGCCGTTATTGCCTCCTCCCCCATCCTTGCCCCAGACACCGCGTGACACGCCGGGATACTTCTTCTCAAGCTTCTCGTGAATCTTGGCGGCAAAGGCTTCGTTTTTACGCCAGTTTTTATTGTCATGGCCGATGATAAAGTAAATTTTGGCATAGCTCAGGCCGTTAATGACTGCTGTCGTTTTATCATGGCGCTGGGAATCGCGGTGAATATCGATCAGATAGGTCAGATCCTCGTTTTGCGAGAGCGCCTCTTTTACGGTTTGGCGCGAATATTTGTAAGAATAATTCCAGTTATAGTCTTTTACCGTCGTTACGTAGTCCTTGTTAACGTGCATGGTGCCGATGCCCTGCTTCTCAAGTTGTTTGGTTACGAAATCTCCCACCCTGGAAACATTCGCGGACGGTGAGGATGAGCTGGGATTGCTGCTGCTTTTGCTCAGAAGCGGGTTGTAGGCCTCACGTGGATGGGAATGGTAAATTAATATGCGTTTCCCGTCCGTTCTTCTGGACGCGCTGCCCTTCGCGGGTGTATCGTCTTCTTTTTCATTACCTTCCGGCGGGTTCTCGTCTGCCGTTTTGCCGGGAGGAGCAGGCGGAATCTCGCCGGGGCCCGTAATCCCCGGATCAGGCTGGTAGTCTTCAGGAGCTTCAACCAGCCGGTTGCCGGAGCCTGTCCTCAGCAGGACTGGGCTGCCGGTAGCCATGCCCGGTATTTCCCTGGCGACCAGACTTTTCGGATCCTGCGGATTCACCCCCGTCAGCAGCTGGAACGCGAAGGTCGTCATCTGCTGCGCCGAGAAGGCGGAGACCCGCTTGTCTTCATTGAGATGGGGAATTTCCATGCCGAGCATGTCCGCAAAAAAAGTGCTTGAAACCGAGGCGGCAAGCCCCTTCATGGAGGAGACGGGAGAGGATTGCAGACGGTTCTCCGCGATGCCTCCCAGCCCAAGCGCCACAAAAAACAGGGCCGTCCCTATAACGAGCACGACAAGCGTATGGCCCATGGCCATCACGCGGATCATTCCCCTTTTCCACTTTCCTATGTTCCAAATTTGAAATTTGCCCATTCCAGAGCCGTCCTCCTTCACGATCAATGAAGCCCGGCCTTTCAAGTCCGTCGGAGCTTCCGATTGGGATAATCTCTTATACTTCAACTCTATGAACGGAAAGGAATTGCTAGAACGGACAAACAGAAAAAACCCGCCCTGTATCGGCGGGGTGAAGAAAAAATATCATAGGTTAGTGCGTGTAGGCGGCGACGTTATCCGGAGTAATGGCCTCATGCAGCGCTGCGTTCAGCCCTGTGGCGATAATATTCGCAATATCTTCAATAAACTTGTCCACTTCCTTTGGCGTGACAATCAGGTCATGACCAAGCGGCTGCAGCACTTCCCTCACCAGCTGCAGTCTCTCTTGCTCGGAAATAGAGTTGAGCATTCCCATAATGGCCTGTCTGCGGGGTGCATCCTTGCCCAAGTGGGATTTCATCATTTCCAGGGAGTCGTTCACGATCGTTGACGCATAACAGACGGTGGGAACACCGATAGCGATACATGGGATCCCCAAAATCTCTTTGGTGATGCCACGGCGTTTATTGCCGATGCCTGATCCGGGATGGATGCCGATATCCGCCACCTGAATCGTGGTGTTGATTCGCTCCAGCGACCTGGAGGCCAGGGCGTCAATGGCGATAATCAGCTCGGGACGAGTTTTTTCCGCAATGCTCTGCACAATTTCACTGGATTCAATACCCGTGGTGCCAAGAACACCCGGAGCTATAGCACTGACTTCGCGGTAACCCGGATTCACCTGATCAGGCATCAATTCAAAATATTGGCGCGTGATCATGAGGTTCTCCACCACCAGCGGTCCGAGCGAATCGGGCGTGACGTTCCAGTTGCCCAGACCGACGACCAGAACCTTTGCATTGGGGGAAACGCCAATTTTACGGATGAATTCTTCCATTTCTTTGGCGAAGGTGTACGAGACGCGATCCTGCAGCCCGGTGTCGCCTTCCCTTAGCTTGGGGATTTCCAACGTGACATAATTTCCCTGTACCCGCCCGATCTGCTGTGCTCCCGCTTCGTTCATCACATTCAACCTTGTGATCCTGATGCCCTCCTGCTCCTCCACATCCTCCTGTACCCCCGGGATGGGCTGCTGCTGCCCGCGGCCTGCCAATTCCCTTGATTCAATCGCCAGGTCCGTTCTTACCGAATATTTTTGCAAATCGAGGTCCATCATCACGCCTCCTTCAAGTTTCTCTTTTTCTATAGTTTGCTGGACTCGCTGCCGTAATATGCATACAAACCCTGCGCATCTGATTC
Organism: Paenibacillus terreus; assembly: GCF_042138595.1. Lineage (NCBI taxonomy): Bacteria > Bacillati > Bacillota > Bacilli > Caryophanales > Paenibacillaceae > Paenibacillus > Paenibacillus terreus. The sequence goes on along the minus strand of NZ_JBHIRX010000012.1, from coordinate 79,122 downwards.
TGATGGGTTTTTCTAAATGTTTTTCATATTGCTTTTTCAAATATGCCGTGCTAAAATATTTTAAGTTGTGAAACGTTTGTGTTCATAAGGAATGCCTTTACAGGAGGTGAATGGAATGCCGAACATCAAATCCGCTGTTAAACGCGTTAAGACGAGCGAAAAACGCCGTGCGTTGAACGCTTCCCAAAAATCCGCGCTGCGTACTGCAGTGAAAGCTGCTGATACTGCGCTGGCTAATAACGAAGCTGAAACTGCAGCAGCTGCTTTCAAAGCCGCTTCCACTAAGCTGGACAAGGCTGTAACTAAAGGTCTGATCCACAAAAATGCTGCAGCCCGTAAAAAGTCCCGCTTGGCGAAAAAACTGAACGCTCTGAATGCCCAGGCATAATTAGCGCTTCTAATACGACTATGAAGAAAAAATCCTGAACGGTTGAAGCACCGATCAGGATTTTTTGGCATTCTACGGATTTCTTTCATACGGTCTGCGCGCCAAGCTTTAAAAAAAACAACTCCATGCCAAGCACTTTATCCACCGCTCCCGTTTTCATCCGGTAATCCAGCTCCGCCAGCTCATTCAAAATCCAGCGCAGCCGTTCCGGACGGAAACGGCGAGCCTGCTCACCCGCAATCTTGACGGCGTATGGATGCAGTCCAAGCTGTCCGGCTACCTGCTGCTGGGAATAGCTCTGCTGAGCAAGCTCCTTCACCTGCAAAATAATGCGGAACTGGCGGGTGATGAGCGCGGCGATTTTAATCGGCTCTTCACGCTGCTTCAGCAGCTCGTAAAAAATGGACAGCGCATTCTCCATCCGCAGATTGGCCAGCTCCTCCACCATGACAAAAACGTTCTGCTCCGTACTGCGCGCAACCAGTGAATCGATATCCTTCACGCCGATCGTACCACCCTCACCTGCAAAGAGGCACAGCTTGTCGATTTCGGCCGCCAGCGCCTGCAGTCCTGTCCCTGCATTGCGGACAAGCGCGGCCGCAGCCCCTGCTTCAAGACCAACATGGCGCTCCCCAGCGCGCTTCTCCACCCAAGATAACAGCTCCTCGCTGCTGAGCGGGCTAAAAGTTATAACGGCAGCCGTATTTTTAATCTGCTTGACGATTTTTTTGCGTTCATCCAGCTTGTCCGCATGCACCATAAAAACAATCACGCTGTATTCTGCTGGATTCTCTATGTAAGCGGCAAGCGTATCCAGGCGATGCTCCACTTTTCCGCCATCCTTGCCAGCCGTAAATACCCCTGCGTCCCTGACCAGCACAAGCTTCTTCGGCACCAGGAAAGGAACGGTCTCCGCTTCCTCCACGACCGCTTCAAGCGGAGTATCCGTCAAATCATAGGGAATGACGGCAAATTCGCGGTGCTCCTCCTCAATGATATGCTTCTGCAGCATGTCCACGAACTGCGTCATCTGATATTTCTCTGTGCCATACAACAGATACACCGGAGCGATATCGCCTTTCCGGATCGCCTTTACTGCTGTTTTCAAATCCATCACGGCTCACCTCCATCGGTTTATCCTAACAGATAATTGGACCCGCGAAAAGCCCAGGCAGCACAAAAGTCCCCGCGCTAGGCGAGGACCCTGGTTGCCATGTTTTAAAAAACATGGGATTCGGTTACTCCGTAACCTGGGGAACCGTGTAGATATAGTTGCTCACCGTGCCGTCCTGCTCCGTCGAATAGGTGAACGTTTTGCTGTCTTCCGACCAGTTGCCTCCTACCCAGGTACCGTTCAGCGTCCGGACCTCCATGGCGATCTTCTCTGAGCTATCCCCCGACTGCTTATACACGGTCAGCTTCTTGCCTTCCACTTCAACAATATACTGGCCGTCCGGCGATTCGGTGTCAGGCCGCTTGGAAGTTTTCGAAGTGAACGCATCGTTGTTGCCAGGCTGGGCCGTAATCGCCATGCTCGAAGCATTCCCAGAGATATCGTTCTGGACACGGTTTTTCATCAGTGAATCATTGTCTGCAGGCGCCAGCTGCTCCTCCTGGAGAGTGCTGCCCGTTCCGGTACGGTTCTCCGCTCCTTGAGTTGTTTCGTCCTGGGAGCCATCGCCTGCGGACTGATCGCTCTCTTTAGACGAAGCGCTAAATGTTTGAAGCTTAGGGTCCTGCTCCGTCTGACTGTCTCCTGCTTTCGGCGCCTGCTCTGCCTTCGGCGCCTCCTCGGCTTTTGGTGCCTTCTCAGCTACAGGTTTCGAAGAGGTTTCTTCTGAGGTCGCGGTCTTTTCTTTGTCAGATCCGGTCTCGTCTGCTGGCGGCTTCTTCTGCGATTCGGCTTTGCTGTCCGTGGAGCTGTCGGCTTTCTCCACAGGCTTCTCTTCCTTGGATATGGATTGAACCGGTTCGTCATTAGCGGCATGATCCGGCTTTGAGTCCTGCACTCCCGGTTTAATTTCCTCCGTCACAGGGGTACCGGAAGATGCCGACTTATCCTGAGACGGCTCTGCTGCCTTTCCGCTGTCCGCTGCGGAATCCGTTTGCTCTTGCTCCGTCTCGCTCGCAGCTTCTCCTCTTCCGCTGGCATTATGCGTGTTCGCATCTGACCCGGTATTTTCCTCCATCAGCTGCACTTCCGCATTCTCCACTGCCTTGGGCTCATAGGTAACCGCTACGACTCCCAAAACTGCTGCCGCTGCCGCTACCCCGAGCGCCGCACGTCCTGCAGTCCTTTTCCACCATGGAAGAGGCTCGCTATGCTGCTTCCGGCCAGGGGCTCCCTGCAGGGTAACCGGCTTCATCTCCTGAAGCGCGCTGCCCTGCTCTCTGCGCGCCTCATCAATGGCATCAAGCTGCGGCAAAATGGCATCGACCAGGCTGTACTTTGGAGTGACGGCCGGCAGTTCTTCAAGGTCCCGTGACAGTGCCTGCAATATCTGGAATTTCTCCGCACAGGCCGGACATTCCGCAACATGGTCCAATAGCTCGAACGTTTCCAGCTCGTCCAGATCGTGGTCCACATAGCGCTGCATTAGGTCCATCACCTCTTCACACTTCATCCTGATACACCACCTTTCTGGTAATCCTGTAACAACCCTTGCAGCTGCTGCCTTGCCCGATACAAGTAAGATTTGACCGTATTGAGAGGCAAATCGAGAGAGTCGGCAATTTCGTTATATGAGAAATCTTGAAGGTACCGCAATACGATAACCGTCCGGTGATGCTCCGGCAGCTGATTAATTGCCTCACGAACATCCTTTGCCATATAATGAGACAGGACTTCACCTTCTACATCCTGCGAATCACTGAACACCATTTCATGCTCTTCGATCGAAACAGAAGGCTTGTTCCTTCTGAACTTATCGATGCAGATGTTGGTCACAATGCGCTGCACCCATGTTTTAAACTGGGCCTTTTCCTCATAGGAATTAATTTTGGAGTAAATTCGAATGAGTGCTTCCTGTGCGGCATCCATGGCATCTTGTTCATTGTTTAGAATGTAGTATGCTGTTCGGTACACATGCTGTTCTATTTCTCTTAAAAGGGTTATTAGAGCGTCGCGATCGCCTGATTGAGCGGCTCTGATGAGCTCCTGCTCTACCACAAAGGATCCCCCTCTCCTTGCAATATTACAGACGGATGCACCATAAAAATTGTTGCAGCCGAATCGTCTGTTTTCGTAAAATCATTAATTTTTTCAGGGAGTAAGGCCCCTTATGCTATTAAACCTCTTCTTAGAATAACAGAAAAAGGGAGGATAGTCACCCGAATTACAACGGCTCTGGCGCTTCCAGCTTATACCTTTTCTCGATGCTTCCGCCACTCACCCTCATTTGAATTTCACCCTGGGTGTCTGTCCGGTAGATATCAGCTCCCGAACGGTTCAAACGCTCCAGCACCCCTTCGTTCGGGTGCCCGTATGTATTATTAACTCCGGCGGAAATGACTGCAGCCCCAGGCTTCCAATAGGACAGCCATTCCTCCGACGTTGATGTCTTGCTGCCATGATGGGCTACCTTCAGGACATCCACTCCCTCATGGCGCTCATTTTTTGCTCCCTCCTGCCCAATCCATAATTGCTCCACCGCAGCATCCATATCTCCGGTAAACAAAAAAGACGCTCCCGCCATCTTCAGCAGGAACACCACGGATTGCTCATTCTGCTCTTCATCCACAGGCAGACTTTCGTTCTTGCTCTCCGGATGCATGAAAAGCAGCCTGGTCTGTCCGTCAGGCTGCAGCTCCAGCCCGCGGCTTGCGGCGTACACGGGAATCTTCTGCTCCAGACAGATTTGCAGCAGCCCGTCTATTGAGTCCTTGCCCGTTAAAGTCCCATTGAATATAAAAGACTTCACCGGAATTTCTTTCAGCACCGCCTGCATTCCCCCTGCGTGGTCCTGATCCCCGTGTGTCAGGATAAGCGCGTCCAGCTGATGCACACCTCTTTGCTTGAGAAGCGGGACAACCGTCTTCGCGCCCACTTCGTAAGGATCCTTCCGCCGCTTCCACGCATTCTTGCCCGTGTTGAAATCCATGGTTCCCCCGGCATCCACCAGCAGATGCCTGCCTTCCGGGGTTGTGATCAGGATGCTGTCTCCCTGGCCAACATCGATGAATTGCACAACTCCTGCCCCGCCGTTAGCCGGTGTCCGATAGCCCATGTAAAGCAGCAGTATAAAGCATACGCATAAGCCCGCTAAAGCTGCATAATTCCTTCCTGTCATGCGAACCCCGGCATATTGGGCGGCACCTTCGGCATACCAGGACACCGACCACTCCGGTATGGCCGACAAGCCGAGCGGCTCGGGACGATGCCCGTTCTGTCTACCTGCGCGGGTCGTCTCTCCGTGTCGGTTCGGGTTTTCCGGCAGCGGCTGTGTAGCATATTCTTCCACGAAGGACGAAGATTTCGAATCACACCATCTTTTTACGATACGCAGCAGGCTATAAAGCATCACATAATAAGCCAGCACCCACCAAATGGAGGTGGAAGGCCATATCGTGACGTATCCGTCAAAACCGTTCAGCCACCTTACCAGCGCGAATGTCAGCTCATTCAGCCGTTCGGCCGGCCATGCGAGCAAGCGCGCTCCACCCGCCCAGCAAAACGAGAGCAGCAACGCTGCCGCTCCTAAAGGAAGCACAATGAGGGTAAGGACCGGGACAATCACAAAATTGGCGGCAGTAGATAAGAGGGAGAGCTGATTGAAGTAAAAAATAGTCAGCGGAAAAGAAACCAGCTGCGCAGTGATCGTGATGGAGGCGGACCCGCCAAGGGCAGGCGGCCATGCCGCAAATACCGGTCTGAGCAGCGGCCCGTAAATCATCAATCCTGCCGTCACCAGGAAAGACAACTGAAAGCTGACGTTGACGAGCAGGTAAGGATTCCAGAGCAGCATCATGATTGCTGCCGCACAGAGCGTATTCAGCCCGTCCTTCAGAAGTCCCCTCCTTGCGGCATAAAGACCGATCATTGCCATGATTCCGGCCCTCACCACGGACGGGGAACCGCCAGTAATGAGAACATAAGCAGGAACCAGAGCAAACACGATCCATAACGCCGACTCGCGCGTGAATCGCAGCAGTCTGAGTATATAAAGCAGCGCAGCCGTAAATACAGCGACATGCATGCCTGAAATGGCAAGAATATGCGTTAGCCCTAGACGCGTAAATTCACGATACAGATCAGGGTCAATGTCATCCGTTATGCCCAGTACCAGGCCTTTCATGAACCCGGCATGGATCTGCTGTGCAAAGGTCGTATCCATCCGTTCTCCAAGCAGAATTCTGGCGTCATCACTCCAGCGCAGCAGGCTGTACCTGCTCCACGAGCCTTTCTCCAGAATAGCCACGGAATCGGCCCCTTTGCTTTTCAGCAGCCAGTGGATTTGCCTCGTTTTCAGATAATTCCGATAATCAAAACCGCCAAAATTCCTCGCTCCCTCCGGGATCTCCATCGTGCCCGTAAAGGTGATCCGGTCTCCCCGGGACCAGGCTCGGGCAGTATTCTGTTCTTCCTCTGCGGCAAGCCTGATCTGTACAAGCACTTTCTCCGATATCTCCCGCATCTGTGCGGATTCATCTTCACCACCGAGAGCCGTAAGTTGAAGCTCAAACTCCGCTTTATTACCGTCTACCTCCACAGGAGACGCAATCCAGCCTTCTGCCTGTACCGGCCTGCCGTCAAGCTCCCTGCTCGCTGCATGCAGGACCTCCGGAATACGGCTCGCCTGAAAATGATCATACAGCTCCCAATACACTCCGCCTGCGGTTAAAATCAAAAAATACAGCAAAGCCTTCCGCCACGAAATTCTGCACAGCCAAACGGCCAGCGGCAGCATGAAAATCAAACCTGCCCACATGCCCAGCAGAACCTTCCCGGAATATAGGCAGGCAGCCCCGGAGGCGGTAATCCAGCATACGGTCGCGGTAAGCAGCGGCCTGTTCTTCATAATACTCCTCCTTTGCAAACTCATTAAGAAAAACGTCTATCGACGTACATTCAAAGAAGCCAGACCGCGTTTAGCAGAAGTTTTTCTTGAGGTTATGGAATTGTTCAGCTCCGCTGAAAACTTATAAATTCCATAACCATAAGAAAAAAAAGAACCCCTGCCCGCGCTCTTGGCGGCAGAGGTTCCTCCTCTTCAAAACCATTAATTTGATACTTTCATCCATGTCTGTTGCGGCGGCTGGTAGTTCTCCATCTGCCGGAACACAATGCCCTTCTGCTCCATAAGCTCCTTCACCTTGCCTGTATCCTTGGGGTAAGGACGGTGATAAATCACTTCAACAATGCCACTGTTCGCCAGCATATTGGAGCAGGTCCAGCACGGCTCGTCCGTGACATATACGGTTGATCCTTCCCGGTCGATCCGGTCCGTGAACAGCAGCAGGTTCTGTTCCGCATGGATCGTGCGAATACAGCGCTGCTTTTTGACCAATTCCTCCCTGCCGCCCGTCACAACAAGCTCAACCTCTTCGGAAATCATGCAGCCTGCTTCGGAGCAGTCCGGAACTCCCGAAGGGGCTCCGTTGTAGGCTGTACCCAGCAGCTTTTTCCCCTGCACAAGCACAGCCCCGACGTGACGGCGCGGACAGCGGGAGCGGGTCGACACCATATAGGCGATATCCATAAAATACGTATCCCAGTCTTTGCGTTCCTCGGCGCTCATAAAAAACCTCCGGCACACAGATAGTGTTGGCTCTCTATTGAATTCGTTACAGCAATCTACAACTGAATATACGGCTCCATCTTCTGCAGCATTTTGGATCCAATACCCTTCACTTGATCCAGATCCTCTACCTGCTTGAAGGGGCCGTGAGCATTGCGGTATTCCAGGATGGCCTGCGCCTTTTTGGCGCCGATGCCCGGCAGCTCCATCAGCTCCGCCGCCGAGGCGGTATTGATGTTGACCATCTTCCCATCGGCAGGGAGCGGAGTGGATGTCCCCGTGTCTCCCGGAGGTTCGGCTGCCTGTGTCTGAACAGCATCAGGAGGCTGCTGCTCCGTTTTGGGAGCGGCCGTTTGCTTGGAAGGTGTCTGCTCGACAGCTGTTTTCTCTGCAGCCGTTTTCTCCGCAGCAGCGTCCGCAGCTTTTGGGTCAGACCCGCCAGTTGCCGGGCCCGTCTCTTTCCCGGCGGAAGACGCCTTTTCAGAAATAGCCGAAGCCGCCTTGTTCTCTTCTGCCGCCCGCTCCTCAATAACCGGGTTCAGCGGGGTCCACCCCGGCTCCGGTGCCGGCGCGCGGCTGCCGGAAAATAAGATCAGCCCGCTGCCTGCGACGGCCAGCGCCACCGCAGCGGCATTCATTGCACGCTTCAATCCAATCGTCCTCTCTCCATAGATATCAGGCGGCCTCAAGCCAAAACCGCCTTTTCCAAAGCTTCGTATTCCGGAAGGTGACGTCCCGCCCAAAAAGTCGTCATGATGCCCAAGGCCGGATGCATACACTATGAAGAATAACTGCGGCTTATTCAACAGTTGAAAGGAGGACGCTAAGCATGAAGGTAGGTTTTATCGGGACCGGCAGCATGGGCAGTCTGCTCATAGACGCTTTTATTAACGCCGGCGCCCTGACCCCTTCGCAAGTTACGGCAAGCAGCCGTACATTTGCCAAAGCAGAGAAGCTGGCCCGCCGCCATCCCGGCCTGAACCTTTCCTTGCGGAACAGCGACACGGCGGCGGACAGCGATATTGTGTTTATTTGCGTCAAGCCCCTGGAATTTAAAAGTGTGATCGACGAAATCCGCAATGCCGTTTCACCCGAACAGATTGTCGTATCCATCACAAGCCCTCTGCTCATTGAACGGCTGGAGAGCGAACTCCCCTGCAAAGTATCCAAAATTATACCCAGTATCACGAATCTGGTCGGCAGCGGAGCCTCGTTATGCATACATGGCAGCCGTATCAACGAAGAGGACAGGTACATGCTGGAAAATCTGATGTCGTCCATCAGCAGACCGCTCCGCGTACCGGAAGCGTTTACCAGAGTTACTTCCGACTTTGCCAGCTGCGGCCCTGCGTTTCTCTCCTATTTCCTGGAGCAATGGATTAACGCCGGATCTGAACTGACCGGCATGGACCGCGGGCAGCTCTGCGAGCTCGCTGGCGAGATGCTGCTCGGCACCGGAAAGCTGCTCACTGAAGGCGGGTTCACACCTGCCGAATTGCAATCCAGGGTAGCCGTCCCCGGCGGGATTACGGCCGAAGCGCTCAGTCTGCTGGAAATGAGCCTCCATAATGTGTTTCATGAGCTGATCAGAACCACACATGAAAAGTATGAAGAAGACGTCCGCAAAGCAGACGCCTTATTCAGCTCGGAACAGCTTAACCGGCAACAATATTGACGAGCTTGCCCGGAACGGCAATGACCTTGCGCACCGTCTTGCCCGCAAGCGCCTGCTGCACATTTTCCAGTGACATGGCATGCTCCTCCAGCGCTTTGGCGTCCAGATCCTTGGATACCGTCGCACGCTGCACGATTTTACCGTTAATTTGCACAACGATTTCCACTTCGGCGTCCACGGTCCATGCCTCATCATATTCAGGCCACGGAACATACGAAATGGTGCCGCTGTGTCCCAGCCGTTCCCAAAGCTCTTCTGCAAGGTGAGGCGCCAGCGGGGACAGAAGCTGCACAAAATGCTCCATGCCTTGGCGCGGCAGGCTCTCCGCCTTGTAGGCTTCATTAACGAAAATCATCAGCTGGCTGATCGCGGTATTGAAGCGCAGGTTCTCCAGATCCTCCGTCACCTTTTTAATGGTCTTATGCCAGGTGCGCTTGAACTCATCCGTTCCGCCGTCCGGCGTGATTTTGCTGTTCAGACTTCCGTCTTCCGAAATAAAGAGTCTCCATACGCGGGACAGGAAGCGATATATACCCTCTACGCCGTTTTCGTTCCATGGCTTTGTGGCCTCCAACGGTCCCATAAACATCTCGTATACGCGCAGCGTATCTGCGCCGTATTCGTTAACAATATCGTCAGGGTTAACGACATTGCCGCGGGATTTACTCATTTTTTCATTGTTGGTGCCGAGAATCATGCCCTGGTTGACCAGTTTGTGGAACGGTTCCTTCGTCTCCACTACACCCAGATCATACAGCACTTTATGCCAGAAGCGTGCATACAGCAGGTGAAGCACCGCATGCTCGGCACCGCCGATATACAGATCGACAGGCAGCCATTTGCGCTGCTTGTCTTTGGACACCAGTTCCTTGTCATTGTGCGGATCAATGAAGCGCAGGTAGTACCAGCAGCTTCCGGCCCACTGCGGCATGGTATTCGTTTCACGGCGCGCTTTCATGCCGGTCTCCGGATCAATCGTTTCCACCCATTCCTTCACATTGGCCAGCGGGGATTCTCCCGTACCCGACGGCTTGATATGATCGACATCCGGCAGGACAAGCGGAAGCTGATCCTCTGGAACAGTCTTCATCGTACCGTCCTCCAGATGCAGAATCGGAATCGGCTCACCCCAGTAACGCTGGCGGCTGAACAACCAATCCCGCAGGCGGTAGGTCACCTTTCCTTGACCTTTTCCCTGCTCCTCCAACCAGGCGATCATTTTGGCGATCGCTTCATCGTTGTGAAGTCCGTCGAGGAAGCCGGAGTTCACGTGCGCACCGTCTTCAGTATAAGCTTCCTTCGTTACATCCCCGCCTGCTACCACTTCAATAATGTTCAGGCCGAATTGCTTCGCGAACTCCCAGTCACGGGTATCATGTCCAGGCACAGCCATGATAGCCCCTGTACCATACCCTGCCAGCACATAATCGGCAATCCAGATCGGCAGCTTGGCTCCGTTAACCGGATTAATGGCGTAAGCCCCCGTAAATACCCCTGTTTTGTCCTTGGCCAGGTCCGTACGCTCAAGATCGCTCTTGCGTGCCGCCTGCTCCTGATACTGCTTCACAGCTTCCTTCTGCTCGGCCGTCGTGATGACATCCACCAGCTCCTGTTCCGGAGCCAGGACACAGTAACTAGCGCCAAAAAGCGTATCGGGACGGGTCGTAAACACCGTCAGGCTCTGATTATGGCCTTCAATTTGAAAATGCACTTCAGCGCCGGTGGATTTTCCGATCCAGTTGCGCTGCATATCCTTGATGCTTTCCGACCAGTCCAGCTCCTCCAGGTCCTCCAGCAGACGCTCGGCATACTCGGTAATTTTCAGCATCCATTGACGCATCGGCTTGCGGATGACCGGATGACCGCCCCGCTCGCTCTTGCCATCGATAACCTCTTCATTCGCCAGCACCGTGCCCAGCGCCGGACACCAGTTCACAGGCACCTCAGCCACGTAAGCAAGGCCGCGCTTGTAAAGCTGAATGAAAATCCACTGCGTCCATTTGTAATAATCAGGATCTGTGGTGCTGAATTCGCGGTCCCAGTCATACGAGAAGCCAAGCGATTTGATCTGGCGGCGGAAATTGTCGATATTCTTGAACGTAATATCGCGCGGATGCTCGCCTGTATCAAGCGCATGCTGCTCGGCCGGCAGGCCGAAGGCATCCCAGCCCATCGGATGCAGGACATTGTAACCTCTCATTCTTTTAAAACGGGAGACGATGTCCGTAGCCGTGTAACCCTCCGGATGACCGACATGCAGTCCTGCTCCGGACGGATAAGGGAACATATCCATGGCGAAAAATTTCGGTTTGTCCGGATCTTCTCCGGTGCGGAACGTTTTATTCTCTTCCCAATGCTTCTGCCATTTCGGTTCAATGCTTTGCGGCTGATAGCCATGCTTCGGCTGTGTTGTTTCACTCATATTGATTTCCTCCTCATACGGTCTGCAACAAAAAAACCTCAGCATCCCGTAGCGTGTCTGCGCTAGGGACGAGAGGTTGTTTCCCGTGGTACCACCCTAGTTAGTAGCTGGTGTTCTTCACCGCTACTCCCTTAAGCACCCTGTAACGGGGGTGATCCGATGCGGCTTACTTGCTTATGTACGGAGAGGCTGCAGCCTCCTGTCCCGCGTTGACCGCATATCTCCGAGGCGAGTTCATTCCGCTCGTCAACCGGCTTGCACCAACCGCCGGCTCTCTAAAATGACCAAGACAAAATTACTGTTCCTCATCAGTGATTTTTTTAACGCAAATATTGCCACTATTATATGAAAAACAGCTCAATATGTCAATGTCGGCTCTCCCTGGCCATTATATCCCGGTTAATCAGGCAATATTCTACGGACAGAGACTAATGGCATAGGCTTAGAGGTTTATTTTTGAAGAACGGTGCATTTTTATGTTGAAAACGTTTCCATTTTTTGAAATAATCATGCTACAGCAGCGGATTGACAAACAGGAATGTCGGCAATAGGATGTTGCAACCAGTGCAGACTCAAGCTTTGAAAATCAGAGTATGAGGAGGATTGGCCAATGCGTAAATTTTGGAGCTGCATCGCTTTCACTGCTGCCGTGCTGTTGCTTAGCTTTATTTCTTATTCACCAGGCGATCGCGCCTATGCTGCCGATTACACCCAGGGAGTGTCAGTTTCGGGTACGACGGCAACCATCTGGTTCGATTCCAACGTAAACACAACATGGGTGGATGTTCATTACAAGGTCAATTCAGGCGTGCAGCAAAATTTAAGAATGAGCTATGACAGCAGCACCACCAGGTATGTCCAGTCAATTAACAATGTAGCCGCAGGCAGTGTAATTACTTATTTTTTCACCTATAACAACGGAACTCCGGCATACGATACCCCATCCTTCACCTATACGGTCCCCTCGGGCGGAACCACGGAACCGGGCAATCCCTCCGGCGGCACATCCATTTATGACATTGCAGCATCATCCATCCCCGGCCCGACCGGCAATGGGGAGTTAACCTTCCGTTTGCTGAACGGAACCAATGGCACATACAGTGATCAGCAGATCTATTGGGGCGTGCTTGGCATCAACCCGGAAAACGGGCGCTGGAGCTATCTGGATGCCTCAGGCCAGCTGCAGCCGATTTCCACAGCATTAAATGACGCCCCGGGCCATCTGAGCAAAAACGGAAATAATTATGCGAATATTTATCATCCCCTCTCCAGCTCTTATGTAAATTTGCCGAAAATTACGTCAGGCCGCATGTTCATCTGTGCCGGCTCTCCGTGCTACATTAAAACCTATGACGACGGGTTTGCGGGCCCGGATATTAATAATCCGACCGATCCAAATCGGGACATTTACTTCGATTTCATTGAGTTCACGGTAGATGATGCGGGTTATCATGGCAACACGACACGTGTGGACGGCTTCGGCTTTCCGATCCAGCACAGGCTGGTCAACCGCTCCGGCACCTACGACCGGACTGTGGGCGAGCTGGAATCCGAAACGCGGGCGGGGTTGTTCCAGAAATACCGGAATGAGGTGCCGCAGCCTTTTAAAGCGTTGGCCGATGTGCAGGCTCCTTACCGCATCGTGGCGCCCATTCACGGCTCCTTTGCCTCCGGGGGCGCCAATGGCAACTATTTTGCCGGTTATTCCGGTTACAGCACCCAGGAGATTCTGCTCTGCAACGGGGCGCTGCAGGAGGATTCCGCCAAATGCTCAGCCATTAACCGCCATGTCTATGAAAATCCGGCGAATTGGAACAATGTTTCAGCCTATTATCAGGCCGCTCCAGCCAACTTTTACGCCAAATTCTGGCATGATCACAGCATAGACCGTCTGGCCTACGGCTTTGCCTATGACGACTACAACGGACAAGCCTCCTACCTGGAGGTCGGAGATCCGAAGGGGCTGCTGATCCGCGTGGGCTGGTAAAAATTCTATGACTAAAGACGCCGTGTCGCCAGGAGTGGTGGATACACCTGTTTTCAGTGGAATGGACGCCGAAAGTCGTGCAGTAATGTTCCAGAAGGCTGCCCAATCCCTTTTGCTGTAGCACGTTGCCCAACCTGAAGAGATTGCCGAGGCATACGTGTACTTGGCGAAAAACACATACACAACCGGGTCCGTGCTTCAAGTCGAGGGTGGTGCAATCCTGTCCGGTATCTAAACAATGCTTGCGGGGGACGCGTCCCCTTTTCTTTTTACGCGTAAAAGTTAACAAAGGAGGACCTCGCTTGATCTCGTTCTCATTCTAGTTTTTTTGTGGTAGTTGGAAATACGCACGCAGCAGCGGAGAGGACGAAGCAATTCCGGATAAAGCGGAGCGGTCACATTTGCCCCCGAATCTTTACCGATAAATAACTCAACTTTCGCAGCATGAACCGGCAAACAGGCCTTGATGTAACTGGGCAAAACGGGGATCCACTGCTGGAGTTGACGCTGAATCAGCAGACACTTTTTTCTAGCTTTTTTGGAAGAAGGGATTCGCCCCACTCAGAGTCCAGTACCCAGAGTGAGACGGGAGACTATAGGGTATGGTATCTGGTGTTTGGTGTTTGGTGTCTAGTGTCTAGTGTCCGTTACCTGATACCTGATGTCTGTTGCCTGATGCCTCTCCATACAGCTTTGCATTGCATGATTATCCCTTTCGCTCAGAATGCGGGGGCTGAGGGCCTAGGGGAGGGAATAAAGAGAAAAGAGATACGAGAAAAGAGGCAGCTAAAATGGGATGTTCGGCTTGAAAATAGGAACATATGTTTGGTATAATGACAAAAGGAACGATTGTTCGTATATTATTGATTCGGGGGCGAGCAGACATGGAAGTCCAAGCGGAAACGGAACTTCAATCCTTTAGCAGCCGTTATCACAACGAGCGGGACTGCATGGAGGCATTGATCGCGATGAAGTGGCCAAACGGCTTCGTCTGCCCGCGTTGCGCTCACACCCGCTGCAGTCGTCTGACTTCCCGGCGCATTCCCTTGTTCGAGTGCGCCAGGTGTGCGCATCAAACGTCGGCTTTGGTCGGCACGATTTTTGAACGAACCCATCTCCCCCTGATCAAGTGGTTCCAGGCGCTGGAGTTGTTCCTGCTGCCCGACGGCATCTCGGCGATGCGGCTGAGCCAGGTGATCCAGGTCACCTACAAGACCGCATGGCTCATGCTCCATCGCATCCGCCATGCCATCGGAGAGTTCGATGCCCGGGAGCTGCTCTGCGGAGACGTGAAGGTGAACAGCGACCTGTATGGGCGTAATCCGGCCCGGCTACAGTTTCCTCATCCGCATGCTTCGGCAGTCGTAGCGGGATGCAGAGTCACGGAGTCGGGCGAGCCGGAGCAGGTCAAAATCCGTCTGGTCCCGCAGATGAGGGGAGATGGGTACGGAGCGAATCGACTCGAACTCGCTGCGTTCATCAACGAACAGGTAGATGTCCGTGCATCGGCGGTACAGTCGTTCCCTCAAGCCTTTCGGCTGTATAGACCCTTGCGGAAAGTGGTGAGCGAGGCGTGGACATCGCTGAAAAGTACATATATTTCCTTGGGCACCAAACATCTACAGGCGTACCTCAACGAGTATACCGTACGCCGCCGACTGCGCCTGCCCGGAGGGGAAGAACCGATGTGGCAGAAGTTGTTGTACATGAGCGCGGCGATTCCGGCAATCCCTTACCGCCGACTGATCGCACGCCAACCGGTTCAGCTTCTTGCAGCTGCGTCCTGATCACAGGGCTTGAACGAGGAAAGGTGAGCATGATGTGCGTGGCTTAAACGGTGTGGGTCAGGATGAACGAGGACATCGGAAAAATTCAGATTCAAGCAGCAACGAGGGCCAGGGTCTTTTATTTTTTCCTGGCTTTGCTCCGCTCCCTCCTTCTCTCTCGGTCGGTTTCACATCACCTAAACGCTCTGCTTTCACCTGAGATCGCCTCATGATCTCGAACCGTCTGCTTCCCATAAGGCATCATCAAAAAAATAATAGAGACCCATTCGATGGTCCTGAATAACGTAACAACAGGCATTTTCGTGCCTCACTTGATCCGTTATTTTCTTTAACGTGCCTAAAGTATATTTTCGGTTCCCGGTTTTCTGTTTTTCTTTACCTGATCAAACGGGATAATCGTGCAAGGCTTCCAAGCAGCGAGTTCACATGCCTTGCCACGGTCGACGGGCGACTTGACTGTCAAGCACGAATGATTAGGTGGAGTCCATAAAATGAGTTCACTTAATTTTCGCAGCATGAAATCGGCAAACTTGCAAGGAGGGGATTCGATTTCGAATTCCTCAGAACCCAGCCAGCGGCTACAAAGGTTTAATTGGATTTGTGCTCTGCCGAAAGTTGAGTTAATAATAATTAGGTAAATTTGGGGACAAGAGCGATTGTAGGAATGCTTTGTTCTCGGAGCGCCTCAAAAGAACAAAAAAGAGCGCCCAAGCAGGTCAGTAAAGACCTTTTGAGCACTCCTGCGGTTTACTTATTTTATCGCAACATAGAACAGCCTTGAGGCGTCATCCCCGGCTTCCACCCATTCGAAATCGGCATAGACCCTAACCTCACGAAAGCCAGCTTTAACCAGTTCTGTTCTCATCCACTCCGGATCATAGGCCCGCTGCACATGCACTTCCTCGAAGCGCTCGTACAAATTGCGTCCTTCTGTCTCCGCGCGTGCGAAAATACTGAGCCGGTGCTCGATTTCGCAGCGCTGCACATCCAGCTCGCATGTCCAGATGTAAGAGATGGAGCGCTCATCCAGCACAAACGGCTGTTCTTCATCATAACGCCTGAACGTATTCGGGTGATGCACATCAAACAGAAAAGTCCCGCCAGGCTTCAAGCCGTCATAGGTTCTGCGGAACACACGGGCTATATCCTCTTCCTCGAGCAGATAATTCAAGCAATCACAAAAGGAAATGACCGTGTCCACCGGCTCCGGCAGTCTCCAGTCCCGCATATCCTGCTGCAGCCAGCGGACGCTTCCTTCCCGGAACAGCCGCCTGCCCTGGGAAGTCGCTTCCATCTTGCTGCGTGCAACAGCCAGCATATCGGAGGAAAGGTCAATGCCGGTCACTTCGAACCCTGAATTGACAAGCGGGATCGTGATGGCGCCCGTCCCGCAGCCGAGCTCGGCCACACTGTGGGGCATGCCATGTTTTTCCCATGCCTTCCTTGCAAAACGCAGCCACTCCGGATAGGGCATATCCTCCATCAATTCATCGTATACATAAGCAAACTTACGGTAAGAAGACATGTTTACACCGCACTTTCCATTTCCTGCACAGAGCTACTTCTGAGGATCTTGATTATTCTGCTCCTTAGGCATCTTCTCGGCCAAATAGGTCCAGTTCTCCTTCTGCACAATCAGGCCTTCCTTCATCAGCTTGCCGAGAGCCCGCTTGAACGCGGATTTGCTGATTCCGAAGCGCTGTTTGATAATATCCGGCGGCGTCTGGTCGGAGTATGGCATGCCGCCACCCGGCCGCTCCTTCAGGAATTCAAGCAGTCGTTCGGAATCCTCCATGCGCCCCACCTCCTTGCGCGGAGCCATGGCCAGATTGACACGACCGTCTTCCCGAACATGCGTAACTCTTACATTGACCGTCTCACCAAGGCGCAGCATACGGCTGCGCTCCGAGGCATGAATCATGCCAATCGCGCCAAACCCGAGCACTCCCCCGTCTACCAGCACAAAGGTACCCATTTGCAAAGGCTTGTACACCGTCGCCTCAACCCATGTATTAACCCAGGACTGCGGTGCATGAAAGGTCAGCGGAGACAGCTCCTGCTCCCCCGCCAGCTTGGCGCGAAGTCTTCCCTGCTTGTCATGCTCCATGATGACAAAAACATGGTCACCAACCTTGGGATGCAAATCGCGGTTTTCCGGCAGCTCCCGGATGGGCAGCAGCAGTTGACGCCCGAGCCCCATTTCGAGAAAGCAGCCAAGCCGTGGATGAACATCCGCCACCTCCAGCCTGGCCATTTCACCCAGCGTCAAATAAGGCTTCTTCATGGTTGCGGCCAGCCGGTCCTCCGTATCATAAAAGATAAAAACGTCCAGCCGCTCGCCTACCTCGATTTTTCGCGTCAGTTCGGTGTAATGCAGCAGCACGTCCTGATCGCCATAACTGAGAAAATAACCGTATGGAGACACCTCACGGTCCACCATAATGTTAACCATGGTTCCAGCGATCAAATTCATACCGTCTCCACGACCTTGGCATCGGACCAAAGTCTTTCGATATTGTAATACTCACGCTCATCGCGGTGGAACACATGCACGATAACATCCCCGAGATCCATCAGCACCCAACGTGCCGATTCCATTCCTTCAATGCCTTTTACGGTTCCGCCCTGCTCCATAACCTCTTTACGGATTGCAGTGACGATCGCCTGCACTTGAGTGTCGGAGTTCCCGTGGCAGATCATGAAGTAGTCGGCCACAAGGGAAATTCCGCGCAGGTCAAGCGCCACAATATTCATCGCTTTTTTGTCATCGGCGGCGGTAACCGCAAGCTGTAAAAGTTCATCCGGTTTGATTGTCATTCACAAACCTCCGTGAGATTGAATTTTTAATTGCTGCACAAGATAATTGCGCGATAATACCGTTAACGGGTAAATCACTTTCCGCTGCGTGAGCAGCAGGGAAATCGTTGAATCAAAGCCGGCCACCAGCGCCTCCTCAAGGCTATGTTGGGCCAGTTCGCGGATCTTATTCACACCGGGAAAATCTCTTCCTGGTTCAATGTAATCAGCAAGACACACCACTTTATCCAGCAGGCTCATATTTTCTCTGCCGGAAGTATGCCAGCGGATCGCATTCAGCACCTCGTCATCCTCGACTCCATAGTCTTTGCGGGCAACGATAAAACCTGCTTCCGAGTGCCAAAGCTGCTTGTCATGCTGCAGCAGTTCTTTGTTGCTCTCGCTGCTTTCCTCAATGACGGCCTTCATCTGTTCAACAGGCCAATACTTGGCTACATCATGCAAAATAGCGGCCAAATCCGCTTTGACAGGATCGGCCCCATACTTCTCTGCCAGCTCCACGGCGGTTTGCATGACACCGAGCGTATGCTTCCAGCGTTTTTCCGGCATCTGGCCGGATACGATCTCAATCAGCTGCTCGCGGCTATATTTCATACATGCTTCCCCTTGTAATAAATTCATACACCCGATCAGGCACCATGTAACGGACAGAATGCCCAGCAGCGATGCGCTCCCTGATGTCTGTCGAAGAAATATCCACGACCGGCATATCGGCCAGTTTCACCCTGTCATGCAGAAACGCGGGAAGCTCATCGAGCGCAAGCTCATACCCCGGCCTTCTCACGCCGATAAATACGAGTCTTTGCGCCAGTTCCTCGATATGCTCCCAATGGGGAAGATAATTGACCATATCCGCGCCGATAATGAAAAAGAGCTCTACCCCGGGGTGCAGCTCCTGCAGCTCCCTGATCGTCTGGAACGTGTAGGACACGCCCCCTCTACGGATTTCATGATCAATGGCCTCAAATGCAGGGTGGCCCTGCACGGCTTCCTTCACCATCTGCAGACGCTCTTCGCCAGCGGCACCTGCCCCCTGCTTATGCGGAGGGATATGGGAAGGCATAAACCACACCCTGTCCAGCCGGTAAGTATCATAGGCCGCTTCGGCTGCGAGCATGTGGCCGATATGGATTGGATCAAACGTACCGCCCATAATTCCGATTCTCATAACTCCACCTTTATCCCGGATGCGTCATTATGGAAGCTCGATTTGCTTATTATCGCGGGATTCCTTGTAAAGGATAATCGTGCTGCCGATCACCTGCACCAGCTCCGAGCCGGTCTTGCCGGCCAATTCCTCGGCAATTTCATGCTTGTCGTCCAGATTGTTGTTTAGAATGGATACCTTCATCAGCTCGCGCTTCTCGATCGCATCATTAATATGACGGATGAGATGATCATTCGTTCCGTTCTTCCCTACCTGGAACACGGGATCAAGATGATGCGCCAGCGAGCGCAAGTACCGCTTCTGCTTGCCTGTTAACATGTTATTATATACCCCTTCACGGCTGGTCGGTCACGGATGAATACCGTACCGGACTCAAGCCTCTCTCAATTAGCAATTAAGTTAGTTGGTTAATCATTCAACCAAGATATACAGCTCAGGCCAGGCTATCCAGCACGGCCTGCCGCATTACCTGCACATCCGGCCTGAATCCGAGCCAGTGCTCGAAAGCAATCGCCCCCTGGTATACGAACATCCCGAGGCCTCCGTGCACCGTGCAGCCACGCTGCAGTCTGCTTTCGCGAAGCAGCCGGGTTTCCAGCGGATTATAGATCAGATCACTGACGACGATCCCTTCCGGGATAAGCTCCACCGGCAGAGGAATATCCTCCGTCTGCGGATGCATACCGACTGACGTGGTATTGATCAAAATATCCACACCGGGAAGATAACTGTGGGCCTGCTGCATGGAGTACCCTTCCACCGGTATCCCTGCGTTAAATTCAGCGGCAAGCTGTCTTGCCTTATATTCCGTCCGGTTGAGAATAATCACTCGCTCCGGCTCTTCCTGCAGCAATGCATGCACAATTCCTCTGCTGGCTCCCCCGGCCCCAAGCAGCATCACCGTTTTACCAGCCAAATCAGGAACAGCTTCTTCCTTAAGGGATCGGACATAACCGGCTCCGTCTGTATTATATCCCTTCAGCTTGCCGTTTGCATGCACAACCGTATTGACGGCCCCGATTTTCTTCGCTGCTTCATCGAGTTCGTCCAGATAGTCCATCACTGCAACCTTATGCGGGATCGTCACATTGATGCCCAGAAAGCCCTGTTCACGGATATCCTGCAGCGTCTGCTCCAGCTGGTCGGATTTTACATGCAGGCGTCGGTATTCCCCTTCAATGCCTGCCGCACGAAAAGCCGCCGCCATCATGACCGGGGATTTGGAATGCGCAATCGGATCACCGATAACGCCCAGCAGCACAGATTTTCTGTCATTTATATGGTTTGCATTCCCCATCATGGTTATTACGCTTCCCTTCATGCCTAAAGTATGAACGGCGGCAGGAACTGCCGTTCCATACCGCCATGCAGTTATACAGCCAGGCTAGATCAATGATGGGCGGACCAGTACACGGATACCGCGTGGCGCGTGCACGGCGACCAGTGCTCCGCTGTTCCCGTTCACCTTGATCCATCCCAGGCCGGATATATAAACATCCGATTCGGACCCCTTGGGAATCCGGAACTCATGTCTCGTCCACTCCGGCATTGCTTCTGCATCCTCTTTAGATGGAGGGGAAAGAAGCTCGCCCGCATGATTTGCGTATAAATCATCAGCCTTCTCCAGCTTGGTACGGTGAATCTTCAATCCGCCGCTGATGTAGCAGGTAAAGGATTGATGGGCACCTTCAATAAAATCAAACCGCGCCATGCCGCCAAAGAACAGCGTCTGTCCCGAATCCAGCTGATATGCGGCAGGCTTCAGCGGCTTCTCAGGCATTACGGCGGCCAAGTCCTTCCTTGAAACGATTTCACTGAAACGCCAAGGATAAACGATGCCCGGAGTATCAATAATGAAATGCCCGTCATCCAGCGGAATGTTGACCATATCCAGCGTCGTTCCCGGATAACGCGATGTTGTCAGCTCCTGCTCCAGATCGCTGTAGTCGCGGATCAAACGGTTAATGAGTGTGGATTTACCGACATTCGTTGCGCCGACAACATAAACGTCACGGTCGCCGCGCTGCTCGGCAACAGCTTCCAGCAGACGGTCAAAGCCCTGATTCTTCTTGGCGCTGCATAGCACGATATCGGTGGTGCGCAGCCCCTGCTCCTTCGCCTGCTTCTGCACCCAATTGCGGATTTTGTTCCAGTTCGTGACCTTTGGCAGAAGATCGGTCTTGTTGACTGCGAGCAGAACGGGATTGCTGCCCACAAAACGCTGAAGCCCTGAGATCAGGCTCCCTTCAAAGTCGAAAAGATCGACAATATGAATAACGAGCGCGTCTTTGTCGCCGATACGTGTGAGCAGAGCGAGGAATTCGTCCTGATCGACCGTTACGGAAGACGATTCGTTGTAGTTTTTAATACGGAAGCAGCGCTGGCATATGACCGGCTCTTTATCGAGCGCTTTCTCGGGAACATAGCCCGGCTGCTCAGGCTGGGCAGTCTGCAGCCGGATGCCGCAGCCGCTGCATTTGACGGCTTGAAGCCCGTCAGGTGTTTCTGTCATTTCTTCTTTTCCTCCTCATTCCAAATGCCTTTTCTGCGAAGCTGCGAAAGGGCGATTCGCTCCAGCCCCCTGTTGATGCGGGTTGTCCAGCCTTCATCGTGCAAGGAAATCGGGAGCACAAGCACGGTGTGCAGCCCGAGACGGTTGCCTCCGAACACATCCGTCATCATCTGATCCCCCACAACGATCGTCTGCTCCGGGGTCAGCTCCATCATGCTCATCGCTTTGCGGAAGGGGGCATTGGACGGTTTGCGGGCAGCATGAATAAACTCGATGTCAAGCGGTGTCGCAAACAGAGAGACCCTGTCCATATTGTTATTCGACACGATCACAAGCTTGAAACCGGCTTTCTTCACCTTTTCAAACCATACGACAAGCTCGGGCGTCGCATTGGGCTCCTTCGCCCCGACAAGCGTATTGTCCAGGTCGGTAATTATGCCCCTGTACCCCTTGGCATACAGGTCATCGAGGTCAATATCAAATACCGTATTCACCCGCAGCCTGGGCATAAACATTTCAAACAAACTCGTTCACCTCTATTTCTTAAAGAGGTAGTTCAAAAAGTCATCTTTTGATCACGAAGTAAATCAGGAAGCGGACTCGACATCGAATCTTGAATTCAGCCGGGACTTCCGGTGCTCACGTACCCCAAGTACGCTCCGCTCCTCAGTCCCTATCTTCATTCAACCTTCTCGGTGCTGAAAACCTGACTTTTTGAACACGCACTTAGAGCAAACTATACCATAATCTTGGAAGTTAGTAAAAAGCCGCCCGCCAGCCTCGCGAACGACTTTAAACCGCTATACTTCCCCTGATTCGGTCTGTACGTTGGCTTGCGTTGATTTCATAACCGCGCGCAGCTCCGCTGCATACATTCTCACTGCAAGCCAATCTTCCTCTGTAGCAGCCGAAGGGCTGTACCTTGCCTTCTCAAACACCTGCAGCAGCCTTCTCAGCACCGGCGAAAGCTCGGGGGTCTCCCGCTCCCACCGCGTTACCGATTCACGCAGCGTTTCGCTGGTTCCACGGTTCCAGCCTTTTCGCCGCAGGTACCGAAGCCAGCGCTCAGTTTCGACAACAACTTTCTCTCCTGGCGAGAGCGGCCTGCCTGCGCGGAGGTTAAGAATATAAAAGTGAAGTTTAATGCGGTTTCTCCATATAATATACCCCGCCCACAGCATTAAAACCGCAGCTGCAGCCCACACAATGCCTGGGTTGATGGTCATCTCGCCGTTTGTATCTGCCGGTCTGATCTCCTGTTCCTCCTGCTGAGGCTGCTCTTCCTCAATCTCGGGCGCAGTTACAGGTTCGGCCTCCTCCTGCTGCGTCAGCAGCGGCATATCAAATCCCGGAGTCGCTTCAACCGGAATCCAGCCGTAATCGCCGAAGTAAACCTCGGCCCAAGAATGGGCATCCGCATTGGACACCGCATAAGCCGTCATATTTTCTCCATTCGCCACCTCCTGGGCATCATCAAGAAAGACCTGCTGCCCAGGCGCGTAGCCTTTGACCCAGCGTGCAGGGATGCCCAGGGAACGGGACATCATGACGAGCGAGGTAGAATAGTAGTCACAGTAGCCTTCCCGGATATCAAACAGGAAGCTTTCCACGAAATCATCGCTCTGGGCCCGAGAGATATCCGGGTTGTTCGTGTAGGTGTAGTTTTGCTGCAAATACTGCTGCAGCAGGCCTACCTTTTCATACGGCGTATCGGCAGATGCCGTGATTTGCCGCGCAAGCTCTGTCACCCGCTCCGGAAAATCATCCGGCATCTGCAAATATTCTTCGATTTGGTTTCGGCGGCCTGAATATAGATCATCGAACGTTTGCCTGCGAAGCTCGCCTTCAGGCACGATCGGCACCTCGGAGATGATGGTATAGGTCCGTGGAAAAGGATTGCCTCTCCGCGTTGAATTCCAGTGCATTTCCGACTGCTGCGGTTTCCAGCTGAGCCAGTCGGTATTCGTGCTGCCGTCAACCGATTGAACCCGGTTGATTGAATAAGCGCCGAACAGCACCGGATAGGACTCCTCGCTGGCCATGTTGACAGTCTGCACGACCTGTACCGTCTCGATCTTCGGATGGTCTTCATTTTCCAGCTCCTCATTCGCCCGTACGGTCTCAAAATCGCTTCTCCGGTTTGCATCCTCCGCCCACCCTGTGCCTGTGTAAGTTCGGCGGGTCTCCCCGCGCCAGTAGCTGCGCTGGCTTGTAATCACGTTCATAACGGGCGAATAATCGAAATTAAAACCTCCGCCTAGCCGGTTATCCTGCCGGCTGTAGCCGGATTCCGTATTCATCTGCTGATTCAGCGCCCCGTTTCCGCCGGTCATTGTAACCGCTGCGACACCATTATAATTTCGCCACGCCGTATAGGGGTCCGTCACGGTTGGAGGAACCTCAGGCATATTAACACCCGCAACGATGACGAGTGAAAAGATGATGGCAATGTTCGCCGCAATCTTGAAGGGTGAGCGCCGCAGATGCTTCCAGCCCTGCGGATAACGCAGGCTGAAGCTCTGAAAATGCTTGGAGACAAGCCAGCCCATTCCGGCAAATACGATCCACGCCACTTCCTGCCACAAAATGGATGGAGTGAAGGAATCCAGAATGCCAAAGGCAATAATATTGATACCGAGAAAAACGAGGATTCGCTGCTTGTTGGTCACCACAAGCGGAATCAGCTCCAGAATCAGCCAGGCGATCAGCGAAAACCAGAGGTACGGAGTGAGATTGTCGATAAACTCCCCGATCCGGCTGCCAGGTGAACCCGAACTCGAAATAATGGAATAGGAGCTAAGTGTTCTATACAGGATAATAAACACTGCTGCCGCCTTGGCGACAAGCTTCCAGCCCGGCCTGTTCGGGAGCACAATTTCAATCACGGCCAGCGCAACCAGCGTGGCCAGCACGAGCGCATTCGTCTCCACAAACCAGATGGTTGAAGTAAATGACAGCCATTGCACGGCAATTAAAATAATCCATAATAAGGTTAAGGCATGATACCAGGACGATATCAGGGAATTCAGCCATTTTTTCATTTACATACCTCCCCCCATCACGGCCGGAAGCTCCTGCAGCGAAGATACACTGTACGCATAAATCCCTCTCTTGCGCACAGTTTCCACCCATTGATCCTGTTCACCCTTTCGTCCGGATCCGCCGATATGAACATGGCATGGAATCATGCCCTTTGCATCAGCCCAGCGGAAGATTTCCAAAGCCCTTTCATCGGCCAGCGGGCTTACCAGCACAAAAAAGGAGCCCTGCGGGAACTGACGGATGGCAACCTCCAGGCTACCCATCATATCTCCGGACGGATCAAGGTCAAGATCGACAAGATGATGCAGCATCTTTTGCCGCTCCATCGCATTTTCGCTTGGCTGAATCACCATCCCTCTCCGTCCGGCCGTACACAGACCAACTCCCATGCGTTCTCTTCCGCCGAACTCCAGAAGGGATGCCGTAGTGGAAATGGCCAGCTCGAATTGGTCGCCGGACTTGTAATGGGCAGACAGATGATCCAGTACGAGCATCGTCTTTGGAACCGTCTCATGCTCGAATTCCTTGGACTTCCAGCTCCCGGTTTTGGCGGTGGCATTCCAGTGAATGCGGGATAACCTGTCGCCGTATACATAATCGCGCACGCCGTTAATCTGGGTCGTCTCCCGCCGCGTCCGTGTCAGGACGGAGTCGGGACCGGCCAGCCTTGTTTTGCGGTTATTCAGCTCCCAATAAGGGATAAATACCACGCGGGGCAGAACGCGGAATTCTCCCGGAGCTTTCACCAGCCCCTTGTTTTCCATTAATCCGAAAATGTCCTCGGTGATAATCTCCGTATCCGCAAAATAATAGCGTCCCCTTTCCAGCGGTGTTGTCTGAAAGGAGAGCTGCCCGTTTCCTTTGATGCTTGGAATAATACTCTCTTCAAAAGACCAGGATTCCCCCGTATGGCGCTTGAGCACCTCTCTGACAATGATATAAGGCAGCGGCAAAAATCCCGGAATGGACAGATGCAATCTGACATGAATCTGGTCTCCCGCATGCAGTGTTTCACTGTATTCCGCCCCGCTGGATAAATATCTCACCCCTTTGGCACGGCTCACACCGCTCATGCTCCCGATCCACAGGTAGATGCCCAGCAGCGTTACCATGGAGAGCAGCATAAAAGAGGTTTTGCCACCCTGAAACAGCACATACAGCAGACACGACAGCCAAACCCCGGCAAACAGCCAAATCCTGCCGGATCTTCCGCTCCTTTTTCGCATCATTCGGTTGGAGCTCATCGCTTATCCACGCTCCAGCTGAACGGGAACGTTGACCTGGCGCAGTATGGCCTGTACAACCCCCGCAGCATTGGAATTTTCCATCCGTGCTTCGGGACGGAGCAGCAGGCGGTGAGCAAGCACATAAGGAGCCAGTCTCTTCACATCATCCGGAAGCACATAATCACGCTCATGGAGAAAAGCAAAGGCCTTGACAGCCATCACAAACGAAAGCGCAGCGCGGGGGCTGGCGCCAAGCAGTACGGTGGAATTTTCACGAGTCGCACGGACAATATCAAGCAGATAGGTGGTTACGACATCGCTGATATGTACACCGCGGATCTCTTTCTGAATGGCTGCGATTTGCTCCATATGGGCAACTGGCTGCAGACGGTCTACAGGCTGGCCCTCCTGGTGTCTGAGCAGCAGATTTTTCTCCGTCTCCGCATCGGGATAACCAAGACTGATTTTCAGCATAAAGCGGTCGAGCTGGGCTTCGGGCAGCATATATGTGCCTTCAAAATCAATCGGGTTCTGCGTAGCGCACAGCATGAACGGAACGGGCAGCTCGTGCGTTTCCCCGTCTACCGTCACATTTCGCTCCTCCATGACTTCAAGCAGTGCAGACTGCGTCTTGGTCGTGGCACGGTTAATTTCGTCCGCAAGCAAAATATTGGTCATGACCGGGCCTGGTCTGAAATAAAAGCGCTCGTCACGCGGATGAAAAATGGAAACGCCGGTAATATCGCTCGGCAGGATGTCGGGATTGCACTGAATGCGGCGGTAATCTCCGCGCATGGATTTGGCCAGGGCTTTAATCATTTGCGTCTTGCCTGTGCCCGGCACATCCTCGATCAGGACATGCCCCCCGGCGAGCAATGCGGTCATTAATAATTGTATTTCAAAGGATTTTCCCAGAATGCAGGATTCAAGGTTGGCTCGAATCGAGGAAATAATATGAAAGGATTCTTGGCGAACCGGCATAAAATTGCAAACCTCCTACAAAGAATAGCAAACATGTTTCCTATTATTGTACATGATGGAGGTCGCAGAGTACACTTTGCTTCACTGGCAGCTTCGTCATCTTTCTCCAATACCCGCGCTGAAGCGCACCAAAACACCCCATTTGCATAAATGGAGTGCTTGGGTGGCAAATTATTGATCAGCCTTTGGGGCGTACGACCAGCGCCGCCAGAAATGAAAAAATGATGGCTGACGAAATACCTGCACTTGTCAGACTGAAAATGCCTGTAATCACACCGATCCATCCCTCCTGCTCCAGCTCCGTCAGCGCGCCGTGAACGAGCTGATTGCCAAAGCTGGTGATGGGAACGGTCGCGCCTGCGCCGGCAAATTTAATCAAAGGATCATAGATGCCTACGGCATCGGCAATGGCCCCGACCACGACAAGAGTGGCCATCGTATGAGCAGGAGTCATTTTGAAGCCGTCCATCATAATTTGACCAATCAAACAGATCGCTCCACCTACCAGAAAAGCCCATAAGTATTCCATTGATTTCAACCTCCTGTTTCAAGCGAAACCGCATGCGCGATACATGGGATGCTGTTTCCCTGCTGATAGGACAGAGGGGACAAAAGCGCACCCGTTGCTACGACAAGTATGCGGTTAAGCTCCCGCTTTTCGAGCTTTTTCAGCAAATGTCCGTAAGTGACGACCGCGGAGCATCCGCAGCCGCTGCCGCCCGCAAATATTTCCGCCTGCTTCTCCCTGTCATAGATCATCAATCCACAGTCGTTCATTTCCGTTTTCTCAGGGTCAACGCCCTGCTTCTTAAGCAGTTCTTTCAGGATCGGCAGCCCGACGGAAGCAAGGTCACCCGTGACGATCAAATCATAATACTCGGGGCCCCGGCCCGTGTCCTTGAAATGCGACAGGATCGTATCCGCTGCAGCAGGCGCCATCGCACCGCCCATATTGAAGGGATCCTTCAGCCCCATGTCCACAACCCTGCCAATCGTTGCGCTTTCTACGATTACGCCTTGGTCGGCGTGACCCACGATGGCACATCCCGAGCCTGTTACCGTATATTGAGCCGTGGGCGGCTTTTGTCCTCCATATTCTGTCGGGTACCGAAATTGCTTCTCCACCGTGCAGTTATGGCTTACCGTTCCGGCAAGAGCATAGTCTGCACCCCCTGCATCCACAATCATGGAAGCCAGAGCAAGACTCTCCATGGAAGTGGAGCAGGCGCCGAACACGCCCATGTAGGGAATGGCAAGCTTGCGGGCGGCAAACGAAGCGCTGATGATCTGGTTCATAAGGTCGCCGGCAATGAAAAACTGAACGTCCTCCTTGGTTAAATTGGAATTCACAAGAGCCAGAGAAGAGGCGCGTTCAAGCAGACGGCGCTCTCCCTTTTCCCACGTGTCTTCGTCAATTTCAAGGTTATCGTATACGTAGCTGAAGTCTGAGCCCAAAGGTCCTTCCCCCTCCTTGGGGCCAACGACCGTTGCGCTGCCTTTGATGCGCGGCCTGGAATCAAACTTCCACGATTGTCCTCCCAAGCGCTTCATAGGTGTTTCCCTCCTACACCAAGAATCGCGTAAATAATGCCTACAATAAAAGCGGCCACGACCCCGAATACGATAACGGATCCGGCCAGCTTGAACATTTTTGCGCCGACGCCGAGCACAAGCCCCTCGGACCGGTGCTCCAAAGCCGCCGAGCACATGGAGTTTGCAAAGCCTGTTACCGGAACCGCGGTTCCCGCACCTGCCCATTGCGCAAACTTATCATAGACGCCCATACTGGTTAAAATAACAGAAATGAGTATGAGCACGGCTACGGTCGGATTTCCCGCCTCTTTGGCGGTCATATGAAACCCGTTCATAAAACCTTTCAGGATCAGCTGTCCCAAAACACAAATCAGCCCCCCTACAACAAAGGCGCGAATACAATTGCCGACGATTTTGCGGGCAGGCTCATGCTTTTTGGCAATTTTTTGGTACTCCTGTTCCTGTATGTTCAAGGACGGGGTAGTCTTTTGCCGCAGGCCGCCCGTCTTTGCACCAGCGCCGGCCGATCCGGAATTGGCTGCCATCATCTACACCCCCTGCAAGGATTCCGCTTAAGCGGTAATGCATATTCATTATTTGCGATCCTGTCCAGCCTTATGAATGGAAAATGATAAGCACACCGCTGGCGTCGGCGTTTGCCTTCTGGCAGCAAAAGGAATAGACGTTGGACTTTCCAGCACAATAAAGGCATACTAATAAAAACAATACGACCACTGGTTAATTAGGAGTGAAAAAACAGCATGGAACAGCAAACGTTGGAGTTATTCAAAACATTGACCGAATTCCCGGCTGCGCCCGGCCATGAACGGGCGCTCCGCGCCTGGGTTAAGGAGCGGATGTCAGCATATACGGATGAATTTGTACAGGATCATCTTGGAAGCTTGTTCGGGGTTGTCCGCGGGAATGAGCAAGGTCCAAAGGTCATGGTTGCAGGGCATTTTGACGAAGTCGGATTTATCGTGAATGGCATAACCGACAATGGCATGATCCGGTTTCAGCCTGTGGGGGGCTGGTGGAGCCAGGCCGTGCTGTCGCAGCGGCTGCAGGTGATTGCACCGGGCGGGCCTGTCATTGGGGTCGTCGGCTCAACGCCGACTCATCTGCTGGACGACACAGCACGCAGCAAGCCGGTAGACATGAAAGCGATGTACCTGGATATTGGCGCTGACAGCCGGGCTGATGTGGAAAAGCTCGGCATTGTGCCAGGCATGCAGATCGTGCCTGTCTGTGAGTTCACACCGCTGGCGAATCCGAAGAAAATCATGGCCAAAGCCTGGGACAACCGCTATGGCGTTGGTCTTTCCATAGAGCTGCTCGAAGCCGTACATAAAGAGAAGCTGCCGAACATCCTCTATACAGGTGCAACCGTGCAGGAGGAAGTGGGACTGCGCGGGGCGCGCACAGCAGCCAATCTGATCCAGCCCGATATTTTCTTCGCCCTTGACTGCAGTGCAGCCAATGATATGACCGGCGACAAAAATGCGTATGGCCATCTCGGTCAGGGCGCCCTGCTGCGCGTGTTCGATCCGACAATGATCACCCACCGCGGTCTGCTGGAATATGTGAAGGATACGGCGGATACCCACAACATCAAGTACCAGTATTTCATTTCTCCGGGAGGAACGGATGCCGGTCAGGTGCATGTCAGCGGGAAAGGGGTGCCTTCCACCGTCATCGGTATTTGCGGACGCTATATCCACACGTCCTCTTCCATTATTCATACAGATGATTACGATGCGGCCAAGGAATTGATCATAACATTGGTTAAAAATCTTGACCGCACAACCTTGAATACAATAATCGAAAATTCCTGAACGAACGGTTCGGATTTTAAAAGAGCGAGTATCAGCGGCGGATGTCCACCAGATACTCGCTCTTTCTTTCATACATTAGGGCATCAGCGATTTTGAGGAATACAGTCAGATTGCCGATTGAACAAAAGCGTAGATGGCCAGCAAGAGCGTCAGAACGATGCCTACCATCTCCACCCTTGCCCCTTTCCTTGTCCCCGTGCTCATCAGTTTGAAGCGCAGCTTCCAGGGCAGGGGCGGCAGCGGACGTATCCCGTTGTTCGTCAGCGAATCCAGAAGCAAATGCAAGGTATACGCAATTCCTCCCGCCAGCCAAATGCTGGCCCCATACTGCTGCGTAGTGCCATACAAGAGCCCTGTCCATGCCGCAATTGCATAGACCGTGTGCGTCAGTCCCCGATGCGGCACGATCGTACAGATCATCAGCAGACAGCCGGCAATATAGTTCCAGGGCGCATAAGTCGTGCCATACCACGCAATGCCAGCTCCGATCACGAAGATAATCACCTTGCGCATCAAACGTGAAGGCATAAACGAAGCGGCCACAATGAGTATGGCCAGAATGAGATTCCATGGAGCAGGCGCAGCCTCCGCAAAGAACACCCAGCCCGCGGCCGCGACCATCAGCAGCTGTATGACCCGGAGCATCCGGCCGGAAAGCGTTCTGGTCACCAGCAGCGAATTAGGTTCATCGATATCCGGAAGCAATGCGCTGACTGCAGCAACGGCCGCTGCCGGAAATGTAATTTCATATCCGTTCAACGCAAGCACGGACAGCGAAACTCCGGTACCGATGATTAAATGGGCTCTTCCCATCATGTTGTACAGCATCCTTTCCCACAACGGGCAGAACCGTTTATAATTTCAAACCGTTCTACATTATATAACAAAAGTACGAACGGGAACAATAGTTCGCTTTTTATGAATGATATGTCCACTGCCTTGAATAATAATGCAGCTTACGATTGAAAGCGATTGACACGTAAACGCATACATCCCTATCATAATAGTTGGTCTTCAAGGGGGGAATGCCATGATCAAATTAATAGATTTGAATAAACAATATGTAACTCGCAGCAAGACCGTCCATGCGGTCGATCATGTCAATTTACATATCCGCAAAGGCGATATTTACGGCATTGTCGGATATAGCGGCGCTGGCAAAAGCTCGCTGCTAAGATGCATCAATCTGCTTGAGCGTCCGACCTCCGGCCAGGTGATTGTCAACGGAACGGACCTGACGAAGCTGCCGAAAAAAAATCTGCGGATCGCCAGGCAGAAGATCGGCATGATCTTTCAGCATTTCAATCTGCTGTCCAGCAAAACAGCCGCTGAGAATGTTGCCTTCAACCTGAAGGCTGCGGGCGTGAAAGAACCGGCGATACCAGGGCGTGTTAAGGAGCTTCTTGAACTGGTTGGTCTGGCGGACAAGGCGGATCACTACCCTTCCCAGCTCAGCGGCGGGCAGAAGCAGCGGGTCGGCATCGCCCGGGCCTTGTCCAATAATCCGGATGTGCTGCTCTGCGATGAGGCAACTTCAGCCCTGGATCCGAAGACGACCGAATCCATTCTGAAGCTGCTGAAGGAAATTAACCAAAAGCTGAGCCTCACCATTGTCCTGATTACACATGAGATGGAAGTCGTGAAGGAGATTTGCAACCGGGTGGCCGTCATGGAGAATGGCAAAATTATTGAGGAAGGTGACACCTACTCCATATTTGCCGCTCCGCAGCAGCCTTTAACCCGCGATTTTATCGACAAGGTGCTGCAGTACAAGCTTCCTGAACGGCTGCTGGAGCGGAGCAGGGGCGTTATTGTCAACATCCTGTTCCGGGAGTCCAAAGCAGAGGAAGCCATAGTGTCCGAGGTACTGAAATCCTGCGGTGTTACGGGCAATATTCTGCACGGCAAAATCGAATATATTCAGGACAAGCCCATGGGCTTCTTCATCATGGAGCTGACCGGACCGGATACGGAAATCCGGAAAGCCATCGAGATGCTGACTGATAGAACTGCCGGAGTGGAGGTGCTGCGTAATGTTCTCTGAACGATGGGCTGAACTGCTCCCGGAAATGTGGAAGGCTTTCTATGAAACTTTATACATGGTTGGCGCCTCTTTGCTGATTGCCGTCCTAATCGGCATCCCGCTGGGTGTGCTGCTCTTTGTCAGCGGACGCAGGCTGTTCTGGAATAATCCGGTTCTGTATATGCTGCTCGGTTTTATTTCCAACCTGATCCGTTCCATTCCATTTGTCATCCTGCTTGTTCTGCTGCTGCCGATGACCCAGGAGATCGTAGGCAGCACGATCGGACCTACTTCCGCCATCGTGCCGCTTGCCGTGGCCGCCATCCCGTTCTTCGCGCGGCTGGTGGAGACCTCCATGCGCGAAATCGACAAAGGGGTGATCGAATCGGCCATGGCCGCCGGTGCTTCCCCATGGCTGATCATCCGCGGGGTGCTGCTGCCGGAAGCGAAGCCGGGCATTACGGCAGGACTGACGATTACGGCCATCAGCCTGCTCGGCTTCTCGGCAATGGCGGGCATTGTCGGCGGCGGCGGAATCGGGAATCTGGCTATTCAGTACGGCTACTACCGATACGACAACTTTGTGATGTTCACGACCGTTATCGTGCTGATCGTTCTCGTCCAGATCATTCAATGGATCGGGGACTGGGCTACGGCGAAGGTAAGTAAAAAATAAACACAATCTCATAATATCGTAAAATTGATGAACAGGAGAGATAGAACATGAAAAAATGGCTTACACTGATTGTAATTACAGCTTTGTTGAGCATGCTTGCAGCGTGCGGCGGGCAGCAGGCGGATAGCGGTAACAGCGCCTCCGGCAGCGAACCGGCCAAAAAAGATATTAAAATCGGCGCAACGGTCGGCCCTTACAGCGATATGGTTACCAAAGCCATCAAGCCTATTATGGAAAAAGAGGGCTATAACGTTGAAGTCGTGGAATTCAACGACTATGTGCAGCCAAACAAAAGTCTGGCGAACGGCTCCATCGACGCCAACCTGTTCCAGCACATTCTGTACCTGGAGCAGTTCAAAAAGGATAACAAGCTTGAGCTGAGCGCGCTGATCAGCGTGCCGACCGCTCCGGTCGGTATTTATTCCAACAAATTCAAATCTATTGACGAAATTCCCGACGGCAGCACCGTGACCGTTGCCAGCGATCCTACAAACCTCGGGCGCGCCCTTCTGCTGCTCAAAGCTGCAGGACTGATCGATGTAGGCAATCTGGATCCGGCAACCGTTTCGGAAAAGGATATCACATCCAATCCGAAAAACCTGAAATTTAAACCGGTCGAAGCCGCACAGCTGCCAAGAACGCTGGACAGCGTTGACGTCGCGGTCGTCCCCGGCAACTACGCTTTGTCTGCAAGCATGGACTTGAACAGCGCACTCCAGCTGGAGAATGTGCCTGAAAATTACCGCAACCAGGTCGTCGTCTCCACTGCCAATGAAAATGCGGATTTCGCCAAAGCGCTGAAGGCCGCAGTGGAATCACCTGAATTTGAAAAAGCGATAGACAGCGACTTCCAGGGCTTCTCCAAGCCGGAATGGATGCAAAACCGCTAATCTGTGACTAACCGCCCACCATCGGTAGGCGGTTTTTTTGTACATATCATTAAAACGTAGGTAGTTCATTAGAATCATTGTTTTCTGTAAAAGTTGCAAGCTACTTACATAGGTTATAATATAGTACTGATCCTGCAACATACATATTTCGACATCAAGCTTTTAAAAATTAGATGAGTCTCATTTGTTCGGAATCCTCCTCATAAGGCTCGACGTCTATTTTTTTCATTTGGCATTTTTTGTTTTACATGCCGCTTGGTGGTGTACAAATAGCATAATAAAGCTCCCTGTTTGAGGAAGCCCCCTACTTCTTATGTGAAGAAAGGATGATGGATGTGAAAAAGCGACGAAAGAGCAGGCTGGTTTTGAAAGCTGCAGTAATATGCCTTCTATCTGTTTTTTTATTTGCAGAATCACAGCATTCATTACCTGCGGACGCAGCAGCCCTGCCCGTAAACGCCAACGCCTCGCAGGAGGCACGCAGCCTGCTTTCCTATCTTTCAAGCATTTCAGGCAAACAGCTGATTACCGGCCAGCATGACTATCTGGAAAGCCCGGATGAGCTGAACAATAAACTGAGAACCATCAGCGGCAGCTATGCCGGACTGCATGGCTATGAGCTGGGAGCGATCTCCAACCAGAGTGCGGAGGAAATGGCCAGACAGCGGAATAATGTCATCTCCTCCGCTATCCAATGGGACCGTAAGGGCGGCATTGTCGCCATGACGTTCCACCAGCCTTTGCCCGGCACGGCACGAACGTGGAAGAATGTGCAGACCAAGGTCACCCAGGAGCAGTTTGACAAATATGTCACTCCCGGGACGCAGGAATATAATCATTTAATCGCCGACCTGGATGACGTGGCCGTCTATTTGAAAAAGCTCCGTGACGCCAATGTTCCTGTCCTGTGGCGACCCTATCATGAAATGAATGGAGACTGGTTCTGGTGGGGGAAGAAGAATAATTTCAATCAGCTGTGGGATATCATGTATGACCGATTCGTCAATGTCCATCATTTAAACAATCTGATAT
Source organism: Paenibacillus terreus (assembly GCF_042138595.1). Lineage (NCBI taxonomy): Bacteria > Bacillati > Bacillota > Bacilli > Caryophanales > Paenibacillaceae > Paenibacillus > Paenibacillus terreus. Next base: position 44,391 of record NZ_JBHIRX010000012.1, on the reverse strand, counting down.
GGGTGTGGAATCCGAACGCGCCGAATCCATATTCGGCCCCGTATGCCACGGTATTTCCGGGTCTTGCCAAAGTGGATATTCTCGCCGCAGATATTTACGATAATGATTTCCAAGACTCCTACTACCAGGGCCTGCTGGCATTGTCCGGCGGAAAACCGGTCGCCATCGGGGAGAACGGGCAAATGCCAAGTGCCGAGGTGCTTGCAAAGCAGCCCAAATGGGTATACATCATGACGTTCGGAAAGCTGCTTACGGAGCAAAACTCAAACAGTGACATTAAAACATTTATGAATGCCAACAACACATTAACGCTTCCCGAGCTGGTCAAAAACAGGGAAGCAGCATCGAAATAACGAATAATGGAGAGCTTTAGGCCAGACGGCTTAAGCTCTCCATTTCAGTTGATTCCTACAACTTCCGCTTATTGTCCCGAATCAGCTTCCTCATACACAACCACGGACTGGCTTGTCGGCTCCCACTGTACGGTTGCGCCAAGAGCTTCGCTGATAACTCTGACCGGTACCAGAGTCAGACCTTCCACAGACTCGGCGGGTTGGTCCAGTGTGAAAGGCTGTCCATTAACATACGCTGTCCTGCTGTCCAGATACAGCTTTACCGTGGATTCACCACGCGTTACGGTAACCGACTTGTCCTGCGGGTTCCAAGCAACATCCGCATTTAGTGCCTCGGACGCCGCGCGGAACGGAACAAGCGTCGTCCCCCCGCGGTTAATCGGTTCGGCAGCAGCCTCTCTGCCATTAACGAACAGCTTCATGCCAGCCTTGCTCCCGGCTTTACGGGAAAGCTCGCCCAGCTTTTGATAGCCTTTAAGATTGGATACATCCGCCAGTACCGCTTCCTGCTGGACATAGACCGCATCCGTCACACTCCCGTTTTCGGCAAGCAAATCAGCAGCCGCTTCAAGCGCCTTGGCAGATTCCTCAATCTGCTCCACCTCGGCAATTTGTTCGGGCGTCAGTTTGTCGGAATAAGAGGTAAGCAGCAGATTGGCCAGTACCGCCCCAGCGTGCTTGCCCTCTTTATTTTGAATTGCATTCAGCAGACCTTTATAGCCACGATGTCCTTTGCCGACATTGCTACTCCCTACTTCGCCGTATGTAACCTCTGTTACCCCAGCGGGAGCTGCCTCCGGCTGTTTGTCCGTTTTTTCCGTCTTTTCTGTTGGCTTGTTCTTCCCGTTTGCGTCCCCGTTCCCCGGGCTTGTACTTTTGTTTTCGGATGCTTTCCCGGCCTTCTGGCTTCCTTGGCCTTTGGCCTGATCAGGCTTGGCGGCTACTGTTCCAGCAGTCAGCCCCAGCATGAGCATACAGGATAATAGAATAATCCAGGCTTTTTTCATGATGTATGTCCTCCTCTGCAGAATGTGCCTTCCATGTATATTACGGCTTTTATAGCAGGAAAATAAAGAGGGTCTTAGGACATAAGCTCTGGAATTTGCATTCAGAAAGGTTTTTCTGCAACTTTGGAAATTTATTCTTTTATTTATGATCCCGGACAAAGTAAAATGAAAGGTACATTGGTCACAAAAATAGTTAATTTGTTCATTGGAAAGGAAGAGAACATAAGGTGAGCAAAAGATTTCTGTCTGCGTTCCTGCTTTTAACTGTCCTGCTGGCATGCGGGCTGACAGGCCATGCATGGGCGGGCAAGAGCTATCCATTCACTGTAAATGGCGTTGAGATTGAGGCTGACGGCACCGCTCCTTTTATGGATGACTCATTGGGTGCTATTTATGTACCCTCCCAATTTTTCAGCAAACATCTCAATTCACAGGTCAAATGGGAGGCCAGCACGAAAACGGTCATTATTCAAAACGAGGACACTGCCTCTGAAATCCGGCTAAAGATCAACGAAAAGGCCATGACGGTAAAAGGTACAGCCAAACCGCTGAGTACACCTGCTGTCGTCAGAAACGGCCAGGATGGGCGGCCGGCGACCATGGTCCCGCTGCGAGCCGTACTCGAAGAGCTGGGCGCATCCTTGTCATGGAGTAAATCCAATACGGTCCTCGCCATCAAGACATCATGGAGAATCCCCGAGCTGGAGACGGACGGAAACACCTGGCAGCCCTATGGAGTGCAAAAGGAAATCGCCCCCGCCATCTTCAACGGAGTCAACTACAAGGACGGAGTCCTGAAGCTGAACATCCCGCAGATTCCCGGCAAAACGATTGAGGCTCTACTGATTGACGGCACAGACGCTTCAAAAACACCCGTAGAGATTAAGCAGGGCAAAACCTATAGCTTTAAAACGAAGGATTTTTCGTTAAGCATTCGGGTTAAAATGCCAATGGCGGATGATCCGGCCCAATCCGTGGTCTACGACGCCTATGACATCTATACCACAAATGCTGCCAAACTAATATCGGAGAACTACATAGAAGGAGACCTTACCGTAGTAGACCGTTATCGGCACTACATCCCGCTCACGCGGGTATATGAATCGCTTGGCATCAAGCCATAGACCAGAAAGCAGGAAGAACCTGCTTCACCCTTTCGCCACTCTCCTTCGTAAAGCTTCACATGGATCATGCACCGTCCAATACTGTGCACTTTGGTCCGTTTCTTCAGGTAAGTGATGGCAAGTTTTAAAAAGGCAGACGGTCACCCAGGACCGTCTGCCTTATCTGTTGTATACGTATTGTTTCACTTCTTCGTGCCGGTGGGGCCTGCGCTTACGACGATGCGGTCGATATCCGGCGCATAACCCGCCGGCTGGGAAAACAGCAGCGTATTGGACCCGGCCTGCAGATGTACAGTCGTCTCCTGCGTGGCGACTGTCGTCCAGCCGCCGGAGCTCGGGAAGCTGAGCGGCACGCCCGCGCCGCCGTTCACGCTTAGCACGGCCTGGCGGCTCGCTTCCCCGTTCAAATAATGGATCGTCAGCGTATAGTCGCCTGCGGACGGCACCTTAATTGCGTTAAACCGCAGCGTACCGCTGCCGTTGCCCAGGTAGCCTACCTTGCTCCCGCCGGAGCAAGTCTCGCAGCTCGCGATGACCGCAGAGCCCCCGAGCGTGTTGCCCGTCGCTTCCGCCTCATAGGCGGTATTGCCTGAAGACGGCGGCATGCCTGTCACGGGCGGGTCTGCCAGTACCGTAGAAGTAGTCGCACTCGCGGACACACGGAAGCCCGACAGCGTCAGCCAGCCATCGCGGTCCGCATCCTGCCGCGTGTTCGCGAAGCGAAACGTCTTGCCGCCGGTGAGCGGGTTGACAACCCGCATGACGAGCTTGTAGTCACCGGGCATCAGGTTGTGATCCGCGCTGAACGAAAAGGCATAGTCCGTATCGCCGGGCAGGACGCTTTTCAGATTCCAGTCAGCTGTCCCGAGTGACTTGACCCAAGTGTCGGAGGCGTCCAGCACCCCAAACTCGACCGGCCAATTGTAGTAGAACGGGGCCACGCCCTTGTTCTGGAGCTTGACGTTGACCTGCAGTGAGGACGCCGGAGAGTCGGCCAGCTGCACGGAGGAGTTGAACAGCGTGTAGCCGAGCATTTTATGCGCCCGCAGCGCATTATCCGAGGCTGTCTTGTCCGGAAGAGAAGATTTGTACACCCGATCGTACATGAGCCAGGAAGCATGTGTCGTCTCGACAGAGGTCTGGAAGTCTTGGCCATTCTGGTTCGGCCAGTGCTGCCAGAAGCTCGAATCCTGCTGGAGTGGCGGATAGAGCTCGCCGCCGATCGGATGCGTCTGCCAGATGTTCTGCAGACCGTTCTGCGTGATCAGATTCCAGAAGTCCCAATCATGCTGGAGCAGCGTCTCGTACGAGAAGGAATCATCGTGGTAGCCGAAGGCGCTTTTTAAAGAGGCAGTGCTTGCGGAATAAGGGTAACGGGCCAGCACATGGGTCGTGTGGAACGCGTCCTTGAACGCGGACAGCAGGCCATCCCGGTTGCTCTGGTTCATCTCCCAGTTCGTCTGGTCGGTATTATAGGGCCATGTATGCCACTCTCCCCAGAAGCCGTAAAGACCTGCCGTCACGAAGCCGATCCGGGGATCGCCGTCGTAGCGGTCACCGAGGGCGGCGACAAACTGGCGCAGCGCCAGATTGAGATTTGCATCGTTCCAGTCAGGGGCCAGACTGTGCGTTGCCGTATCGTGGTTGCCGTTCTGATCGTAATCACGGGTCAGGAGCCCGCCGTCGATCAGAAATTGCGGGATGCCGGTCATACGTCCCGGATAGTCGACGTAGACGCGGAAGGCCGCCTGGTTGCCCCGGCTCGCGATATCGTCCAGATAAGCGTCCAGCGGTGCCCAGTTGTATGTGTTCCAGTCGGTCATCACATCGCGGAGCGAGACATAAAACCATTCCATACTGTGCGGAAAGCTGTTATTCGGATCAGTGCTGTCCGAGGGCAGTCTGGAGAAGGGCAAAAAGCCCTTCAGCGGGTTCAGCTCCAGCCCCGGCTTGTTCGGGTCGTACGTCTGATCCTGCCACTCGCCGGAGGCGGCGGCATGCGGGACCCTGAAGTTCATGAACAGCATCGAAGCGAGCAGAACAAAGATGACTATTATCAATCCTGGCCTTGCGAATCTTGCCTTCGACATTACATCGTTCACTCCTGTTCACGTGGGATTAACTATTGAAGCTAACGGCGAGCCTGCTCGCCGCCCTTGCTCCTCACCTCCTTTCCGGCACGGCCCATGGCTGCCCCAGATATCACCGCATTCTGTCCGTCGGCCAGCAGAGTGGTATCCCTGGTCTTCAGGCTGTGCATGCCGTACACTCCGTTTGACGACAGATCTCCCGGCTATAAGTCCTCGTTTGCCCACAGGGTCGTGCGCCGCCGGATCAGCCCTTGCTGGCGCTGAAGGCGACACCCTCAATGAACCGCCGCTGGAAAATGAAAAACAGAACGAGCATCGGAATCACGGCCATGAACGCGCCGGCCATCAATACCGGATAATCAGTGCCGAACATGGAGACAAGCGTCGCGAGACCTGCCGACAGCGTCAGCTTCTCCGGCGAGCTGTTGATGATGAGCGGCCACTGCAGCTCGTTCCACGACCAGAGCAGCTGGATGATGACGACCGCAACAAGCGCGGACTTGACGAGTGGCAGCATGATGTAACGGAAGATCTGGAACGGATTGCACCCGTCCAGCACTGCGGCTTCCTCCAGCTCCTTGGAGATGCCCAGGAAAAATTGCCGCAGTAAAAAGGTGGCGAATGGGCTGACAAGCGAGGCGATCCAGAGCGCGGTCACCGTGTTCACCAGTCCGAGCTTGCTCATCATCAAATATTGCGGCGTATAGAACACGGGGTTCGGGACCATCATGACCGAGATGATCAGGAAAAAACACAGCCCTCTGCCCGGAAAGCGGATGCGCGCGAATGCAAAGGCCGCCATGGAGCTGAAGATGACAGGGAATAATGTCTTCATGAACGCTGATATCATTGTGTTCCCATAATAATGCAGAAGGGGCGACTGTCTGAGCGCGTCCGCATAACCTCGCAGGCTCGGCTCGGCAGGAAGTATGGTGATCGGAATCTGGGTCGCCTCCGTCGTCGTCTTGAGCGACGTAAGGATCATCCAAAGGAACGGAAGCACCATAACAACGGACCCCGCGATCAGAATCAGATGTATGATTAGGTTGCTTCTATGTTTGGTAAAAGCAGCGCTGCTCATTTTCGGACCTCCTAAAAGTTTTGTGAGGGTTACTTCCTGAATCAGCTTCGAACAAAACTTGCTTCGGAAGCGTTACCAAGTTTTGTGAGCGTTACTTCCTGAATCGGCTTCGAACAAAACTTGCTTCGGAAGCGTTACCAAGTTTTGTGAGGGTTACTTCCTGAATCAGCTTCGAACAAAACTTGCCGCGGAAGCATTGGCTTAGTCGTAAATCACCCATTTTTTTTGCAGCAGGAACTGGATGCCCGTCAAAATCAGATTGATCAGCAGCAGGATGTTGACGATGGCCGCCCCATAGTTCTGATCGTAGTAGATGAACGAATTCTGGTAATAAGCGTATACGAGAGAGCGTACGGCGGGCAGCGCAACGTTCGTCTTGCCGATGATCAGATAGATGCTGTCAAAAATTTGCGTTGCGCCGATCACAAGCACGATAGACGTAAAAAACAGCGTCGGTGTCAACAGCGGCAGCGTGATGGAGCGGAACTTGCGGAAGCCGACGGCGCCGTCGATCTCGGCCGCCTCGTACAGTGGGCGTGGTATCCCTTGCAGCCCGGCAAGGATCAGCAGCATATTTAAGCCAATCGAGCCCCATACGCCGACCATGACAAGGGCATACATGGCAAACCGTTTGTCCGAGATCCACGCGATATGGGTGCCGAGCGCTGAATTCAGCAGCCCGTAATCCTGCGCGAATATAATGACCCACACCATGGCTGCTGCGGCCGGCATCGTGACCTGCGGCAGAAAATAAATGACCCGATAGACGGACTGGCCCTTGATCTTGGCGTTCAGCAGCACGGCGAAAAACGTGGAAAGCACAATGGTCGCAGGCACGAACAGCACGACATAAAGCATGGTATTGCGAAGATTTTGCCAGAACTCCTCGTCCTGAAACAACCTCTCGTAGTTGGCCCAGCCGACCCAATGACTGACCAGACCGAAGTTTTCAGACTTCAGGAAGCCCAGGTAGATTGAGTAGACTGCCGGCCAGGTCCAGAACACCAACGTTCCGATCAAGGTAGGGGCGATCATCAAATAGGCCCATGCATACCTGCTTTTTGAATTCATTTCCTTCACCTCATATTTACCGAAGGCGTCCCGGATGCCGGAACGCCTTCAACGATTATGACCAGCAAGGGCTCTTACTTCCCGTTCGCGATTGCCTGGTTCATCATATCCGCCACTTTCCTGGCGCCTTCCTCGACCGGGATCGCACCGCCCCATGCTTGAGACATGATCTCGGACTCCTTTGCAAACCAGACCGGATATGACTGTGAACCGCTCGGGTATGGCGTCGCGTCCGCTGCCTGGTCGATGAACACCTGCAGGTTCAGGTCCGGTTTGGATTTTACCCAGGCGTCCTGCGTGTCCTTGAACGCGGGGATCGCTGCGCCCATCTGGGCCATGATCTCCGCCGCCTCCTTCGAGCCGAGAAACTTCAGGAACCGCCAGGACTCCTCTTTGTGCGTGCCCTTCGCGGACATGACGTTGCCGAGGCCGTTGATAATATTGCCGCGCCCCGCCTTGCCTGTCGGCAGCGGCGCCCAATCATACTTGCCCTTGATGATGTCGCTGCTGTCCAGGTTGCCGACGTCCCACGAGCCGTCAAAGATCATCGCGAGCTTGCCCGACTTGAACATCTCGACCGAATCTGTGTCCGTCATCTGCTGATGCGTCGGCGAAGCCTTATCGAGAATCATCTGGTAGCGGGCCTTAAGCGCCTCGATTGAGGCGGGCTCATCGTAACCGGACTTGGTCATGTCGCCGTTTAAAATGTGGCCGCCATTCGCCAGCATATCGTTCCAGTAGCCGGCCTGGGTGTCCATTTTGGCTCCAAAGCCGTAAATGCCCTTGTCCGGCTGGCTGAGCTGCTTGGCGACCTCTGCCAGCTTGGCGTAGTCCCACGTATCGTCCGGATACGGAATGCCCGCCTGATCGAACAGCTCCTTGTTGTAGGCGAGTCCGATCGTGTCAAAGTCCTTCGGAATGCCGTAGTTTTGCCCGTCCAGCGTATAGATCGAGCCGAGGTTGGATGTGTAGTTGTTCAGATCGATCTCGCCGGCCTGCACCTTGTCCGTAATCGGCTCCAGGAACTGCCCGGCCGCGTACTTGCTGAACTGGCCGGCGTGCATCCAGAATACATCGGGCAGCGTGCCCGCCGGCGCGGCGGCAGACATCTTCGTCCAATATTCGCCCCACGGAATGGCATCGACCTTAACCTCGATATTCGGGTGCTGCTCGGTAAACGCCTTGGCGATCGCCTCCATCGCCGGCTGTTGATTTTTATCCCAGATCGTGTAGTTGATTGTCACACTCTTCTGGTTGCCGCCGGCAGACGAGCTGTCTGCAGACTTGCCTGCGTCGCTCGAATTGCCGCAGCCGGCCAGCGCCAGCGATGAGACGAGCAGCGCACCCACGACCGCTGACGTCCATTTTTTTCTCATGTTCATCTTGATATGCCCCCTCCGCTAATCTTGAAAAATGAAGGCTGTGCCTTAACCTTCCGCCAGCATAAACGGGCGGCTGGAGCACGGAAAAATTGCGCGATTCTTCCGCTGTTCAATCGTCGTGAGCTCTTGACGCCTTCATTATAAATCATGGAAAATCCGGGTTTGAATGCCCCGATTTTAAGATTCAAGCCTCATTCTTAAGATCCACTTCCCAGCCGCGGACGTTGTCTGCATAATTAAAAAACAGAATCAAAATCAGACGATTTGGGGCACAAATTCCACAAGGTTTTGCCCGCAATCGAAGGGAGAATTTTGCCATGACCAATATCTCAATCGCACGGCTGCCCGGCGAATACTGGTGGGGCGGCGCAATCAACGAAGGCAGCGCCATGCCGTTCGGCCGGACGGCACATACGAGGGATTTGCGCGTGACGGACGACAACCAGGCCTCGCCTTTGCTGCTCTCCAGCAAAGGCCGGTACATTTGGAGCGAGGAGCCATTCGCCTTCCGCGTAGACGAGGACGGGCTGTCTGTCTTTGACAGCGCCGGTGAAGTCATCGTCGAGGAAGGGCATAACTCACTGCAGGGCGCCTACCGCCATGCCGCCCGCACACACTTCCCGCCGTCCGGGCTGCTCCCCGACGAGCTTGCGTTTACAGCTCCGCAGTACTGCACCTGGGTCGAGATGTTCTATGAACCCACGCAGGACAAGATCATTCGCTACGCCGAGGCGATCCTCGCAAACGGGCTGCCGCCCGGCATCCTCATCATCGACGACAACTGGATGAAGGACTACGGCATGTGGGACTTCGACAAGCACCGCTTCCCCGATCCGCGGGCGATGATCGACACGCTGCACGGCATGGGCTTCAAGGTAATGCTCTGGATGTGTCCTTATGTGAGCGCGGACTGCACGATGTTCAAGGAATTGCGCGGCGGCGACCTGCTCATGAAGGGAGCAGACGGCGCACCTGTGCTCCGGCATTGGTGGAACGGCTACAGTGCGGTTGTAGACTATACGAAGGAGGAAGGCGCAGCCTGGTTCAGACGGCAGATGGACCGGCTGATCGCGGACTACGACGTTGATGGCTTCAAGCTCGACGCCGGCGAGCCTATTCTGCCGGGAGCACCGGACACGACGCAGCCTGTCGCCTGGTCGCACCCGCTGCGCCTGCTTGAGGACTGTGAAGCCTATGCCGCCATTGGCATCGGCTACCCGCTCATCGAGCTGCGCATGTGCTGGAAGCTCGGCGGGCATGGGCTTATCCAGCGGCAGCGGGACAAGACGCATACATGGGACGCAGAGGGGCTGGGCGGCCTGATTCCGAACGCGATTGCACAGGGGCTGCTTGGCTACGCATTCAACTGCCCGGACATGATCGGCGGCGGCATGGACGGTGATATCAACTCCCCCGACTTCCGCTTCGACAGCGAGCTGTTCGTGAGATACGCCCAGTGCGCCGCGCTGTTTCCGGTCATGCAGTTTTCCATGGCCCCCTGGCGTGTGCTGCGCGGCGACGAGCTGACCTGGTGCCTGGACGCCGTGCGGCTCAGATCCAAGCTTGGCCCCGAGCTGCTTGCGCTCGCCCGGCAGGCCGCTGCTGATGGCCTGCCGATGCTGCGCAGCCTGGAGTTCGAATATCCCGGCCGCGGCTATGAGCTCGTACAGGACCAATTTCTGCTCGGTCCGAACCTGCTCGTCGCTCCGGTCGTCGTCAAGGGACAAACATCGAGACGCGTCGTCTTCCCCGAGGGACGTTGGCAGGGCGATGACGGCAGTATCGTCGAAGGCCCGACCGAGCTGGAAGTCGAGGCTCCCCTCTCGCGTCTGCCCTGGTACCGCAAAATTCGATAGCACGCGGTCGTCGACGTGAACGAATTCAAGTCCGCCCTGCGGGCAGGCACGATCGCCGATTGACAAGGGCCTGGATTGTCGGATAATTAGAAAAACGTCTATCGACGTATATTCACAGAAGACAGACCCTATTTAGCGGAAATTTTTCTTGCGATTTCAGGAAGCATATGCCAGGATGTTTATACTATCGGGAGGAGTCAAGCATGTATGATCTGCTAATCGTCGACGATCACACTCACCTTGTGGACAGCCTTGAACGCAATATGCCGTGGGAAGCACTCGGCATCGGCAAGGTTCACAAGGCTTTTTCCGGCGAGGAGGCGCTCGAACTTTGCAAGAGCTATCCTGTCGATATTATCATCACCGATATTCGCATGCCCGGCCTCTCCGGCCTCGATCTGATCCGGCATGTCAAAAAATACGATAAACACTTCAAAAGCATTCTTCTGTCCGGCTATGGCGAATGGGACTACGCGCAGGAGGCGATCAAGCAGCAGGTGGACGGCTACCTGCTCAAGCCGGTGGACCATGGGGAACTGGCCGGCATGCTGCGCCGGCTGACGGAAGCCCTCCGCCTCGAATGGGACGAGCGGGGCAAGCAGGAGAAGGCGATGAGCATGCTGCGCGAGCATATGCCGTTATTCCGGGAGAAGCTGCTCATGGATCTGCTGCAAGGACGGAAGCTGGCTCCCGGGCTGCTTGAGGAGAAGCTGGCCTATTATCAGATACCGTTCCGCCCAAAAGACGAGACGGCCATGTGCCTCCTTCGCATCGAATCGTCTGCGGGGGAACTGAACTGGCAGGACCAGTCGCTGCTGGCCTCTGCCGTCGTGAACATCGCGGAGGAGACGTTCGCGGATTTGTTTTATGTTTGGCATGGCCGCGATCCGTTTGAACATGAAGTATTCATCCTCAAGGCCCGGGAGGAGTCATGGCTGGCGAAGGAGACACACACGGAGCATGCCCGGCAGCAGTCGCTGGAGCATCTGGCGTCCAGGCTGCAGCATCGTGTCAGGCATTTTCTCAGAAGCAGCATCTCGATCACCGTGAGCCATTGGCAGGTGATGGCGCACAGCCTGCGTGGTACGTATCAGGAATCGCTGTCCGCATTCGCCCGCCATCTCGGCGGCGAGACAGACCTGTTCATCCGCCTGCAGGACGCCGCCGCCCCGGAGATGCCCTACCGCATCCACAGCCTGTACGAATCACCCGCGTTAATCCAGCTGTTCGAAATCAGTCAGTGGAATGCAATCTCCGCCAAGTGGGACGCCGTCTTCCAGGAGGTGACGGAGAAGCGGATGGAGTCGCGGGAGACGCTGCTCGAACTTTATTATCATGCGATGGGCTCCTTCAGCTTTTTTGCACACAAAAACGGGCTCAGCCTGCATGATATCATCCCGCCGGAATCGGACAAGGCCGGCGACGCGAGCCGCTTCCGCCATATGCGCCAGCTGCAGGACTGGATCGCGCATACGCTCAAGCAGCTGCGCGAGATGACCAAGAACGAATGGAACAACGCACAGGTGTCACTCATCCGCAAGGTCCAGCAGTTCATCGCCGATCGGCCCGCGGACGCCACGCTGCAGACGGCGGCTGATCATGTCGGACTGCATCCGGCGTACCTGTCCGCCCTGTTCAAGAGCAAGACAAGCGAGAATATCAGCGAATATATGTACAAGGTGCGTATGCAGCGGGCACGGGAAATGCTTATTGAGCAGCCGGAGCTCAAGGTCAGCGACGTCGCATCGGCGATCGGCTACCACAAGCCGCAATATTTCATCAAGCTGTTCAAGGAGCATTACGGACTGACACCGCAGGACTTCCGCCACCAATACTCCTGACCGAACGGGGATGCTCGCATGAGACTTACGATATTCACAAAAATTGTACTTGTCATCTTCCTGCTGCTCGTCTCCACACTGCTGCTGTACTACTTGACGAACCGCTCCAGCGTGAGACTCATCAAGCAGGAGATTCAGCGCGTGAAGCTGAATGAGCTCACCTTCCTGGCTGGCGATATCGACAGCAATCTGTCCAAAATATCGTCCTTCAGTGATTTTCTCGTGCTCGACAAGGATGTGCGGCTGCTCGCGACTCCTTCCTTTCTGGAAGGGGACTTCGAGCTGAACAAGCTGAAGCTGAGGGTGTCGGACAAGCTGAACCTGCTGCACGCCCTGAACAACTGGAACGCCGAATTCACGGTAATCTACGCGGAGGACAGCCCCGCCTTCTCCTCGCTTTCCTCATCACCTGCGCTAAGCGACCTGTACCTGAAGACGCACTTCCGTCCATTCTGGCAGTATGAGCAGACTGGCGGCGGCGCGTATTTAACGTATTATCTGGCGCATCCGTATACGTTCCGCTTCGAGCCGGACGAGGTGTCTTATGTCGTCAGGGCCAGGATCGACACCAAAAACGTGCTCGACGATCTGGACCGCGCCAAGGGGGCGAACGACAACGGCCCAATCTTGTTCTCGGCGGCCGGAGACGTGCTGGCCAGCGATACGAGTCAGTTCCCGTTCATCCGCGAACTGACCCGGGGGCTCCAGGTCGGGAAGGAAACGAGCGGCAACAGGCTCATTAAACTGGACGGTGAGCAATACTTAGTTAATTTCTCCGCGCTGGGCAACTTTAAAGGCTGGTATGTCGCGGACTATACCCCGATCAACGAGGTGCTGGGTCCGATCTATGCCAACCAGCGCCTCTACTATTTCTCCAGCGTCTTCCTGCTCCTGTTCAGCATCCTGCTCGCCCTGCTGCTCTACCGGGATGTGCAGATCCCGATCCGCAAACTGATTTGGGGCGTCAAGAAGATCACATCCGGCCAGTATGCGATCACGCTGCGCCAGGAGAGCAACGACGAATTCGTCTACCTGTTCGACCGCTTCAACGAGATGTCCCGCGAAATCAAGGAATTAATCGAAAAGGTGTACATGGAGCAGATCCGCTCCAAGGAAGCGAAGCTGCGGCAGCTCCATTCCCAGATCCAGCCGCACTTCCTGTACAACTCCCTCGCATTCATCAAAAGCATGGCCGAGCTCGACGAAAAGCAGGCCGTCATCGACATGTCCATGAGCTTAAGCCGCTATTTCCGGCAATCCATCAAGTTTGAGAACACGTATACGACGGTGCGGGAGGAGCTCGAACTCGTCCGGTTGTACCTGACGATCCAGAGTCTGCAGATGGACCGCTTCGTCTTCTCCATTGATGTCGAGGAACAGCTTCTCGATCTGCAGGTGCCGCGGCTGCTGCTGCAGCCACTCGCGGAAAACGCCATCCTGCACGGCATCGAGCCGCTGCGCACGGTCGGGGACATTCGGATTACAGGTCATTCTGACGGAGAATACTGCGAGCTGAGCGTAGCGGACAACGGCTGCGGCGTCGATCCTGGACGACTCGACGCGCTCCGCAGCGCGATATACTACGGTGCGGACGAGAATACCGCATGGGCGCTTCACAATGTGTACGAACGGATGAGCGCGCTGCTTGGCCCCGACGCCCATATGGAGCTGGCAAACGGAGAGCTGGGCGGGCTCCAGGTTACACTGCGGTGGAAAGCCATCTGCGAAAAGGAGGGAACGGGATGATGAAGATATGGAGATGGTTGAAGCAAACGGGGCTGTTCGGCCTCGCGATCGTCTTTTTCGTTGTTGTCATGACATTTTCCTTCATCTATTGGGAGGATCAGACAGGACACCCCGACCTGCCGGAAGCGAAACCCTTGTCCGCAGAACAGTCCCCTTCGTTCGTCGGAGGAAAATATGAGCCTCCCGCTGTCCTGACAACCGTCGGGCATCTGTACCCGGACATCGAGTTCAAAAACGGCGAGGATCTGCAAAACAACGTACTGAACCGGCTGTTCGAGGACAAGCTCGGCATCAAGGTGAAGTATCTGTGGACGACGACCGGGGACGAGGACGTCTACATCAACAAGCTGAATACCTCGATTGCAACCGGACAGCCGCTTCCCGATATCGTCACGTTCAAAGGCGGACAAAATCTGTATCCGCTGCTGCGCTCCGGCGCCTTCCGCGATGTCGGGCCGCTGTTCGAGCGATATGCTTCGCCCAAGTGGAAGGCGGCCATGGCACAGGCGCCCGAGGCGTGGGACCGGTATACGATTAACGGCAAAAAGATGGCGGTGCCGATCCTCGACGGCAGGATGAACTCGAACGAGGTGCTGTACATCCGTCAGGATTGGCTCGACAAGCTCGGCCTGAAGGCGCCCTCCACTCTCGATGAGATGGAGTTCGTCATGGATGCGTTTGTCAACCGGGATCCGGATGGCAACGGTGCAGATGACACCTACGGGCTCAGCATCAGCCTGAAAAATTCATTTTTCACCTGGATGTCAGACGCAGGCTTCGTGTTTGGGGCTTACGGGCAGATGCCGGACATTTGGAGCATGGGCGCGGACGGGAAGCTGTCTTACGGCTCGGTCCAGCCAAGCGTCCGGCAGGGACTGAAGACGCTGAAGCGCTGGATGGAGCGGGGTTATGTGCCGAAGGATGCCGAAATCCTCGACGAGGTTCAGGCGACGGAATTATGGACGCAGGGCAAGGCAGGCATGATCGTGGCACCGCTGTGGGCCGCCGGCTGGCCGCTCGGGGATGTGACCGCGAGCGTTCCGTATGCCAAGTTCGACGCCTACCCGATTCCCGTCGGGCCGGGCGGCCTGTCCGGCACGCGCGGCACGCCCCCGGAATACGGCGCGATTGCCATCAATGCGGACATGGCGAATCCCGAGATTTTTTTCAAATATATGAACTTTGTCTACGATAATTTCGTTGATCCGCCTGCCGGCTCGCCGTATCGCTGGGGTATCGCCGAGGGCTATGACTACGGCTATTCGGGAGGCAAGGTAACCTTCCGGGATAGCCAGGTGCCCGGCGGCCTCGCAGACCCTCAGAAGTATCTGCTGAGCCTGTCGTTCCCCTCAGTTCCGAACCTGCTCAGCGAATCGATTGCCCGCATCAATCGCGGCGCGTCCGACCAGACACCATACGACATCAAAAACAAGCTGCTGCGTACGCCGCAGGAGCTGAAGGGCTGGAAAATCGTTGAGAGCAATCCCGCCGTCTACAAGACGGACGCCTTCACCGGCCCGCCGACGCCAACGATGGAAAAAATCGGCGACGCCCTTGACGAGCTGCTCCACGACGCGATGCTCAAGATCGTATACGGCCAGGAACCGCTGCCCTACTTTGATCGTGTCGTCGCCAGATGGCACGTGCTGGGCGGCGACGAGATGACCGACGAGGTGAACGAATGGTACTCTACGATTTCAAATGGAATTTTCTAAGAAATCATCGTATGATATTTACATAAAATTTGAACCATCGGAGGGGATTTCGATATGCACATCACTGAAAGCGCAAAACATTCCTTCTATGAAAATGTACACAGATTCGCCTCTTTCGGGATTATTCAAATATCGCTGGAGGGGACATTTGAAAGTGTGAATCCCGCCGTATGCCGGATGTTTCAGTACACAGAGGAAGAACTTCTCGGCTTCAGGTTCGGTCAGCTCTCTCATCCGCAAGAACCCTTTCAATCCCTGGCAGACGTTAAACCTCTGCTTAAAGAGAATGCAATCGAATTTCAACAGCGGTATATTCAAAAGAGCGGCAATATGATCTGGTGCCTGGTCAATTTAAGCCTGATCTATGATGAACTGGGAACGCCTCTATATTATATTTCTCAAGTGATTGATATAACCGAACAAAAGAACTCGGAAATCAAGCTGCAGGAGACCGTAGAGCGTTACACCTCCCTGAAAAGATATAATCATGATGCGGTCATTTCCTTCGATCTGGAGGGTAGAATTATCAACGGCAATAAAATGGCCGCCAAGCTTACAGGCTATTCTATCGAGAAAGAACTGGCCGGGATGGAGATTTCCAGGCTGATTGGCGAAGCAAATGTCAGGAAAATTCTCGCTCAGGCCTTGCATGATGATACGGTAGAGCAGCAAATAGACGCCATCATAACCAAAAATGGCAGCAAAATCCCTGTACTTTCCAGTATTGCGCCCATTTTTATCAATCAAAAGAATATCGGCTTTTACCTGATTGCCAAGGATATTACGGAGCAAAAGGAGCTTCTGCTGGCGAAAAATATAGCGGAGAGCACCAATAAAGCCAAAAGTGAGTTTCTGGCCATGATGAGCCACGAAATCCGCACACCCATGAACGGTGTGATTGGCATGACCGATATTCTGCTGGAAACGACCGAGCTGAGTGACGAACAAAAAGAATATTTGGAGATTATCCGCAGAAGCGGAAACACATTGCTTTCCATCATTAATGACATTCTTGATCTTTCCAAAATCGAAGCCGGCAGAACCGATCTGCAGGAGACGATCTTTGACGTACGCCAGTGTATAGTGGAGACGTTGGACATCCTGTCACCCAGAGCAGATGAGAAGCGACTGTCCATGACCTATTCCATCGGCCATGACGTGCCTGATTACGTATATGGCGATGCTGATCGAATCAAACAGATATTGATCAATTTAGTCGGCAATGCCATTAAATTTACCCCGAGCGGTGAAATCTCCCTGGGCCTCAGAAAGATCAGCAAGGATCAAAAACGGACTCACCTGGAATTTACCGTAAAGGATACAGGAATCGGAATTCCGCCGGACCGGCTTCAGGAAATTTTCGAACCTTTTTCCCAGATTGACCACTTTATGAAAAGGAATCATGAGGGGACTGGTCTGGGCCTTGCGATCAGCCAAAAGCTCGCCCATCTTATGGGAGGAAGCATAAGAGCTGTAAGTGACGGGAAAAACGGTTCCACTTTTACTTTTGAGGTAAGTCTGCAGCAGAAAGGAAAACCTGTTCTACTGGATGAATCGGATGTTCGCAGGGCGGGAACTTCGCTGAATATGCTGATTGCAGAGGACAATTATATCAACCAGTTGGTTTTGCGAAAAATGCTCGAAACGATGGGACATTCGGTTACAGTGACCGAAAATGGCGAGGAAGTTGTCAAGAAGGCCGCATCCGGAGGATACGATATCATTTTCATGGATGTTCATATGCCGCACATGAACGGTTATGAAGCGGCGAAGGAGCTAAAAAGTGTCCTGCCGGCTGACCAATGCCCTTTGATTGTGGCCGTAACGGCCAATGCGCTGAAGGGCGACCGCGAAAAATGCCTTGACGCAGGCATGGATGAGTATGTAAGCAAGCCGCTGAAACGTGAGGTCTTATCCAAAATCGTAGATAAGTATATAAATACCAGGCTGACTACCTGAGTGCCCCTATGAAAAAGAGCAGATCCAGCCTGGACCTGCTCTTTTTCTCATCTGTATTCCTGCAGAATATCGCCATTATTCCTTCAGGAAATCGCCGATGCGTTGTGCTGCTTCCATCAGCATCTCTTCTTCCTGTACGAGAGCAATGCGAACAAAACCCTCTCCCTGAGCACCAAATGCACTGCCCGGAACCACAACAACCCCGGTCGACAGCAGCAGCTCCCGTGCAAAACGCCGGGAATCCCACGGCTCCGGTCCCGTACGAAAGCGGCCGGGAAGTGGAGCCCAAAGGAACATGGTCGCCTTTGGCTTCGGGATATCCCAGCCCTGGGCTGCGAGGGCCTCAACCAACGCGTTGCGACGCCGCTCATACAAAGGCGCTACGCCTCTGTCTTCCGCAGGACGCTGCATCGCCTGCTCAAGGGCAGCGATGGCCGCCGTCTGCACCGGCTGGAATACACCATAATCAATGTTCCCTTTCAGCTCGCGCAATGCGGCAACAGCCTCGCGGTTACCGGCTAGAAAACCGATGCGGCAGCCTGCCATGTTGAAGCTTTTGGAGAAGGAATGAAACTCGACAGCCGTATCCAACGCGCCGGGAATCTGCAAAATGCTGATCGGACGATAGTCATCAAAGCCCATTTCCGAATACGCCAGATCATGAACTATGAGTACGTCCCACTTTTTCGCCAAAGCAACCAGCTTTTCAAAAAAGGCATAGTCCGACTGAACAGCAATCGGATTGCCCGGGAAATTAAGCAGGATGAACACCGCCTCCGCCCATACCTCATCCGGGATTTCATCCAAATCAGGCATGAAGCTGTTCTCCTGCCGCAAGGGCAGCAGCCACGGCTTTACGCCCGCGATCGCGAGCGAGCCAAAATAAATCGGGTAGCCCGGATCAGGGACGATGGCCGTATCCCCCGGATTACAGACCGCCTGGGCAAGATGGGCCAGCCCGTCCTGCGAGCCCATCAATGCCAGCACCTCCGCCCCCGGATCAAGTGTTACTCCAAACCGGTGCGCCATCCAGGCGGCTGCCTGCCGGCGGAATGCAAGACTGCCGCTTGTCCCCGGATAAGCGTAGCTGTCTTCTGCGAGAACCGCCTGGCTCAGCACCTCCCGAACCTCTTGGGACGGTGCGCGGTCCGGACTGCCAATGCTTAGATCAATAACGTCCTTTCCCGCCCGCCGCGCTTCCTCCTTCCACCCGGCAATCTCCGCAAATATGGACGAGCCCAGGTGATCTAGCTTCTCCGCCCGCCATCTCTGTTTGATGTCACTGTATGCCACTGCACGCACCCACTTGTGTTTTTCAACTATTATAGCATGATCCATTCATTTGCATGGCTGATATTAAGAGGCGTTCCAAGCAAAATGGCGCACAGAATATCATACATCAGTGAATATCCACCCTTCCGAAATAAATCAGCAGACTGGCGAAACCACCCAGGGACACGCCTGCAATGAGCAGATAAGAAAGCCCCGTCGGATATACCGGCAGCAGGGAATGATGAACAACATCAAAGGCGGCCGTCCATGGCACGAGTCCCCGGTGATCCGAGTTAAAGACCAGCACATTCAGCATGGTGATGGATATGGCCGCAATCATGGACGGAACATAGTTTTTCATCATGATCGTCACCAGAATAATAGGCGTTGTCAGCGCCCACAGCAGAACGCCCTGAACAGTGAACTTGATCAAATAGTCCAGGATCAGCGCCCCGCTTAGTCCGTCAAAGCTTCCCAGCAACCCGAACAGGATGGTGAGCACCCAGGCGGTGAGCGACAGCAGCACAATCCATGTCAGCAGCAGCACCATTTTACTGATCACCAGGCCTGTTCTGGATACCGGAATGGTCAGCAAATTTTTCAAAGTATCCTCAGTATACTCCCTCAGAAACAAATAGGCCGCGACAATGCTGTACAGCGGGACACCGATCAACAAGGCGGTATACATGCTTGTGTTGTAAAAAAGCGTCTCAAAAACAGCCTGCTCGCCGGAAGAGCCTTCCGACGATCTGCTGATATAAAATGCAAGCACGACCATAAAAGGGGCTAACCCCGCTCCAATAACGCTCAGCAGCAGCATTTTGGATCGCTTCAGCTTCAGCAGTTCCGCAATCAGCAAATCAACCAATGGGGCCACCTCCCACCAGCTTGGCGAAATATTCCTCCAGCTTGTCCTCGCTCAGAGCCAGCTTCATCACGTCAATGCCTTGACGCACAAGCTCCCTGTTGATTTCACTGATCCGGTCCAGGTGTGAGTATACGCGGATCACGCCCCCGTCCTGCACTTCATAATCGGTAATGCCCAGGTGCTCTTCCAGCAGCAGAACAGCCCTGTTATCGTCCGACACCTGTAATTCCACATACTTTCGGTTCATGCTGCGCAGTTCATCCATCGTGAGCTCTTCCAGCAGCTTACCCCCATGGATAATGCCGAGGCGGTCTGCAAGCTGCTCCATTTCGGATAAAATATGGCTGGAGATGAAAATGGTAATATCCCGCTCCTGGGCCAGATGAAGAATCAGGCGTCTCATTTCCTTGATGCCGATGGGATCCAGCCCGTTGGTGGGCTCGTCCAGAATGAGCAGCTCCGGATAATGCAGCAGCGCTCTGGCAATCCCGAGCCGCTGCTTCATGCCAAGGGAATAGTTGCCCACGACTTTTCCGGTTTCATGCTGCAGGCCCGTAATCTCCAGCGCTTCAGCGATGGCGTTTTTCTTGTGAATGCCCATAATCCTTGCGTTGATTTGAAGATTTTCAGCGGCGGTCAGATTCTCATAAAAACCAGGCACCTCGATCATGGAGCCGATTCTGCGTAAAACTTTCTTGGGGTTGGCAAACAGGCTGTCCCCGAAAATTTCGATCTGTCCGCTGGTCGGTTTGACGAGCCCTGTAAGCATTTGAATTGTCGTCGTTTTCCCGGCACCGTTGCGTCCCAGAAAACCGTAGATTTCTCCCTGCCTTACCGTTAAATTCACATGATCCACCGGCGTATGGCTTCCGTACCTCTTGGTCAGCCCCTGCGTCCTGATGACTGCTTCCATGACGGAGCACCTTCTTTCTCTTGGTATGGCTCCCATTATAAGACCAAGATTTTAATTGCCTCTTATTCATTTCTTAACTGTTTCTTAAACCATAGCAAGCTCAAGACCGGGGAAAAACAACCACAAAGGCCGTCCGTACCCCTGGTGCACTGCTGACGGAGATCGTTCCGCCGTTCTTCTCCGTCAGCGCCTTGGCGATCGCGAGCCCCAGACCGCTCCCCCCGCTGTGCATGCTTCTGGCACGGTCCGCACGCCAGCTTCGCTCGAAGATATGCTCAAGCTCTTCGCTCGTCATGCCTTGACCACGATCCCAGATGGTCACTTCACAGGCCGTATTCTTAAGAGCCAGCTCTACACCCAATACGCCGCCTTCCTTTCCATACTGGATCGCATTTTTCATGATATTGCCGAAGATACGCATCAGACTGAACGAATCCGCCCGGATGAGGCAGGGCTCCTCCGGGATACGGGCTTCCACTTCCAGACCGTTTTCTTTGGCGGCGGGCAGCTGTTCGATCAGCGCCTCGCGGACCATTTCCGCCAGATCGATGTGCTTTTTCTCAAGGACCAGCTCTTCCGCATCCAGCTTGGCCATCGTAAAGAGATCGTTGATCAGCAGCTTCAGCGCGTTCGACTTGTCGGACAGGATGCCGAGATATTTTTGCTTTTCCTCATCGGTTGCGGCGACCCCGTCCCTGACCGCTTCGATATAACCGATAATGGAGGTCAGGGGTGTCCGGATGTCGTGCGAGATGCTGGAGAGCAAGCTTTTCCTGGCCGCTTCGGAGCGCAGGGCGCTCAGCTTCATTTTTTCCAGCCTGTCGATGAGTTCATTGACCGCGAACACAATCTCCTGCCATTCCCCGTTCCCTTTGGCCAGCAGGCGTGTCCTGTAGTTCGGCTTCAGTGCCTCCCGCAGTCCGTCAACCAAATAAGCCTGTCTTCTCCGCTCCTGCAGTTCCATGCAGAGCAAAACCAGAGCGGTCACACCAAGCAATGCCAGCGGCAGCAAAGCCCATATCTCCGAACCTGCATTCCCTATGTATATTACAGCAAGACAAAGTACAAGAATGAGCTGCCCTGACTGCAGCGTGATTTTGCTCATAACCTTTCACCTGAAAATTTATAGCCGATCCCCCAAACCGTCTGAATAAATGCCGGGTTGGAAGGGTCTGCTTCTATTTTTTTGCGTAATTTGCGGATATGCACCATAACCGTATTATCATCCTCTATAAAACTGTCGTTCCATACATTGCGAAAAAGCTGGGTCTTCGTGAAAACCTGGCCGGGTTGGGAAGCGAGAAATTTGAGCAGCTCAAATTCCTTGGCCGTCAGAGACACGTCCTCTCCACTGACCTGTACCGTATAACTTTTCAGATCTATGCTCAATCCTTTGTAATTCATACGGGACTCGCCCTGACGGCTCTCTTCGCTTCCAAGCACCAGGAACCTTCTCATCAGCGCTTTTACACGGGCCACCACTTCATGAATGCTGAACGGCTTTGTAATGTAATCATCCGCTCCCATGTTCAGTCCGACGATTTTCTCCAGCTCCTGGTCTTTGGCTGTAAGCATCAGAATTGGGACATTGGACATACTGCGGATTCTTCTGCATACCTCCATTCCGTCCATTCGCGGCATCATCAAATCCAGAATGACCATATGATAACGGTTGCGTTCAAACAACCGGACCGCCTCCTCACCATCCGCGGCTTCATCCACGCTGTACATTTCACGCCGCAAATAAGCGGTCAGCAATTCACGAATTTCCAGCTCATCATCGGCAACGAGCACCCGCACTTCCATGTTGAAAATCCCCCTCCATCTTGCTGCATTACTTCCATTGAGTAGTGTTATTGGTTTTTCGTATTAAGTCAAGTTCCTCTGCTGCTCCTGATAAAAAGGGACAATCCCTCTGCGCAAAAATTCGCATGGGACTGTCCCGATCTATATTTACGGCTCAAATCACGGCCTTACGAATTCCTTACTGTGGCGGATTACTCTCCGCTTGATGCTGCCGATTTGTCACTCTGTTGGGCAAGCAGCAGTTCGATCTGCTCCATCTGCTCTCTGCTCAGCGGCCCGAACTCGGCTGCCTTTACGTTTTCCATCACCTGGGTAACATTGCGGAATCCCGGGATCGGAATGGTCGACTCGCTTCTTCCCCACAGCCAGGCCAGGGCCCCTTGCGTCAAAGAGCGGCCGCCCGAAGTCAATATCTCACGGATGCTGTTCAATTGTGTGATCATGTCTGGCGCAGGCACGCCGTTTTTGAAATACCTCAACCAGCCCAGATCGCTTCGGCGGCGGATATCCTGCGAATCCGTCACGGTCACGGCATCCGAATATTTTCCCGTAAGCAGGCCCATGGCAAGCGGACCTCTGTTGATGCTCGCCAGCTGCTGCTCCTCACACAGACGGATCATATCCGCATTATCCTTGAACAGATTCATATCGTGTTGAATAGCGGTGCAATACGGACTTTTGGCAAAGACATGGGCTCGCTCAGGGTAATCGGTAGACCAGCCGAAATAGCGGATTTTCCCCTCGGCAACAAGCTCTTCTAGCGTTTCCATAACCTCCGGCGCCAGCTCCTCGGAGTAATTGTTCAAATGAAATTGATACAAATCAATATAATCGGTATTCAATCTTCTGAGCGAAGCTTCACATGCCTGCTTGATATAAGACCGGCTGGCATTCTGTCCCGTCGCCTCTTTCGTCTGCTCATTCGTCACATTGCCGAATTTGGTGGCAATCACCACCTGGGATCTCCGCCCCTTCAAAGCCTGCCCGATTACACTCTCACTGTGGCCTGCCCCATAGTTATCCGCTGTATCGATAAATGTAATGCCGGCATCCATCGCGCAGTGGATTGCGGCAATGGATTCCTGGTCATTCACCTGTCCCCAACCGAAGGCCTCCCCCGTTTCCGCATCATGCCAAGGACCTCCTATGGCCCAGCAGCCCAGTCCCAATGCACTGACCTCTATTTCCGATCTCCCTAATTGGCGTTTTAACATGGTCTCCATCTCCTTTGTTCTTCCATTCCCGTTCAGTATAATAAGAGACAATAAAGATCATAAGAGCCAATCACCGTTTTATTTTTAGGAGCCAATGGGGAGGGATAGCCATTGTTCGGATTTGCTCCGGCACCTGGTGCCGGTTCCATAACAAAGCAATTATACGATTACTTGCGGAATCAAATTGAAAACGGTTCACTCGCCCCCGGACTGCAGCTGCCTCCGACACGCAGAGCTGCACAGGAGCTGGGTATAGCGCGAAACATCTTGATCGAGGTTTACGAGCGGCTGACCGCAGAGGGATATTTATGCACGCAAACCGGCTCCGGCACTTATATCGCAGAGGATGTGCAAAACGTGCCTGTCCGCCTGACTGCGCAAGAAGCGGCAGCAGCAGCCGTCCAAGCTCCTGTCATCCATGAAATTGATTTTGATCCGGGGGCTCCTGATTTGCGGTATTTTCCGCGCAGACTGTGGGGGAAATATGTACGGGAAATCATGAATTACGAAATGGACCACATTTTTGATTACGGCGATTGCCGCGGCAACAAACCGCTGCGGGAAGCTATAGTGCGTTATGTGTACCGTGCCAAGGGTATCCGCTGCAGCCCGGATGATATCCTCATCACCTCAGGCACCTCGAACAGCTTACTGCTGCTTGCTTCCTCCTTTTCGGGCCAATTTCAAACGGTGTATATTGAAGATCCGACGATTGGGTTTACCGGCGATATTTTCGGTCGGTTAAATTATGATATTCATCCCGTTCCAGTGGATCGCGATGGGATGATGGTAAACCATATCCCCTATGCAGCACCTGGAGGCTTCATCGTGCTTACACCTTCCCACCAATTCCCGACAGGCAGTGTTCTTTCCCTGCAACGCAGGCAGGCAGCTGTAAAGCTGGCCGAAAGGGCGGGACATTATATTGTGGAAGACGATTATGACAGCGAATTCCGCTATCAGGGGAACCCTGTTCCGCCTTTGCAGACGCTTGCCCCCTCGCGGGTGATTTATGCGGGCACGTTCAGCAAAACCTTGTCGCCGGCGCTGCGGGTCGGCTTTCTGATCGTGCCGCCAGCCATCATGGATCAGGTGCTGCAAACGAAGTACGATATGAATTTGACTTCCTCCGGTTTAACCCAGTCGGCACTGGCCCGCTTCATCAATGACGGCCATTTCGAAAGGCATATCCACAAAATGAAGGCACTCTATAGAAAGAAACGCATTTTTCTGGAAGAAAAGGTCCGTCATCTGTTTAAAGATGAAGTCCGGATTCTCGGGGATGAGGCAGGCATGCATGTACAGCTTGCATTTCCTCCCGGGGAGTATGGGGCTGCCGATTGGCGCGAGCTGGAATCGTACGGTGTGCGGATCGGCACCTTTGAAGAGTATGCAAGAATGAAAGGCGCCTACTCAGGCAGGCTGATTCTCGGCTATGGGAACTTGACGATGGAAGAGATTGACGAGGGGCTGCGCAGATTGCATCAATTTATCGAAACGGTCAAGCTTGGGCTAAAAGGATAAACTCTTGGTGCTGACCGATCATGTGAAATCGGTGGACCTCTCCGCCCGAAACGCTGAAGTTATCGGATAAATCGATCCGAAATCAGAATTTTATCAGACGATAGTTTCCTGACCCGCAATCGTATTGCCTGTATAATTTCATTGTGGTAACATAAGAATAGAAATAAGGGAGGTCGCAACCCTCCCCCAGGACAACGAGGTGTGCCTCACGGCGCGCTTTTGCTTCATCTACCAGCAAAACCCACCGAAGGCCGCAAACCTTTAGCGGTGGGTTTTGCGCTTGTTACGTCTTTTCCTGATCCATCGGTAAAGCTTTCGAGAACTAAACCATAGGATCAAAATACAAGCCCAGGAATAATCCCCGGGCTTGCATTTTTTTCCTCGGTACTCCGGACGCCCCAAGCCAACTGCCTAGGCCAAACCGCCAATAACCTGGACAGCAACAGCCAGCCACGCCGCAGCTGAACCACATTCGTCTCGAACATATGTACAAAGCAATAAACGGCCTGAAACTATGGGGCCCTGCTTTATTTTGCTTGTGCGTTGATTGTTTTGGGAAAAACTCTTCCCGTTCGTTCACATTCATTTATTTTGGGATAGGCTCTTAATCTGCCGAAAAAAAATAGGGAGCGACTGTAAGATTCGATTGACTTTTTGTTGCCACACTCATTATACTTGATATGGACACAAAAAGTGGGGTGAAGCGATGTCGTCCAAAAAGATGGGGCGTCCTCTATCTGACAATCCCAAAAGCGAATTGATTCGAGTACGTGCCGATCAAGCCATCTTGAACAAGCTTGACGCTTGTGCCGAAAAGCTGAATACGACTCGTTCGGATGTTATTCGCAAAGGGATTGAAAGGATCTACGACGATCTCCAAAAGTAATAAAAGGAAGCAGCGTCAGTCCCGTAAAGAACACCGCTACTTCCCATCCAGCAATCGCTTGAATAAGCAGACTGCATAAATATCCTACCATGTGCAGGAATCTCGTTCAAGCGATGCGATGACATTTATGGGAGGATATATATGAGAACGATTCTGGAAGCCCTGTACCGAGGGCAGCTTCATCCCGATGAAGCCATCGTGCCATCTCATCCAGAATACCGACATTTAAGCCAACAAGTGGTAGCGCAGACAGAACAATGGCGAAACCGATTGGGCGACGAAGCATTTCGTGAGCTTGAGGAATATTTTGACCTGTGTGATAGAGTCAATAGCATGCATGTTGAAGCTGCTTTTCAACATGGGTTCAAGCTCGGAGCCAACTTGATGATCGAAGTCTCGAGCAAACGCGAAGAATTGCTTCAGGGTGCAGCTTCAGGCTTGTCATGATGATGCAACTAACAACTTGATGACCACGTACAGGTCCGCTCGTAATGAGCGGGCTTTTCTGTGCGATAAGCAGTCGTTCTTTAACAGAGGATAATTATCCAACCAATCGAACAACGATGGTTGTGGTTATGAGTACCAGCAAAATCCAATAAATTAGCCAGCAGAGCCTTGGATATCTATTCTGAATTCGAATGGATATCGGCACATTGGACTATTCTGATTTCACTATTGCTTCCTTAATAAGCAACTACCCTCCAAGTAATTTCACCTGGAGGGAGCCATTTCTATCCTTACGATTTATGCCCTCTTTCTTCTTAAGAAGAACAGGCCTGCTAACAGGATGATACCTCCCACGAGCAGATAGCCGTACATATTCGTTGCTGTTTCCGGCAGCTTGCTGCCGCTGCCTTCATTGTCTCCGGAGAAGCCTCCGCAATTATTCTGCTGGTGAACAATTCCAATATTCAATCCCCTGCCCGCTTTCTCGCAAGGCGTTCCAGCAAAGTGACCGCGGGCGACAGGACAGCTTCATGGATATCAAACTCGGGATGATGATGCGGTGCGGGCAGGTCGGTGCCGATAATCATGTACGTTGCTTTGCCCCCCTGCTCCTGCACACGCCGGATCATATAGCTGGCATCCTCGCTGCCGAGAGCCGATGCGTCGGAAAATGGCTCCGCATGCGCAAATTCCGGGATCTGTGCCGCTTCCGCGGCCGCCAATTCCGCCAGCTCCGCATCGCAAGCGATGGGAATGGCGCCTCCGATAACCTCAATTTTCGCTTCCAATTCATGCATGGCTGCGCTGTGCTCAATGATCTGGCGTACCCGCCGTTCCAGCTCACGGTTCGTAGCTTCATCCGCCGAACGGGTCTCAATGACCATCCGGGCATGGGCCGGGATAATGTTCGCCCCGCTGCCTCCTTCCAGAATGCCGACATTAATGCGGGTATCGGCTGTGCTGAAGCGGGGAAGCGCATGAATATTCAGCAGGGCCGTCGCCGCTCCCAGCAGCGCGTTGCGCCCTTCCTCCGGGGAAGCGCCGGCATGAGCCGACACCCCGCTGAAATGCGCAGCGAGCTTGGTCGTAGCCAGAAATCCCCTTGCTGCCCCCCTCATATGCCCTGTCGGTACACCGGTGCCCAGATGCATGCAGAACAGGCGGTCTACACCGTCCAGCATTCCTTTTTGCACCATGGCATAGGCCCCTCTGACCCCTTCCTCGGCCGGCTGGAACAGCAGGCGCACCTTGCCGGCAAACTGCCTGTCGCTCAATCGCTCTGCCAGGGCCAGGCCGATGGCGGTATGCCCGTCATGCGCGCAGGCGTGCATGATTCCCTCATGACTGGAGCGGAATTGCTGATCCGCAGGAAAATGCCCTGCTTTATCGCTCTCCGGAATGGGGAGGGCATCCATATCGAAGCGAAAAGCGACCGTCGGACCGTCGCTGCTGCCGTCAAGCTCGGCGACCACGGCCGTATATCCGCCGCGCATGCGCTCAACGACAGCCGGATCTGCTCCTTCCCGCAGCGCACGCTGGTAAGCCTCCTCCAGCACCTCCTCTGAGGGCAGGCCGCGGCGTGATTCGCCATCCATCGTATCCTGGGCATAGTTGACTTTGTAGCCCCAGCCACTGAGCAATTGAACGACTTTGGCTGCAGTTCTGAATTCCGTGAATCCCAGCTCGGGATATTGATGCAGTTCTCTGCGAAGCTCTATAACATCTATCATCAGTAGTCTCCTCCAAACATGAATGCGTCTAACGAGTGCGGGATTACAAATGACAATTCCGCTTTACCCCGCTTACAATCGCGGATGCGCTCCGGGGCCAAGCGGCAGGTTAAACAGGTACCATATAATGACCATCAACGTCCAGGCGGCAAAAAAAGCAATCGAATACGGCAAAATCAGCGAGTAATACGTTCCCAGCTTGGCATCCTTCCTGTACTCCTGCAAAAAGCCGACAAACAGCGGAACGAATGGTGATACGGGAGCGAGCGGAATGATGACCGAATCCGATACCCGGAAAATCATCTGCGTGAATGCAGGATGGAAGCCAAGCAGCATCATCATCGGGATAAAGACAGGGGCCAGAATGGACCAGATGGCGGAGCCGCTGGCAATGAACATGGTCAGCAAAGCAGACAGGAAGACGAGGCCGATAATGACCGGAATGCCGTTGATGCCGGTCTTCTCCAGCAAATCGGTAATCGTCAGCGCAATAAACTGCCCCATGTTGCTCCAGTTGAAAAATGCAACGAACTGCGACAGCGGAAATACCATGACGATAAATCCGGCCATCGTCTTGATCGGTTCCATCAGCAGACCGGGGATATCATTCTGGGTGCGGATCACCTTCATTTTTATGCCGTAGGTGATCGCCACCGTAACGAAAAACAGCAAAATAATCGGAACAATGCCGGACAGGAACGGCGAGCCCATCACGCTTCCGGTATCCGGGTTGCGCAGAACACCGTTCGCGGGAACCACAAGCAGGGCCATAATCACGATAAAAATAAGTGCGGCAATTCCTGCTGCGCGCAAAGCCTTGTTCTCCTCCGGCGTAGGAGCTTCCAGCTTGTACGGCTGCTCTCCTTCATAACGCCCGAGCCGCGGCTCCAGAAACTTGTCTGTCATAAAGCCGGCAATCAGGGTCAGTACAATAACGGAAGCAGACATAAAATACCAGTTGTCCAGTACCGTGACACCTGTATTCGGATCAATGGAAGCAGCTACCTCTGTACTGATGCCGGACAGAAGCACATCGGTCGTCACAATCAGAATGTTCGCCGTAAAACCTGCGCCCACACCAGCAATCGCCGCGATCAGCCCTGCCACCGGATGTCTTCCTACAGCCAGGAACATCAAGGCTCCAAGCGGAGGCATAATAACGAGCGCCGCATCAGAGGACACATGGCTCATGAATGCAATGAAAATAACGATATAGCTGGCAAAACGCGCATTGACACGAACCGCCATTTTTCTCATAACGGCCTCAAGCAGCCGTACCTTCTCGGCAAGCCCGATCCCCATCACCAGCGCAAGAATGGATGCAAGCGGTTTGAAGCTCGCAAAATTCTGGACGATATTGGGGAGCATCCACTGAATTCCTTCCCGGCTCAGCAAATTTTTCACATGAACCTGTTCCCCGGTAATGGGATTGTAAGCCGAAGCCTTAAACCAGGATAAAACCAGCGTGCTGACCATTAAGATGGCGATCAGATAAATGAACAGCAGAAACGGATTGGGCAGCTTATTGCCCACTTTCTCCACCCATTTAAACAATCCTGCATTCTCTTCTGTTCCAGCTGCTTTGACCATACCTCTCTTCTACCTCCCTGTCTTGATGGACCTGAATCAGCGATGACGGACCCTTGAATAAACTCCTTTTCATAATTAACGAACATATAAAGATAATGTCGTAATTTATGACATTATATAATTAACGCTTTCAAAAACACAATACTTATGTAAGCGTTCATTACACAAAAAAATAAAAAAACACCTATACCATTCTTCCTGACAAAGAAGAAATGATATAGGTGTTCAAAAATAGAGTTGGTCAAACGATGCGATCAGTTTCTCGTTTTCACTGCCAAACCGCTAAAGGATACGGGTCCAACAACGTCGGCTCTTGTATTTGCCGTGCGGTTTTCAGCGGTAACTGTGTAGACATGTGTACCCGCAGGTACATTTCTATCTTCCGCCTGGAACGTAACTGCATAATTTTGTTCAGAACCGGCAGATTCGATGCCTTGCTGTGTGTTGAAAATCTCTCTTCCATCGCGGAAGACTCTAAAGAGAATTTGTGCAATGCCGGTGACACCCCGGACACCAACAGTCGCTACCAAATCTACCCGATTGGGTTGAGAATTCACCGGTATTCTGATATTGATGGTTGCAAGGCGGGATCTTCCCGGGGAACGCCGGATTATAAATGAATTTGCCAGGTTGAATCTGCTGCGGGGCTGAACGGCTGCTTTATCGAGTATACGTGCCATAAGATATCACTCCTCCAGTAAGATATCTCCAAGGTATGTTGGACCCAAAACGAATGCTTGAGATAATCATCCAAAGAGAAGTGATTTCCATAGATGTCTTGATTCAAGTTCCCAGTATTAGAGCAAACGGTACCGGTTGCTTGGGCGGCCCCGCCGGCTGTGCAGCTCGCTGCCCGTGATTTCCGCAGCCCCGCATTCAGTCAGGCTTCCCAGAATCCGCTGTACATGACGTGTCGTCATGGATAAACCCGATGCCAGCTCTGCGGCAGTCACTTCCTCTCTCCCGATTCGCCGCATATAAGCTTTGATTTTCTGATATGTTCGTATGCTCACGCCGGCCCTGTTCAGCTTCTTCAGCAATTTCGTATCATGGGATAGATAATGGTAAGCGAGGGGCTCTTGCTCAGCCGAAGCCTCGATAATGGTTCCATCTGCTTCGAACAGCACAACACCGCCGGATTTCGACTCTTTCGCGTACAGAATCGCTTTTCTTGCATTATTCTCCGCTACCAGAGCCGTTTCGCCAAAGCCGATTCCGGCCAGGGCTTTCAGCCCTGTATCCAGCTCAAGCTGAGTGATGGTTGCATTAAGCTCCTCCACGCTGCGCTGCATTTGGCCTCTTGAGCCAAACATCAGGTAACGCCCCGTCCCGTCCTGATGCAGGGAGCCGTCGATCCGATCGCAATGCTCAAGGAGCAGGCTTTTGATCTTCAGCTCGAGATGCTGCAGCCGGTAGCGCTCCGTGGTCTTCTGAACCTCCTCATGCAGCCTGTCCATCTCCAGCATCAGCACACCGAGCTGGCTGTCCTTGAAGGCAGAGCTGCGGATTCTTTCCACCAGCATCCGCACGGCCTGCATGGAATCTATTTTGGTGGCGTCAATTTTGAATACCGGAACCTTCAGCTTGACGAGGCCCTCATAAACAGCGTACAGGCAGGTAAAAGCAGCCTCGGTTGTTCCTTCCTGCCACAGTCTTGCATGATGCTCCACCATGTCTTCCACGCTATAATCAACGGAAAATAAATATTTATGTACCTGATCCTCTGAAAAGGCCAGCTCCCTCAAACTGTCTCTCATCCCCCAGCTATCGTTATCCGGCATATCGATGGAGAGCCTTTCTACCGGACGTCCCAGGGTATACACCGCTTGAAGTATAGCTTTATAGAGGCTGCCGCCAGTCGGCGGGCAATATGTCGCATGCTCATGCTCAAGCAGCACAGCCTGGGCGCTTAAATAGGGAATCGGACCGGTAAACACCCATCCGTGCACGTTATCCCGGCTGCGGCGAATGATGTCTGCCGTCTCCCGGGCATGCTCATAGGGAAACGTCTCAAATCTCAATTCAAGCTCCAGATCACTTAGAGCATGCAGCGTGCGGTCAATGGACAGCGAGGGTCCTACGATTCCAATGGTATACATCTGCTGCGCCCCGCCCCTTCCCTTTTTCCGAATCCTGATTGTCATCAAGTGAAAATATTACTGAGCATTCCCATTATACCCGCTTCATTATTGGGAATCCATTAATGGAAAGACCGCGTAATGACCTGCAATTGCATTGCTTGAATAATTTCAATGTGGTAACAGCCAGCAGTAACATTCAATAGTATCGCGGGCAAAACACAAAATGATAGGTAACCAAACTCAGTATTTTGGATATACTATGGATATACTGCAAGCGAAAGGTGTGGTACAATTGAAGCATGAAGATAAGAAAGGAATGATTCATGTGGCAACGACAACCATTGGCAAATGGGGAAACAGCATGGGCATACGCATTCCACAGGAGCTCTTGGAAACCGCACAATTAGGCTTGGGAGCGAAAGTCGAAATGGAGTTGATTCCGGATCAAGGCATTCTCTTACGCCCTGCCACAACTAAAAAGGCAAAAACGAATCGTGAATTGCGCAAGCTTTTCCTTTCGCTTCGTGGAAAGAATACTCCAGATCAAGCGCATGAGGAAATGTTCGTAGAACCAATGGGAGATGAGATCATTTAATGTCAACCAAAGGAACCGTAAAACGTGGTAGTGTCATCTGGTTAAATTTATATCCACGCACCGGACACGAGCAAACCGGTTGGCGTCCTGCAATTATCCTTTCCGATGGATTCATTGATCCATCCCTAAGTAAAATGGCCTTAATCGTACCCGTCACGAATCAGCAAAAGGGAAATACGTTTGAAGTTCCGGTACCTTCCGGAATTTCGACAACCGGAGCACAAATAACTTTTTCGGAGCTCAGCGGAGTGGTGCTGACCGATCATGTGAAATCGGTGGATCTTTCCGCTCGTAACGCTGAAGTTATCGGGGAAATCGATCCGAAATCGGAATTTTATCAGACGGTAGTTGATTATGTACGAGCTATTCTAGCCGATGCTGAGGATGATGAATAACGAACAAAGCTGAAAGCATTAACGGAGCGGGATTCCCGCCTACATAAGTGGGATTGTGGCACAACTAAACCTCGGGAATCCCCGAGGTTTTCTTAATATTTTTATGTCGATTCAATTGACCTGCGTTCGATAAATGGCTATATTTGTAATATAGTAGTAGAAACTTTCAGGGGTGGTTATTTTGAGCGATACAACCACGATTCGAGATCAATTGGATAGTTTCATGAAACAAAGAGAATTGAACATTTCACGTTTTGGCAAAATTTCCGGATTAAATGCAGGTACGATGAGCTCCCTCCTGAATGGCAACCGTGTGATGGCTTTAAATCAACTGGATCGAATCACCTCTGTTATGGAGCTGCCGGAAGGTTATTTTTATGAGCAGTATATACAGGAGTATTTGAACGAGGCCTCCCCCAATTGGCGCAGAATCAGACCCTTCCTGTATCGTTGCGCAGAATTGGACAAGCTGGATTGTTTAAGACAAGCCGTTGGTTTGCTATTGGACAATTTAGTGTATGCTCCGTTGCTTTTCGAGACAGCAGAAGACTTTTTTCACAATAAGAAAGATGAAGCTGCGGCTATTCTATACGAGTGTGTTGCGGAAAGCGAGACACGTCAGCACTCTGAAAGACTTGCCTTATGTCATTATCGTTTGTTTTTATTAAGGATTCGGAATCAAAACCAGGCTGAGAATCTGCGTGCGGCAATCCAATTTGAAATTTATATTGATAGATTAGATGATATGGATCAGCTTGATGCGCTTAAAGAATTAGCGAATACATACCGAGCGCTCAAAGAATGGGATCGGCTGGAAAAGATAGTGGACAAAATGCAACCTATTGCCAAAGCTCTTTATTCCGAGATCCACAATGACCGGAAGAGGAAAGATTCACCAAAGAAAACCGGAAGACCTTTATTTTTCTATCTTGCTTATTCATACTTGCTTCGTGCGGAAGTCAGTGAGGGGCGTGGTAACTATAAACTAGCCTTACAGTATACCTACGAATATGCCGATTTAAGCTGGGTCAAAGAAACCGACGAAGAGGCATTACATTGGAAAGGTCTGTTTAAAGAATGGGCCGAAGCAAACACTTATTTAAACAAGCTGCTTTCCGGCGAGTTAGAAATTCTCCCTGATTACTTAGCGTATATAGAAAAAAATCAAGATGAGTTGCTTTTTGCATTGCTGAACATTATGAAAGCAGCAAACCAGTTCAGTTTTGACGCAGAAGACATATTATTAAAATTTGAAGAGCAGATCAAGTCATATTTAGAAAAACGACAAACGTTCGGTGTTTATAGCGACAATGTTGTTAATCAATATTCTCTTTATCTTTTCTATGAAATTGCTGATTATTATTTAACCCACAAAAAAGATTCAATAGGTTTTAAATATTTAATAGAGTGTTTGGAAAGATCAGTTATAATAAAAAACAAGACTGATATCTTTAAGTGTATGGTTCTGTTCGAGAACAATCGTACCCTGGCTTCTGCAGAAACGGTAACGGCTTATCACAATATTATGGAAGAGGTGTACTTGAATGAAAAAAGTCACTACGCTTTGGTTAACGATTAGTTTTACCTTAGTTCTAGTCTCTACCCAAGAGCCAAATAGCTTACTCATTCAGCTTTTACAACACGGATGGGGTTAATAGAGTGTTTACAAAAATTCTGCCATCGCATTACTAGCCAAAATATAACCGGTTTAATATCGTAACATTTTACAAATACATACGGAGGTTAAAATTATACTTCAATGATCAAACATAAAAGTAGTACCAAAATTAAAATGGTACTACTTTTTTTATTTCGGTTCAAAACCGAGATCAGTTTCCATTCTTTCATTTCATATTTTCTGAGGCATTGGCATGATGAGTCCGGACAATGAACGCAACCACCGCAGCTGCAGCGATAATAAGCCCTGAATAGATGGAAACCGCTTGATAAAAGCCGATTCGCTCGGCACCTATCCCCAATGCAAGCACAGGGACACCCGCACCCAGGTAGGTGATGGCATAATAGATCGATATCACATCCGCCCGGCTTTCAGAAGGAGACATTTCATTGATCCAAGTCATGCTCCCTGACGCAGCCGGCCCATGCCCGCTTCCAGCCAACACGGTGCTTAAAAGAAGGAGGAAGATCGACTGCATGGGGATTGCAATGACAAGCCCTACGATTCCTAGTGCAAGCAGAGCAAAACCGGTATAGATTGCTGACCGTGCCGACAAGGACTTGAAAAGAATCTGGGATAATGTTGAAAATCCAAGCATTAAGCAAACAACAGCCCCCGATAAGGCCAAGTTATGGAGATCCATTTGGGTGGCGATGATCGTCGGCACCAGTGTCATAAAAAACACAGCTACCGCCCATGCGATAATCGACGCAAACACCGAGATCAAAAACGGCTTTCGGATCACGGCCGGCACAGTGGGCAGCTTCAGCCGCTTGGGAGCGCCCCCCCTTTTGAGGGTTTCCGGTACGGCTAACACCCCCAGGAAGGCAATAAATAAAAGCAGTAAGTGCAAATAATAAGGAAGCCGGATGGGTGACGGCGAATATTCTCCCAGAAGCCCGGAATATAGCGGGCCGATGGCCGTCCCGATCGCTATGGACACCGATGCCACCAGCGAGGCCGTTTTGCGGTTTTCCGGACGCAGCTCTGACAGTGTCGCAACAGCCGTCCCATTTATGATGCCGACGCCAATGCCTTGAATCGCTCGCGACGCAAGCAGCATGCCGAGGTTTTGCGCTATCGCAAACATTAGCGAACCCGCTCCGGCAACGATCACGCCGGCCAGCAGCACTTTTTTACGTCCAATTCGATCCGAGAGCTGACCAAACACAAAGCTGGCGGGTATCAAAAAAAGGACATACATGATAAAAAGAAAGGATGTCATTCCCGTTGAAAAATGCCACAATTGCCCATACAGGCTATAAAGAGGAGCCGGTACATTCGTCCCCATCATAATAATCAAAAGGCAGTAGGCCACAAACCAAAACGACATGCGATGTACGGAACGTGATTCAGACATAGAAAATCTCCTTATTTTAATATTTGTATGCATTTGGGGTATACAATTGTAATTTTTTTTATTACAAATATGCACAAAAAAAGACTAAAAGATTTAATACCTGCGCTTCATTCTCCTCCGTATAATTGTATTATTTTTCGCTACAATTATACTCAGACTAAAGCAGGCTACGCTCAATCCTGCTCTTCTACCCGGAGCAACACGTCGGCAATCGTATAACCCTCCAGATTGGCCATAACCCGTTGTTCGGTCGTTTCAAAGACACCGTCCATGGCTCGCTCGATATTCGCGCCGATGGCACATTTTTGATTGGAATTGGGCCATTTAGGCTTCAAAGATCCCTCAGAGGTTAAAATATACAGCTTATCCAAGGTAATCGTCCGCGGGTCCTGAGCAAGCAGGAAGCCTCCTTTAGCTCCATGCTTGGATTGAATGAGGCCATGCTTTCTAAGCAAAGACAGCACTTTGCGAACGCGAACCGGATGGATGGACACACTTTTGGCTATATTGTCACTGGTTTTTAGATTGTCCGGCGCATAGGCTAGAAATACAAGGCTGTGCACGGCAACTACAAAATCACTGTTCATTTTCATCACCATTTGTAATATAAATTATTACATTTATTCTGTCAACCTTAAAACCAGCTTGAAATTCAGGAACACTATGAGACGCTTCCCACTGTCGTTCAACTCTTGACTTTTTGTAATCGGTGGCGCGGCTAATGCCGCGCCGAGTGTAACGCCATTATCATATTTGCGGTGATTTCCCCATTCTGTCAGCGGTTGCGCCGAATCCAGAACTGGAAAATATCGCTGCGCACATAATCATATGAATAGAGCACCTGCCTGTTCAGCTCATCATAATGAAGCTGCTTGAACAATAGCACGGATGCCTGCGGCGAAGTCATGAGCCGGCGCGCGTGCGGGTCCGTCCGGGCCGGTACGGTCATCTCTGAGTAAGCTCCTACAATACGAACTCCGGCCTTGTACTCGAAATTTTGAAATAACGATCCTGTAAAAGAGCCGTCCACCATAATCGACTCGGCAATTTGCTCGGGTATGTAATTGATCGAATGAGCCACGGCTTCTCCGTTGGCTGTTCTCGTGCGTTCCAGCACAACGACCGGTTCATGACGGTCCATTTCCATCCGTTCCGCAATTTCACGCGGACAGGAGTTCAGCCGCTTGATGGATTCAAGCTGCTCGTCTTCCTTCAATCCTGCGGACCTGATCATGTCCCCGATGCTGTACAAGCGGTCAAGAGAGCTTGGAATAGCAGGCAGCGGACGTGTAATGAACGTTCCGCTGCCATGCTTGACGAGCAGTTTCCCCTCGCTTTCCAGCCGCTGTATTGCTCCGCGGACCGTGGTGCGAGACACCTGAAAGGCCTGCGCCAGCGCGGTTTCGGGCGGCAGCTTGCCTCCCTGTCCAATCCCGCTGTCACGGATGTAATCCTCGATCCGCTGCTTGATTTTTTCCTGTTTGGATGCCACGATAAAGCCTCTTTCCTTTCCTCAAAATTCGCAGCGCCCGCCGCTCCGTACAGCTGCTGCCTGAACCGCCGGCGTTTGAATATATACAGGATTGGTAAAAGCAACAAGGGTGACGGCATTGCCCAGACAGCCGAACAGTTCGGCACGTACCCATTGCGATGCAGCCTCGGCCTGAATCGTAAAGCTGTAAACAGCCGTCTCCGCCGGAATCTGTATTTCGCTGCATACGCCAGACCCGCTTCTCAGCACAAGCCGTAAACGATCACCTTGCAGTTCGTAAAACTCCCGCCGGACGTCCATATCCACATTCACGGTGAATTCCATCACCATCGGATCAGGCTCGTCGTCCCATTGCACACACTCGCCCATAGCATATTCACGCTCATCACCTGCCGTTTTGATGGATAAAGTAAGCAGCGGCCCCATGGTGACGGCAGCACGGCCCCGGCGTAACGCCTCGATGATCTGTACCTGTAGAGGAGCGCCGTCTGCTTCCTCCACCCCGATATAAGTGACGGCAGGCAGCGGATCTTCAGGCTTGCTGCCATGCCAATCGCGGCCGCTCGTCGCCGTGATCCGGTAACCCCGGTTCAGCAGGTCCGTCCACAGTGCAAAAGCTCTTTGGCTGTCACGTTTGACGGAAGGCATAAGGGTGGACCATACTTCAATGAAATCGACATCATTCCAATCCAGGATGTTATATTCCCAGAAGCAGCCTGTGCAGATCGGGCTGCCGATCCGGTACGGATGAGCCAGACCGGCGATGCCGCCCTGCTCATGCACAAGCTGTATGCCCTTATGAATATCTTCCGGCCCGAGTACCCGCCAGTCTACAAACTCCTTGACGCCCAGGGTCAGCATATGTCCGTAAAATGTCGTCCACTCCATCCCGGGCACAATGCGGATGCCGGTCTGCCGCTCTACCTGCTCAGCGCCCGTCAATCCGGATTGCGTATTATGATCTGTAAGGGCAATACAATCCAGTCCGAGGCGGGCGGCGCTTTGTGCCAGCTCCAGCAGGCTATGGGAACCGTCGCTATGAAAGGTGTGGGTGTGCAGCTCGGATGGAATCCATTTCATCATGCGCCTCTCCCTTCTGCGGCATTTCAGCCTCAATCTCAAGCTGATATTTAAGCGTCTCCGTAACGACAGCGTGCAGGCTGACGGTCACACGCCATACGCCCTGCGGGTTGATACCCGCCAGAAAACCGGGGGACGCTTCGGTCAAGCCCAGCCGGTGCTCCTGCTGCGGATCATGCCGGTGTGCAGCGCCGCGATGGCGGATCGGGTCATCCACCGACAGTGTCAGCAGGTTCTTGAGAGGCGCGTATTTCTTCCAACCGTCGCCGCCATCCTCTTCCGCGTATCCGTACTTGCGCATGCTGTCCTGTATGATCACCCTGGCCCGGTCTTCGTCTGCCAGCAGCTTGGGATCGTAGGCGAAGCGAATACAGACTGCCGAGGCAGGCTCGGGAATGTGAAATGCATACGTAATGTGGCTGTGCGTGCACTCCGGGAAGACAAGGCCTTCCGCAGCGAATATTTTTTTCATACAGCCCCGCTTTCCCCTGCCGTCCATAACACGGACACAGGCTGATGGCGTGTCAGCAGCCGCATCGCCGGTGAGCGGATTTCATCGGCTGCCGGTCTGTAATGCTCATCCAGAACAAAAACGCGCAGCTCTCCCACCCGCATTCGGTCCGCTCCTCCTTCGAGCAGGACGGCTTTTATCTCCGCCAGGTCCTCAAGCGCGGCCAGGCACGGCAGCTTGATCGTCGTCGAAAAATGAGCCTCCGCCCCTTCATACGCCGCCCGGAAACCGCCAGCATGCAAATCACGATAGCAGGAGGAATACCATTCCTCTGAACCTTGAAGCCGCACCTGGATATCCACATATCCGTCTTCCTCCCGGCTGTTGAAACCTCGCTTGGGCAGATTCTCAAGTTCCACGGCATCGGCCGGAAACGGCTGCTTGAACAGCTGAACGAATACATAATAACGCTGGTCCGTCAAGGCAATGGAAGGTGGTGCAGGCGGCAGTTCCAGCGGCTCCTGGCGCTTCATCTCCCAATTGGTGACCTGAAAAGCAAACGAATGCTTCATCATGACGGCCTCGCGCGGCTCCTGTTCAGGCTTCCACTGGAAAGCCGGGGGCAGCATAAAGCGGTAATCCGCAGTAATACAGTCCGTAAAATTCCCGTTTGTCGTCGCCGTCTGCAGCACCGGATGCCCACCCAGATCATATCCGCCGCCAAAGGAGGTGGTGACGTGATGTTCCCCCTGGAACACCGCAGTTACTTCATTTCCGGCTGCGTCCAGCTCGACACGGTACATCCATTCGATGTCCGTCGTCCTTCCCCACTTGCTCATCAGGAAAGGAGCCGGCGTTCCTTCGTCCTCATGGCTGAACATCATCTGATATTCAATGACTGTTTTATCTTCACGCTCATCCATGGAATAAAACATCATTAACGGCGTATCGGTGAACCTGTTCTCATACGGGTGGGCCAAACAGCGACCGTACAGCAAAGGGGCATGCCGGTATACCAAGGCCTGTGGAGAAGAATTCGGGATAATTCGCACCTGCACAGCATCAATCCATGCTCTCTCCACCTTGGGTGCCGACGCTTCAGCTCTGAACACAATTTCCACTTCATATTCCCCTGCCGTCAGGTGTCCAAGCAGTCGTGCATATGTGAAAGAGCTGCTGCCGTAAAAGAGGATGACATCCTGGTTATACTGCTCTCCCAGATATACACATACAATAGCGGACTCCCGGTCCGGCTCCGACCAATCGCTGTCCGATCGGGCCGTCAGGTCCAGCTCCGCAAATCCGTCCTCCGGCATCGTAAAGGAAAAACGGCAGCTGTTCTGCTGACTGATTTCCATCTCCGGACGCTGTTCTGCCAGCACGTATGCATCGGACAATTCTTCCTTGTGCAGCCCGCTTTCGCTTTCCAGCCGCTCTGCTTCCGTTTTACTTCCTGCCATTGTCATAAGTCCCTCCTTGATGTTCCATGGAATTCAGCGATGTTCCATGGAATTCAGCTTAGTTGGCATCCGCATCCTGCACCATGGTCCGGATGTAGAAATAACCCATAAAAGAACACAGTATAAACATAAACACAGCCATAGCGCTCGCCATGTGTGTCTCCTGATAGCTGGAGAACACCTGCTGCATGGCCACGCCCAGCACCTGCGGCGAGTTGGCGCCGATCAGGAAGGGGGCTGTAAAGCTGCCGATCACGCCCATAAAGATAAAGGTCGCCGCCACCCACATCGTCTTGTACGACAGCGGCAGAATAAAACGGACAAACAGCTGCAGCGTGCGTGCTCCGGCATCTCTTGCGCTTTCAATGACAGAATTCGGAATGCCGGCAAGCGCCGAGCTGAGCAGCATGGTGGCAAACGGAATGTTGAACCACAGATTAGCGAGCAGAAGCCCTTTGTAGTCATAAATAATTTTGGGGAACGAGTCGATTCCCAGCGTAAGCAGAAAACGCGGCGCCCAGCCGTGATTACTGTAGGTGGTGATCAAAGCATAGGTTGCAATAACTCCCGGGATGAACATCGGCACAAAATAGAGGCGCCGAATCCAGGTCACCACAAATCCGGAGCCAAAACGCAAATATACCGCCATCGCGTAGCTGATAACCAGGGTCAGGATCGTGGATACAATCGTCAAATTGAGCGTGTACAGCACATTTTTGCGCATGGCGGCATCCGTAAACAGACGAATATAATTCGCCAGGCCGAAGCCGGTCCCGTTCTCGTCGATCAGACTTTCCCTGATCGCATACAGAATGGGGATGATCACAACGACGAGCAGAATGAGAAAAGAGGGGATGACCAGGAGCAGCCCCAGCATCCCTCTTTTAAATGATGTACTCATCATTAACCGCCCGCCACTTCACTCTGCCAGCGCTTGTAGATTTCCTGCTGCAGATCGCCGCTGTTGAAGCTGCGGTAGCCTCCGGACACACTTTCAAATTGCTTTTGCAGCTCAGCCGGCATCAGGTCCCATTTAATGCCCGGATAACCGTAAATTTTGTTGATAACCGTCGTCTGGGCCTCAGGCGAAAGCACGTAATCCAGCAGCTTCTGCACCGCTTCTTTTTTGGTCGAGAGAGCAGGCACCATCAGATAGGACGGTCCGCCCGTAAAGGCAGGCTCGATTTGAGCCAGCTTCACAGTGTCCGGCAGCGTTCCTTTGTTCAACTGCTCCAGGGCCATATCGGACCAGGCCGGAATCATGTCAACCTCGCCGCTGGCGAGCAGATCAAGCGTTCCCTGATTTTTTTTCGGATACACACCTTTTTCATACATAGATGGTCCCAGCTCTTTCAGCAGGGCGAAGCCTTGATCCCATTTTTCCATGTTCGCGGGATCACTGCTGTTCATCGCCTCGGGAGGCAGGAAATTATAAATGGCCGTGTTCACAAATGAGCTGCCAGCACCGCCGGTGGATGGATCGTTGTAGGCAAATTTGCCCGGATGCTGACGAATCCATTCATACAGCTCGTCCGCCGTTTTAGGGGGCTCAGGCACGTTCGCGCTGTTATAGGCCAGCACGACAGAGGAGGCGCGGTAAGGTACTGCCTGGTCGTTGACCTGCTTCAGGTAAGCTTCGTCCACATTCGCGAGATTGGGAACTTTGGTGGTATCCAGCGTTTCCCACAGCCCTTCTTTGCTTCCGCGTGTAATATCATCCAGGCTCCCTTCATACAAATCGATTTCGCTTTCTGACTGGCCGCTCTGCTTCGCCGCAATGAGCCGGTCCATCGTCGTAGCTCCCCCGGTGCCGGATGGCAGATAAACGAGCTTAACCTTGACATCCTTGTTTTTGGCCTCAAAATCCGAAATCAGCGTCTCCCACAGCTCCTTGACGTTAAGTGATCCTGAAGTGTAAAGGGAGATTTCCGTTACTGCACTCTCCGCTTTGCCGCCTGCCGCCGCGGAGGAATCCGCTCCCGCTCCTTCGCTACCGCTGCCGCAGCCCGCCAACAGCCCCAGACTGAGCACCCCCGCCAACATCATGCTGAATCTCTTTTTCACTGACATCCTTTCTCCTCCTCAAATGAAGTCTGTATTTAATGAACAAAGCGATGAATGAAACGCCGTGCCCGGGTTTTAAGCTTCAGGCGCTGGAAACGACACCACTCTGCTGAAGCCAATACGCACCTGCTGCCCGCTGCTGAGCCGGGCTGACTGTTCACGGGGAACGAACATTTTGAGCACCTGTTCCCCGCTTTCCACGGACACCTCCGCATAATGTCCAAGAATCATAACTTGCCGGATCGTGCCAGGCAGGGAATTTGGCTCCTGCTCCGCCGTCAGATAGATATCCTCCGGGCGCACGGCCGCAATCACTGCCCCGTCAACCTCGCGCTCCTGCTCGAACCGCGCCTCTCCAACTGCCAAGCTGCGTCCCGTACTGACACCCTTGATTAGATTGATGCGCCCGATGAAGCCGGCCACGAACAGCGTCCGCGGCTGATCGTAAATCTCCTGCGGTGTGGACAGCTGCTCAATTTCGCCTGCCCGCATGACAACGATGCGGTCGGAGATGGACAAGGCCTCTTCCTGGTCATGCGTGACGAAAATCATCGTCATACCGGTCCGCCTTTGAATTTCACGCAGCTCTTCCCGCATCTCCATGCGCAGCTTGGCATCCAGCGCCGAGAAGGGCTCGTCCAGCAGCAGCACCTCCGGTTCCAGCAGCAATGCCCGCGCCAGGGCCACCCGCTGCTGCTGTCCGCCGGACAGCTGTCCCGGCAATTTGCGCTCCGC
This sequence comes from Paenibacillus terreus, assembly GCF_042138595.1. NCBI lineage: Bacteria > Bacillati > Bacillota > Bacilli > Caryophanales > Paenibacillaceae > Paenibacillus > Paenibacillus terreus. The sequence continues at coordinate 1,525 of NZ_JBHIRX010000012.1, read as the reverse complement.
GCTTTCCAGCTGAACCAGCTTCAGCGCCTCCTGCACAAGACCGCGGATCTCATCCTTTTTCTTCTTGCGCAGCTTGAGTCCAAAGGCGAGATTTTCATACACGGTCATGTGCGGCCATAAATTATAGCTTTGGAAGACCATGGCCGTCGGCCTTTTTTCCGGAGGAAGATGCAGAATGCTGCTGCCCCGGATTTGAATATCCCCGCTGTCGGGAGCCAGAAAACCGCCGATGGAGCGAAGCACTGTCGTTTTGCCGCAGCCGGAGGGGCCGAGCAGCGTCACCAGCTCCCCTTTTATCACATCGAGCGAAATGCCCTTTACCCCGTCCCCCGTCTTGAATCGTTTGCTCAGATCACGAATGGATAATTGAATCGACATACTTCAAGCCCCTTTTTGTTGAGAAAAGTCATTTGACCTGGAAACCGCCTGCCAGCACATCCGCACTGACAAAACGCCTTGCGGCAAGCAGCAGGATGACCGTCGGCAAGGTAAGAATGACCGAAAAGACCGCACCGGTGGTGTTCGGATAATCGGCTATGATGGAATACATGATGACTGGCATCGTTTTGTAATCAGGTATGCCGACCAGCAGCGTTCCCTGCGCCTCATCCAGCGAAGCGAGGAAGGTGAACACGGAAGCCACCATAATACCCGGCATCGCCATGGGGAGCGTAATCTTCCAGAACACGCGCAGCGGTCCAGCCCCCGCGTCCCGCGCCGACTCCTCCTGCGCCCGGTGCACACTGCGAAAGGAAGCCGCAGGAATCCAGGTCATGTACATAAGCGTGTTGACCATATGGATCAGTACGATGCCCACGAACGTATTCATCAGCCCGAACTTGTAAAACAGCACCGCGATGGACACGTACAGCCCCATTTTGGGAAAGGCATGTGTAAGCAAAAAGGAAAACAGGAACCATCGGCTGAGCGGAAACGTTATCCGCGCAAAAGCATAGGCCGCCGGTACACACAGAAGAACCGAGCTTGCCGTAACCACCACGGCGATCAGGAACGAGAGCCACATCGAGCTGAGCACATCGTCCTGGCTTAACACGAACCTCCACCATTCCAGGGAAAAGCTCTGCGGCAATAGCGCCGGATACTGCCATTTTCCGGAGACGGCCAAAATCAGCAGGTTCAATAAAGGAACGAGAAAAAATACGACAAAAACAATCAATACCAGGAACTCAAGGATTTTGCGTTTGCCGAGTGAACGTAAATACCAAATCACCATTCATCCCTTTCAAAGAAGTCTAGACGTCTAAATCTCTTACACCTATGAATATAAAGGGCGAATGTTATCGGTGCTTCAGGAGGAAGGAGAGGTTATGTTAAAGTCACGGGGAAAATAAACCTTTTTGTAAATAGGTATAAATAACTCAACTATCGCAGAGCAAAAATCCAATTAAACCTTTGTAGCCGCTGGCTGGGTTCTGAGGAATTCGAATTCGAATCCCCTCCTTGCAAGTTTGCCGATTTCATGCTGCGAAAATTAAGTGAACTCATTTTATGGACTCCACCTAAT
>NZ_JBHIRX010000011.1:0-185682 GCF_042138595.1 Paenibacillus terreus | reverse complement strand
CGGACGTGGCTCAGCGGTAGAGCATCGCCTTGCCAAGGCGAGGGTCGCGGGTTCGATTCCCGTCGTCCGCTCCATGAAGATTTGGCGCCATAGCCAAGTGGTAAGGCACAGCTCTGCAAAAGCTTTATCCCCAGTTCGAATCTGGGTGGCGCCTCCAGTGTTTAACTTATACCGATTTGGTAATCAGTGGATGTGTAGTATTATTTGAATAAGCCGGTGTGGCGGAATGGCAGACGCGCTCGACTCAAAATCGAGTGGGGAGACCCGTGGAGGTTCGAGTCCTCTCACCGGTATTACTTTACTAAGAGCAGTTCATTAGATTAAAAATCTAGTGGACTGTTTTTATTTTTATTACTTCATTCATTCGGTTTGCGGAAGTGACCTTGGGACTGAATTCCAAGTGAGTATAGATGTTGGCTGTGGTGGAATAGACACTGTGACCCAGCCATTCTTGTACTTCTTTCATGCTAACGCCAATTGCTATGGCACGAACCCTACTGGTCATAGCCTATAGCATGCTGAAAAACAAAGAAGCTTACCTAGAAGGCCGACCCCAAAAACGAGCAAGTTAATTAGTGCTACCAACCCATAGATCGTCTAAACATGGACTCATGGAAATGGAGATCCCGGGCATTGTATTGCCCAAAAACAGAAATTCGTCCATTCATCTGGTTACGTGTTTACAGAGGCGGCGATCGACGATGTGTTCCGCTTCTCCAGCTGCGCCGCGCGCCTGATCAACAAGGTCTGCACGTACAGCCTCATCTACGGCTCGCAGAACAAACATCGCATCATTGACGATCATATGATCAAACGCGTCATCCAGGGAGAATTGTCATGATTCTCCCTTTCTTCACACCATAGACCGGACAGCTTGGCCGTCACCAGCAGGACAACTTACGCCGTCAACCGCCGGTCATTATGTATTAGCAGTAACACTCCCAAACAGTAGCCGATTAGCTGAAATTGACGATGTCCGGTATCCAGAAGACGGGCCGCATAGTCGTCAGCCAGTCGTTCGATCAGTCCGTCAATGCTCCTGGTCTCAATAGCGCTCTACATCCGCAATCGTAATGCCAACAACTGGTCCCAGCCCTTGTTCATCCAGGTGTCGAAGCAGCAAATGGAAGCAGTTTATTGTTCCCAGACCTATACATGGAATACCACATGAAGCGGACCAGATTCCCCGCCGCCATAATAAGTGAACACTGCGTTGCTGCCAGTATTCAGTTGAGGCAGGACTTCGCTCAACGTTCCCCCATCTCTGTTTCATGCTTCATAGAATCGCCCTTGAAACCGTCAGTTTGGCTAATTGTATTATTTTTTACGTATGAGGCAACAAAATCAGTGAGCTCTGCTATTGTTGGATCGTTCAACATTTGCCGCAGAAAGGCATCAAACGGAATGGACTGACCGTCACAAGCATAATTACTCAATCGCGCAGCTTCCCGTCAACCTGAGCCATGATTAGTGAATTCGCACCATGTTATGCAGAGGGCCCCCTGCCTATTGATAATAAGGGACGGAATCCGTTAAATAATCATGCCCTGTCTTGACGCCGGGCCGGAGCAGCCGTATGGTACAAGTGACAAGAACTTACAATCGTAGGGAGATACATGCTCAAGAAGGGGGAACTATGAATACATTCACAGCCTATGGCCGGCAGCTCCGGCGGCAGATCGCCGGCAGGTATTACCGGATATCCATCAAACAGAGGATTCTGTTCTCGTTCATCGTGCTGATTACGCTGTCCATCAGTTCAATGGGCACCTTCTCGTATTGGATTGCCGCGCAGGAGATCGAGGATAATGTTTACGCTGGCAGCCGGGAGACCGTAAGCAAGACGGCACAGCTTCTGGATTCCCGCCTGAATGATGTGGTGCTGTCCGTGCAGTCCCTGATGCTGAGCGATGCGTACCGCAAGATGATGATGGATGTGCTGAGCCATGAGGTCTCTAATTACTACGTACATCTGTCCGATCTGCAGTATGTCCTCTCGCAGGCAATGTTCAATCAGCCGATCATTGAGAATGTGCTGATCGTTACCCCGATTGGCGATTTCTATCCCACTACGCAGATCCGGGCGCAGGACAATTCGTTCTACGGCTCGGAATTATATGATCTGAGCAAGGAGCAGCCGGGCGGCTACTGGGCCAAAGGACATTATGACCGGTTGTTCACAGGCAGCCAGCGGGTGGTCTCCTTCGTAGTCCGGGGAATTTATGAATACCCTTACACGCCGATCAGCAATGTATTTATTGTGGTCAATATCAGGGAGAGCCGGATAGATGAGCTGTTGAATACAGGCGGAGAACAAGCAGGGAGAAATTATTATCTGGTGAACGGGGAAGGAGAGGCGGTGGTGGAGTCCCGCTGGCCGTTCCGGGGCAGGTTCCCCTGGAAGCCGGTGCTTGCAGAAGCCGGAAAAGCAGCCGATCCGCAGGATCACTACTACAGCTATGGCGGCATGGAATATCTGGTGAATTATACAAGCTCAGCCGTATCACCCGACTGGATCATCTCAGGTATGCAGTCGCGGGACCAGTTGCTGGGTAAGCTACAGCGGGTGCAGCGCATTACCCTCTATGTAATCGTTATCTTTTTGCTGGCGACCTGGCTGATTTCCAATAAGCTAACATCTGTACTGCTGAAGCCCCTGTTCAAGCTGCGGCGACTGATGCGCAGAGTCGAAGAAAACCAGCTCAGTGTGGTGTATGAGAGCCGTTATGAGGACGAGATTGCCCAGGTCGGCTTTCAGTTCAACCGGATGATGTCGGAGATTAAGACGCTGATCTCGGATGTGAAGGCGAAGGAGAAGGACAAGCGTCATGCAGAGATCCGTGCCCTTACGGCGCAGATGGAGCCGCACTTTCTGTACAATACGTTGAATACCATCTATTGCAAATCGGTCATGGGCGAGAATGACGATGTGAATGAGATGATCCTGTCGTTGTCGCAGATGTTCCAGATCGGGCTCAGCGGCGGCAAGGATCTGATTACCCTTGCGGATGAGCTGTCCCACATGAGACAGTATTTCGCCATTCAGCAGAAATGCTATGAAGGACTGTTTGAATACACGGTGACGGTAGAGGACGAGGCCCTGCTGTCCTGCCTGCTGCCGAAGATTATCCTGCAGCCGGTGGTGGAGAACAGCATTCAGCATGGATTCAGCGACATGACAATAGGAGGCAGGATAGACATCACGGTCAGCCGGGAGCAGGGGCTGCTGCATATTTGCATTACCGACAACGGACGGGGGCTTGATGCTGAACGGGTCAAGCAGGGGCTGGTCAGGGCACCGCAGTCGAGGAAAGGTTATGCCCTGTTCAACATCAGGCACCGGCTGGCCTTGTATTACGGAGACGAAGCCCGTATGGACGTTGGCGGCGAACCATGTAAGGGATCACGGACGGATCTGTGGATTCCCACAGAGGAGGAGAGTTGAAGGATGGACCAAAAGCTGGAGCCGGAAAGGTTCAAATTATGTGTAATCGACGATATCAAAAGTGTGGTGGAGATGGTCTCACGCAAGCCGCCGTGGCAGGAGCACGGTATTGAGGTCACAGGTACGGCGCTTAACGGCGAAGCGGGCCTGCAGATCATCCGCGAGACCCGGCCGGACATTGTGCTGACGGATATCCGGATGCCAAGAATGGACGGCCTACAGATGACCCGGGCGATTCTGGAGGTGCTGCCGGACTGCAAGATTATTATCCTCAGCGCCTACTCGGAGTTCTCTTATGCCCAGGAAGCCATCCGGCTGGGGGCGCTTGATTTCGTGAAGAAGCCCTTTTCCCTGGAGGAGATTGTGAATGCAGTGCTGAAGGCCAGGGAACTGTGCCGGGAGGAGCGTCAGGAGACCGCCAGACTTGCTGTGATGGAGGCTAAAATCAAGGAAAGTCTGCCTATCCTCCGCCAGGAATATCTCACCTTCCTGCTGCACCACCAGACGACAGAAGCGGATGCCCGTTCCCGCTGGGCCTATCTTGATATCCCGCTGGACCAGCATGATTTCTTCGTGTTTGTCGCCGAAATCGATCATTTTGCGGAGAAGCTGAGCGGCCAGCCTGTGCAGGAGGTCGAGCTGCTAAGGTTCAGCCTGCACAATATTCTCGAAGAGACGATTTCCGCCCTGACCCGCGGCGTTATTATCCGGGAGGCGACAGACCGGTACGTCTGTATCATGAACGGCTCAGACCCGGAGACTGCCGCGCTGATTACGGAGGCCTGCTGCACGAATGTAAGCCGCTTCTCCCGTCATACCATTTCAATTGGCGTGGGCCTGGGCACGGCGGCGATTCAGGAGCTGGGCACGGCGTACAGGCAGGCGCTTAGCGCGCTGGGGTATCATTTCTATACCGGGGGCAACGGAGTATATCATTATAGCAATATCGAGAATAAACCTCTCTCGCTCCACAGCTATTCCGCCGCCGCCGAGCAGGAGCTGCTGTTCGCCCTGCGTTCCGGCAATTCCGCCAAAAGCCTGCAGGTGCTGGACCAGCTGTTCGCGGAGCTGCTGGACAGCGGGCTTTTGCCTGAGCCGCGTTATGTTGAAAGTGTCGGCTATGAGCTGAGCTCCAGGATCTGCCGGGTCCTGCTGGAGCAGTTCCCTTATGGGCAGGTGGAGCCGCTGGAACTCAGAATTGCTGCCATGAAGAACCAGGTGCATCCTTCCCTTCAAGATATACGGGACCTGCTGTCCTGGCTCTGCCGGGAGGCCTGTGCGCTGGTGGAGCAAGCCCGTTCTCTGGAGTCCACGCGGATAATCCGCCAAGCCGTCGAATATATCCATAGTCATCTGGATACGGGGCTGTCGCTGGAGCAGATGGCGAAGCAGATTAACCTTAGCCAGGGGTATTTCTCCAATCTGTTCAAGAAGGTGCAGGGGATTTCGTTTCACCAGTATGTGATGCATGAGAAGATGGAGAAGGCGAAGGCGATGCTGATCAGCGGCCGGCAGGTTCAGGAGATCGCCCAGGATCTCGGGTATGAGCACAGGCGCTATTTCAGCGAGGTGTTCAAGAAATACACCGGCATGACCCCGTCCGAGTTCAAATTGTATTATATTGGAAAAGAATAGGAATCAGCAGGGGAGGGATTTCCGCAGGGTGGAGATTACCTCCCTTATCTGTATCCAACTCCTGCAGAAATCTGCCCTTAATGTGGGCTTACCCGCCTTATCTGGATGCGCCTATCGAACTATAATCAGGTTGTAAGCGAATACAGCAGGGATACATAAGGGGGTACTACCAATGATGAAGCGTATGCTAATGACATCTCTTAGCCTGGTCCTGGCACTTGGCTTGGCAGCCTGCGGCAACGGTAACAGTGGCGGCGGCAATGCAGTTGAAGGCACGGGAGACGGGGCGAAAGCTGATTCAGGGGAAAAAACTAAAATCAGCTACTGGACAGGCGACCGCCATGATGCGGATTTCGTGAAGGAGAAGGTAGCCGAGTTCAACTCAACCAATACTGACGGGATTGAAGTGGATCTGGTCGTTAAGGGCGATGACTTCGATACCGCGCTCGATCTGTCCTTCCAGACCTCCGATGCACCGGATGTGATCCGGGTGAAGGAGAATACCGTCCAGACCTTCTACAAAAAAGGCTTTCTCGCTCCGATTGACGAGTTCCTGAGCGATGAGCTGAAGGCGAAATTCCCGGCCATGCCGGATCTGAACGAATTCGATGGCAAGCGTTACAGTCTGCCGAACTATGGAACGACCATGCGTCTGGTGTACAACAAAGATCTGTTCGCCAAAGCAGGCGTTGAGCATCCGCCGGCTACCCTGCAGGAGCTGGTGGATACAGCCAAGAAACTGACAGAAGCCGGCAAAGCGGACGGCGCTTACGGCTTCGCCCTTAACTTCAAGAACCCCGGCAGTGCGTTCGCACGTTCGGCACGGGTGGTTGCGGAGATGAGCGGCTATGGCGGCTTCGGGTATGATTTCAAGACGGCCCGCTATGACTTCAGCGGCTTCGAGCCGATCATCAATGCCTTTAAGCAGATCAGGGACGACGGCAGTATGCTGCCGGGCGTAGAATCGCTGGATATTGATCCGCTGCGGGCGCAGTTTGCGGAAGGCAAGATCGGAATGTACATGTCCTACTCCTCGGAGCCGGGCGTCTACAAGAATCAGTTCCCGGCCAAGATTGACTGGGCGGCCGCTCCGGTTCCTACCATCGACGGCAATGTGAAGGGGGCTTCCGGCTTCCTCGGGGGCCAATGGCTGGCGCTGAGCTCGAAATCAGAGCATAAAGAAGCAGCCTGGAAGTTCATGGAGTTCATGTACGGCGATCAGGTGCTGACGGATTATCAGGAAAAAGGCTTCGGCATCTCCATGGTTCCGTCCATCAGCGCAGCAGCCAAGACACCGGATGTGAACGGCATTGAAGGCTTCCTGCCGAACAAGTACGATGGAGTGTGGCCGGTCTATCCGTCTGTAGCACCGGAAGGAATGAAATCGGATGACGCCTTCTTCAAATATATGCTGAACGGCGGCGACCTGAAGGCGGTTATCGCAGATCTGAACAAACGCTATAATGCTGCACTGGACAGTGTGATTGCGAATGACGGCGTAAAGGCCGAGCCGGATGCCGGCTTCGATCCCGCCGCTCTGGGCGGCAAGTTCGCCAAATAGACAGAAGGTTAGGGATAGGGATATAGGCCGGGATAACGGGGGATGAGGGAGCAGCTTCCTCATCCCTCTGCTCTGGCCGCAAGGGAGAGGAGCCGGAAGAAACCAGATGAACAAAACAAAACATGCCTTATTTTCATACAGCTTTATCTTTCCAAGTGCCTTGCTCACGTTGGTCCTTGGGATTTACCCGATTGTCTGGGCGTTCCGCTATATGTTCTATGATTACAAAGGGTTCGGAACGGCCCGGTTTACCGGTCTGGCCAATTTCAGCCGCATCCTGAAGGACACCCAGTTCTGGGATTCGGTGGTGAATACGTTTGTATATGCAGGCGGCAAGCTGCTGATCACCATTCCGCTGGCCCTGCTGCTGGCAGCCATATTGAACCGGGGGCTGCGGGGCAGACAGTTGCTGCGGGGGATTTTCTTCATGCCGACCGTCATCAGTACCGCCGTAATGGCCGTAGTCTTCTTCACGATTTTCAACTCGTATAACGGAATTCTCAACCAGTTCCTGATCCGCTCGGGCCTCTCCGATTCCGGTGTGGATTGGCTGGGGCCGAAATATGCCATGCTTACCGTCATCCTGGTTGCGGCCTGGGGAGCGGTCGGCAATTATATGCTGCTCTTCCTTGCCGGTCTGCAGAATATTCCCGAGGATGTGTATGAGGCCTCTTCCCTGGATGGGGCAGGGAAAATTCAGCAGTTCCGCTATGTCACCCTGCCGATGCTCGGGCCTGTCATGCAGATGGTTATTATGCTGGCGATCATTACAGCCCTGAAGGGCTACGAGAGCATCATGGTACTGACTGAAGGCGGTCCTGTAGGCAAGACGGAGGTCATGTTCCTGTATTTGTACAAATTATTTTTCCCTGTCGGGGGGGGCAGCGCGGCGGTTCAGGTCCAGGAGTTCGGATACGGCAGTGCGGTCGCCTTTGTGTCTGCGGTCATTGTAGGGATGATATCACTCATTTATTTCTACGCATCCAGACGCATGAATCAGACCGATTGAGGAGAGAGGCTATTATGAGACTAAGAACCATACTGGGCAAAATCATCTTGTGGATTTTTTTGCTGGCTGTTGCTTTTATCACCCTGATTCCGGTCGTTATCACCATCCTTGGCTCCTTCAAGACCAATGCTGAGCTTACTGCGGGTGCGACCTTCCTGCCGAAGAGCTGGCACTTCTCGAACTATGCCGAAGCCTGGGCGCAGGCCAATTTCTCCAGGTATACCCTGAACAGCCTGATTGTCTCCCTGGCGACAGTGGTCGGCACGCTGCTGGTATCATCCATGGCGGCTTATGTGGTGGACCGGATGGATTTTGCAGGCAAAAAATTGTATATCGGACTGCAATCGTTCACCATGTTCGTGGCTGTAGGGGCGGTCGTGCTGCGCCCGCAGTTCGATCTGATGGTTAAGCTTCATCTGCACAACAGCCTGTGGGGCGTTATATTGATTCTGATCTCCGCCCATGCTTCGATCTTCTTCATTCTGTCCAGCTTCATGAAGGGGATTCCCCGCGAGCTGGACGAGGCGGCGCTAATAGACGGCTGCTCCCCGGGCCGGACCTTCTGGCGGATCATTCTGCCGCTGCTCGGACCCGGACTTGGCGTAGGTGCCTTATTCACCTTCCGCGGCGCGTGGAATGAATATCTGCTGCCGCTCGTGTTCACGATGACGAAGCCGGAGCTGCAGACGCTGACCGTCGGGCTGGCGAACCTGAAATACGGGATTTCGGCCGCTTCCCAAACCCACTACATGATGGCGGGCGCCTGCTTGTCCATTCTGCCGATTCTCGTCGCCTATCTGTTTGCCAACAAATCCTTCATGCAGATGACGGCCGGTTCCCTCAAAGGGTAGCGGTCCGGCCCTGCGCATCCCATATTCCATATTTAACATTCAAGGAGGTACACCCCATGACTCAACACGCTCCGGCAATTCTGCAATCTGCCCCGTTCATCCGGCGGTATCCGGGCAATCCGGTGCTGGATGCAACGAAGGTTCCTTACCCCACCGCACTGGTATTCAATGCCGGTGTAACGAAATTTAACGGCAAGTATGTGATGATCTTCCGTAATGATTACGGCTCACTGGTCGATCAGACGCTTGAGCCGCACCACACCACGGATCTCGGCATTGCTTACAGTGACGACGGGCTGAGCTGGACCGCCGGCCCGAAGCCAGTGTTCAAAATGCATGACGAGGAAATTATCCGCGCCTACGACCCGCGCCTGACCGTGATCGGCGGCCGTTGTTATATGTGTTTTGCCGTGGATACGCACCATGGCATCCGAGGCGGAATTGCCGTTACCGATGATCTGGAACACTTCGAGGTGCTCAGCCTGTCTACACCGGACCTGCGCAATATGGTACTGTTTCCCGAGTTGATCGGCGGCAAGTATGTCCGGCTGGAGCGTCCCTTCACGGTATACAGCCGCGGCGGCCGGGACCGCTTCGATGCCTGGATCTCCGAGTCGCCGGACCTGAAGCATTGGGGCAACTCCAGCCTACTGCTCGCCGTTGAGCAGGTGCCGTTTGCCAATGACAAGGTCGGCCCGGCCGCACCTCCGGTCCGGACGGATAAGGGCTGGCTGACCACCTTCCATGCGGTGGATGTGGACCCGGCCAGAGGCAAGCACGGTTGGGAGGACACCTGGAAGAAGCGTTATACCGCCGGAATTATGCTGCTGGATCTGGAGGACCCCCGCAAGGTGATCGGCATGAGCAGGCAGCCGCTGCTGGCACCGGAGACAGACTATGAGATTGGCGGGGGCTTCCGCAATCATGTGATTTTTCCGGGAGGGATGATTCTGGAGGATGACGGCGAGGTCAAGATCTATTACGGCTCTGCGGATACGGTGGAATGTCTGGCAACGGCCCATGTGGACGATCTGCTCCGGCTCTGTCTGGAGCCGGAGCATAGATAAGATTGGAAGCAGGCTGAGGGCGGAAATGCGGAGTAACAGTGGGGCCATGTGCCATGATTGGAGCGGCTTGCGCGGAGATTGTGCATGAAGTGCAACAATGCTAGATCAATAGCAGCGACCGTGGGGAGATTGTGCATAAAATGCAACAATACAGCTCAGTAGTAGCGACGAACGCAGAAATCCTGCACAAGGTGCAACAAAACCGGGGCTATACTTTAAAAGGAAACTTTGCTGATGCAGAAAAGGTTAGTATTACTCTGCCACTTCCGAAGCTGAACAGGAATATGTCGACTTTATGAAAAGAGTAATAGAGCATCACTGGTGAAATCATTATTCACTGATGACAGAGTATTTTCTAAAAATATGAAAGAGGTGTTTATTTATGTTAAAACGGTTAAAGTTTTTAAGTTTAATTGTTTGTATGCTCGCCAGTCTTGTAGCTGTCGTTCCTTTGACAGCAAGTGCGGCGGGTACAATTGTAAGCTATCCATTACCGTCGATCTATACCACGACCAGTCAATACACGGTAACAGCAGACTCTACCAATATACCGGTAATCGACACTTCGGCGGTATTTGTAAACTATAATTATTGTAATTTCTCTTTTTCAGGTACTACTACAATCACAATAACAGCAAGCGAGCCAATCAATACCTATAATATTTCTCCCAAAGCTTTGGGAATCACTGCAACAAAGAGCGGAAATACACTTACATTTACACTTTCATCACCAACCTATCTTATCGTTAAAATCAATAACCTGAAAGATCTGGTTATTGCGGCAGATGCTCTTGAAACCAATGTTCCGGCTTCATCCGGTACAGGGATATACAATGTTAAAACTCAATACGGTGCCGACAGTACCGGTGCCACTTTGGCTACAACTGCAATACAAAACGCCATCAATGCGGCTAACGCAGCAGGTGGCGGTATCGTATACGTTCCAGCCGGAGTGTACAAGAGCGGAAACCTTGTTTTAAAAAGCAATGTTTCGGTTTATCTGGAGGGTGGTTCTGTTATAAGGGGTTCAGGAAATCCAAGCGATTACACCACCCATTTCCATAAGAATTCTCTGAATAAGGATGGAACATGGTTTATTTATACCGAAACCAATGCAAACAATATTAAGATATACGGCAGGGGGACTATTGACGGCAATGGCCATTACATGAGAAATACAAACAATTATTTGAACAATATTCTTGTACCCTTGCAGTGCAGCAACTTCACGGTTGACGGCATAACCATAAGAGACAGCGGTGGCTGGGCTACAATCGTTACAAGATCTAATAACGTAACATTCCAGAATACAAAGCACTTCAACAACAATGAACTTGATTATGAAAATGATGCAATAGACATTCAAGAGAGCCAGAATGTACTCATAAAGCACACGGTAGCAGTATCGGAGGATGACACATACTCATTTAAGACATGGGATGTAGCAACTACGGATATAGCTGCAAACTGGCCGGGAAGTCCTGAAAACCAGTCAAATGTAGTTGTGGATGATGCTTTGGCTTGGAGCAGATGTGGAGCATTCAAGGTTGGAGATGGAGTGAAACAGCTTCAGGATGGCATAGTTGTTAAAAACTCTTATGTATACAGATGCTGGCGCGCTTTAGCGGTAGGTCATCTTTATGGGACTCCAGCAGCACAAAACATCATATTTGACAATATAGATGTAGAAGGCTTCTGGCCAAGATCCGGTGTTCACTCCAGGTGGTTTGATCTTTCTGCAAAAACCGGTCCGATAAAAAATGTGGTCTATAATAATATCAATTTACGCGCTTTAGGTGAAGTTTCAATAATGAAGGGTTGGAGTGACACATCTACTGTCTCCGGAGTTACATTAAACAATGTTCGCGTCGGTGGAGTTGCGGCAACTACACTCGCAGAATTGAAAATAACAGATACTAACAGCTATGCTGCAGCTCCCAAATTCAACACATTGAAATTTGAAGCGGAAGGTTATAACCTTAGTTCAGGTGTTATATCCTATGAGGCAAGCACTGATGGTGGGCTGGATGTTGGTGGAGGGAGTAATGGCGACTATATAGCATTTAAAAATGTAGACTTTGGTAGTACAGCTAAAACAAGTATTGATTTGAAGGTTGCATCCGCTAATTCCGGCGGAAGGATAGAATTCCACTTGGACAGTCCTACAGGCACTATGCTGGGTTATTGGACGGCAGAAAGCACAGGCGGATGGCAGACATGGTCAGTCAAGAATATCCCGCTTAATGCCGGGACAGCTGTAGGAACCCATACGGTATATGTTACTTTTGTTAAGTCAGATTCAACCACAGTTGCAAATTTAACTTGGTTCCAGTTCAAATAGAATGGAAATTGTTTGATTTAATTGCAATAAGATGGATAAAGGGGTATATCAAATGATATGCCTCACCACTTTGCCGGAGGTATTCGGCTTGCCAAAAGGAGACAGCACTTGTGAATCAACACTTCGATTGGGATCTGGACAAGCTTTCCAAAAACCAGCAGAAAATCGCCAATTTTATCGAAAAGAACACGAACCGCATCGCTTATTTGACCGAACAGGAGATGGCGGATCAAGTTCGCGTCAGTATTGCCTCCATCTCCCGCTTCTGGCGGGTGATTGGCTACAAGAACTTCAAGGAATTCAAGCAGATGCTGGCCGACAATCCCGACATTACGCCCGCATACAAAATCCAAAACCTGATCAACAAGGTGGACGGGGAAGACCTGCCCGGTCAAATGCTGAAGCTGACGTGCATGGCGTCATGTTCTTACTTTGAAGGTTCAATTGAAGCAACTGTTTCCCAATAAGATCATCGGGGAATGGTTGCTTATTTTTTTTAGAAGATAATCTGCCGTTTCTGCTTTCATTTGGTTTGAACTTCGGCAACTGTACAGTCCAGAGTATACCCAGACCTAAGGCTAGGTTTAAAAACCGCCCGCGGTCCGTTTTAACAAAGAGGGGACACGTATAGAATAAAGACATAAGAGAGAGACAACGAAAGGCGGTGAGCAATCAATGAGAATGGATAGAAACAAAGGATTGGCCATCCTGCTTATCGTAGTAGGTGCTTTAATTCTGCTCAACCTGATCCCGGCATTCGGTTTTCTGGTGCATGAGATTATAGGTTATCTGATCCCGATCGCTATGATCGTGCTTGGGTACTACGGAGTCAGAAGCGGCAATACAGTGATAGGCTGGGTCATTATGATCCTGGGTCTGCTGATCCTTATGGGCAAGCTGTCCTGGCTGATCGGCCCGCTACTTGCAATCGGGCTTATCATTTTCGGAATTGCGCTCTTGAGAGGCCGTGGACGCAGATATTAAATGTTAGGAAGGGAGCATAGCAAATGAGTGTATTTCGGCGCATGCGGGATATTACGGTGGCCACCTTCAACGACGCGTTGGAGCAAAGCCAGGACCCCGTTCGAATGATTGACCAGTTTCTTTCCTCCACACGGAGGGATATTGCGGAAGCAGAGAAGCTGCAGCAGCAGTATTCAGTACACACAAGACAAATGAAGCTGCAGATGGATCAAGCCTTGGCCATGCAGAACAAAAGGGAAGAACAAGCTCTGCTTGCATTGAAAGCAGGCGAGGACCATGTCGCCAAGCTGGCCTTGCAAGAGAAAATGCTGTACGAAGAGAAAGCCCAGCAGTATACAGAGCTTTGGGAACAGAGCAGAGGATCTCTCCGGGAGCTTGAATATCAGCTGGAGGAGCTGAAGACAGAGTATCAAACGGTATACAGCAAAAGACAATACTACGTAGCACGTATGGAAACGTTGAGTCTGCAGCGTCAAATGAATGAGCGCGCGGGTACATACGGCGGAAGAAATCTTCCCCGGATGTTTGACCGCCTGGAAGACAAGGTTGCAGATATCGAAGCAGAGACCTACAGTCTGCGGGAGCTGCGCCGTTCCGAGGCCGGGTATGCCGACAGCCGGCAAACCAATGGCTCCATTTTGGATCAGGAGCTGGCAAGACTAAAGCAGAAGCTGAATAACGAAAGAAAGGAGTAGACGCAGATGACCAAGTTATACCGGTCAAGCCGGGACAGAATGATCACGGGAGTGAGCGGCGGGTTGTCCGATGTCATTGGCATCGATTCCACCTGGATCAGGATTTTGCTGCTGATCAGCATTCCTTTTACCGGCGGAGCGACGATTCTCATTTATTTTATCGCTGCACTCGTAATTCCTAAAGAGCCTTATCCGCCGCATAACGGTTATGGGCATCCAGGCGGCTCGTTTCAGCAAAGTTATGGCAGCGGGCCGTACGGAGGGCCATATGGCAAGGACCATCACCAAAATTACGGTCCAGGTCCAGGTCAAAGCTTCAATAACGGATATGGTCAGCAAGCTTCTTTTGGCAACAAAGGCAGCGATCTGGACTCCATGATGGAAGATATCGAAAAGAAAGCCATGAAAAAGGAATTAGCGGAACTTCGTAAAAAAATTGCGGATTTAGAGAAGGGAGAACGTAAATAATGGGAATCTTTAAAAGAATGAAGGATATGACGAGAGCTTCGATCAACGACGTGCTGGATAAAGTGGAAGATCCGATAGTGATGCTGAATCAATACCTGCGTGACATGGAGAGCGAAATCCATGAAGCTGAAGTGACCGTAGCCAAGCAAATGGCAAATGAGCGCCGCATGAAGCAGCGTCTGGAAGAAGCGGAGCGTGGAGCTAGTGATCGCGAGAAGCAGGCGGAAGCTGCCCTTCGCAACGGCCAGGAAGAAGTAGCACGCAAGCTGCTGGAAGAGAAAATTTACTTTGAACAAAAGAAGGACGAATACCGGGAGCTTCATGCCCAATCTTCGGAGCAGGTAAAATCCCTTGTTCAACAGCTGCATGACATGAAGGATGAGTTTTACAAAATGCGCAACAAGCGCAACGAGCTAGTATCCCGTGCCCAAATGGCCAAAGCCAAAAAGCAAATGTCGCAAATCAGCAGCGTGCATACCATCGAGAGCGGCAGCGCATCTCTCGGCTTCCATCGTATGGAGGAAAAAATCATGCAGATGGAAGCGGAAGCTGATGTATTGCGGGCGCCGTATCAATCCGGAGCGGGTCAATATGTGAATCCGGCGGATACCGAGAAGCAGCTGAAGGTGGAAGAGCAGCTCGAGCAGTTAAAAAGCAAGCTGCAAAAGAGCAGTGACAAACCAAAGGCTTAATAAGAAGACCTACTCGACAGTTTAACAATATGATATGCTATATGGAATGAGCTCTGAAGACCGTTCCATATGATCAGGAGAAGCCATGCGGCCGTTTCTTATGAACGCTGTTATGGCTTTTCCTACCTGAAAGAAAGGAGGGTGCGGCATGGAGAGGAGGAAAACGGCTCTGGCTGGCTGGGTGTTGATCATCATTGGTCTGCTTGCGCTGTTTCATCAATTTATAGGCTTTTTCACCATCGTCGCACTGATCCTGATCTTTGCAGGCGTATATAAAATGCAAAAAGACCGTCTCAAAAAAGGATATATGCTGGCTGCGATTGGCGGTGTGCTGCTCGTGCTGGACAATTTATTTTTGTTCATCGGCATTACCCTGATTTCGCTTGGGATTTTCTATTATAGATCCCGCAAGATACAGCCGCGCGGCACGGCGATGTTCAAGCAAAATTTCATGTCCAACTATAAATGGGATGAAGTGCCCTGGACTCTTCGTAATGCAAGCATATGGCATGTTCTGGGCGAGATGGACGCGGATCTTTCGCTTGCCTTGCCAGAGGAACGGGAGACGGTTTTTTACATGCAGGGAATTCTGGGAGATATTGATTTCTGGATTCCTGAATATTATGGGGTTGAGGTTGAGGCCGTTGTGGTGTTCGGACAAATTCAGCTCGGCCGCGATATGGATGTGGGCGTGCTGAACCGTTTGGTATGGAAGTCTCCGAATTATGCGGAGAGTGAATATAAGGTTAAATTTATCGTGTCTTATGTGGCAGGAGACATACGCTTTAAATTTATATAGGAACAGGAGGAGCCGAATATGAATGATCGTAAAACATCCAATATGGTCACGCGCAATATGGGTGAAGGCATCCTCCTGTCTCTTGTTGTGGGGGCTGTCTTCCTGTACATGGCCAATACATATGGGTATATAAAGCCCATCTCCGAGTGGAGAGCGGGCGTGCAGTTCGGGGCTGCTTTATTATTTCTGCTGTTGGGGCTGGGTGCGACCTTCGGATTTTATCAAAGCTACCGGGTGAAAAGAAGGCTGGAGCTGATGCGTGAAACGCTGCTGATGTGGGAGAAGGGCACCCCATCCAGAGAGCTGCCTGAGCTTGGGTCAGATGAAATTGGCAGGCTCGGCGAGCAGTTGGGCCGAATCGGAAGAAAGTGGGAGGAGCAGGTCTCCTCGCTGCAGCGTTTATCCACAAATAATGCACAGCTTGCTGAACAGGCCCGAATATCTGCTATAGTAGAAGAAAGACAGAGGCTGGCAAGGGAGCTGCATGATGCGGTTTCACAGCAGCTCTTCGCCATTTCCATGACTGCTACGGCTGTGGGCAGGACGCTGGAGAAAGATTTTGCCAAAGCTCAGCGCCAGGTGGCTCTTATCGAGGAAATGTCCGCGGTGGCCCAGTCGGAGATGAGAGCGCTGCTGCTGCATCTGAGACCAGTCTACCTGGAAGGCAAGAACCTGGAGCAGGGGATCAGGGAGCTGGTCAACGAGCTGCAGGTGAAAGTGCCGATGGAGATTGATTTTGAGATGGACAGCGGAATCCGTCTCGTCAAGGGTGTTGAAAATCATTTGTTCCGCATCATTCAGGAGGCCATGTCAAACACGCTTCGCCATGCCAAGGCGACGAGGATGGAAATCCGTATACAGCAGCGTTCAGAGCTGCTTCGCGTCATGATCCGTGATAACGGGGTCGGCTTCGAGCTTGATGACAAAAAGCAGGCTTCTTACGGATTATCCACCATGCAGGAGCGAATCAACGAGATTGGCGGAGCGATTCAATATATAACGGCACCGGGGAAGGGAACACGCATTGAAATTTCGGTTCCCGTCATGAACGAAGAAAGCGGGAGGAACGAGAGCGATGGATAACGGTACGGACAATCCAATCAAAGTGCTGCTGGTGGATGACCATGAAATGGTGCGAATCGGCCTGGCAGCGGTGCTCGGTACGGAGGACGGGATTGAAGTCGTTGGGGAAGCGGGCAGCGGGGAGGAAGGCATTCGGCTTGCGGCTGAATATCAGCCGGACGTGATACTCATGGATCTGGTCATGGATGGAATGGATGGCATCGAGGCGACCCGCCAGGTGCTGAAGCAGCAACCGCAATGCAAGGTCATTGTGCTTACAAGTTATCTGGATGATGAAAAAATGTATCCGGTCATTGAAGCGGGTGCCTTCAGCTATCTGCTCAAAACGTCACGCGCCGCAGAAATCGCCGATGCCATTCGCGCAGCTGCCCGGGGACAATCCGTACTGGAATCCCAGGTGGCCTCCAAAATGATGGACAGATTCCGCAGGCCTCAAGCGGAGGCGCCTGCTCACGCCGACTTGACCGAGAGAGAGATGGAGGTGCTGCGCCTGCTTGCCCAGGGCAAATCCAATCAGGATATTGCGGATGAACTGATCATTGGCATTAAAACAGTGAAGTTCCACGTGACCAACCTGCTTGCGAAGCTTGGGGTCGAGGACCGCACACAGGCAGCCATTTACGCTTACAAGAACGGCTTGGCCGAGTAAAATAAAATCAGCCGCCGGACCCACAGTATATTGTTCTGAGGTCCGGCGGCTTTTTTTCGCAGAATCTCTTGTTGGTTGAACCTCCAAAGATTGGGTAAAATAGAAGATAGATAGCTAGGGCTTTTAGTCAATGACCACAAAACTTTCAAAGAAAGAATGGGTGCTATGGCTGAAAATCAAATGATGAATGAAATGCAAACTCCAGGGGCAGTGTTTTTCATTTTCGGGGCGACAGGCGATTTGGCCCGCCGCAAGCTTTACCCTGCAATCTACAGTCTATACCGGGAAGGCAAGCTGAAAGAAGATTTTGCTGTGATCGGTGTGGCCCGCCGTCAGCGATCACCGGAGGAATTTCATAATGATTTATATGATTCAGTTCAGGAATTTTGCCGTTATAAAGTGGCGGACAGCGGTGATTGGGACAGATTCGCCTCCCATTTTGAATACAAATCGCTGGATATCAACAATGTGGAGGGTTTTCATGAGCTTCGACAGCAAACGGAAGCGATTGAGACCAAATTTGGCATCCAAGGCAACCGTCTGTTTTACCTTGCGTTAGCACCCGAGCTGTTCGGAAATGTGTCGAATAGTTTGAAAGAAGGCGGCATGCTCGAAGGGAACGGCTGGAACCGTCTCGTCATTGAGAAGCCGTTTGGTTATGATCTGGAGTCGGCAGAGCGTTTGAATCAGGAGATCCGCGAGGTGTTTGCCGAGGAGGAAATTTACCGGATTGACCATTATCTCGGCAAAGAGATGGTGCAGAATATTGAGGTCATTCGTTTTGCGAACGCATTTTTCGAACCATTATGGAATAACAAATATATCGCCAATGTACAGATTACGCTTGGGGAAACGGTCGGTGTAGAGGAACGCGGTGAGTATTATGATCATTCAGGGGCGCTGCGCGACATGGGACAAAACCATATGCTGCAGATGCTGACCATGATCGCCATGGAACCGCCTAGCCGCCTGCTTCCGGAGGATATCCGGGATGAGAAGGTGAAGGTGCTCCGTTCCCTTCGTCCGTTTGCCTCCAATGAAGATGTCAAGCAAAACGTGGTCCGGGGGCAGTATACGGCCGGCACTTACCGGGGCAAGGAGCTTCCTGGTTACCGCCAGGAGGATAAGGTGAATCCTGAATCCAATACCGAGACGTATTTTGCCGCACGTGTATTCGTGGACAATTTCCGCTGGGCGGGGGTTCCGTTCTATATTCGTACAGGAAAGCGTCTGCCGGTAAAGACTACAGAAGTCGTAGTGGAATTCAGAAGCATGCCTAATAACGTATATCTGGGCAAAAAGTATAAACTGGAGCCTAATTTGCTGGTCATTCGCGTGAATCCGATGGAAGGCATTTACGTAAAGATCAATGCGAAGAAGCCTGGCTCCGAAACGGAAATTGAGCCGCTGGCCATGGATTTTTGTCAAAGCTGCATGGTGGGAATTAATTCACCCGAAGCTTATGAACGTCTGCTGCAGGATGCCGTTGAGGGGGATTCGACCTACTTCACCCGCTGGGATGAAGTGTCCACGGCTTGGGCTTTTATTGACCGGATCGCCAAGGCATGGGAGGAAACACCTGACTCGCTGGAGACCTACCCTGCCGGAACCTGGGGACCGGAGGGGGCAAAACGGTTGATTGTGCAGGATGGCTTCAAATGGTGGCCGGTCAACGGCCAGGAGGAAGACAATGTCGTGTGGAAGGTCGGCGGGCGCGAATAAGGCGATCAGACGCACCTAAGTCATACCTGAAGCGCAATATAGTTCGAAGCTGCATCCTCATTCGTCTTTTGGCGGATGGGGATGATTTGCGTTCAGAATATGCTATAATAGCATAATGATTTCATAAATAAGCGAGGGTTGTTTGGATGCCGATTTGATGGTTTGAAAGCGGATGAGAACGTCCTGGTTTTGAATATATTGCAATAGCGAAAGCACTTATGCGACGAAGGGAAATGTGAAATGAGCAAAACAATGGATAACCAGCTTCAGCAAGAGGTCGACAAGCGTCGTACTTTTGCGATTATATCCCACCCCGACGCGGGGAAAACAACTTTGACGGAGAAGCTGCTCCTCTTCGGTGGAGCGATCCGTGAAGCAGGCACGGTCAAAGCACGTAAAGCCAGCAAGCATGCCACCAGTGACTGGATGGAAATCGAGAAGCAGCGTGGAATCTCGGTAACCTCCTCAGTGATGCAGTTTGATTATAAAGGCCACCGCATTAACATTTTGGATACGCCCGGTCACCAGGACTTCAGTGAAGACACATACCGTACTTTGACGGCTGCGGACAGCGCCGTGATGCTGATTGACGTGGCCAAAGGTGTGGAGGCGCAGACGATCAAGCTGTTCCAGGTCTGTGCCAAACGGGGTATTCCAATCTTTACATTCATTAACAAGCTTGACCGGGAAGGAAGAAGCCCGTTCGATCTGATGGAAGAGCTGGAGCAGGTGCTTGGCATCCGCTCTGTGCCGATGAACTGGCCCATTGGAACAGGACGTGACCTGTGCGGTGTATATGACCGTACGCTGAATCAGGTGGAACTGTTCCAGGGAGACGATCACTCCACCATTCAAGTGCAGAAGGTTGAAGATTACAATGACCCGGTCATCCGGGAGATGGCCGGCGAGTTTCTGCATGACCAGCTTTGCCAGGATCTTGAGCTGCTGGATGTGGCGGGCGATCCATTTGATATGGAAAAGGTACAGCGTGGTGAGCTGACACCGGTGTTTTTCGGCAGCGCTATTAACAATTTTGGGGTACAGACGTTCCTGGAAAATTTCCTGAAGCTTGCGCCAAAACCGGAGCCTCGCAAGAGCACTGCCGGCCTGATTGAGCCTACGGATGAGAAGTTCAGCGGTTACATTTTCAAGATCCAGGCTAATATGAACCCGGCGCACCGTGACCGGATCGCCTTTCTGCGTATTGTTTCTGGCAAATTCCAGCGCGGTATGAGCGTCAAGCATGTGCGGGCTGGGAAAGAGATCAAGCTGTCGCAGCCGCAGCAGTTTCTGGCACAGGACCGGGATATTGTGCAGGAAGCATTTCCGGGGGATATCATCGGTTTGTTCGATCCGGGCATCTTCCGCATCGGGGATTCCCTGAGTCAGGCAAGTGAGATTGTGTTCGATGAGCTGCCGACCTTTTCTCCTGAAATCTTTGCCAAGGTAACGGTAAAAAATGCACTGAAACATAAGCAGTATCAGAAAGGGATCGATCAACTGACGGAAGAAGGCACCATTCAGGTGTTTAACACTGTTAGCTTTGATGATACGCTATTGGGGGTTGTCGGTCAGCTGCAGTTTGAAGTGTTTGAATACCGGATGAAAGGCGAATATGGAGTGGACGTTCAACTGCAAAGAATGCCATATCAGTTTGCCCGCTGGATCATAGACGATAATATCGATCCAAGCAAATTCCGCATTAACTCCACGCTTGTCAAAGACAAGAAGGGCAACTATGTCGTGCTGTTCGAAAATGAATACGCGATGAGAACGGCAATGGAGAAAAATCCAACTGCGAAGTTCCTGGAGACGGCGCCATAATGCGCTGTTGCGGGGGACCAGACACGCTTTAACTACCGGAAAAAGCCGGAGTCTGTAATGGCTGCAGACTCCGGCTTTCTTGTGGGGATTCATCTTAAAGGCTGCGGGGTTACCTGCTTCAAATGCTCATGCAGAATATGGACCATTTCATTCTGCCGGCTTTGATCCAGGTTGGGCCAGATCATTTCAAATACGGCTCCAAGCCCGGGAAGGGCTGCTTCCGGCCCGTGGATGGAGCCTTCGATCATATGCCTCAGGTCTTCTTCCGATTCTCCATGCACCTTGTGAACAATGGCTTGGCGTAAATCAAGCGTGATGGGCATCATGTAGTCCCTCCTGAGATGATCTGATTTAAATGAATCCATATTCAGCTTTCCCTGAGGCTGCCCCAAGTATGTATGTACAGGATTGTCAAGTCCGTGCTGATGATTCCACAGGTCTTGTTATGCTATACTAGGACGGTAGAAATGTGACATTTTCGGGAGGATAAGACATGGCTAAAAAACAGTACGCGGTCATTGGAATGGGACGTTTCGGTTCCAGTGTGGCCAATGCCCTCGGTGAAATGGGATACGATGTACTGGCCATCGATTCCAACGAACAACGTACCCAGGAGGTTGCCGAAATGGTGACCCATGCCGTGACGGCTGATTCCACTGATGAAGAGGCGCTGCGAGCGCTTGGCATCCGCAATTTTGATGTTGTGGTGGTCGCCATCGGTGAAGATATACAAGCAAGCATTTTAACGACACTGATTTTGAAGGATATGGGTGTTCCGGTGCTGATTGTAAAAGCCAAGAATGAATTGCACGGCAAGGTGCTGCAAAAAATAGGAGCTGACAAGGTAGTTTATCCGGAACGGGATATGGGTCTGCGAGTAGCGCATCACCTGACTTCGCCGAATATTTTGGATTATATTGAGCTGTCGAAGGATTACAGCATTTTTGATATGAGAGCGCCCAAAGCCATGCTAGGCAAGAACCTCAAAGAGCTGGATATCCGGGCACGCTATGGATGCAACGTGATGGGCATTCGCAGGGGACAGGAAATGAACATTTCCCCGAGCCCTGATGAACGTTTGGCTGCAGGTGATGTTCTTATTGTAGTGGGGCACAAAGATAATCTGAACAAGCTGGAGCAGGCTTTTGCCGATCAGCCATGAATAACAAGGAACGGATGAAGCAAGCATGGAACTGATTTCCCCGAACAACCCGCTTGTGAAAGAGTGGGCGCAGCTGTTGGAGAAGAAGCATCGGACACGGCAGGGAAAATATATCGTTGAGGGTGTGCATCTGGTACAGGAGGCACTCCGGTCAGGGGCTGACGTGGAATGTGTGGCGTATGATATGGAAAAGGGCGTCCCACACGAGCTAGGCAGTTATACACAGCTGCCTGATCGTCAGCCCGAATGGGCAGCCGTCTCCGCGGCGGTGATTGCAAAATGTACGGAAACGAAGACGCCTCAGTCCGTATTTGCAGTTGTACGTAAGGAAAGTCGTCCGGCGGACGAGCTTCTTCATCAGCAGAACGGCCTGGTGATTGTGCTGGACGGAGTGCAGGACCCGGGCAATGTCGGCACGATTATCCGCAGCGCAGATGCAGCGGGGGCAACTGGAGTAGTGCTGGGCCACGGCTGTGCGGATCTGTATAACCCAAAGACGATACGCTCCACGATGGGGTCGATGTTTCATTTGCCCGTTGTGGAGGCTGAGCTGACACAGGCACTGGCAGGGGCCAAATCCGCAGGGGCCCGCGTAGTCAGCACGTCCCTGCAGGCGAGCGATTCCTGTTATACATATAATTTCAGGCAGTCCGTATGGCTGGTGATCGGGAATGAGGGACAGGGCGTTTCCGATGCTGTTGCAGCTATGGTGGATGACAGCATTCTGATTCCGATGGCCGGGCAGGCCGAATCCCTGAACGCCGCTATGGCGGCAACGGTGCTGCTGTTCGAGGCCATGCGGCAGCGTCTTTTTAACTAAAAATAATTCTTGTGTAATTGTGCAAAAAAAATGTCCTGGGGGATAAAAATAGGCTTTTTATCAAGACAAAAGACTGGAAAAGGCTCAGCGTTCTGCTCGATGCTTGCTTCAGTCTTTTTTCATTTGCCGCGCCAAATAGAGTATAAGAGGGAAGAGAATTTAGATGCAGCATAGAATAGTTTTAATTTTTCGTTTGCGAGGAGGATCAAGAATGTCCAACGAGCGTTTATTAATTATTAACGCCGATGATTTCGGCATGTGTCATGCGACGAATCATGCTATAGGTATGCTGCTGGCACAAAGTGCCATTACTTCGACAAGCCTCATGGTGACTTGTCCCTGGGCGCTGGAGGCTGTCAATTTCGTAAAACAGAACCCGAATGCGGATGTGGGAATTCATCTTACATTTACAAGTGAATGGGAGCATTACAAATGGGGCCCGCTCAACAGCCAGTTATCAACGTTGACGGATGAGTTCGGATATTTTCCGGCAGATACAAGTACGGTTGTCTCCAATGCCGCTCCTGAGGAGATGAGAGAAGAAGCGGTTGCACAAATTGAACTCGCCCAGCGGATGGGGGTAGATATTACCCACATGGACAACCACATGGGCTCGATGTACCATGTCACTGAAATTCTGCTGGATCTGTGCGAGGCATATCAGCTCCCGCTGCGATATGCCAAGTATAGCGGCCTTTTCTCACAGCATCCCCGGCATAAAGAGCTGGTGAAGCTTGCGGAGAAGAAGGGAGTGCTGATTCTTGATCACTTTGAGATGCTTCCCTTTTCACCGCCGTCTGCCGGGATGGAGGTCTCATATGCTTTTACAAAAGAAGCTGTAATTCGCGCCATTAAGACGTTAAAGCCCGGCCTGACC
Organism: Paenibacillus terreus; assembly: GCF_042138595.1. NCBI lineage: Bacteria > Bacillati > Bacillota > Bacilli > Caryophanales > Paenibacillaceae > Paenibacillus > Paenibacillus terreus. Next base: position 161,998 of record NZ_JBHIRX010000011.1, on the reverse strand, counting down.
GAGCTGGTTTTTCATCCTTCACTGGACACCGGAGAATTAAAAGCAATCACGGATACATGGCAGATTCGCCGATTCGAATATGACGTGTTTCGCGACGAGGAGGTTAGAAGCCTATTGCGGGAAGAAGATATTCGCTTGATCACTTGGCGGGAAATTCGCGCTCGACAGCGCTTGATGTGATCACGCTTTGAACAGATCCCGGATTCAATTTGGGGTCTGTTTTGTCTTTCTTGCCTTTATTTAAAAACAGCATTGGCCTCTGCCGCTTTCCTGGCAAAAGCAATAGGCTCTTCGATGGACATAAAGTGGGCATACATATTCTGTGGGTTATCGAAAACTGGAAGAAGAAACAAAAGCGAATGCAGCTTTTATGCTTACGTCATAATACCTTACACAAATAAACGAATTTTAGATAAAAGGGATTGAAATAAAGTTTGATACTGCTATAATAGGCTGTAATCAAGATATGATATGGCAAGAAACTTTCCATTTGCATTCATTTTTATTACATCTAACTGTCAATAATTTTTTTTGCTAATAAAAAAGAACGATGTTCCCGAAATAAGAACAACTTTAAGAAAGGGTGAGTGCTAAATGTCTGCCGATGCAAAACCGAAGGCGAAGCTGGAAACAGCCCACCGGATGTTATTGCTGCTGGAATGCTTTACAGACGCCAAGCCGGAGTGGGGAGTTACCGAATTAAGCGAAGAACTGGGACTTTACAAAAGCGTGGTTCACCGCATGCTGTCGACATTGGAGGGAAGGGGGTATGTCTCGCAAAATCCGGTTACCAAAAAATACTCCCTTGGGCTCAAGCTGTTCGAACTTGGAATGGTTGTCGCGCGGGGGATGAATCTCAGGACCATCGCTCAATATCCGCTCAAGACGCTGGCTGAGCAGACGGGGGAAACGGTGCTGCTGACGGTGGTGGACGGGCAGGCCGGAGTGTGCGTCGAGAAGTTCGAAAGCCACGAATCCATCAAATCGACGTCTCAGCTCGGCAAGCGGGTTCCACTGTATGCGGGGGCGCCGACCAAGCTGTTGCTGGCCTATCTGCCTGAGGAAGAAAGAGAAGCGATTATCCGTGCGGGTCTCAGCGCTTTCTCTCCTTTCACAGATACCGATCCGGACAGGCTGAGGGAGTCGCTCGCAAAAATTAGGGGGCAAGGGTACAGCTGGACCTTTCAGGAGGTGGATATGGGATCGGTGGGCATTGCTTTTCCCGTGAGAAATCATGAGGAGCAAGTGATCGCCTCGATCGCCGTACTGGGTCCTGAATTCCGGATGGAGAGCAAGATGGAACGGTGTCACTCTGCCTGCGGCGCGGCAGCAGAAGCCATTTCCCGCAATTTAGGCTCCAAATGGGTGTTTGAAGCCCGGACCGCTGGTATTTAGCCGGTACGATTGCCGTGCAGCAGAAAGAAGGGAGGAAACTATGGAGAAGGTTAACCTGTTTTCAATGTTGTTCTCACGTGTTCAAGAAAAGGTGGAGCGGGATGGCAGCGGCAGGAAAGGTGGTCTGCTGTACAGGCTGGACAGGTTATCCGATACGTCAACGGCATACATGTACCTGATGCCCACATTGACACTGATTTTTCTTACGGTGGTTGTACCGATGCTTTATGCTCTGTTCATTTCTTTTACCAAGGTCTCCTTTGCACAGGGGAGCATGGTGTATGATTTCGTCGGGTTGGGCAATTATGCTCAGCTGCTGCGTGATGCCAGGTTTCCGGCCGTGATGTCGAACACGATGCTCTTCACCGTCGTCAAGGTGGCAGCCACCCTCGCTATTGCCTTCGGTATTTCACTGACGATTTATTTCGGCGTATGGGGCGCCGGATTCTTCAAGCGGCTCTTCCTCATTCCGTGGGCTCTTTCCAATGTAGTAAATTCCCTGATGTGGCAATGGATGTACAGCGGCGATTACGGCATTTTTAATGAAATGCTGCTGAAGCTCGGTTTTATCAATGAGTATAAAATGTGGCTGGTCGATGAGCATACGGCCATGCCGGCAATTTTGTTTGCAGATATCTGGAAAAGCGTTCCTTACGTTGCGCTGCTAATGCTGGCAGCCATGCAATCCATTCCCAAAGAGCTGCACGAAGCCTCCAAGGTGGACGGCGGCGGCTCGCTCACCGCTTTTTTTCACATTATTTTGCCTCACATTAAACCCGTTATTATGGTGCTGCTTGTCATTGAAACGATGTGGACGCTCCGTGTGTTCGATCTGATCTGGCTGCTGACCAAAGGCGGTCCCCAGGACAGCACGATGACGCTCAATGTATTCGCCTACGAACAAGCCTTCCGTAATTTCAATCTCGGCTATGGAGCCGCCATCAGCTACTGCATTACGCTTTTGACTCTGGTATTCACTCTTTTGTATATGAAGACGCTCAAGGTTGAGAAATAAGCAAAATGAAAGCTCTTGGAGGGATGAATTGATGACGAAAATCTGGGGAATTTCGAGAAGAGTATTAGCGATGGCCGCAATGGCGCTGGTTATGGTCGTTTCCGGCTGCGGCGGCGGAAGTAATGAGGCTGCCGGAGCAGGGGAGGGGGATAAAGGGGAAATTACGGTTCTCTACATTGGAGACCAGTTCTGGAAGGATCAGGCTAAGGAGTTTGAAAAAGCGACCGGTATCAAGGTGAACTATGAAGTTGTCAATTTTACGGAGCAGCATGACAAGCTGGCGACGGCATTTGCCGGTGGAAGCACCGAGTATGATGTTGTGCATGTCCGGGACGATTTTGTGGCGGAATTTGCCCCCAAAGGATTTCTCACCCCGCTGGATGACATGATCACTGAAGATATGAAGAGCAACATCCCTGCTCAATATTTAGAGCCGTTGAAGGATGACGGCAAGCTTTACGGATTTCCGCGCTACCTGTGGCCATGGCAGTTTTATTACAATAAAGAGCTGTTGGCTCAAGCTGGCGTCGAAGCTCCTCCGGCGACGTGGGACGAATTTGCCGAGGATGCGAAAAAACTGAAGGCCGCGGGCATCACGCCTTATGCGGAGCCATGGGCCGAAAAGTTCTCCTACACGCCCTTCATTGTTCACTTGAGAGCGGAAGGCGGCGAGTTCTGGGATTATGAAAAGGATGCGCCGACCTTTAACAGTCCGGAGGGGGTCAGAGCCCTGCAGTTCATGGCTGATATGAACCTGCAGGATCAGATCATCAGTCCCCAGTCCGTTCAATACGATAGCACTGCTCCGCTCGCCGACGCTTTTACGCAGGGAAGCATTGCCATGATGATGAATGCTCCACACACCTATCCGATGGCCAATAACTCGGAAACGTCGAAAATCGCGGGAAAGGTCGGGGTTGCTATGATTCCCGGAGCAGAGCTGAAGACGTCCTCCTATGCTGAAACCGCCGGTTTGGCCATTCCCGCCGGCTCACAGCACAAGAAAGAGGCGATGGAATACATCAAATTCGTCACCTCGACCGATCAGGAAAAGGCGATGGCGATCAATCTCGGCCGTATTCCTGTCGATACGGTGGCTCTGCAGGATGCCGAGGTGCAGGAGAAGAATCCGCATTTCGCCTCGGTTGCCGAGCAAATGCAGTATCCATACGGCATGTTCAAGCATGAGCAGGCGGCTATGATTTCGGACGCGGTATCAAAGCATATTACGGCAGCCGTGAATGGCAGGGAAACGCCGGAGGAGGCGCTGAAGGCGGCGGAAGCGGAGGTTCTGCAGCTGCTGGGGAAATAATTATTTTCAGATCAATCCGCAATATGAGGGAGGGAAAAACAATGAATCGCAGCTTTGCTTCGAAATGGAAGCCGCGCCGTCTGATCAAAAGCGTGCTGGTAAGAGTGATATCCATCAGTCTGATGCTGTATGTGCTGTTTCCGTTTCTGTGGCTGCTTCTGTCCAGCGTGAAAAGGCCGGTTGACCTGCTCTCCCGTCCGCCTATCGTCATTCCGGAGCAGTTCACCCTCAAGTATTACGTCAACCTGTTTCAGAACGCTTCGTTTCTGGACGCGGTATGGAACAGTTTGATTGTGGCAGGCTTTACGACGCTGCTTTCTCTCTGCTTCGGTATTTTTGCTTCCTATGTATTCGCAAGACTTCAATTCCCCGGAAGAAAGACGCTGTTTCTGACGATTCTGGGATCACAAATGCTGCCGCAGATGGCGCTGCTCATTCCGCTCTTCGTGCTGATGCGCGTGACGGGTCTGTTGTACAGCTACACTGGACTTATTCTGGCTTATATCACCTTTTCGCTGCCTTATGTCGTTTGGATGTATTACTCGTTCCTGCAATCACTCCCTCATGAAATCGAGGAGGCATCCCGCATTGACGGGTGTACCCGGCTTCAGTCGATCTTTCGGATTATGCTGCCGCTGTCGGCGACCGGCCTTACCGCAACCGGCGTATTCGTTTTTATCGGAGCCTGGAACGAGTTTCTGCTGGCCTCGGTACTGACCGACTCGGGCACAAGGACGCTGCCATCGCGCATTTCGGAATTTATCGGCCAGGACCGGATCGCGTATGAGCTGATGTTTCCCGCCGGTGTCATATCCTGTATTCCAGTGCTGTTGCTGGTATTGTACTTCCAGCGTTATATCGTGCAGGGTCTGACTGAAGGTGGAGTCAAGTAACCGGCCATTAGCTCAACACATTCTGAACCATGAAAGGAATCGCTATGAGAGAACAAGCCGATATTCTGATTAAAAACTGCAGTCTGATGACACCCCAATTCGCGATACTGGACGGCCAATCCGTTGCTATCCGCGATACACGAATTATCGATATGGGCAAGGCGGAGGAGCTTCAGGGGAAATACGAAGCAAAGGAGATTGTTGAGGGCAAAGGAAAGCTGCTGATGCCAGGCCTTGCAGACGCCCATACACACACATGCCAGCAATTTCTTAGAGGCCGCACATTGGGCGAATACCCGATGGTGTGGGCGCGGATCCTTGTCCCGTTCGAGAGCAGTCTGAGTGAAAAAGACACTTATCTTGGAGCACAGGTCAGCTGTCTTGAAATGCTGAAATCAGGCACAACCTCCTTTGCCGAGTCAGGCGGTGTCCATATGCACAAGGTAGCGGAGGCGACGATCGAATCCGGGCTGCGGGCGGTCATTACCTGCTCCACTATGGATATGGGGCCGTTCATCCCGGACTCGATGAAGGCCGCCTCGCCTGAAGCGGCGGCGGCTCTGATCGAGGACCTGTACCAGTCGTACAACGGGGCCGGCGATGGGCGAATCCGGATTTGGTTCGCCCTCAGACAGGTCATGACAAGCACACCTGCTTTGATGACCCTGATGGCAGACAAAGCGAGGGAATACAACACGGGCCTGCATGTCCATCTGGCAGAGCACCGCGATGAGGTCAGCTTCTGTCTCCAGCACTATCAGAAACGGCCGGCCGAGGTATTCGATCAGTTCGGCGCGCTTGGCCCGAATATGCTGGCAGCACATAATGTTGTGCTTTCCGAGGGCGAAATCGCGCTTATGAAGGAGCGAGACGTTAAAGTTGTCCACTGCCCGCGCAGCAATTTCGGCAGCCATGGCTTTCCCAAAACACCGACCCTGATGCAGCATGGGTTGTCGATCGGCATGGGCAGCGACGGTGCGGCAGGCTCCAGCCTCAGCCTCTTCGATGAGATGCGTGTATTTCGTTCAGGCCTTCATGCCTTCTGGGGGCTGCCGATTTTCGATCCGGTTGTCATCCCGGCAGAAGAACTGATCCGTATGGCGACCATTGGCGGGGCGGCGGCGATGCAAATAGAGAGAGAGACCGGTTCGATCGAGATCGGTAAAAAGGCAGATCTGATCCTGATCGACATCGATCAACCGCATATCCGACCTACCCACCGAATGATTCCAACGATTGTCGAGTCAGTCAACGGCAGCGATGTCAAGGATTCGATCATTGACGGCGTGGTGGTCATGAAGGACCGCCAAATCCTGACGATGGACGAAGAGAGAATTTTGTATGAGAGCGGCAGAGTGCTTCCTGACATTGCGGTTAGAGCGGGCATCTGACAAGCCAATGGCCTGTTAAGAATACATTCATAATTGGAGTGACCCTGTATGGAAAATCGGAAGGTACTTATGATCGACACTGATACGGCCGGAGACGACTGCACTGCTCTGCTTCTGGCTCTTCGCTGGCAAGGGGTCGAAGTGAAGGCTGTCACGACAGTAGCGGGGAACGTCCCGCTGCCCCTCTGTACGCGGAATGCGCTGACAACGCTGCAGATGGCGCAGCGTCCGGATGTGCCGGTATACCCTGGCGCAGTCAAGCCGCTGATGCGGGAGCTGTTTACGGCTGAGCATATTCATGGCACGGATGGCATGGGCGGAGCGAATTTTCCCGAGCCTTCCCTGAAGCCGCGGAACGAGCACGCAGCCCAAGCGATTGTCCGACTGATCAATGAGCATCCGGGCGAAATCGAGATGATTGCACAGGCGCCGCTGACGAACCTGGCGCTTGCTTATTCGCTCGACCCGTCCATTACCAAGAAGCTGAAGCATCTGTGGGTGATGGGAGGAGCGAACAATTTCATGGGCAACGACAGTCCGGCGGCTGAATTCAATTTCCTCGTCGATCCCGAAGCGGCTCATATCGTGGTTCATGCGGGCTTTGAGTTGACGATGGTCGGCTGGGATGTATGCCAGCGAAATCCGGTGATGGTGGAGGAGCACTTCCGGGTCATTGAAGCAATGGACACCGAATTTTCCCGCTTTTATATGAAGGTGCTGCGCACCGGAATGGAACTCGGATTGAAGCGGGGAGGGCAGCGCAGGATTTCCCATCCGGACACCCTCACAGTTGCAATGGCGATCGATAACCGGGTGATGGCCCGCTCTAAGCGCTTTTACATCGACGTGGAGCACAAGAGCGAGCTGACCAAGGGCTACAGCCTTGTCGACCAGAATAACGTCCTGAAGAAGGAGCCGAATGCCGAGGTTTGCCTGGAGGCGGATCTCGAGCTTTTCCGCGATATGGTATTTACAGTGCTGAGACAGCATTGAAACGTATCAGCGAAAGAGAGGTGCAGCGAGTTTGAAAGAAGCGGAGAAGGACAGGGAATTGTATATTGTGCTGGCCGGTGTTGTGACCAAATGCCGGGAGCGGACTCTTGGGGGGCGCAAGTATTATCTCAAGCCTCCATATGATGGAAGTATCCGTGCAGCATACCGTGAATGCGGCAGTGGTAGGGATATCGTAAGCTATGTGTTCGAGAGCAAAGATGAGGCGCAGCGGGCCATTCTTGATCGTGGGCTGGAGCCATACGCGCTGACATGGCGGCAGTTTCCGAGGCCGAAGGTCTACTTGGCAGGATTTCATGTTTTCCGGCCCGATGCTGTAGAATACGGCAGGGCCATGAGGGAGGCGTGCGGCCCTTACGGATTCGAAGGCTTGTTCCCACTGGACAAGGAGAGCTATGATAATCTTGGAAAAAAGGATACGGCGGCGATGATCTTTCATGCCAATGAAGGACTGATCAGGGAGGCGGATATCATCATGGCCGACCTGAATGTCTTCCGTGGAGCGGAGCCTGATTCGGGTACGGTCTTCGAGTGCGGCTTCGGTTATGCGATTGGCAAGAAGCTGTACGGGTATACGTCCGACGGACGGCCGATGAAGGACAGGCTTGCCGGCTCTATCGACCCCGGAACCGGACTCTGCTCTGACGGAATGCATGTTGAGGATTTCGGGCTTCCTCTGAACCTGATGCTCTCTGTCCCAATGACTATTGTAACGGGATGGCTTGAGCAGTGTCTGGTCCGGGCACGGCAGGACTACTACGGGAACTGACTGCATAACGAGCCCCTGAATACAAATTTATGTTGTTTTGAGAGATATGCTCCCCATATAGTAGACAGGTGAAAAAATAAAGACCTGTTACTGTATGGGGAGTATTTTTATGGAGAAAAAGAAATTTACGGCATTTGAAAAAATAACGATCTTTTATTTTTTGTACTGTCTACTTGACGGGGTGCAGTTCATTTTGGGACACCCTCTTTTCCGTTTAATCATTCAGAACGATCTTCTCCAGTTCGTCCAGCATTTGATTGGCTGCAAGCACGCCACCGGCAGTATTCCAAATGACATCACTAACTTGATGGGCGGTTCCATTTTTAACGGCGTTTAAATTTTTCCAAAGCGGATCGTTTGTCCACTCTGATTCAGTAGCCAGCGCTTCCTGATCTCCATCCGGAGCATAAGTGAAGTAAAAAAGGATATCCCCATCCATTTTAGGAATTACTTCTTTCCCTACCTCGATCGCAAGTTTCCCCAGTTTATTATCATCCGTAAATAGCGCTTCTTGCTGGGCAGCACGCTTAAATCCCAATTCGTTCAAAATAACACCTGAGAAAGAATCTGTATAATAAATTCGGGTTTTTCCAGCCATGAAACGAATGACCGATACTTCCTGATTTACTTTGTCACCCAGTTTTTCTTTCACTTGTGCTACGTGCTTATCATAATCCTCCAATACTTTACTGCCTTCTTGCTCTTTATTTAAAGCCTTTGCATATAACTTGAAGTTATCTTTCCAGTCTCCCCTTAATGTATCAGAGAAAACGGTAGGGGCAATCGCCTGCAGCTGCTCATAAATGTTTTCCTGACGCATTTTGGTTCCGATAATCAGATCCGGCCGTAACGCAGCAATGGCCTCAACGTTTACCTCGGATTCGGTGCCAACAACCTTCGCATCCTTCATTTTATCCTGGATATGCTCGTACCATGGATTACCGGTCCATGATTTCACGGCTCCAACCGGAGTTACCCCCATGGCAAGCAGAGCTTCTGTGCCTTCATTGGTTAACACGACTACACGCTGCGGCGTTCCTGTAATCTCTGTCTTACCCATCGCATGCTCTATCGTGTATTTTTCGTTTGTTGCTGCTGCTTCATTCTTTGGCTCTTCCGTTGTCCCACAAGCGCTTAGTAGCAGGGAAAAGGTTAGAACCAGCATAAGTAGACCCCAAGAAACCCTCTTCAATGATGTAACCCCCATCGCTGATAATGATTTTCAATTACAAAAAGAATGATATAATTCGAAGAGTAGAACTGTCAATTGTTTATTGATAAAAATTCTCATTGACTATGATCTCAATTTTACTAGACTAAACATAATGAGCAGGAAGGGTACATAAACATGATTTTTCAAACCACACCAAAGAAAACGGCAGGATTAATACTATTTGGCTTTTTACTTATATGTTGCCTGGCGGCAAGTGTCATCTATGGCTATGTAGATACAAATCCAAGGATGGTCATAGACTCTTTTACAAAATTTAATGGTTCAAACGAACATATTATTGTTCAGAATGTCCGCATACCACGCGCTCTGATCGCAGCAGCCGTAGGGGCAAGCCTTGCCATGGCAGGGGCAATATTGCAGGCATTGACCAAAAATCCGCTCGCCTCTGCCGGGATATTGGGAATTAACGCTGGAGCGTCTTTTTTTATTGTTTGTGCTGTAGTCGTGTTCTCGGTTCATTCGCTTCAGGTGTTTTCCTGGCTCGCCTTCCTTGGCGCGGCTTTTGCCGCATCACTGGTATTCATGATCGCTTCTATTGGCAAGGAAGGACTTACCCCTATTAAATTGACGCTTGCCGGTGTGGCCATCGGAGCTGTGTTTTCATCATTGACGCAAGGACTTCTTACCTTAAATGAGACGGCGCTTGACGAGGTATTGTTCTGGCTGGCGGGCTCTGTGCAGGGACGTAAATTGGAAACGTTAATCCATGTGCTTCCTTATCTGATCATCGCCTGGCTTGGATCGATGCTGATGGCTGGAAAAATAAATCTTTTACTGCTCGGTGATGATGTGTCAAGGGGACTAGGTCAGCGTACGCAGCTTGTAAAAGGGGTACTGGTGCTGATCGTTGTGCTGTTAGCCGGAAGCTCAGTCGCCATCGCCGGACCGATTGGCTTTGTGGGTATCATTATCCCGCATGTTGCCCGTGCATTTGTTGGCACAGATTATAGATGGGTTATTCCTTACAGCGGGGTATTTGGTGCAATATTGCTGCTGGCAGCCGATATAGGGGCGAGGTTTATATTGATGCCGCAGGAGGTTCCTGTCGGTGTAATGACAGCCGTGATTGGAACGCCGTTTTTTATTTATATTGCTCGTAGAGGAGTGCTGACAAAATGAAAAAGCAGATAGCTCTACGAATCGGTTCCGGGGTTTCATTATTGCTGAATCAGAAGGCACTTCTGACTTCGTTATGCTTGCTCATTTTAACATTCGTTCTTTTGTTGCTAAGTACGGGAATGGGGGATATGAGTATTTCTCCTATTCGAGTTCTCCAGGCTATTTTCGGCAGAGGAGATGATATGGAAAGGCTCGTTGTTACATCCATTCGGCTTCCCCGCATTTTAATGGCGTTGTTCGTTGGTATTGGTCTGGCTACAGCAGGCAGTATTCTGCAGGGCCTTGTGCGCAATCCGCTGGCTTCACCGGAAATTATTGGAGTAACAGGGGGGGCAGGCGCTGCCGTAGTCTTGTTCCTGGCTTTATTCAGCGATCGGGATACCGGATCATTGCTGATCAGTATTGAGTGGCTGCCGCTCGGTGCGTTTATAGGGGCGACATTAACTGCCTTTATCGTTTATCTGCTCTCTTATAAGCATGGAGAGGTGGTGCCCCTGCGGCTGGTGCTGATCGGAATTGGCATTGCCGCACTGATGCAGGCAGTCACGACATTTTTTATGATTCTTAGCCCTATACACACAGCCAGTCAAGCGAATATTTGGCTCATTGGTACAGTCAATGGAACGAATTGGTCGGATATTGCCGTACTGGCTCCCTGGATCACGGTCATTAGTCTGGTGACCTGGATTGCTGCACGCAAGTTAAATGTACAGCAGCTGGGAGATTCCCTTGCCACCGGACTGGGGAGCAATGTCGGGCGTCAGAGGCTCTATCTGCTGCTGCTTTGTACTGCTTTGGTGGGAGGGGCGGTGGCGTTTGCAGGCGGAATTGGTTTTGTCGGCTTAATTGCACCTCATATCGCGCGTAAGCTTGTTGGTTCAGCTTACGGTGCGCTTATTCCCGCAGCGGCGTTGATTGGTGCTTTGCTCGTCATGGCTGCAGATATAATCGGCAGGACACTGTTTTCACCTTTGGAAATACCGACGGGGGTTTTTACAGCTGCAATTGGTGCTCCATATTTTATTTACTTGCTGTTTAAAAGCAGAAACTCATAAAATGCGTATTCAAAAAGTCAGGTTTTCAGCACCGAAGCCTTATGCTTCCGAAGTGCGTTTTTTCAAAACGCTTGAGTTGGATGAAGCTAGGGACTGAGGAGCGGAGCGTACTTGGGGTACGTGGCACCTGAAATGTTTCCGCAGGAAACATGCTTCGGAAGCATCCGCTTAGGCCCGGCTGAATTCAAGATTCGATGTCGAGTCCGCTTCCTGAATTACTTCGTGATCAAAAGATGACTTTTTGAACAACCTTATAAAGAGTAAGAGTAGAGGGCGGGGAAGCTATGCATGTTTTAGAAACGAAGGATCTGACATTGTCATACGGTGGCTCCATTATTATTGATGAATTGGAACTGACCATTCCAAAAGGAAAAATCACTGTGCTCATCGGAGGAAACGGGTGTGGAAAATCCACGCTGCTCCGTTCGTTAGCGCGGCTATTAAAGCCTGCTTCGGGTAAAGTTTTTCTTAACGGGAATGCAATTGAGTCACAATCGACCAAAGAAGTGGCCAAGCAGCTTGCGATTTTACCGCAAGGTCCAACGGCTCCGGAGGGTCTGACAGTCCTGCAGCTTGTGAAGCAGGGGCGTTATCCGTACCAGACATGGTTGAAGCAGTGGTCTGAAAAGGACGAGGAGAGTGTCCGGAGAGCGCTTGAGGCTACGGCCATGACGGACCTGGCTGACAGGCTTTTGGAGTCCCTGTCCGGCGGCCAGCGGCAAAGAGCCTGGATTGCGATGACTTTGGCACAGGATACGGATATTATCTTGTTGGATGAACCGACCACATACCTGGATATGACCCATCAGATCGAAATTCTGGATTTACTGTTTGAACTAAATAAGAACGATCAGCGAACCATTGTCATGGTATTGCATGATTTGAATTTGGCTTGCCGTTATGCGCATCATATCATAGCTGTTCATGACCGCAAGGTGTATGACCAAGGGAAACCGGAAGAGATCGTTAATAAGGAGCTTGTACGCAACGTCTTCCGATTAGAGTGTGAGGTTCTTAGTGACCCGATATCCGGTACACCGCTTTGCATTCCTTATGGCAAGGGCCGACACCTGTAAGCTGTAAAAAAAAAAGGATCGCCAAGCTATAACAGCTTATGCGATCCTTTTGCGTTTACCATTTCTGATTCTGCTGCTTCAGCTGTGTCTCCCAATATTTCAAGGAATTAAAGGGATTGACCGCCCCGCTGGCATCATAGATACCGACGTGAAGATGAGGGACAAACTGTCCTGAGGTTCCTTCGGGGCCATAGCCGGTACTGCCTACATAACCGATCATTTGCCCTTTTTTTATAACAGAGCCTTTAGCAACGTCATCTGCATATTTGCTCAAATGGGCGTAATAAAGCGAATAACCGTTGGCTGTCTTAATCATCAATCTCCAGCCTCCCAGAGTGCTCCAGCCGTAATTGGTAACCACTCCGTCGGTTACAGAATAGACCGGCGTTCCCAGTGGAGCCAGTATGTCCGTTCCTTCGTGATGGCGGTCGCCGCCGAATTTGCGGGCATCCCCCCACGTATCGCTGAAAGAGCTGTACGTATTCATGGCTAAAGGGAACAGCCCGTCTTCCCAGAAAACAGGCACATTTGCCTCTTCGCGGGATGTTCCTGCGTCTGACTTCAGGGGAGCGGTGGCCGTCGAAGCGTCAGGCTCCTTGACGATATAGACAGGCTCTGAAGAAATAGAAGCGACATCCGTCTGGGAACTTGTCCGAATGTTCAAGATTTGCCCTTCGTAAATCAGATCGCTCTGCAGTTCGTTATCCTGTTTCAGGTCGGAAATCGAAAGCCCGTATTTTTTAGCGATCAGGAAGAGGGATTCTCCTTTGCTGACCTTATGTACCGCAAAATGGCCTGCCGCTGCTGTACTCGGTGCTTCGGCATTGGCTTTAGAAGCTTTTTGTTCAACAGCAACGCTCTGCTCCGCTGCCGCAGTGTGAATGCGCAGGGATTGACCTGCATAAATCAAGTCTCCCTGCAATTGATTCCATGCCTTAAGCTCCGCCACCGTCACGTTGTTGGCTTTGGCTATATTCCATAAAATATCGCCCGGTTGCACCTGATAGATGCCCGGCGAAGAAGCTGACGCACCCGTAAGGCCCAGGCCCAGAGACGCCAGTGTAATCCCCAAAGTCAGGGTGATCCCTCTCCAGCTGCTCTTTCTGCTCATGTTGTCGTTGATCCTCCTGAGTAATTGGCATTACTTTTATATCGGCAAATGCAGCACTTTTGCTGACAGAAGTCCCTTTGTAATTTCTCCCAAATAAAAAGAAAGCATGCAAAGAAAGCGGGTCAATCGGATATTCTTTGGTGATTTTTATAGATAGCTAATAATTTTGGAAGCATTTGCCGATAAGAACTGGATGGAGTGCTTTTTTGAATACAGTAATAGTCATCATGGGCTCATTTGTATTCTTTTTTCCTGAAAACATAATCTTAAAAGGATGATGTGTACATGAAAAAGAGACAGAAAATCGCGATGTCGCTGGTATCGGCATCTCTTGTTTTTGGATTATTGCCTTCTGGTAAGTGGGGACTCCCCATCTCGCATGCTGCTGCCACGTCATGGAGTCTTGATGCAATGCATCTGATCCAGGCCCACCAAGCGGGGTACACGGGAAAAAACGTTAAGATTGCTATTATAGGCTCGGAGGAGCAGGGAAAAACAGCATTCGACATCCTGAGTGGAGATGGCTCGGGTTTCGCCGGGGCGGCTCCTGGTGCCAATATTGAATTAATAAAGGTAGACGGCAGCGGGGCCAGTACAGTGCAGGATGTGATCAGCGGCATTAATCAGGCGGTAAACAATGATATGGATATTATTTATATCGGCGTTATGTCAGATACAGGCGCTCCGGATTATGAGGCAGCTCTGCGGGATGCATACAATAAAGGATTACTGATCGTTGCTCCTGCCGGGGACGAAGGCACAGCTGATGGCACTGGCGATAACATTACATATCCGGCAAAATACGGCCAGTATGTGATCGCGGTAGGTTCGGTGGATGCGCAAATGCGGCGTGCCGACAGTTCATCAACAGGAGCCGAACTGGATTTCGTCGCACCAGGTGTTAATATTGAGACTACAACCATAGTATCAGGCACTTTGGCCGCGGCAGCTCATGTTGCTGGTCTTCTCGCGGTCCTTAAGGAATTGCATCCGACTGCCACAAGCTCTCAGCTTCAATCAGAGCTTCAAAGAACGGCCCAGAATTTGGGGGATCCAGGCCCAGACCCGCTCTATGGCTTTGGATTTGTGTCTTACACAGACGATGCTGCGCCCGACAATATAGGAAATCTCAACATATTGGACGTAACGGACTCTACAGCACGTCTGTCCTGGACGAAACCGCAGCAGTCTGACTTTAGCCATGTAAATATTTATAACGGCGCCGATTCAGTCGCAACCGGTGTGTCTGATGCAACCTATGAATTAGTAGGTTTAAGTCCGGATACGGACTACTCCTTCACGTTGAAAGCAGTCGATAACATGGGGAATGAATCTACCGGGACCAACATCAAATTTAGAACTGCCTCCGTTCGAGACAACGTGCCCCCTATGGAGGTTGCAAATCTGGCAGTAGCGGCCAAAGGTCAGGATTTCATTGAACTCAAATGGGATAATCCGACGGATGCCGATTTTGCCCGCAACAACATTTATAAGAACGGAGAAATGCATAATCAGACTGACAAGAACTCGGCGCTGATTACCGGACTCACCCCGAATACGGAATATAGCTTCCAGGTGGTGACGGAGGATATAACCGGGAACAGATCACAAGGCAGTTCAATTACAGTGATGACTGATCGGGTGTCAGCTCCGTCTGACACCATCCCGCCTGCCGATGTTACGGAGTTGGCGGTAACCGGTCAGACGACCGATACGCTGGATATCACCTTCAAGCTTCCGGCAGACGCTGATTTTGACCGGGCCGTGGTTTTTGTGGATGACAGGGAGGCTGGAAGCACGAAGCAGCCTTCATTCAGAATTACTGGGCTGACTGCGGATAAGGCATACACAATCAAGGTAACAGCAGTGGATACCAGCGGAAACAGCTCGAATGGCAAGACGATCACCGGCAGAACATCCGCGACTGCTCCTGCAGCCCCGGATCCTTCGGTAACGGAAACAAGCAATCTTCAGGTAGCCGAGACAACAACTAGCACGATTAAAGTGTCGTGGACAAAATCCCCGGATGCCGCCTGGACGAGTCTGTATCTTGACGGGCGGTGGATCACTGATGCAAGCGGAGAAACCTATACCTTTACCGGGCTTGCAGCAAATACAACCTACGAGATTACAGCTAAGACGAAACGAACTGATGGAGTAACCTCACCTGGGATTAAGGTGACGGCAAAAACACAGGCACAGACCACCACTCCCTCAGACAGTGCTTCGAACACCTATGAGGTCAGGAATCTTGAAATATCCGACAAAAGCAAATATTGGCTTGAAATCAAATATAATATTCCTTCACAGTCGGAAAGAGTCCGCATATATGTCGATGATGAGTATATCGGGACAACCAGGAACGGGACCTACAAGATAGATGATCTTGAATCAGGAACCCGTTATGACATACGTGTGACAACGGTGGACAAAAACGGGAAGGAATCGAAAGGGGTAAAAGTGTCAGGAAGAACAGGCACCTCTTCATCAAGCGATGATGATACTTCAAGCAGTCTTTCAGAACGTGTACGTGAGCTGCAAAGAGCCAAAAAAAAGGTGGCGAAAGCCGAGGGCAGTTTGAACAGATCGGATTGGCGTGATGCGCAGGATACGGTAGAGGATCTTCCAGACGGTCTGAACAAAGAGGCGCTGCTGGCCAGGCTCGGCCGAATCCGTAAGGAGGTGTTCCCTGGAGAGACTGTTTCTAACGGAAACTACTCAAGCGGGAGCGGGGCGACCACGAATACTGTTTCTTCAAAATCGGAAATCATTATTTTGACACTCGACTCCACACAGGCGCTGGTGAATAACAATGTGGTCCGGATTCCGCAAATGCCGCTTGTAAAAAATGGAGTGACATTGCTCCCTCTCCGGTTTGTGGGAGAAACAGCGGGATATCGTGTTGCGTATACCCATACCTCAAAAAAGATTACGCTTTCCCAACCGTTGGAAGGGCGCGTGGTTCAGTTGGGGGTGGGGGAAAAGCAAATGACAGTGAGCAACGGGAACGGGATAAACAATTACACTAAACCGATTGAACAGCCTCCGATCATTGTTAACAGTTACACACTGGTACCGTTACGGGTAGTCGGTGAAGCATCGGGATATCAAGTGGACTATAATCCAGCCACGCGGACAATTACGTTGACCAAATAGGCAAAAAAGTGCGTGTACTATACATCTGAATGAAGCATTGAAAAAGAAGGCAGACTCCTCAAGAGGCTGCCTTCTTTTTGGCCTTTAATGCTTTTCTCTCTTCCTGCTCCCATTTCCTGAGCAGCGGGTACGGATCAAAGGACCATTCCGTCAAGCCGCTGTCCCGGTATATTCCGTAATGGAGGTGGGGAGGGAACTTGCCCTGTGTGCCAGGCTTGCCATATCCTGAGCTTCCTACCCAGCCAATAGTCTGGCCGGGCTTTACGATATCCCCGTTATGGAGGTTTTTCTCGAAGCCCTGCAAGTGAGCATAGTAATGGTACCTGTTATCGATATCCCGGATTCCGATCCTCCATCCGCCGAATGGGTTCCAGCCTTTGACTTCAATCACCCCGTAGCAGGTGCTGCGGACCGGTACGCCATATCCGGCGAACAAATCCGTTCCTTCGTGTATTCTGTATCCCCCCCAGTTTCTTCCGCTTCCCCACGTGCTGCGATAGGAGTAGTCACTGCCGAGCGGCAGAGGAAAGGCGTGTTTGTGGAGATCCAGGGTGCCGAACGTCTGGTACAGCTTGGTAAACTGCTGAATCCGCTGAACGGCACGGGGATTATGATAATACTCCCACAAAGCAATATTGAAGTGATCCTCTGATTTTCCAAATGACGCGATATGGGACGCCATGGTGTACAAAAGATCCTTGTCGTTGTCCCGGCTGGCTATGCCGTCGCCTGAGCCGTCCTGGCCGTAGCCGTCAAAAAATTCGATCGAGGCTGGATTGCTGTCGTTATGATCGGGATTAAGCCAGCCGGACCAGGCCATTTCGCTGAAATAAATGCCCGTGATCCGTTCGTTATGCCTTCTGTCCTTCGGATGGGCAAGGGTAAGCGTTCGTTCGTATTGATCAATGGCTGCCAAGCGCTCCCAGGGAACGCCTGTTGCTTTCTGCATGTGGCGGTACAGAGCGAGCCTGGTGTCGTAAAGCTGTTTTCCGCTTACTTTCTCCACAGCGGGCTGCGCTGTGGCTTCCGCTCCCGCTGCAGGCGAGGCCGTCCATACGATAAGCAAAATTCCGGCCAACAGGACCGTCAGCAGCAGTGGCACGCGATCTGTGTTCAGGTTGAAAGGCAAAGCACATTCCCCCTTCCGGCCGGGCCTGTATGCCCGTTATGATAGGACTGCCGCGGTTCATGGATCAGGCAGTGCTTTTCATTAGATTTATCCTAAAAGAAGCATTTTATCCAAAATGGCGGGGTGTGCTTAAAAACAAAGAATGGAGGCTTTCCCACCGCTTTCATGTTATAATATAGGGCAATGACAGTAACCTCATTAGAAAGAAGGTTCATGACATTGTCCAAAAAAGTAAAAGAACCTAAACCCGATTGGATCCGTATCAAGCTGACTACGGGGGACAACTATCAGGAAATTAAAAGCATGATGCGTTCAAAGACACTGCATACGGTATGTGAAGAGGCGCGCTGCCCTAACATTTACGAATGCTGGGCGAACAGAACAGCAACATTTATGATATTGGGAGATATTTGCACCCGGGCCTGCCGTTTTTGCGCGGTGAATACCGGGATGCCTACCGAGCTTGATTTGCAGGAGCCTGAACGTGTAGCCGAGGCGGCCGAGCAGATGAACCTGCGTCACTGTGTCGTGACAAGCGTAGCGCGTGACGACCTCAAGGATGGCGGAGCGTCCATTTTCGCCGCAACGGTTAAGGCTATTCGCGAGCGTCTTCCGCTGTGCAGTGTAGAAGTGTTGATCCCTGATTTCCTGGGAAGCAGAGAATCTCTGCAAATCGTAATGGATGCCAAACCAGATATTCTGAACCACAATATCGAAACCGTCGAACGCTTGTCGGATACTGTGCGGGCTAAGGCCAAGTACCGCCGTTCCCTCGAGCTGCTGCAGCGTGCCAAGGAAATGCAGCCGTCCATTCCTACCAAATCAAGCATTATGCTTGGTGTAGGCGAAGAATGGGATGAAATACTGCAGGCCATGGATGATCTGCGGGCGGTTGGCTGCGATATTATGACGATTGGCCAATATTTGCAGCCGTCCGAGAAGCATCTGTATGTGAAAAAATATTATCCTCCTGAGGATTTTGCGAAATTGAAGGAAGAAGGATTGAAGCGTGGCTTCAGCCATGTGGAATCCGGCCCGATGGTACGCAGCTCCTATCATGCGCATGAGCAGGTGAAATCTGCCGCTCAGCATAAGGAAGAAGGCGCCGTTTCGCAGGCTTGATCGGGGAAAGGCGGTATGTAACCTTGTTTCAGATTGGCGGCAAAATATACGAACTTGTACAGGACCATAAAAATGGATGGAACCCCGAGGCGTTTCGGGAGCGGTATAGCGAGGTGCTCGACCGTTACGACTATATCATTGGAGATTGGGGTTATAACCAGCTCCGGCTGAAAGGTTTTTACCGGGAAGGGCACCCCAAAGCGAACAAGGATACCTCCATCAGCGTTCTGTCAGACTACATCAATGAATACTGCAACTTTGGCTGTGCTTATTTTGTGCTTCATCGAGTTCAGGGAGCGCCCAATGCTTATGCCGAACCGCTGGATGCCGTCGGAACAGGTGAACACGAGCTTCAGGAAGAGGGCGCTGTGCAGCGGACCGATGCAGAGGAGCCAAGGGTGCGTGTGCACCAGCACCGTGATGTGAGGCAGCCCCGCGATCGGGAGCGGCGCGAACGCGAGCCGCGGGATTTCAAGCGGCCGTGGGAACACCGCCAAAGCCCGGACAGCCGCAAGCCGCGCTCAGGCCGCGATTCCCAGGAACAGCGGGAGGCAAAAGTCAGCCGATTTGACCGGAATGCGGAGCAGCGAGACAGGCAGCCGCGCTTTGCAAAGGAGCAGGGGAATCCTCCGGCTCAGCAGGGGAAACATAGTGAAAGGTAAACCCAAGAACATAATGGCGCCAAAAGCGACAGCGGTTCCTGATTTCAGGAACCGCTGTTTATGCTTCAGCCTAAGTATCAATTCAAAAATGAGTTCCGCACGCGGTCCCAAAAAGGGTAGGGACGGTAACGGGCAAAACTGACCTTGTCTTTCGCCACCTGGCACCGCACGGACACCAAATCGTCAAGCTGGATGTTCAAATGGTCCACGGTCAGCAGCAGCCGCTGCTCTTTCCGGGAGATAATGTCACAATGATGATGCTTGGGCAGCATCAATGAAGAGCCCAGCGTCCGGAAGACACGGTTGTTGATTGAAGCAATCTCGCCCAACTGCAGCGCTTCAATGCTCGGGTGCACCACCGCTCCGCCCACTGCCTTGTTGTAAGCCGTACTGCCGGATGGGGTGGACACACATATTCCGTCGCCGCGGAACATTTCAAAGGCGGTATCGTTAATATCAACCTGGGCGACAACTGTACCGTCCACGCCCTTCAATGTAAACTCATTGAGAGCAATAAAGGAGGCGCTTCCCGACTTCTTGTGGATCTCCAGCTCAATGAGGGGATATTTCATAATTCGCGGATTGCCGTAGCCCTCCGGCCCGTTGACACTCATCAGCTCCACCAGTTCTTCGAGCTCGTCCGCCCGCCAGTCGGCGTAAAAGCCGAGATGTCCTGTGTGCACTCCCACAAACGCAATGTCCGGAATCTGGTCCGTGAACGTGTGAAACGCATGCAGCATGGTGCCGTCTCCGCCGATAGAAACCACGATCTCCGGAGACTCCGCATCAAGCTTGAAACCCTTACCTTCCGCAAGACGGTGAAACTGCTGACTCAGCTCAATGGAACGCTTATCCCCGCGATCCAGAACATAATATCTCAAGGTGAAAAGCTCCTTTGTCATGTATATATATCGATCATAATTGCAATTGAACGCAAATGCAATCCATGAACCGGCGTTTTTTCCATGAGACTAGCTCTGGCATTATTCCGGCCGCTGTATCGGCTTGAAGAAAATCCGCGCCAGCATGGCAAGCACAAAGAGAATAGAAAGCACCAGTATAAAGAGAAACGGCAAATATGCTATAAGCGCTGAACCGCCTTGGGCCGGAGCAGGCCATAGGGAGTAGAACACTTCAGCGGCATCGCTATTCCCCATCAACGGCTTCCACATCAGAAGCAGCAAAACGGGGGAGATCACGGAGTGAACCGCGCGGGCCAGCAGAAAAGGCGGGTAACGGAGATTCGTATCGTTCAGGATGCTGGTGATCTGCGCATGAACGGACAGGCCGCCCCATGAAAGCACAAAAACTGCGGCAGCAGCCTTGTAGGCCAGCGGAACCCCTGATGCGGCTCCTGCCGAGCTTGCGCCCAAGGTCACCTCGAAAATTCCGCCAACGATGGCATCCCCCAAGGCAGTAGGCATTCCCACACCTGTCAAGACCATGTCGGCACATCTGTACAGCCAATGCATCAACCCGGAATGGTTCAGGGATTCAAGCAGCACGCAAAAGAATACAACAAGGCCTCCTACGACAATAATAAGCTTCAGGGAAGATATCACGGAGTCCCGCAGCATCTCTCCGAATGGCCGTCCATCCTCCATGCGCGCCTGATGCATTGCCTGCAAAGCCTCGCGCCACCCGGCTCGTCCTTTTCCGTTTGGACTTGAAGAAGCCGGAGCATGGGGTGCATGGAAGCGCATCAGAAGGCCGATCAGAAGCGCCCCAAGGTAGTGGGACAGGACGATAACTACGGCAATGGATGGATTGTGGAAAAATCCGACAGACACGGCCCCAATCAGGAATATGGGATCCGAAGAAGTCGTAAATGCGACCAGCCGTTCCCCCTCCTCGCGGGTCAGCAGCTTCTGCTGCCACAGCTTGGCAGTCAGCTTGGCTCCGATCGGATAGCCTGATGCACAGCTGATGGCGGCCACGAAGCCCCCGCAGCCAGGAACGCGAAATAAAGGCTTCATCAGCGGATCCAGCAATGTACCGATCCCGTGTACAATGCCAAAGCCGAGCAGCAGCTCCGATATAACGAAGAACGGAAACAGAGATGGAAACAGCACATCCCACCAGATGGCAAGCCCCCGTACACCGGCCTGAAGTGAAGCCAGCGGGTGAAGAGCCATAAGTATACATGTAATGAACAGAGAGGCGCTGAGCAGGATAACGGACCACTGCCGATAGACAGGCACGGAATCCCTCCTTGGGCCCATGGATTTGACATGATAAAAGGGCCTAGTTCACCATATGATGCGGGCTGGACAAAGAGTACAAAAAAGACGAATGAAGTCTGTACAATGGCTGTACTTTTGTTTTTAGTGTGTTAAAATAATGAAACCAACGATAAAACTCTTGAGGATGGAGTGATAACGATGAGTGTCGTTGCCGGTATTCTGGTTTGTGCGTTTGTATATGTCATTCGTGCCTCTCTCGTCCATCCCGGTGAAGAGGATTGGCGGAGTTACTAATATTTCTTAACATGGCGCTGTCGGCGCCATTTTTTTGTTTTTTAATGCTATAATATAAGCGTCTTGCATTTTTGAATCCAATTCAGAAAGTTGGCGGATATGTGAATCCTAACTTATCCATTTATGATAACCTTGGCGGAGCGGAGGGTGTGCGCGTATTGGTGGAAGCCTTTTATCCGCGGGTTCAAAAAAATCCGCTGCTCGCTCCACTGTTCCCGGAAGATATTCGTCCCGTGATGGAGAAGCAATATATGTTTCTCAGCCAGTTTTTCGGCGGTCCGCCCCTTTTCTCCGAAGCATACGGCCATCCGATGATGCGGGCGCGCCATATGAATTTTCCAATTACGGTGGAAAGAGCGGACGCCTGGCTTGAATGCATGTCCGGAGCGCTTGCGGAAGTTGGGGTGGAAGAGCCCTTTCGTACATTTGTGCTGGAGCGTTTGTCGGGGCCTGCTTATCATTTTGTAAATACCCCTGGTTGATCACGGTGTTTTCGGGAAAGGGATGTAGTCATTGGAAATGGAAGCTTTATACACGATCAAACTGAACTGTGCGTATTGTTCGGAGGAGTATAAGACATCTAGAGTCAGACCGAGCCTGAAAAAGGCGGTCCGCACCGATTCCGATTTTTGCTGTTATTACAAAAACGAAAATCCCGACTATTATGTAGTCCGCATATGTCCGAACTGCGGGTTTGCCTCCACGGAGCATTCGACAGACAAACTGAATGATGCGCAAAGGGAGAGGTTTGCGGAAAAAATCGGCAGCAGATGGGAGAAACGGGATTATGGGGGGAAGCGTACATGGCAGACTGCCCTGGAGGCGTACAAGCTGGCCCTGCTGTGCGCGCAGGTCATCGGTGAAAAGGAACGTGTCATCGCCAGCCTTCTGCATCATATCGCGTGGTTGTACCGGTATGAGGCCATGGAGAAGGAGGAGCTGCGCTTTCTGGGGTTCAGCCTCGAATCCTATATCAGGGTGTACGAGCTTGAAGGTTTGGGGGCCAACAATGCGAAACTGCTGTACCTGATCGGCGAACTGCATCGTAGAACGGGCAATTTTAACGAAGCCGTAAGGTGGTTCTCACGGGTAATTAACGACAAGAGCATTATGGATGCCGCCATGATCAGGGCTTCCCGTGAGCAATGGGGGGTCCTGCGCGAACAGATGCTGGCCAAAAATATCGGCCTCCCGGATGAAATGCGGGAGCCTTCCTGAAAGGCCTCTTCCGAATTGTATCGGTCAAGGGAATTCAGGTACCGGGAGCTTGCTGCTCCCGGTACCGAAGCCTCCCTGCGCCGGTATCATTTCATTTGATTACGAAGCGGAACATCGGCCAGCAGGTAATCCCCGTCACAGTCAACCAGAGTAACTCTGCTGTGACAGCAGGGGAAGACGAGCAGCTTTTTCTTGCCCTCCTGAATCTCTTTCAGTTCGCGGGGCTTA
This sequence comes from Paenibacillus terreus, assembly GCF_042138595.1. Classification (NCBI taxonomy): domain Bacteria; kingdom Bacillati; phylum Bacillota; class Bacilli; order Caryophanales; family Paenibacillaceae; genus Paenibacillus; species Paenibacillus terreus. The sequence continues at coordinate 138,625 of NZ_JBHIRX010000011.1, read as the reverse complement.
AGCGGCAGCAGGACGTGATCCGTACCGCAAAAAGGACAATCCTGTACATATACGTCCCCCATGACGACATCGTAAGGCCAGGTGCGTTCGAACGGAATCATGATTCCTCTTTCTTGCTGCGGTCGCCTTCCGACTCTGTCTTTGTCAGCTCCGCAAGCTTCTGCATCAGAATATGCTGCGGCATATGCATCAGATTTTCAATGGGTACACCAAGCTTCTCTGACAGCTTGATGGCCGTTTCGGGCGATATTTGTAAAGGTCTCATGATTTTACCTCCTACATACTTATACTCGGGAACATACCGGTTTTCTCATGGGATTATTCTACTTAGTTATACACTTTATATGGGGGCAGTTCAAATGCCGGCTGTCCTCTTATCAACCATTTAACCATTTCTGTGAAAGGTGGAGACAAGATGAAAACTCCGTTACAGCAAACATGGGACCTGGAGTCTATTTTCAGCGGGGGATCTGCCTCTCCTGCATTTGCTGATTACTTGAATGCACTGGAAGCCGATATCAAAAGGCTGCTTACCGAGGTGAAAGCTGCGAAAGCGCCTCAAACGCTTCCGGAAACCGAACATCTGGACGGTGTGCTGGAGCTGCTGCAGGACTGCGGCAGCCGCATCTCTCAGGCTACCGCTTTTGTCGAATGTCTGGGGGCACAGAACCAGGATGACAAGGAAGCGGTCCGGCTGGGCTCACGTATCAATTCTCTCAGAGCTCTGCTGGAGACGGCGCGTACGGTTTATCAGAACCTTCTCCGCATGACGGATGATGACATATGGGCCCTGTGGCTGAAGAGAGACAACATTAAGCCGGTTGCATTCGTGCTGAATGAGAGCCGCGAGGAAGCCAGGGAGAAAATGGCGCCAGAGCTTGAAAGCCTTGCTCTTGATCTCGCTGTCGACGGATATCATGGCTGGGGAGCCTTCTATGATACGATCGTCAGCAAGGTGTCCATTCCCGTGGAAGAGAACGGAAACGTTGTTCAACTGTCCGCAGGACAGGCCGCAAACAAGCTTCATCATGCGGACCGGTCGGTAAGGGAGAAGGTTTTTGCCGAATGGGAAAAAGCCTGGACGGACGTGGAGGACTATTGCGCGGATACCCTTAATCATCTGGGCGGCTTCAGGCTGAAGCTGTATGAAAACCGCGGCTGGGGCGACGTGCTCAAGGAGCCGCTCAGCATCAACAGAATGTCCAAAGAAACGCTGGATATGATGTGGCAGGTCATTGTGGAGACCAAGCCAGTGCTGGTCAAATACCTTGAGCGCAAAGCAAAGCTGCTGGGAGTCGAGCGTTTATCCTGGCATGACATTGAAGCTCCCGTTGGAGATTCCTCAGAGCATATCAGCTATGACAAGGCGGCTGTTACCATTGTTGAGCAATTTGCCAAGTTCAGCCCGGATATGGCCGCTTTTGCCGAAATGGCCTTCGAGAAAAGCTGGATTGAAGCGGAAGACCGTCCCGGCAAGCGTCCGGGCGGATTCTGTACCTCTCTGCCTGTAAGCAAAGAAACCCGCATTTTTATGACCTATGCGGGCACGGCAAGCAATGTATCGACCCTGGCCCATGAATTGGGGCATGGCTATCACCAGCATGTCATGGATGAGCTTCCTGAGCTTAATCAGAACTATGCCATGAATGTGGCGGAGACCGCTTCAACACTCGCTGAGCTCATCGTTTCCGACGCACTGGTTGAAGCAGCTGCAAGCGAGCAGGATAAGCTGGCACTGCTGGAGGATAAAATTCAGCGCAGCGTTGCTTTCTTTATGAATATTCACGCACGCTTTTTGTTCGAGACACGGTTTTATGAGCAGCGCAAATCAGGCATCGTAGGAGCGAAGCAGCTGTGCGAGCTGATGGCTGAGGCGCAGAAGGAAGCATACTGTGGTGTGCTGGCTGACGTGCATCCGCATTTCTGGGCATCCAAGCTGCATTTTTATATTACGGATGTACCGTTCTATAACTTCCCTTACACATTCGGCTACATGTTCAGCGCAGGGATTTATGCCTATGCGCAGAAGAGCGGCGGCAATTTTGCCAATGAATATGATGAATTGCTGCGCGACACTGGCCGTATGACGGTGGAAGATCTGGCAAGCAAGCATTTGGGAAGCGATTTGACCAAACCGGATTTCTGGCGCGGGGCGGCAGAGCTTGCTGTGAAGGATATCGAGTTATTTTTGAGTATGACGGAATAAACGGACAGGGAGATCCCTATTAAAGGGGATTTCCCTGTTTGTTTTTTCATGGGGAAACATCGCGAATATTGGCGTCCTTAGCAATTTATGTCGATTTCTGTGGCAATCTGATGTCCAAAATCACAAATCATGTATAAATATGAGAATGGTCTAGGGATAAACTCCCATTTATGTTGTTGAATATTGAATAGGACATGATACTCACATATAATATGAGGCATAAGACCTAGTTAAAATGGTTTTATATAAGACTTAAGGAGGTATTTCATGATAAAAATGGAGCAGCTATCGCTGGCCAGACAGGTAGATATGGTCTTTCGGGAGTTGGATGACGAATTATCGGGTCTGGATTCGGGAATTGTGTTTTTGCAAATCCGCAATAACGTTATTGGCAAGTTTGGTATCCGCCATTATCCGGTGGAAAGCAGAAGCGGCCGTTTGCAGGTGTCGGGATCAGGCCTAAATTCGCAGCAGCGCTCGTCCTTTCGCAGTATGGCGCTGGAGGCGCTGAAGTTGAAGCAGAAATGGACGCACGGGGAAATTTCGTACGAATTTGCGGTCAGGCAGGGGATGATCGTCGTTGATACCACGATGGAATCCAATTACAACATGGCTAATCTTATGATACGTTATCCCAAGCACCATACATATCAGGGAGCTAATACGGAATCATCTTAAATTTTTAATTCTTCTCATAACAAGGAAAGCGGCCTATAGAGGGCCGCTTCCTTTTTACTTCATATGATCTCATTTTACGATTACAGACCGGTTTTACCGGATTGGCCTGCGATGGATGCCTCAGCGATTTGTACCAGACGCTTCGTGATGTAACCTCCGAGCGAACCAGCTTCTCTGGAAGGCATATTACCATAATAGCCGTCCTGTGGAATCGTAATGCCCAGCTCCTGAGCTGCCTCATATTTCAACTGCTGCAGCGACGCATTGGCTTGAGGTACGACCAGGTTGTTGCTGCGACGGCGACGGCCGCCTTGATTTGTTTCGTACATGATGCTCACCTCCTTCGGCTGTGGTGAGGTTAGTATGCTACGGGATTATGAAAATATCCGCCGAAGGAGGGAGAAAAAAAGAGGTAAATTAGGGGAAAACAATTTCAAGACGAGTATTCAGACCAATCGTCTGTCCTGGTTCCAGGTGAATGAGGCCTGTAAAATCATTTCCTTGCTTCAGATTGGGAGCATTCGGCAGCCAGGTGTACGGCTCGATGCACAAAAACTGATCTGCTTCCCCTTTGGTATATAAAACCCAATGCTTAAAGAACTGTTCGTCCGCACTGTATTTAATGCTGTACCCGTCATCCCTGGCAAGGAGGGCGACGGCCTGGCCGCTTGCGGCTCGCAAAGGCGTATCCAGATTAAGCCCCTTCAGGGATAATCCTTCCGGCAGTTGCGCGAGTGCCCCCAGATCCTCCACCTCACCGGTGGACAGCAGCTGTTCGTCCATCGCATATATTCCGTTAACCGGCAGTTTGATCGACCACCGCTCCGGTTCCCCGTCGAGCAGAAACCATGTGTGGTAGCCCATGCCGAACGGAACGGCCTTCTCACCGCGATGGGTAACCTTCAAGCTTTGGCTGAAGCTGTTGCCTTCTAGACGGCACACCATTTCCAGGCGAAGCGGAACGGGGAACTGTCTCATCCAATTTTCATCATTCTCGGTCAAAAATTCAGTGGTAATGCTGCAGGAATCATCGTCTTCTTCAATGTCACTGACACACCAGGCCTGGGTGCGATGCAGTCCATGGATATGATTGTCGTTGGCTGTATTGCGGTCGAACTGGTACTCCACTTGATCGTAGACAAAATGCCCTCCGCGGATTCTTCCCGGCGGAATCAGCATGGGAATACCGAAGTGATACGGCTTTTGTAGATAAAAGGATAAATCCTCCTCCGCCGGCTTGCGCAGGATTTCCCGGCCGTTCATATTATCCCGCATCGAGATAACATTATTGCCCAAACGCGGCAGCAGCGTGACTTCCAGTTCCCGGCTATGTAAAATGTAAGTGTCGTAACCGTTCCATTGCCCTTTGGTCACTTGTTTCATATCCATGCTCCTTTGTCCACTGTAATCGGCTCTTCACCGTACCATATTATGATAACAGATTTTGCGTCTGCAAGTACAAAATCGAGATTTGACAATAAACTCCTCCGGAATTATCATGAATACAAACAAGATGCCAATGCAATGATAAGGACAAGTAAGCATTCAGGAGTACACTACAGAAAGCCGGTGGCTGATGCGAACCGGTGTGGACTGATTGCCGAATGGACCTTGGAGTGCCACGCGGAACAGGAGACGTTCTCTCCCCAGTATGCCGGCCGGCTGTTCCCCGTTACAGGAACCTTAAGGCAGATGGATGATGTTTTGGGTTGCTGACCATCTGTGAATAAGGGTGGTACCACGGTCTCGCGTCCCTTTTGGGGGATGGCGGGCTTTTTTGCGTTTCGGGGGTTCATTGGATGTTGAGAAGAAAATGGCAGGAGGAATACCAAAATGAAAACCGTATTGTCGGGAATTCAACCCAGCGGACAGCTGACGCTGGGCAATTACATCGGGGCAATGAAAAACTTTGTTAAACTGCAGGAGGATCACCGCTGCTATTTTATGATTGTTGATCTTCACGCCATTACTGTGCCGCAGGACCCTGAACTGCTTAGAGAGCAATCCGCTGCAGTCGCTGCGCTCTTTATCGCTGCCGGTATTGATCCTGAAAAATCGGCCGTCTTCATGCAGTCCCATGTCCCGCAGCATGCCGAACTGGGCTGGCTGATGACGACGCTAACGTCCATGGGTGAGCTCGAAAGAATGACTCAGTTCAAAGATAAAGCAGAGGGTAAAGATTCTGTAGGTGCCGGTTTGTTCGTCTATCCGTCCCTAATGGCGGCCGATATTCTGCTTTACAATGCCGACCTGGTTCCGGTCGGTGAGGATCAGAAGCAGCATCTTGAGCTGACACGCGACCTGGCAGGACGCTTTAATCACCGCTATGGGGAGTATTTTACCGTACCGGAGCCTTATATTCCTGAAGTAGGGGCACGCGTGATGTCGCTGGATGATGCCTCCAAAAAGATGAGCAAAAGCAATCCGAATCCTGGAAGCTATATTGCGCTGCTGGATGAGCCATCTGTTATCCGGAAAAAAATAAGCCGCGCAACAACAGACTCGGGCAGTGAAGTCCGCTATGATCCGGCGGCCAAACCTGAGGTCAGCAACTTAATGACGATCTTCAGCCAATGTACGGGCTTATCACTGGCGGAGGTGGAGAAGCGTTTTGAGGGTCAAATGTATGGGGCATTCAAGAAAGAGCTGGCGGAGGCTGTAGTATCCGTTATTGAGCCTCTGCAGCAGCGCTACCGGGATATTCGCGAGTCGGGTGAGATGGACCGCATTCTTGCACGGTCTGCCGAACGAGCAAGAGAAACGGCAGCCACTACACTGGCTGCCGTTAAAGAACGTATGGGATTTCTGATGCCGAAAGGCTGAAACGGGGTCAAACAGCCAGTGAAGACGGCCGGTAAGCTCTAATAGAGCGACGGCTCTATCAGGAGCGGTTTTGTCTCGCTTTGGTTGCAAAGCCCCAGCCGATATTCAGCACGGATGCAAGGCCCAGACCGAGGGCAAGCCAAGCAGAATGACTGATGGAAATGGCGGCAGCGGTCAGCAGCAATATGGATGAAGCGGCAAACCACAAGGACAATGTCTTGCTCATGGGAAAAACCTCCAACCTTAAATATTTTATTTACGGGAATAAGTTGATGTGGGAGAGCCATAATAAGCTTGCAAGCTTGCAATGAACCTCATCCAGAAGACTGAAAGGAGATTCCAATATGGCACGTCGTTCGAGAGGATTGCTTATTCAACAATCTGGTGCTGCACTGGATCAATTGAAATTTGAAGCGGCTCAAGAGCTGGGCATCACAATCCCGCAAGACGGTTACTACGGCAACATGGTGTCCCGCGAAGCCGGATCCCTTGGAGGATACATTACGAAACGGCTGGTTCAACAAGCGGAAGCCTCCCTGGCAGGAAATGCCGGGACTCAAGGATCTGCTGGACGTTTCATTTAACGGGTTCCACCAAGCAGACACGGGCAGGATCCATTCAAATCCTGAAAGCACCAATGGACGAAAGTCCGGGGCGTCATCGCTCCGGCTTTTTCTTTGTTTGCTGTGCGTCTATCACGTATTGTGAATCAGATGAATGAATACGTCAAGAGGGCGCTTACATAATTGTACGGCTGCATTTTTTTAGCTCTGATAACAGGTATAGAAAAACGGGTGAGATGGCAATATTTATGAAATCAGCCCAAGAGATAAGCGTAAATGTACGATCTTTGTCAAACTCACAGGCATGGCTGTGTGATAAAATTTATATTCGGAGGCGGACTCCTTCGATATTCAGAGGATTATAGAATAAAAAATTGGCGGAGTTTGAGCCATTCTATAGTCGCGGAGAAACGTCAGTATAACGCGTTCTGTCTCCTTTGAGAGTACTGCGGTAGACGCTTTCTTCTTGATCATATAAAGGAGGAGTAACTTAACATGAGTGACTTTGGATACAAAGCTTCCTCGGATGCGGCTGCTGTTACGGTATCTTCCAAGCCGCCCGGCAATGAAGCCGGGACATGGAAGGATTATATTGCCATAACCAAGCCTGGTATATTGCGGACAAATCTGGTCGCAGCCTTTGGCGGCTTCTGGCTGGCTTCCCAGTGGGATGTTGATTATATTAAGATGATACTTACGATGCTGGGGACCGTACTTGTCATGGCTTCCTCCTGCGTATTTAATAACTATTTTGACCGCGAACTGGACACGAAGATGGAACGCACGCGCAAACGCTCCCTGCCAACCGGACGCCTTACTCCTGCTGCAGTATTTACTTATGCAATAATTCTTGGCATTGCCGGGCTGGCGGTCCTGTTCTTATTCTCAGGCGTACTTGCAGGTCTGCTCGGCATTTTGGGCATGTTCGTATATGTCGTTATTTATACGCTTTGGCTGAAACGCTCTTCCACCTGGAGCACATCCATCGGTGGTATTTCCGGTGCAATGCCCCCTGTTATCGGTTATGTGGCTGCGTCCGGCAAGATTGATGCAGGGGCCTGGCTGCTCTTCGCGCTGCTCTTCCTTTGGCAGCCGCCGCACTTCTGGGCGCTGGCGATCCGGCGTGTGGAAGAATACCGTGCCGCAGGATTTCCGCTGCTGCCGGTCGTTAAAGGTGTGGAACGCACGAAATGGCAGTGCATCCCTTATCTGGTTCTGCTGATTCCGGTTCCGATTTTGATGTATGCTTACGGATATACTGGCCGGATATTTATGATTGTTACTTTGCTCTTGTCGCTGGTGTGGTTGTTCTTTGCCATTAAAGGTTTTAAAACGAACGATAACGATGCCTGGGGCAAGAAAGTGTTCCTGTTCTCCATTAATTATTTGACGATCAGCTTTTTGTTGATGATTTTCGATACGGCTCACAAGATTGGATAGAATAGGGCAGGGGTTCCGCTTCAGCGGAACTCTTTTTTTGTGTGCTCGGTGCCGAAGGCTTCGCCCAATGTAGACCCTTCTGGATAAAGGATAAATTCATCCAGTCCGGCTTTCTCCAGCTGGACGATCAGATACTCGTCAGGTGTTCCCTCGACACCCGCATAACCTTTCCTGGTATAGATATGAAGGGCGTCGGGGAAGGAATCGCGCAGCATGCCGCGGATTCTTTTGCCCGACCTGTCGTTATCCATAAATAAATAAACTTCATCATGCTTGGCCTGCTTGCGCAGGGAGTCCAGCTTCATCGTGTTCAGTGTGCCGAAGGTGCATAAAATGCGAACTTCGGGATCCAGCAGCCTGCGCAGCTTGCTGCGGTCGTTCTTGCCCTCGACGATAATGGTGACAGGCATCAGGCACACCCCCTCAAGTAAGTAGCTTGTCGTGATTCCCCGGGAAATGATGAATAGTTGTACATTTGTAGTGTAGCAACAAAGCGGGGGATCATGCAAAAACGAAAAATTAGGCTGCCAAGAAGGTTCGTTGACTTCATATTGTATGTTTGTAAGGCGCTCCGATAACGAACCATTCCTCCAATCGCTGTTGACCCCTAATTTCTAATGATTTGATTTTTAAGTGGTAAAAATTTGGGGCCAAAGGCGAACGCTATGGCTTTTCCGGAATTGCTTCGTTCTCTCCGCTGCTCCGTGCATATTTCAACTTGGAAAATAGGCCAAGCGAAAGCTTTTGGCAGGCCTAATAATATAAAAATGGAAAATAGAAATCGCCAATCCCCTGCGATTTCTAACTGGCAAAAAGGCCGAGAACAGGAGCGCTTGCTCTTGTCTCGACCTTTGGCCCTTTATGCTTGTTGCCATCAGGATGATTCGTGATTTAAGGCTGACTTATTGGCATTCGAAAACTGCTTGGAGCAGCTTCTGATGAATTTTATCATAGACGTTTTTTTATGCTGCTTTTTTGGCGGATGGGACGGAAACAGGCTGGGGAATCCGTCGCAAGGGAGTAAATGCAAGTCCGATCATAAGAATCAGGAAAGCGGCAAAGAAAGGTGAGAGATAGCCATGCATTTGACCCGCCAGGACCGGACCGATAAATGAGCCGATGGAGGTTACAATGGATTGCAGCGAAAAAGTCCTGCCCAGATGTGAGCCGCCCAGGGTGATGAACAATGATGCCATTGCCGGAAATATAACGCCTTTGGTGGTGCCAAGCAGAAACAGCAGAATACCTAAAGGCGCTTCAGTTGCTGCCATTAAATAGAAGCAAAGGGCCATCAGAAATATCCCGATGACGAGCCGGCGAATCGGTGAATAGCGGTTAAGAAAAAGCATGCTGAGCGTGAGCAGTGCCCCAAGGCTGATGATGGAAAATAAAATGCCTGTTGACATGATGGAGGCATTGCCCGATCCGTGGAGCGGCAGTTCATAGAACAAAATTCCCTGAGCGCAGGCAATGACGAAGGGTGGCAGGAAGTAGCGCCAGTCTGGAATAGTTCGTCCGGTTTCCGTATCCGCTGATTCGGCAGCCTTTGTGATGGCGGGCCTGCTCTTTGGAAGCGTAAGATAGGCCATGATTCCGGTAGCAATGAGAATAAGCCCAAGCGATCCGAATGTCGTCCTGAATCCGAAGCTGGCTACAATGAATGCGCCGGCAGCCGGAGAAATCACCGATGCGGAGGTATGTATGACACCATGTCCAGACATATATTTTCCCTGTGTGACAGGATCATCCGACAGTCGCGCAAGCATCGTCAGACAGGCCGGAGACAGGAATGCGAGCACAAATCCGCTGAAGGCCCGCAGCACCAGCAGCTCCCATGGAGATTGGATGAAAGCCTGCAAGATCAATATGACTCCTGCCGCCGCAAGGCTCATCATAATATATCGCCTGCTGCCATGACGGTCTACACCGGGGCCAGCCAGCAGGTTGCCCGGCAGATGTGTCAGTGAATAGATACCCATCATCCAGCCAATAAATGTAGGTGCAGCGCCTAAGGATATGGCATAAGGAGTAAGCATCGGATACTGGGCGTGAAGATCGAAATATGCAATGAACAGAAACAGATACAGCCACAGCGCTGTTTTCATGCCGATTACCCCTCTCTCACTGATAGCTTGGCACAAGTTGCCCGTTGTACATCTTACGCCCGGGCGGACAAACATAGACCGTATATTTCGCAAGGATGGAGCGCGGCTGACAGAGTCTCATAAAATCATGTATAATTACTTATCGGCCGTTTAAGAGCTTGGCCAATCATACCGGCATACGCCGGATTGCAGCAGGAAGCGGAGTGTTTATAAAAATGGATGCAAATGTCTGGATGGAGTTTCTAAAACAGAACTGGCTGATCATTCTGATAGCCCTGATCGTGCTGTTCGTGGTGCTGAACATGGTGAAGACGCTGGTCAAGTGGCTGATTGCGGCTGTCATTGTAGCGGCTCTGCTGATCTATAGCGGCGTATCCATAGAACAGATTAGTAAGGTAGTGACAAATGTCCGCAACGAGGCCGTCGATACGGTACGGACCGAGGCCTTGAATATGATGGTGAAAGAAGCGAAGGATGCGCAGTATAAATCAAACGATGACGGTACCTACACCGTATCGAGCAGCAATATTGAAGTAACGGGACAAGCCGGCAGCGATAAAGTGAAGGTATCGTTCCGGGGGGTGCCGCTCGGCGAGTGGAGTGTCACCGAAGCCGTCGGCGATTACGTGCAAAGCGCGAAGAACCGCTCGGCGGCACAGTAATGAAGCAAACCGAGGAGGAAAGCAATGGATAGTCAATGGCTGGAGAGCATTCTCCGGTTGAACGGGGTTACGGTGGCTTTAATCGCCATCGTGCTGTTATCGTTTATACAGGGCTGGTGGCGCGGCGCGTCCAGATCGGCGGGAGCGCTGTTTGATTTGTTTGTCGACGGCATCCTTGCCGCCGCCGCTGTTGTGGGTTCATTGGGATTGGCTGCATGGCTGTCTCCGATCGTTCAGCAGCGGCTGGCCGTCTTTGCAGAGGAAATGCCGAAGCGGGAATTGAGCACTGCCGAGCAGCTGTGGTATACGGTGCTGCATCTTGTACAGATCTTTCCGCTTTTGCGTTTTGCCGCATTGTTCCTTTTGAGCTATTTGATCGTCCGTTTGGCGCTGAATCTGCTGTATGCAGTTCTGATGGGCAGACGCCGGACGGTAATTTCGGATCCTGAACGAAGCAGAACAGGCTTCTTCAGCAGGCTGGCTGGAGCCGTAATCGGCGCGCTTATCGGAAGTGTACGGGCCATTATGATCATTGCGGTGCTCTTTATCGGTGTTAGCCTGTACCCGGAAAGCAGCTTCAGCAGCTACGTGCAGGCTTCCCCGGTGTACAGGGAAGGGGCACAGACAGTCATTGCCCCGCTTACCGGCGGGCTCGTCAAGGACAAGCTGCCTGTCATTACCCGGGCGGCGGAGCAGGAGCTCAGCGGGATTCTGCAGCGCCGATACGAAATCATCGACCGCAGCATCCCCGATGATATCGGGGCGGCCGCCGCGCAGATTACAAGCGGAGCCAACAGCGATGAGGAGAAGGCCCGCCTGCTGTATGATTGGGTGGGCACGAGGGTTTCGTATGATTATGGCAAGGTCGAAGCGTATGAGCAGCGCGGTGTATGGCATGAGCAGACGCCACAGGATACGTTTGATACCCGCAAAGGTGTATGTATTGATTACGCGCGCTTGTATGCGGTAATGGCCCGTTCCCAGAACCTTGATGTTAAAGTAGTCACCGGACTGGGTTACAATGGACAGGGCGGATATGGCCCCCATGCCTGGAACGAGGTATATCTCGCGGAGCAGAAGAAATGGGTGCCGCTGGATCCGACGTGGGCACAAAGCGGAGATTGGTTCAATCCCCCGAATTTTGCCCAGACCCATATTGAAGATCGGCTGATTTAATCTGCCTTTCAGGTTAGCTTAAGCAAATGATGTTAGAATATTCAGCGTTATTATCCTGAAAAAGGAGAGATCGGAGCCGTATGAGACAGATGAACGGCGAACAGGAAAAGCACAGCGAAGCCGAAGGCCGTAAACGGTTCAGCTTCCGGATCAACCTTTTCTTTTTCAGTTCGTTTCTTATTTTCACCGTCATTATTGTAAGACTGGCCATCCTGCAGTTCGTAGAAGGTCCCCAGTTAAAGGAAGAAGAGACAGGCAGCATCACCAAGAGCGTACCGCTCCCACCTATCAGAGGAACGATCTATGACGCTACGGGAGAGAACAAGCTGGCCTATTCTACCCCCATTCAGTCCTTGTATATTACATTGGACAAAAATTACAGCGACAGCGCGGAAAGCCTGCGCGACCCGGACAAAAAGCTGCTTCCCGAGCTAGAGCAGATGGCAAAGAAGCTGGCCAACCGGTTTAACCAATATGGTGATCCGAAGGCCGAGAAGCTTACCCCGGATATGATTCTGGAAGCGATGGACCGCAATTACCGCAAAGCCAACGGATTTACACCGCGCCTGATCAAGGCGAATCTGAGCGAAAAAGAGATAGCTTATTTTCTGCAGCATAAGGACGAGTTTCCCGGTGTCGAGGTCGTTGAGGAAAGTGTGCGGCACTATGATCCGGATACCGTTGCGGTACAGGCTGTCGGTTATGTGAAGAACTACAGCAGCGCCCGGCAGGCAAAGTCCCTCGAGAAGTATCAAGAGATTCAGAAAACGAACTCCGCCGAAAACAACCCAGGGATCGTATATCTGGAAAATGAAGCAGTCGGCTTCGACGGTCTGGAGTACCAATACCAGGAGGAATTGCGCGGCAAAAACGGCTACAAAACGGTGCCTGTCGATCCGCGTAATATGCCGCAGGGTGTGGAATCTGTGACACCTCCGGTCAAAGGTTATAACGTATATTCTACGATTAACAAAAATGTGCAGGTGAAGACCGAACAGGCTATCATGGATCAGTTGAGCTGGCTTCATAGTCATGCGGTATCGGGTAAAACCCATCCATATGCAAAAACCGGCTTTGCCGTTGCCATGGAAGTGGATACCGGCAACGTCGTAGCGATGGCGAGCATGCCGGACTATGACCCTAACTACTGGAGTTCGGGAAGCATAAGTAATGAGAATTACAAGAAAATCCAGAATATATATTTAAACGGTACGATTCGTTCGTTTCCTTCAGGGCAGCCGGGACAACATCCGGAATCCGTTGTTCTGCTTGGATCAACGATCAAACCGCTCTCTGTGCTGATCGGCTTGGAGGAAAATCTGATTACGACCACGACCTATTATCAGGATAGAGGTTATGCTACATTCGGCAGAAATGATTCCTCACGGGTGCGCAACTCCTCAGGTCACGTTTATGGCGGGTTGGATCCGGCTTCCGCGATCAGGCACTCCTCCAATGCGTTCATGGTGGATATGATCGGCGAGAGACTGTATAACAAGTATCGTACGAATTCGGAACTGGACCAAGGTGTTGCGGTCTGGGATAAATACATGAAGGAATTCGGCCTGGGAGTGTCTACTGGTGTAGATTTACCAAGTGAATTTCTGGGTAGGCTGGAGTATACAAATAAAAACGAGACTGCCCTCTCCAAATTGGCCTACGCCTCTTTCGGTCAGCAGGGCAAATATACGACCATGCAACTGGCCCAGTATACAGCCATGCTGGCAACAAAGGGCAAGCGGATGGAACCGCATATGGTCAGCCAGATCAAGGACGATGAAGGCAATGTTGTGAAAACATTCAAGCCAAAGGTGCTGAACGAAGTGGATTTCCCGTCCGCTTACTGGAATGAGATACTGAAGGGGATGGCTACGGATGTACCTGCGTTTAACGGCTTTCCATATGATTTTGCGCGGAAAACAGGTACATCGCAGCAGAGCGTCGGCGGTCAGTTGAAAGATAACGGGGTGTTTATCGCCTTTGCACCGCGCAACAATCCGAAGCTGGCAGTAGCGGTCGTTGTACCTGAAGGTGGCTTCGGCGCCTACAGCGCCGGCCCGATCGCCCGTAAAATTTTTGATGCTTATGATGAAGAATACGGGCTGGACGGCGTTCCAAAGAAAAACCTTAACAAAGAGGCGGACACTGAGCAGCAATAATTTGCGTCTATAAATTTTAAACTGGCATCCAGTGAGGAGACTCTCTGGATGCTTTTTTTCTTAATGATTTCCACAAGCTCTAAAATTTGAAAGCGTTTTATAAAAAAACAAAAAGCAACATAATTCTTTCGGATGTTTTCTAAACTTTATCGGATATTATGACGCTTGCTCGGAGGCTATAATTAGGTCAATGTATAGGTTTACACACGAAAACAGCTTTTGATGAGGAGGCTTTTCATGAAAATCACGAGACACCCGGAAAATCCGATTGTTGTGCCAGGTTTGTTCGAATGGAGAAAAGTAACCGTATTCAATCCGGCCGTCATCATCGATAACGGCAAGTTTTACATGATTGAACGTACGGCGGGCTCGCTGACTCCGTGCAAAAATTATCTTGGTTTGCTGGAAAGTGAAGATGGCGTCCATTTTACACATGTTAAGGATGAACCGATCCTCACGCCGGATGAGCTGGGCTTTCCTTACGGCAGCGTGCAGGACCCACGCATTGTTAAAATCGACGACACCTTCTATCTGAATTATGCGCTGCGTCCGTGTGCCATGAGCTATTATCCAACCGGAGCGGGAGTACCGGAAAGATCCATTCCTGAATATCCGGACGGCTGGGGCGAAGATCCCGGACATTGGCTGACCCGTTCCGGCATCGTCACATCCAAGGATCTCATTCATTGGGAGTACCTGTGCGACACAACCGAGCTTGATATTAATGATCGTGACAATATTTTGTTTCCGGAAAAGATTAACGGCAAATATGTTCTGCTGCGCCGTCCGGAAGAGTACATCGGCGAAGAGTACGGCACGGAGAAGGCCGCCATGTGGATCACGTATTCGGATGATCTGATCCATTGGGACAAACCGAAACTGCTGGCAAAAGCCGAGAACGAAAGCTGGGAATTCAAGAAAATCGGTGGTTCCACACCTCCAGTACGTACGGACAAAGGCTGGCTCGTGCTGTACCATGGTGTAGATGAAAACACGGTATACCGTGTTGGAGCGATGCTGCTTGATCTGGATAATCCCGAAATCATCATTGCCAGAACGCGCAACTTCATTATGGAGCCGGAAACTTATTATGAGAAATTCGGTTATCAAATCCCGAACGTTGTTTTCCCGACAGGCAATGTCGTTAAAGATGGACTGCTGTATATCTATTACGGTGTGACGGATACGGCCATCGCGCTGGCAACCGTTCCGCTGAATGAATTGGTGGATTACATTTTAAACGAACCGCAATAAAGCAAAAGACTTGAGGGTCGGCCTGCAGCGGGGCAAGACGGGTTGGGGAGTCAGCAGCAGCCTGCAGGCTGAACTTGATATGGAATGCCGTTTGGGATTTGGGAACGGTGTTTCTTTCACACTGCTATGTAAGCGTTTACCAAAAGAATTATTTAATGTAAACTTTCATAACGCATTTTCAGATTTTCATGCCTAATATCTGAAATTAAGTTTAATAAATTAGGATATAATTGATGTTTTGTAGGATGTAGTGGAGAAAATATAACATATATAATTGGATTGTAAGCTTTCGATGATATAAAAGAGATCATTTATTGTCAGATTACAATCAGATTCAGAAACGGGGGCTGCAATATGAAATGGTTAAACAAAATGAAAATGACAGTACTGATCGGTTCGGTTTCGCTGCTGGCTCTTACGACCGCCGCATGCGGGAGCAGTACGGATAACGGGTCGGCGCAGGGGACGCAAAAAATCACGCTGACGATGATGCATCCGTGGACTTCCCCGAATGTGGATAATGAAGTGTACAAGCAGCGCATTGCCGCTTTTGAGAAAGAGCATCCGAATATTGTCATTGAGCAGGATGGTGTTCCGGCAGCGCAATATAAAACAAAGCTGCGGACGCTGGCCGCCGCCAACAATTTGGCGGATATCAATGTCGTGTGGCCGGGGGCCGATTTGCAGCCGATCGCGAGCGGTGGTCTGCTGGAGCCGATTGACTCGGAAATGGATGCCTGGAAGAACATTTTGCCTGAGGACGCGCTGGCCGGTTTTGCCCTCGATGGCAAGCAGTATGCGGTTCCGACCAAGCAGACTTTTGTCGATATTGTTTACTACAACAAGGAAATGTTTGCAAGCGTGGGATATGATCATTTTCCAGCGACGTATGACGAATTCATCGATGCGGTCAAAAAATTGAAAGCCGCCGGCATAACGCCGTTTTCTCTGGGCAACAAGGAGAAATGGCCCTTGCAGTCATCCTACCTGTCGGCGCTCACAGAGCGTTTTGTAGGCAGTGATTTCCTGAACAAAGTACTGAGCGGAGAAGCCAAGTTTACCGACCCGCAATTTGTGAAAGCACTTGGTGTCGTTGAAGAGTTGACGAAGCTGGACGCCTTCAATACGGATGCCAACAATATGGATTCCGTACAGGCGCAGGATTACTTTATTCAAGGAAAAGCCGCCATGCACGTATCTTCCTCCACGGTGGACAGCAGAATCCGTATCGAAAACAAGGAAGGCGACAAATTTGGCATCGCCCTCTTCCCAAGCATGCCGGGTGGAAATGGTGATGCAACCAAATCCGCAGGTGTCGTGCAGTATGGAATCGCCGTCAAAAGCGGTCTCGATGAACAGAAGAAGCAGGCAGCATTTGAATTTATGAAATATTTTGTAAATGAGGATCTGTACAAGGAACTGATCAGCAAAGGAGTTGTCGTGCCGGCCAAGGTGGACATTCCTGCTGATGCCAGCCCGTATTTGAAGGAAATGATCGAGCTGACAGGCAAGGGTACGTCTCCGGTATTCGACAGCATTATCCCGACACAAGTCGTTGACGTTATGCAAAACGGCCTGCAGGCCATGACGGTTGGCCGTACCACTCCGGAGCAGCTGGCCAAGGAAGTCCAGGAAGCACTGGACAGAAAGCTGGGGAAATAACAACTCAGGCGGCGTCCGCTGGCCAACAGCCAGGAAGAAAACCCGTATAATCCGAATTCTCCCGGCAATCTGAGAATCCGTTATCGGGTTTTCTTTCTTAAAGTGGCGGAGAATGAAAGCAACTACGAAAAAGGAGGTCATACAGTGCATACGCTAAAAGGGACGAAATATGCCATTTTTTTCGGGCTGCTGCCCGCACTTGTCATTTATATCGGCATAGCCCTCGTTCCGATCGGGATGTCATTTTATTATGCCTTGATGGACTGGGATGGGATCAGTCCGATGACCTTTGTGGGTCTCGACAATTTTATTGAAATCTTTAAGGACGACATCTTCTGGACATCTGTAAAAAATAATTTGTTCATTATGCTGACGGGGATCGTAGGGCAAATTCCGCTTGGTTTGCTGCTCGCGCTGCTGCTGAACGGTAAGCTGAAAGGAGCGGGTTTTTTCCGCACCGTCGGTTTTCTGCCAGTCGTCATTTCCTCCGTTATGGTTTCATTGATTTGGGGGATGATTTATAACACGGAATACGGGATGCTGAACAGCCTGCTCGGGGCGGTGGGCCTGGAAAGCTGGCAGCGGAACTGGCTCGGCGATACGTCCTGGTCCATGATCTCGATAAGCATCGCATATATCTGGCAAAACTGCGGTTTGTACATGGTCATTTTCCTGGCAGCCCTGCAAAACATATCCGCCGAGGTCAATGAAGCGGCTGAGCTGGATGGGGCGACGGGGCTTAAACGGACGTTCCTCATTACGATCCCGATGATCCGCAGTACGCTTATTGTCGCTATTGTGTTCAGCATCAGCAATTCGTTCCGGGTCTTCGACCTGATTCAGATTATGACAGGCGGCGGACCGGCGCATGCCACGGAAGTCATGACCGTTTATATGTATAACAACGCGTTTATGAACATGCGTTTCGGTTACGGCAGTGCCGTATCCATTCTGATTCTGGTTTTCAGCATGATTGTCATTAGTATTGTGAACCGTATCAGCAGAGAAAAAGACGCTTAAAGAGGTAGTTCAAAAAGTCATCTTTTGATCACGAAGAAAGTCAGGAAGCATATTCGACATCGAATCTTGAACTCAGCCGGGCCTTCCGGTGCTCACGTACCTCAAGTACGCTCCGCTCCTCAGGCCCTATCTTCATTCAACCTTCTCGGTGCTGAAAATCTGACTTTTTGAACACGTATTTAAAGAAAGGGGGAACATCTGATGAGAGAAAAATCGGGTCTGCTGACTTTTTTGACATACCTGGTGCTTAGCGTATTTGCCATCATAAATATCTTTCCACTCTTCTGGATGGTGGTCGATTCCTTCAAAACCGAGCAGGAATATGCGCAAAATCCTTTTTCGCTGCCAACGGTGCTGCAGTTCTCCAACTACGCCAAGGCGTGGGAAGTAGCCAACATGAATGTCTATTTCCTGAACAGTGTAATTATAACGCTTGCCTCCCTGGTTTTGACGGTTTTGCTGGGAGCGCTCGCCGCCTATTTTTTGTCCCGATTTCAATTCAAGCTGCGTGGGCTCACGTACGGTCTGTTTTTGCTGGGGATGATTGTGCCGATTCATGCGACACTGATTCCGATTTTTATCATTATGCAGAAGCTGCATCTGCTTGATTCCAGGCTGTCGCTTATTTTGCCGTATACGGCTTTCCATTTATCTTTGACGATTTTTATATTGGAAGGTTTTATGAAAGGTTTCCCCAAGGATCTGGAGGAATCCGGCGTCATGGACGGGGCGGGCGTGTTCCGTATCTTCTGGTCGATCATTCTGCCGATTACAAGGCCCGCGATGGCAACTGTCGTCATCCTCAATTTTATATATAATTGGAATGAATACTTGTTCGCGCTGGTACTGATCAACTCGTCCGAACTAAAAACGCTGCCGCTTGGCCTCGCCAATTTTGTCGGCATTGAAACTGCCAGTCTGACACTGCAAATGGCCGCATTGACCATTGCGCTCATTCCGATCCTCATTTTCTACCTGCTGCTGCAAAAACAGCTGGTGAACGGAATGACCGCCGGTTCCGTCAAGGGTTGATCATCCGTCCAGCCGGGCGCTCGGGGGCGAAAAGTTATGGCGGCAAAACGCAAAAGCTTTGGTTTGACCAAAAAAGCGCTCATTATCTTTTTGCTCTTCATCATTCTTCCGACCCTTGGCGTAGGAGTGATTGTGCAGTACCGGTTTACACTGGTGCTGCGCGATCAGTTCGTGCAGGCTACCAAAGTGAGTCTGGATACGGTAACCAATCAGCTTGAGGAGCAAATCAAGATGGTGGGGGATATTGCGGATTATTTGATATTGAACCCGGATATGCGGGATTTTTTGCGTATCAACGCTCCGTTAAGCGGAGACCAGCTGGATAACCGCAAGCAAAACATTGAGGATTTCCTTACGTTTCAACTGATGTCCAAAAATTATATTAAATCCATTACGATTTCCGGCTTTAACGGCAATTCCATTCAAATGGGGGAGCCGGTGCGGGGCAGCGAACAGTTCTGGCTGAACAAGGCTGATCTTCGCAAGGGAGGCATCGTCTGGAGTGAAGGTTACCCTATATACAGCGATTGGAGCGGAAATGTCCGCCTGATTTCCCTGTTCCGGGTGCTCAATTCTTACACGGATATCCAGGTTCCGCTGGGTCACTTGGTGATCAGGATGGACGAATCCAGTGTAGCCGGACTGCTGGAAAGCGGTATTGTCAAAGAAAACGGCAGTGTATTTGTGATCGGGCCTGAGGGCGAGAGCATTTTGCAGACCGGCAGCCCGCTGCCGGACGGTTTCAGACCAAACGCTGAACTGATGAGCAGGCTTAAAGCGGGAGAAAACGGTTTTGTCACCTATAATTTAAAGCATAGCAGCTATTTGACCTTTTACCATGAAATGAAAAATACGGGCTGGACCGTTGTGGCCATGATTCCCCAATCCGTGCTCGATAAGGAGCTGCGCGGCGTTAAATGGACGATGAACCTGATTCTGTGCTCCATCCTGCTGCTGGGTCTCACGGCTCTGTTCGGTTTTCATTATACGATTATCCGCCCGATTTTAAGGCTGAAAAAGGAGACCAACCGGGTTAAACTGGGCGATTTCAGCGCAAGGGTGCCCATTGAGTCGAATGATGAAATTTCAGAATTAAACAGCCAATTTAATGAGATGGTCGTCACGATCAACGAGCTGATTGAGCACAAATACAAGCTGGAGCTGCGGGAACGGGAAGCGGAGCTCAAACTGCTGCAGAACCAGATGGATCCGCATTTTCTTTACAACACGCTCGATATGATCCGCTGGACGGCAAGGCTGGAGAAGGCGGAGCAGTCAAGCCAGCTGATTGAAATGCTGTCCAAGTTTTTCCGTTCCAGCCTGAACAGCGGAAGTTATGTGACCACGATCCGGCAGGAGCTTGAGTTTGTGCGTTCGTACCTGTACTTGCAGCAGCGCCGTTTGGGGAACAGGCTGGTCTATACGCTGTATACCGAAGCGACGGTTGCCGACGCGATTACGCTGAAGGCCACGATTCAGCCTTTGGTGGAAAATTTCCTGAAGCACGGTCTCGACCGCAAAAAAAGGGCAAATGCCGTATCTGTCCGCTGCTACGAGCAGGAAGGCGAGGTTTGGATCGATGTGCGGGATAACGGGAGAGGCCTGCCTCCCGCACAGCTGGAGGCATTGAACTTCTCGCTGCGCCGTGCGAGCGCAGGCCCCGGAGGCAGAACGGGAGCGATCCACAATATTCATGATCGGCTGTCCATTTATTTTGGAGAGGCTTATGGCCTGGAAGTGATCCGATCGGATGAGGAAGGGGCCTGGATTCGGCTGAAGATTCCATTTACCGGGAACGGAGGAGGTCTGGAGCATGAAAAACAACCTGGAGGTGTCGAAACCGACGATCAGGATGCTGATCGTTGATGATGAACCGGTGATCTGTCAGGGCCTGCGCTGTACGATCGACTGGGAGCAGCTGGGCATCGAAGTCGCCGGTGAAGCGTATGACGGGGAAGAGGCTCTGCGATTGACAGAGGAACACAACATCGATCTGCTCCTGACCGATATCCGTATGGAGGGAATGGACGGCTTGGAGCTGACCGCTCAGTTAAAGAAGCGTTATCCGCATGTGCGTGTCATCATGATCAGCGGTTACGAAGATTTTGCGTATGCCCGTCAGGCCGTCCGATTGAGCGTATCCGATTATTTGCTCAAGCCGGTGGATATCGATGAGCTTGTTTCCGTCGTCCGCAAGGTCGCGGAAGAAATAAGGAATGAAAAAAATGCGGAATCCGGCAAAGAGGGTACACAGCGTTTGTCGAATGATGCGCTGTGGTTATCCAATATGGTACGCAGCGTTCCTCATTATGACAAAGTACTGCCGCCTCATCTGCAGGGCGAACAATACCGCATTATTGCGATGCAAATCGACCAGTTCTCCGTCTGGCGCACAGGATTGTCCGACCGGGAATATACGGCTGTCCAGCAGCAATGGCTGCAAGCAGTACACCGCCGTCTTGAAAGGCATTTCTTACGCAGTATTTCCGTATTCGATCACATGAATCTGTTGTTCATTCTTGCCGTTGCGGACAGGAAGCCGGAGTGCAGCGAATGGGAAAAGGTGCTAGCGGAGGCGGTGCGGCCAATGACGGAGGGCGTCCGGCTGTACTGTGCCGCTTCCCGTCCTTATGAGAGATTGGAAGATACGGCTGATTACTGTATGGAGGCCCGCCGGATTTTGGATTATCACGTGCTGGATCAGGCGGCGGTCCTGCTGCCTGAATCGCGGGAGCGAGCCGAGAGCGGAAGAACTATGCCCGAGTATAACAGTGCCGACAGAGTCCAGCTATTGGCGGCAGCCCTATTCAAGCAGGATGCAGCAGATGTAAAGCGGATTGTGCGGGATATGTTTCTTTTTTTCAAAGAGAGGAGCTTTCTGCTTCATGAGGTGGTTAAAGCTTGTGAGGAGATTTCTATCCTGCTGCGCCAGCGGCTCCGCCAAAGCGGACTGACAGAGCTTGACCATGGAAGCGGGGAAACTGCCGATCCGTATGTGTACAATTCCTATGACGGCTTAGAGTCGCTGATGAATGAGGAAATGCTGCATTTGCTGCAGCTTATGGGCAAAAACGGGCTGGACAAGTCCTACTGGATTGTTGAAAAAGCCAAGAAGTACATGGAGGAGCAGCACTGCAACGAGCTCAAGGCGTTCGAGGTGGCGGCCTGGCTTAAAATTACACCAAGCTATTTCAGTTATATTTTCAAGCAGAGCACCAGTAAAAGCTTTACCGAATATATGAATGAGCTGCGTATTGACCATGCAAAGCATCTGCTTGCCACAACCCATGATAAAGTGTTTGAGATTGCCGACAAAGTGGGCTATAAGGAGTATAAGTATTTTGTGTCTGTATTTAAATCACATACGGGGATGACGCCAAAGGAGTTCCGGGCACTGAACGTTAAACATTGACGGAGGGGGAACCAAGGCATGGAAAAGTATAAGGACAGCTCGCTTTCAGCTGAGGAAAGAACGGCTGATCTCCTGCCCAGGATGACGCTGAAGGAGAAGGTCGGACAGCTGAACCAGCATATGTATGGCTGGGATGCTTACCGCCGCAACGAAACAGGAATTGAATTGACAGAAGAATTTAAGCGGGAGGTGGCATTCGGCGGCGGGATGGGCGCCCTTTACGGATTGTTCCGCAGCGATCCCTGGTCTGGAGTCAACTATTCGAATGGTATACCTACGTTGGACAATGCACAGGTGGCCAACGAGGTGCAGCGGTATGTGATGGAGCATTCAAGGCTTGGCATTCCCGTGCTGCTGTCCGAAGAATGCCCGCATGGACATCAGGCGCTGGACGGCACACTGCTGCCCGTGAATCTGGGCGCAGGCTCCACCTGGAACCCAACGCTGCTTGAGAGCGCTTACGGTCAGGTTGCGGCGGAGATCCGCGCCAGGGGGGCTCATATCGGACTGGTGTCGGCGCTTGATATCCTGCATGAACCGAGATGGGGCCGCTCCGAAGAGTGCTACGGGGAGGACCCTTACCTGGCGGCCCGGATGACAGAGGCTGTAGTTCGGGGAATGCAGGGGACCCATGCCGCTGATCTGAAAGCGCCGGATAAGGTTGCCGCTGTGCTGAAGCATTTATGTGCACAGGGTGAAGCGCAAGGAGGATTGAACTCCGGTCCAACGGCAATCGGGGAGCGCGAGCTGCGCGAGATTCACCTGCCGGGCATGCTGGCCGGCGTTCGGGCTGGAGCTGCCGGATGTATGGCGGCATATAATGAAATCGACGGTATCCCCTGTCATGCCAACTCCAAGCTGCTCACGGGCATTTTGCGTGATGAATGGGGATTTGACGGGATCGTTATGGCTGACGGAGCTGCCGTTGACCGCCTGCTTGCCCTGACGGAATCCTATGAAGCCGCCGCTGCGCTTGCGCTGTCCTCGGGCGTGGATTTAAGCCTGTGGGATACAGCCTTCACCACTTTGCAGCAGGCGGTTGAGCAGGGGCTGGTTCAGGAGAATTACATAGACCGGGCCGTGGCCCGCGTGCTGCTGCTCAAATTCAGGCTGGGGCTGTTTGACCAGCCTTATGCGGATATCACCCGTGCTGCATCTGTCGTAAAAAGCGATACCGCACGGACGGTCAATCTGCAGATGGCGCGCGAGTCAGTCGTGCTGCTGCGCAATGAGGGCGGACTGCTGCCCCTGGACGCCAATGCCCGCCGCATCGCGGTTATCGGCCCGAATGCAGATAATCTGTATAATCAGCTTGGTGATTATACAAGTGTGCAGCGCAAAGGAACAGGCACGACCGTGCTGCAGGGAATCCGGATGGCGGCTCCCGCCGATACGGAGATCGTCTACGCGCGCGGCTGCGGTATCCGTGACGAATCCACGGAAGGGCTGAAAGAAGCCGTGGAGGCGGCACGAAATTCGGATGTTGCTGTGCTTGTCGTTGGCGGCAGCAGCGCCCGCCAGTTCGGCGGCGAATTTGATAACAACGGCGAGGCCATCATCTCTGAAGGGGCACCAACGGAAATGGATTGCGGCGAAGGCGTTGATGTCGCCAGCTTGAAGCTGGGGGGCATTCAGGAGCGGCTTGTGCGGGAAATCCATGCCACCGGGACGCCCGTTGTTGTCATCGTCATCCAGGGAAGACCCCATGAGCTGACGGCCATTGATGAACATTGCGGCGCGCTGCTGTGCGCCTGGTATCCGGGGACGGAGGGCGGCCAGGCGATCGGGGAGATTGTGTTCGGCAGGGTCAACCCGAGCGGCAAGCTGCCGGTTTCGCTGCCGCGTGCGGTGGGTCAGCTGCCGGTCTATTACAATCAGAAAAAGCCAAGCCGGATCAGACATTACGCCGATTCAAGCTCGCTGCCTTTGTATCCGTTCGGGTATGGTTTAAGCTATACTACTTTCCGTTACACGGGTCTCCGTGCGCAGTCTGCCGCTTTGACCGTTTCGGAGCTGAGGCAGGGCCGGGTGTTCGAGATCAGCGTTCTGATTGAAAATCTGGGAGAAACGGCCGGGGCCGAGACGGTTCAGCTATACATTCAAGCCGGGGGATCAAGTATTACACGCCGCAGGCTTGAGCTGAAGGCGTTTGAGAAGATATGGCTTGCGCCGGGAGGATCAAGAACGGTTACTTTTCTGCTGGATGAGGAGAAGCTGTCGATCTGGAACCGGAGCATGGAATTCGCGTTGGAGCCATGCCGGCTTAAAGTCATGGTTGGCACGAACTCCGCGGCTGCGGCGGAAATGGAGCTTGAGCTGGCTGTGACCGGGGATTAAGGCATCAAAAAGGCCGGTAAGTTCTCTTCCGTGCGTTTGAAGAGATAGATTCACTATGAACCTCTAACTACTTGCTTTATCGGCAGGAGTGGAGGTTCTTTTGTGTTTTTTGGTTTCCAGCTTATTTACAATATTGTCATCTCGTTGTTAATTTCCTGACAGTGCTATAAGGTAAAATTAGGATAACTGTGCGCTATCGGGGGCTGATTTTTTAATGATGAAGCATTCTTTTTGGCAGAAACTGCGCGAAAAGGCGGATACTGAAGCAAAACAGAGAAAAGGGTTTGTTACCAGAATGAACGTTTTTTTCTTCAGCTCATTCCTGCTTTTTACTGTCCTGATCGTGAGGCTGGCAGTTCTGCAGTTCGTTGAAGGAGAACAACTCAAGGAAGAGGAGACCGGTACGACTACGCGCAATGTGCCGCTGTCCCCGGTCAGGGGAACGATCTACGATGCGACAGGTAAGAACCGGCTGGCCTATTCCACTCCTGTGCAATCGCTTTATCTGACGCTGCAGAAGGACTACAGTAAAACCATGGAGGAAAAGCGCGACGAGGAGGACCGGATTCTTCCGGAGCTGGAGGCGCTGAGCCGGGATCTTGAGAAAGTATTTGCAGAATTTGGGGACAAAGATGCCGAGAAGCTGACGGCGAAAGAAATCATGGAGAGAATGGATAGAAATTATGTGACACATCGGGGTTTTACACCGCGCAAAATCAAAATGGGTTTAAGTCCTGAAGAAGTGGCCTACTTCCTTCAGCACAAGGACCGTTACCCCGGCATTGACATCGTGGAGGAGGGGCTTCGCCATTATGATCCCGATACAGTGGCTGTTCAGGCTGTAGGTTATATCCGGAGGTACAAGAACGCACGCACGAGTCTGGAGAAATATGGTGCCATTCATAATAAAGCAGATTCCCAGAACAATCCGGGCCGGGTGTACCAGGAAGAGGAGACGGTGGGTTATGACGGGCTGGAGCTGCAGTATCAGGATGAGCTGCGCGGCAAAAACGGCTTCAAAACCGTGACCATTAATCCACGCAATCTGCCGGATGGGGTTGAATCGGTCACACCGCCTGAAAAAGGCCATAATATCTACTCAACCATTCATAAGGAAATCCAATTGAAGACGGAGCATGCGATTCAGGAGCAGCTGCGATATTTGCAGACCCATGCCGTATCAGGCAAGGTTCACAGGGATGCGGTGACAGGTTATGCGGTCGCCATGGAGGTAGAGACCGGCAATGTGGTGGCGATGGCGAGCATGCCGGATTATGACACAAATGTGTGGCAGACTGGCGGAGTTGCCCCAAGTGTTATGGACGAAATAGTGCCAATGTACACAAACGGGACCATTAGGCCGGTGAAAGCGTATCGGCCAGGCGATCATCCGGAATCGGTGCTGCTGCTCGGTTCCACGATCAAACCGCTGTCCGTGTTGATTGGCCTGGAGGAAAGATTTTTTTCAACATGGGACACCTACTATGACAACGGTTCCGCTTATTATGGACGGAACAACTCTTCCCGTGTGGGCAACTCGGGCGGGCATGCCTACGGCCCCATGAGGCCGGCGAGAGCCATTGAGGTATCCTCCAATACCTTCATGGTCGACATGGTCGGCAAAAAGCTGTACAGCCAATACGGTTCTGAAGCCATTACGGTCTGGCACCAATATATGAAGCAGTTCGGACTTGGAGTTTCTACAGGTGTAGATCTTCCAAGAGAATATCTCGGATATCTGGAGTACAAAAAAGAGCATGAAAGTGTGCTGACACGCATGGTGCAGGGCTCGTTCGGGCAGCAGGGGAAATATACAACGCTGCAGCTTGCCCAATACGCCGCAACCATTGCGAACAAAGGAAAGCGAATGGAGCCGCATCTTGTGAGTGAAATCAGGGATGCTGATGGCAATGTGGTGCGGACCATCAAGCCCAAGGTGCTGAATGAGGTGGATTTTCCTGATGCTTATTGGAATGAAGTTATTCGTGGCATGAACACCAAAGTAGCGGCATTTAACGGATTTCCTTATGATTTTGCCCGCAAGACCGGTACCTCGGAGCAGTGGGTTAAAGGTAAAGGAATGGTGGATAACGGTGTATTTATTGCCTTTGCTCCCCGCCATAATCCCAAGCTGGCGGTAGCCGTTGTCATTCCTGAAGGGGGCTTTGGTGCGACAAGCGCAGCTCCTGTAGCGCGCAAAATCTTCGAGGCTTACGATGAGGTATACGGGCTTGACGGGGTGCCGAAGAAGACAGACGAGAATACACAAAATGAACAGCAGCAGCCTTGAATCAGATATGAGCAGAGAAAGCTTCCGGCCATTGATCCATTTAGGCGGGAAGCTTTTTTCTTTTGAGCTTCTTTTTATTTATGGTAAAATGTCGTTGGGCTGCAAAGCCTAACATAAGAAGAGATATAGATACATACCGGACATACAGGAGGAGAGGGACCATGGGAAAATACAAGCTGCTTGCACTGGATATGGATGGCACACTGCTGACGGATAACCACGAAATTTCACTGGAAACGACCAAATGGATTCATAAAGCGATGCAGGAAGGCATTCACGTCTGTCTGTCGACAGGGAGAGCGGCATCAAGCGCTCTGCCGTATGGGCAGGAGCTGGGGCTGGAAACGCCGATGGTCACGGTGAATGGCGGTGAGGTATGGAAATCTCCCCGTGAGCTGTGGCGCCGCCATCTGCTGGATAAAGAGCTGATCCGCCAGATGAAGGCAATAGCGGACGAGGCGGATTCCTGGTTCTGGGCCTACACCACTGAAGGGCTGTTCAATACAGAGAAGTGGCCTGATTCACTGGAAGGATTCGAATGGCTTAAATTCGGGTACAACACCGAAAATGATGAGCTCCGTCATGAAATTCTGATCAAGCTGCAAAATCTGGGCGGGCTTGAGATTACCAACTCCTCCCCTACCAATCTGGAAATCAACCCGCAGGGCATCTCGAAGGAAAGCGGAGTTAAGGAAGTATGCGGTCTGCTCGGCATTACGATGGAGGAGGTTGTTGCGGTCGGAGACAGCCTTAACGACCTGGCCGTTATTCAGGCCGTCGGCCTTGGTGTGGCGATGGGCAATGCCCAGCAAACGGTAAAGGAAGCCGCGGATCTGGTTGTGGCCAGCAATAACGATGACGGCATTGTGGAAGTCATCCGCGACCATATTCTCGTCTGATCCTGCCGGCCATGAACACTGGGTCATGGACAACCAGGCTATTATATTGAAGAGGAACGGAGGCCGCGATGGATATACTCGGTTGGGTGCTTGTTATCGCGTTGTTTGTCATCGGGATGGCAGGGGCGGTATACCCGGTTCTTCCGGGCGCGCTGGCAATTTATTTTGCGTTTTTTGTCTATGGATGGTTTTTCAGCTTTTCATCCTTTACGGTCTGGTTCTGGATTATCCAGACTTTGATCGTTGTTGTCCTCTTTGTGGCGGATTATATTGTAAATGCCTGGGGTGTGAACAAGTTTGGGGGCTCAAAGCTGTCCACCGTACTGAGTACGGTCGGTGTGATCATTGGTCCCTTTGTGATCCCGGCCTTCGGGCTTATTCTCGGACCGTTTATCGGTGCCGTGCTTGGGGAGCTTATTAACCGGCAGCCGCTGGATAAAGCGGTCAAGGTCGGATTCGGCTCACTCGTCGGCTTGTTCACCAGCACCGTGATGAAATTCATTTTACAGCTCGTGATGATTGTCGTATTCCTGCTTTATATATTCTAAATTACGGTTGGAAGGGAACATACATTGTCCAAGAAGGAAAGCTTTATTAAAGGCACATTGATATTGGCGGCGGCAGCCTTGGTGGCTCGGGTGCTGGGGCTCGTGCAGCGGGTTCCGCTGGAGCATCTGCTTGGAGATATCGGGGACGCGTCGTTCTCGATCGCGAACAGCGTATACCTCATGCTGCTTACAGTTGCAACCGCCGGCATACCAAGCACGCTTAGCAAAATGGTATCTGAGCGTTATGCGCTGAATAAGCCGCAGGAGGCGCGGCGCGTCTATCAGGCTGCTCTTATTTTTGCGGCCGGCGCCGGCATCGTTATTACAGCATTGCTGTATTTCGGCGCTCCATTTTATGCTCAGCATATTGCCAAGACGCCGGAAGCAGCGCTGTCGATCCAGGCGCTGGCGCCTGCCTTGCTGCTGTTTCCAACGATCGCGATGATGCGCGGGTATTTTCAGGGCAGAGGCAACATGACAGCAGGGGGCGTGTCGCAGATCGTGGAGCAGTTTGCCCGCGTTGGCGTTGCCATTCTGCTGGCATATTTCCTGCTGCAGGCCGGCTATTCGGATGCGCAGGTCGCGGCCGGGGCTTCCTTTGGCGGCGTATTCGGCAGCATCGGGGCATTTGCAATCATGCTGTATTATACGTTCAAGCTGCGGCGGTCCGATGCGGCGGACAGAATCAGGGAACCGCTGTCCGAGCAGCTGCCGCTTCTGCAAATTTATAAGAGCATCTTTACGCTCTCCATCCCGATCGTACTCTCTTCCCTTGCTGTTCCAGCGGTTAACTTTATCGACACCTCGATCGTCAAGACATTGCTGCTTGACAAGCTCGGTGAAGCAGCAGCTACGGAAACGCTGGGTATCCTGGGCAACAGGGCGCAGAGCATCGCGGGCATCCCGCCGATTCTCGCTATCGCGCTCAGTCAGTCCCTGCTGCCGATCATTTCCGCGGCCTTTGCACGCAAGGACAGCGATCATTTGCGCAATCAGATTACATCCGCCCTGCGTATTTCCATTCTGACAGGCATGCCGATTGTCATTGCGCTTTGTGCGGCAGCTTATTCAGTGAACGGTCTGCTGTTCAGCTCGTTGAATGGAAGCGGCATAATCGCTGCCTTGACCTTCGGCACCATATTCCAGATTACGATGATGACGACCAACTCCATTATCATCGGCATCGGCAAGCCGAATATTTCCATGATCAGCGTCGCAGCCGGACTGATCGTTAAACTTGCAGCCAGCTGGATATTGGCGACATGGTTTGGTATTTACGGCATTATTGCGGCTACGGCTCTCTGCTTCCTTGCCATCACCTATCTGAATCTGCGTGTATTGAAAAAGGTGGTTTCGTTTTCGATCCTGGGTGGCAGGTGGATGGGCTTTATCCTGACCGTACTTGCAGCAGGCGCTGCGGGCTACGGTGTTAATGCGCTCGTTCTGGCTGCAGCGGGAGCGACGCCGTCCAGAGTCGTTTTTTTCATGGCATGCATTCTATCCGGGCTGACCGTTGTCATCTCCTACCTCGTACTGCTTGTTCTGCTGCGCGTGCTGCGCCGGGACGAGCTGGGCAGCTATCCCCGGGTCATGCAAAGGGTGCTGCGCCCGCTGATGCGCCTTCAGCCGGGATCATCCGGCCAGCGGGGATAATATGGCTTCATTGGAATAGAAGTGCCTCCGTATCATGGCCGACGGCAGTCTTTTGAATGCCGAATTTGTGCTCATGGGTCATCTCGAACAAAAATGGCCGCCGGGGTTTGCTCAGATAAGACGGGTTCAGGTATCCCTCAAACCAGTCATACCTGGGAATGGGCTCGTAAGGAGTGTCTGACCAGACCTGCTCCAGTGCCGGACTGTATAGTTTGCGTCCTGAAATTGGCCATTCCCGGCTATGAAGCGCTGTGCTCTCGTGAGGAGAGTGCAGCGCTTTTTCAATGTCAGGCGTAAAGAGGCCGGGCCAGTATTCGCTGCGCGAGCCTCTGTGCGGAACCTTGCGGGCAAAGTCAAGGGTCCGGGTCAGCACTTGCTCGTAACCGAACAGCAGGGCATACAGGCATTTACCCAAGGCGATGCGCTCGCCCAAATCAGCGAATTGCTCGATAATGAGCCCGGCAAGCCCGCTGTCCTGACCAAGCGGAAACACAACCTGGTTCAGCTGGAGCCAATTGTGCATGCGAAAAGTAGTGCTGCGGGTAACATGTTTCCTGAAGTATGGGTTGCGCATAACCCTTCCCTCGATATAGTGCTGTTCGTTAATAATGAGCGCGACGGTCAGAAGCGGACTGTCCCGCAGCGTCCAAAACCGTTCCCAGAACGGGCTCATGAAAGCAGAGACGTGGAAGAAAGGCAGCAGGTGAAAGCAGCTGCGTCCAAGCCGGCGGCTGTGCGCGTACAGCAGCAGCTGGGGATACGCGTCTTGAAAAATGAGGGCATTGCATCTTTCGAGCAGGCGGTAGGTCCAATCTTTTTCTTTGCCGGTTACGAGATCAGCCATCAGGCCGCCCTTCAAATCGGTCATGTTATAACCGCCATTGCGGGATACCATGTGGGCCAGCAGGGCCCAATGCAGCTCCGGGCAGTTGTTATAACACTCCAGATATGCGGCTGTCCGTGTGACGTTGCTGCGGTTATGCTTGGCTGTCTCGCTGTGTATATGTTCCACGAGTTCCAGGTCTTCCTCGGAATGCAGGGTGTCCTCTGCCGGTGTGCGCATGCCGCGTCCGCTCATGGAAAGCATGCGTTCCGCTTCCGCCAGGGCCGCTGCGGCGGAGCCGGCGTTCCATGGCAGCTCCCGCAGCGGATGGCGGAGCTTGTTTGAGGCTTTCCATGCCGCATATTTGCCTCTCAACGCATCACCGGCCGTATGGGGCAGCGTTCCAAGCAGGCGCATGCCTGTGCGCAGCCAGTCTTCCTGCATAATGCCTTTCCTCCTTTCATAATATTCTTTTATTCAGTATGGCTCGCCAGCCAAAGTTCCAACCGAAAATCCAGGTGCTGTGCAAAAACCATTTTTCGGGTTAGAATAAAGACAAGCTTCGGTTTTAACAATCCTTGATGGCTGATTCATACATTGATTCGAAGGGATGGTGTGCAATATGCAGCAAATCAGAAACAAGGCGGAATTCGATCAGGCAGTGCAGGCTCCCGGGCTGACGGTGGCCGTATTTAAGGCTGACTGGTGCGGTGACTGCAAATTTATAGATCCGTTCATGCCGGATGTGGAAGAGAAATATGCGAATGCTTTGAAGCTGATCCAGGTTGATGTCGAGGAAGCGGAGGGCGTCAGCGAAGCCCATAACGTGCTTGGCATTCCAAGCTTCATCGCCTTCAGCAACGGCAAAGAAGTGGTGCGGCTTGTGAACAGATTGCGCAAATCCCGCGCGGAAATTGAACAGTTTCTCGACCGGGCCGTTGAAGTTCACACTGCATTAAAAGCATAAGCCGATCCAAGCGGAACGTCTCCCTTGTTATTCAAGGGGGACGTTTTTTTGTTTTCCGGAGACGTTAACATTTTGTCACAAAGCATTTATGTCAATGATGTATGTATCAGTTATAATTTTTAATAGCGAGAGGTTCTCAAGTAAAATATATGAAAACAGGTGAGATAGAGTGAAAAGTACACGGATTTTAAAATGGCTGGCCCTGGCGACCTGTATTGTCATGTTTTTGGCAACCTTTGGCGGCGGAGTGGTGACACGGACCGATTCCGGCCTGGGCTGCGGCAGGGAATGGCCAACCTGCAACGGCAAGTTCGTTCCGGCTCATACGATCGCTTCTGTCATCGAATTTTCACACCGTTCAGTCAGTGGATTGGCAGGGCTTCTGTCTATTGCTACTTTTGTCGGATTTATGATTTATTTCAAAAAGCGGCGTGATCTTCAGCTGTTCTCGTTTCTAACGCTGGCTTTTGTCATCATTCAGGGGATGATGGGAGCGCTGGCCGTCGTATTCTCTCAGTCCGCCGCAGTGATGGCGCTGCATTTTGGATTCTCTCTCATCGCCTTTGCGAGCGCGACGATGATGACGTTGGGCGCCTGGCAGGAAGATCGTGATACCCGTCGGGTACAATACCAGGATAAAAAGCCGGTCTCGCGCGGATTCCGCAATTTCATTTGGGCATCAACCGTCTATACGTATATCGCTGTGTATACGGGGGCATTCCTGAGCCACTCCACGGAGAACCGCATTAATTCCTTCCTCGGGATTGCACCGTTATCGCTGCACCAGATTGCAGCCGGCATCCTGTTTGTTGTCATTCTGGCGGTGGGGCATTTCTCTTATCGCAAGCATCCGGACCATGGGGATATCCGCGCCCTTGGCGTAACTTCCGTTATCCTCATTCTCCTTCAGATTGTTGTGGGGATTGCGCTGCTCTATACGGCTGGAAGACCGGAGCTGTACATGTTTGTCGTATTGTCGCATATGGTAATTATTGCAGCGCTGTTTGCAGTGTTGTGCTACATGAGCTTCCGGGTATGGCAGCTGTCGCCAAAGAAAGTTGCCGTACAGAACGCTTCCCTTCAGCGTACTTAAGGAGAACGCAATATCCTTGTTTTGCCCAAAAGGGGGTAAACCCCTATAATAAGATCAGAACAAGCAAAGTCCGCGGGCTGCTCGAGGGCTTTGTTTTTCTTAAGAAAAACTTCCGCTGTGCGCGGTCTGGCTTCCTTGGCAACTTCGTCGGCAGAATTTTTTCTTTAACCCTTAAAAAACCGGCCAGCCCCACCACCTGCGGCGGCTTTCAATATAGGAGGACTACATACCCGTGATCTATCAGAATCTGCGGCAGTTTATTGAAGCGCTGCGCAAAGAGAATGACCTGCATATCATTGAAGCACCAGTTGATCCTTATCTTGAGCTGGCGGAGATTCACCGCCGGGTGATTGAGCAGGAAGGCAAGGCTCTGCTCTTTACCAACGTGAAAGGAACGCCGTTTCCTGTCGTCACCAATCTGTTTGGTACCGACCGGCGGGTGGATATGGCTTTCGGCCCCCGTCCGGAGCAGTTGATGAAGACGATTGTCAATGCAACGAAGACGCTGCTTCCGCCCACTCCGAGAGCGTTGTGGAATGAACGTGGGCTGATTGGGGACATGATTAAGGTAGGGTTAAAAACGGTCTCCGGCGCAGAAGCTCCTGTGCTGGGCGTGCAGAGAACGGAGGCTCCGCTTGCGCCGCTGCCGCGTGTCACAAGCTGGCATGAGGACGGTGGCCCGTTTATTACGCTGCCGCTCGTGTACACCGAGAAGCCCGGCCAGCCTAAAGACCATAACCTGGGCATGTATCGGATTCAAATCTATGATGACTCTACAACGGGAATCCATTGGCAGATCCATAAAGGCGGCGGCTTCCACTATCATGAAGCGGAGCAGCGCAGCGAGCCCCTGCCTGTTACGATTTTCCTGGGCGGGCCTCCTGCGCTGATCGCTTCGGCGATCGCCCCCGCTCCCGAGAACCTGCCTGAACTGATGCTTGCGTCGCTGATTATGGGCGGCAAGCTGCCGATGGCCGAAGATCCCTTGGGCGGAAACCGCATTCCTGCAGAGGCCGAATTTGCCATCAGCGGTTATGTGCCTCCACATGTGCGGCGCCCGGAGGGACCGTTTGGAGACCATTTCGGTTATTATTCGTTAAAACATGATTTCCCGGTTTTTCATGTCAAACATATGCATCACCGCAAGGACGCCATCTATCCGGCGACGATCGTAGGCAAGCCGCGCCAGGAAGACTATTACCTTGGTGAATTCCTGCAGCGCCTGCTGTCACCGGCCTATCCGCTTGTCATGCCGGCCGTACGCTCTTTATGGGCCTATGCGGAGACAGGGGTTCACGCGCTCGCGGCTGCGGTTGTAAGGGAAAGCTACTCGCGTGAGGCGCTTGTATCCGCCTTTACGATCCTGGGACAAGGGCAGCTCTCGTTGACCAAGTTCCTGATGCTGACGGACAAATCGCTTGACCTGTCGAATTTTACGGTGCTGCTGGAGACGATTCTGGAGCGCTTCAATCCGGCGCAGGATTTGTTCATCATCAATCATACCTCGCATGATACGCTTGATTATACGGGGCGCAAGCTTAATCATGGGAGCAAGGCGGTGCTGATGGGCGTCGGCGAGCCGGTGCGTGAACTGCCGCGGGTGTATGAGGGCGGAGACCTGCCGGGCATCACCCGTATCGAGCCCTATTGCGGCGGGTGTCTTGTCATCTCCGGAGCCTCCTACGAGCAGGAACCCGAGCTGCCTGCTCAGGTGCTGCAGCGCATGTCTGCCTTGGAGCAAAAGTGGCCGCTCGTGTTTATTGTGGATCACGCCGAAGAGGTGGTGAAGTCACAGGCCTCCTTCCTGTGGACGGTGTTCACCCGCTTCAATCCGGCAACGGACATGTTTGCCGATCATGAAGTCAAGCTGCATCATTTGAATTACAAGCTGCCGATCGTAGTGGATGCGCGTATGAAGCCAGGCTATCCGGATGAGGTGCTGCCGCGTGAGGACATTGTCCGCCTGGTCGATGAACGGTGGAAGAGCTACGGTTTCTAAGCATAAGCAGGAACAAACTCCGGGAGGTTGAGCATATGCTGCGTGAGCTTTTGGGAGAACTGCCAAGGCAGGATAACGGAATACTGCTGCAGGCGATGAACAGTATGAAGGGGACGTTGGGCTTGCTGCAGCGCCAGATGGAGCAAAGCGGGGATCCGACGTTCGATTTCCGCAAGGCCGAAATATTGACACGCGGGCTGATGTCCTCCCTGACCGAGCTGGAAGAGAGCACGTTCGCTGCGGCTTTTTTCCGTAAGAAGGTGCATGCGAAGTTTTCCGAGGAAATGACCGAGCAGGAGCGTGCGGATTACGCCCGGTATGTGTATTTTTACAAAAACGGGTTTATCCGCGTGTTCTCCATGCTGGACAAGCTGGGCAATCTGCTGAATGACTTTTATGATATGAACACGTCCAGGGTCAAAGCTCATTATTCCTACTTTACCGTGCTGCGGCAGTTTCGGTATTTGAAAATCCACGACAGGCTTGCTGATTCTCTCTTTGAGCTTAAGGACCGCTTCAGGGAGCCCATTGGGCGGCTGCGCAAACGCAGAAATACGGAAGTGCACTACATGAATGTGGAAATGCAGGATGATCTGTGGCAAAAACAGCGGGCTTTGTACGGTAAAATCAAGCTTGAAGACCTGGATGAGCATCTTGATGATTTGCGGCAGGGTCTGGACATGGTATGCCAATCGGTAGCGGAAGCGTTTGATTATACGAATCAGCAGTGGGAAAGACATTCAGCACGCAAATAAAATCGCAGGAATGCAGCTGTTTTTTGCAACCGCCAGAAATTTTTCCGAATGTTTTCGCAAAATTACCTTTGACAAAGCTATGTAAAGTATCTATACTGAAATCTAGTTTAATGTCAGCTTTATGAGGATTATAGAACAGATATCCCGAACATAAAAAACTGAAACAACCATATATCTCTTATCGAGAGAGGCGGAGGGACTGGCCCGATGAAGCCCGGCAACCGGCTGCACCCCGGCGTGATTACACGCTTAGGGGCAGCGTCATGGTGCTAATTC
Source organism: Paenibacillus terreus (assembly GCF_042138595.1). NCBI lineage: Bacteria > Bacillati > Bacillota > Bacilli > Caryophanales > Paenibacillaceae > Paenibacillus > Paenibacillus terreus. The sequence goes on along the minus strand of NZ_JBHIRX010000011.1, from coordinate 102,793 downwards.
CAACAATACCACTAAGATTAAGTAGTATTGGCAGATGAGAACCGGATTTTGCTGCACAGCAGGAGCCTTTTTCATTTGCGAAAAGGGCTCTTTGCTTTAATTGGACAAAATAGAGACAGACCCGGTGGGAAGGGGTAAAAGGAAGAGAAGGGGGACGTACCAACTTGATTGAAATCAGGAAGCTGACGAAGTTTTATGGCAAAGGCAGCCGGATGACACCTGCCCTGTCCAACCTGAACTTATCGGTCGGCAAAGGTGAAATCTTCGGCATTATCGGCCACTCCGGGGCGGGAAAAAGCACGCTGATCCGCTGTATCAATTTGCTTGAGCGTCCAAGCTCGGGTGAAGTGTGGATCGACGGAGTGAACATGACCGGCCTGAACCGGAAGCAGCTGCAGGCCAGACGTCGTAAAATCGGGATGATTTTTCAGCACTTCAACCTGCTGTCATCCGCGACGGTATACGACAATATCGCATTCCCGCTTCGTCTGGACAGCAGGCCAAAAGCGGATATCGACAAGAAGGTGAAAGAGCTGCTCGCGCTTGTCGGGCTGGAGCAGCATGCCAACAAATATCCGGCACAGCTGTCCGGCGGCCAGAAGCAGCGAGTCGGCATTGCCCGTGCGCTTGCCAGCGATCCGGATGTGCTGCTGTGTGATGAGGCTACGTCAGCGCTCGACCCGCAGACGACCGATTCCATTCTGAAGCTGCTGCTGGATATTAATCAGCGCTTCAATCTGACCATCATGCTGATTACCCATGAAATGCATGTGATACAGCGTATCTGCGACCGTGTCGCAGTTATCCATCAGGGCGGAATCGTAGAGCAGGGCCCGGTGGCTGAAGTGTTCATCAAACCGCAGCACCCGGTGACAAGGGAATTTATTATGAGGGAGACGGATCAGGGAGAAGAGCTGCGGGCGGCGATTGCCGCACCTCACCCGGCCGCCTCGCAGACCGTCAAAATTTCGTTCCTGGGCGATAAAACCTATGAATCGATTTTATCACGAACGGTCCGCCGGACAGGTGTGGATTTTGCCATCCTGCAGGGCACGATCTCCACGCTGAAAAACGTACCCTATGGGTTGCTTACCGTCCGCTTTGAGGGAGACGAGAAGGCGATCCGGGAAACGACACAGGAATTATTGGCACAGGGGCTTGATGTGGAGGTGATCGGCTGATGAATGGGCTTGATTTTTCACAAATTAACTGGAATGAGATCGGCTCCTCAACGGTGGATACGATCCAAATGCTGGTTATATCCGGACTGTTCACACTGATTCTGGGGCTGCCGCTCGGTGTTGTGCTGTTCCTGTCCAGCCGTTCTTCACTAGCCTTGATGAAGACGGTGTACACTGTGCTTTCATTTATCGTCAATATTCTCAGATCGGTGCCGTTTATCATTCTGATCGTGGCATTGATCCCTGTGACGAGGCTGCTCGTCGGTACCTCCATTGGCGTGACCGGCACGATTCCTCCGCTGGTGATCGGGGCGGCGCCGTTTTTCGCAAGGCTTGTGGAAACCTCCTTGCGTGAGGTGGATCGGGGCATCATCGAAGCGGCTCAAGCGATGGGGGCTTCGACTGGGCAAATCATCTTCCGGGTACTGCTCCGTGAAGCAAGACCGGGTCTGCTCGCCGCATTAACGATTACGATTGTCACACTCGTGTCCTATACGGCGATGTCCGGTATGATCGGCGGCGGCGGCTTGGGCGCGCTGGCGATCAACTACGGGTATTATCGCTACGACACGGCCGTCATGATCGTTGCCGTTGTGCTTATGGTTGTGCTGGTGCAGGTGCTGCAAATGGCGGGTGACCGACTGGTGCGGCATTATACAAGGAAATAAGGAAACATTATATATAGATCCTTATTCATACCCAATCTTTTAAAAATAAATTTTGGAGGGGTACATGTTATGAAAAAATGGTCATTTGCTTTGTTAAGCCTTGCATTGCTGCTGATTCTGGGCGCCTGCGGGAACGCTAAGACCAATTCCGGAGCAGCCGCGGACAATAATCCGGGAACACCGCGCAGCATTGAGTTGAAGGTCGGCGCATCCGCCGTTCCTCACGCCGAGATTCTTGAAGCGATCAAGCCAGAGCTGGAAAAGCAGGGCGTACGCCTGCAGGTCGTTACTTTTAACGATTATGTACAGCCTAATGTGCAGCTGTTTGACAAGCAGCTGGATGCGAACTTTTTCCAGCATCAGCCGTATCTGGACAGCGAGAACAAAGCACGCGGCATGAATCTGGTGCCTGTAGTTCCGGTACACGTCGAACCTATGGGTGCGTATTCGCAAAAATACAAATCCGTGGATGAAATTCCCGACGGCGCGATTGTAGGTATTCCGAATGATGCTACCAACGGTGGCCGTTCTCTGATGCTGTTGGCCAAGCAAGGTCTGATCACATTGAAAGACAATACGGATATTAACTCAACTATCGCAGACATCACTGCCAATCCGAAAAAACTGGACATCCGTGAAGCGGATGCGGCTATCCTGCCACGTCAGCTGCCTGACCTGGACCTCGCGATCATTAACACGAACTATGCGCTGGAAGCCAACCTGAATCCGACGAAGGATGCCCTGTTCATCGAAGACAAGGATTCCCCGTATGCGAATCTGCTGGTTGCCCGTCCGGACAACAAGGACTCCGAAGGCATTCAGCTGCTGGCTAAAGCTCTGCAGTCCGATGCAGTCAAAAAATTTATTGAAGATAAATACAAGGGAGCTATCGTTCCTGCGTTTTAATTGAACACACGTTATGCCTTATACCGCTGCTGCCTTCGGGCAGGGCGGTTTTTTGCATGCTGCGCTGCGGTAAGTTGAGGCATGAACCTAAATCTTTTATACTGATTCTGTGGCGTTCTCTTTGCAGAGGAGGAAGAAGTACGTTGAAACCAAAGGTTGCCCTGATTACAGGAAGCGCCAAAGGGCTGGGGAGAATGACAGCTTTACATTTGGCGGATCAAGGGTTCGATATTGCGATAAACTATGTGCACAGCCGCACGGAAGCTCTGGAGCTGGCACAAATTATTCAGGCCAAGGGTGTACGGTGTACGGCCGTTCAGGCGGACATTTCCAGGCAGCAGGATATTGAAAAGCTTGTGAACCAGGTGGAGCTTAAGCTCGGTGGTGTGGATATCATGGTAAATAACGCTGGGCCGTTTATACGCGAGCGCAAGCTGTTCGCGGACTATGCGCCTGCTGAAATTCATGCTATGCTGAATGGGAATCTTGTGGGCACGATGCTGCTTGACCATCTGGTGCTTCCGCATATGCGTAGTCAGCGATGGGGGAGAATTATCCATTTTGGTTTTGGACATGCTGCTGAGGGAAGAGCGTGGCCGCATCGGGCGGTATATGCAGCGGCGAAGGTGGGGCTGGTTTCTTTTACGAAAACATTGGCGGTTGAAGAAGCTCCGTCAGGAATTACGGTCAATATGATCTGTCCCGGAGACATTCGTGGTGACAATAAGGAGAAAACGATTGCCGAGGTCAGGGGGCTGCGGGATCATGAGACGCCCATGGGCAGACCGGGCAGCGGTGAGGATATCGCGCGCGTGATTGCCTATTTATGCGAGGATTCGTCCGATTTTATTACAGGCAATATTATGGACATTTCCGGAGGCCTTGATCCGATTCGTCCTTCGATATTGTAAATGAGCGGAAGTCTACAAAAAAGAGCCTTGGCTTCTTGCGAAGCCAAGACCCTTACATCAATATGCCTGAAGCATATTAGAATACCTGTATTACTTCTTGCACCCCGTCAACTTCTTCGAGAAGAGCGCGCTCGATACCGGCTTTCAACGTAATCGTCGAGCTTGGGCAGCTGCCGCAGGCACCCATCAGCTTCAGCTTCACGATGCCGTCTTCCACGTCAACCAGCTCTACGTCACCACCGTCACGCTGCAGGAACGGACGCAATTTATCCAAAACTTCCAACACTTCATCATACATGGTGATTGTGTTATCGCTCATTAGAACTCAACTCCTTTCCTATAAGGTTTATTATATTACAAACGAGAGCAAAATAAAATGCTCCCTTCAAAAGCAGGTGAAATAAAATCATGAGACCGATCATAGAATTTTGCAGCAGCAATATCAGCACCGAGGATGTCATGCCGAGACTTGAGGAGAATCCTGAATATGATGTTGTCGAGTACGGCTGTCTTAACAATTGCGGACAGTGTTATGCCCAGCCGTACGCGATGGTCAACGGTGAAATTGTGGCGGCGGATTCGCCCGAAGCATTGTATGATGCGATTATCGCCAAAATCAAGGAAGCCGAGGCATGGGAAAGTCTTGATATTGACTGATGGTCAGGAAAAGCATCACTACACTGTCGGATTAAAAGGGGGTGTCCCAAAAGGTCCATTGACCGGGGGCACTCTTTTCGTGCGTTTGTGAGACGCTCCGAGAACGAAGCATTCCTTCAATCTTCTGTTGACCCTCCGGGCCTGATAGGATAAATTTGGATGCCAGCGTAGTGTAATTCATTCATTAACTGAAGTGCGTCCCGGAAGCCTTGCAAATAGATTTCTCTTTCCAGGAGAGTTTGCATGGATAACTGGGTGTCTTCGTAAAGAAATATCGTATGGTTCAGCTTATCAGGCACTGCCTGGCGAATAGATCGGAAGTAACTGTCACATTCTTGGGTTAGTTGACTATAGTCTGGCTGCGAATGGGACAAATTATTGTATAATAGCTCTATGCGCGTTCGAATTAATGGTTCGGCCAAAGATTCGAGCGATTCTAGCATGTTCTCACCTCTTTAAAATGTCAGAATGTATAATCATCGCGGAGTCATCTTCCTGAGATCGCAAGAAAAACTACCGCTAAACGATAAACGTGGTATGTCTTCTTTGAATGTACGTCGATAGACGTTTATCTTAATAAAAGTTTCAAACATTAAGAAGTACAAAATGAACACTATAGTATTTGCTTTATCCACTTAAATATACATATCAGAGTGTGCATTGTCAACACTTTGGTGTTCATTTTTGTGAGGAGGGGAACGTATGATTAAAGTCCATTTATCTCGTCTTATGGGCGAAAAAAGAATTAACATTGCTGATCTATCCCGTTTAACCGGGTTACATAGAAATGGGATTGCCAAGCTGTACAACGAAGAAACAGATGGCGTAAAATTCGATACATTGAACAGAATTTGCGAGGCTTTGGACTGTGAGGTACAGGATATCATTGAGTATATTAAAGAAGAAAAAAATGATCAAAAATAAGAGGCTAAAAAAACAAACCTGCCTACAGAGGGCAGGTTTTAGTATGTTATATGGTACCGCAAGATTTACCCAAAATGACGCTTCGATTTCCAGAGGACACCGCTTTTGAGCAGACGTGGAATACGTCCGCGCAGGGCCGTTCCGCCAAGGAAGCCGTAGCCGAATCCGGCCTTTTTGCCCAATGATCCCAGGGTGCCGCGCAGCTTGATAGGGTGCACATGCGGCGACTCCCCTTTCCAGAGCGCCTGGACGATATGGGCAATCTGCTCGCCCTGGACTTCTGCCGCCTGCGCGCTCGGAGAATAAGGAAGACTTGCGCAATCCCCCACGACATATACCTCGGTATGATCCGGGATTTGATACAGCCCGTTCAGAACGATCCGTCCCTGCGGGTCCTTGGCTACCTTCAGATCCTGAACGATCTTCACCGGCTGAATCCCGGCCGTCCATACGACGGCATCGGTAGGAACGAGCTCATCACGGTTATAGATGGCGTTAGGTTCAACCCTTGTCACCGAGACATGGGACATAGCGTTCACATCATGCTCTTTGAACCATGCATGCACATAGGCGGACAGACGCTGCGGGAAAGAAGAGAGCACCCTTTCGCCCCGGTCCATGATGGAGATGTTCAGGTCCGGACGGCTCTCCCGCAATTCGGCTGCAATTTCCACCCCGCTCAGACCGCCGCCGACAATATGGACGCTTCCGTAGGGCTTGATTTCATTCAAGCGCATATAAGCCTGCCGTGTGCTGTTAAACGATTGGATTGTGGAGGCATACTCTTCAGCTCCGGGGGTGTTATGAAAACGGTCCGTACAGCCCAGGCCGATCACGAGCTGATCGTATTCCAGCGGCTCACCGTCTTGAAAGTGGACGGTTTTGGCATCCAGATCGATGGAGGTTACTTCCCCGTATCTGCGGGTAAGCTGATCGTGCTCCGGGAAGGTGACTCTCAGTTCAAAATCCGATACCGTTCCGGCAGCCAGCGCATAATATTCCGTTTTAAGTCCCTGAAACGGCATCCGGTCCACAAGCACAAGCTCGATATCTTTTGGCAGGGATTTGTCCAGCAATTCTTTTGCAATGGTGAGACCGCCGTAGCCTCCACCAAGAATGACGAATTTCTTCATGATAAGGTAACGCCCTTTCTAATCAACGATTGTGCCAACCTGAGTTGCTTGCAACAGATTACTCGTACACTTCAATTTCGTTATAGAAGGTGTCCCGCTCAACCGGAATGCGGCCGGCTCCCTTAACGAGCCAGATGAGCTCTTTGCGGGTCAGGCCGGCAGGCGTAAGCGCTCCGGCAGCATGGCTGATCTGCTCGCGTACGATTGTGCCGTGAACATCGGATGCGCCAAAGGAAAGCGCCACTTGTGTCAGCTGCGGACCAATGTTGATGAAGTAGGCCTTCACATGCTGGATGTTATCGAGCATGAGGCGGCTGATGGCGATCGTCTTGAGATCCTCGTAGGCTGAATTGCGCCGCATGATGCCGGCATTTTTGCTCTTCGGCTGCATGGACAGCGGGATAAACACCATAAAACCACCGGTTTCATCCTGAAGCTCGCGAATCTGCAGCATGTGATTAACCCGGTCCTCATAAGACTCAACCGATCCGTACAGCATGGTCGTATGGGTCTTCATGCCAAGCTTGTGAGCCGTCCGATGGACCTCAAGATAGCGTTCCACATTGGCTTTGGTGACTTTCATTTTCTGCCGGTATTGGTCTGATAAAATTTCAGCCCCGCCACCCGTCAGTGTTTGCAGTCCGGCCTTCCGCAGCTCCTGCAGCACTTCCTCTATGCTGAGTCCGCTGATGCGGGTGAAGAAATCAATCTCGGCAGCCGTATAAGCCTTAAGGGTAACATGAGGATATTTTTCATGGAGCGCCTTCAGCGAATCAACATAATATTGAAAAGGCACATGTTGATTATGCCCGCCAACGATATGAAATTCACGCACTCCGGGATGGATATGCTGTTCAACATAGTCGATCATTTCCTGACCGGACAATGTATAGGAGCCCTCCTCGCCCAGGTCCTTGCGGAAATTGCAGAACGCACAGCGGGCTTCACATACATTGGTGAAGTACAGGCTCATATTTTCAATGAAATACACTTTTTTGCCGTTCTTGCGCAAATTGGCTTCGTTAGCGAGCTGCCCCAAGGTCAGAAGATCGTCGGTTTCATAAAGGTACACGCCGTCTTCAAGCGTCAGACGCTCGCCATTGCGGACCTTCTCAACAATTTCCGCCATTCTTCGCTCTGTAAAGGGTGATACTAATGTGGACATACCTATTCCTCCTCCAAAATGCTGGGCGATCAGCCATTGTCAGCCGATACACACAGGATGTCCCGTTCCGTCGGTACGCTTCCGGCTTCGCGGAGCATGTTATGCTGTGAAAAATGTTACAAAACGAACGATATCGGTCTTATCTTTGACGAAATTCCGACATTTGTTTGTTACGCACCCATCTATTATAAACCTGACCTGCCGGGTGTTCAACCGGATCAGTGAGAAAAACAGTGCTTTTGTCCTTGGCGGACAGGCGCTTTCATGGCTTGAGGCCCTGCCGAAACTGGAGTATACTGAAGAAGTAGAATGCAAGGAAAAGGAGGAAAAGCAATGATTACAATTACAGATTCCGCTGCCGGGCGCCTGAAGGAAATGCTTGCACAGCAGGAAGTACCGAATATGTTCCTGCGTCTGGGTGTAACACCGGGCGGCTGCACAGGCTTCTCATATGCAATGGGTTTTGATGATCAGGAAAGCGATCAGGATATATATATGGACGTCCAAGACTTAAAGGTGGTAATGGAGAAGGAGAGTCTCCCCTACCTCAACGGTCTGGAAATCGACTTCGAGGAATCCGGCATGTCCGGTGGCTTCACCATCCATAATCCGAACGCCATCGCTACATGCGGCTGCGGCTCCTCTTTCCGCACACGCGACGACGCAGGCGCGCCGAATCCGGAGCAGTGCTGAGGCGGAGATGTAAGGTGTGCCTTGACTCTGTTATATAACGGTACAGTTAAAGACCTCCATAGCAGGATAGCACCCTATCTGCTTTATGGAGGTTTTTTGCGGCTACAAAGCTCTGTTGGACCATGTTATTCATAAGGAGAGGTAAACTTGAAAATAGTGATCACCCAGCAAATATCCGCCACAGGCGTAAAGGAATATACGAAGGTTGCCAGAACGTTCGAATCTTACAGTCTGCCAAGTACAGGACATAAAATAACCGATCCTGCCTTCGGGGATATGCTGTATTACGAGGTCGAGGATGTCTTGATCGATTACGCGGCGGACGAATGTCTGGTCGCCCTTCCCCCGGTCACGATCCATTCCGATGATGCGGAGGATTTGCGGGATGCGGTCCGGGAATACGAGTCCCACGGCTGGACATGCACCAAGCCTGTATAATGGAGATGTTTGGCCAAGTCTCCCTCAAGGTAAAAGCGATTGTTTTTCCGGCAATCGTTTTTTTCTTTACTAAAGGAGAACGAATAAGCGAACAACTTGTGGTGAAAAATAATGAAAATATTGATATAATTATGTAAGGTTCATCATAGGATTTCAGGTCGTCTCTTTTATGGGCCCATACGCAGCCAGAACAGCTTCCATGATTTGCACAAATTTTATGGTTGAACGAAAAGGGGACAGGACAAGTGAGAGTGAAACTGAAATTTACAAACAAAGGGAAGACAGCGATCGAAAAGTTCAGCAATGACGAGTTGATTGAAATTTTCTCCCGTTACAGCAACACGCTGACCAAAAAGTATGACGTAGAAGTCATGGTGCCCGAAGAAGCCAATCCGAGCATTATCGGCGATGGTTCTATAGAACTGCGGCTGGAGCGCGTGAACTGCGATGTGGAGACCTTTCTTAAAGAGCTGAGCCGGGATATCAAGGTCCCCTTGGTGAAAAGGCTGGGCGCAAAGCTGGACAATGTATTTAAACCGGAAGTAATAGAGGCCTAGTGAAAAATGGGATCAAGTCTTGGGTGCATCGCACGCTCAAGGCTTTTTCTGTATTGGTTAGGATGTGAGTCCAAATGAAAGTTAGCGTACTGGATCAAACGGTGCTGCGGGCTCAGGAATCGCCTGAGGAAGCTTTCCTGCAGACCGTGGAAACGGCGGTGCATGCGGACCGTTTGGGTTACGAGCGTTACTGGGTATCGGAGCACCACAGCACGGATGCGCTGGGAGGCTCCTCTCCCGAGGTGCTGATCAGCTTCCTGGCAGCCAGGACCGGGCGAATGCGCGTAGGCTCAGGCGGCGTCATGCTGCCGCATTACAGTCCGTACAAAGTGGCGGAGAATTTCCGCGTGCTCGGTGCACTGGCGCCGGGACGGATCGATCTGGGTGTAGGACGGGCTCCCGGTGGTGTTCCGCTGTCCACCAAAGCGCTGCAGGATTTGCAACTTCGTGATCCCGATACGTTTCCCGATCAACTGAGACAGCTGCAGGAATATTTGAAGGACATCCTTCCAGTGAAGCACCCGCTGCACGGTTTGATGACAACACCCAGAATCACAGTGAAGCCGCAGCTTTGGCTGCTTGGCACGAGCCCTTCCAGCGCCAGGCTGGCAGGGACGGCAGGCTTGCCTTACGCTTTTGCTTTCTTTTCCGAAGCCCAGCAGCAGAAGGCGCTGCTTTCCTTCCAGCGGTACAGGGACACGTTCCGCCCGTCGGATGTTATGGAACAGCCCTACAGCATGCTTGCCATACGAATCATTGCCGCAGATACAGACGAAGAAGCGGAGGAAGCGGCCGCAGGTTCGTTGCGTTTCAGCCTGATGCTGAATCAGGGGCGCATCGTGAGGCTGGCAGATCCGCAGTCAGCCAGAGCAGCGCTGGAGAACCTGTCCGCTGGCGAGCGGGAGGAGCTGGAACGAATCCGCAGCATTTACGTGATCGGCTCCCCTTCTACCATCCGCCGCAAAATTCGTGACATGAAGCAACTTTACCGCTTTGATGAGCTTATGGCGTTGTCACTGATTTATGATTTACAGCAGCGCAAGCGTTCGCTGGAGCTGCTGAAGGAAGCTGTTGATGATCTATAATTTTTAACGGAATATTATTTTTTCTGTATTTCGGGAAATTATTCATGAAAAACAAAAAAGACAGTTCGCGGCTTGTGAACTGCACCTCTACTGTTAGTCGTGTCTAACAATTTGGTGCAGTTCAAGCTTGGCGGACTGTCTTTTGCACATAGACTAATGAATGTTTAAACGTGAACCGGACGCAGCTTGGCGGGATCAAATGAAGGAACCAGGCCCTCGGCGGCAGCGCGGCCGAGCAGAGCCTCTATTGCGGCATAACCGCTCTCGCCAAGATCAGCCGTGAAATCATTAACGTACAGATTGATATGGGACTGCGCCACGTCAGGAGACATTTCCTGGGCGTGCGAAAGGACGTAATCGCGTGAAGCCTCGGGATGCTGCCATGCGTATTCTACGGATGTGCGGATCCAGTCGGCGATCGCTATCAAATCCAGATTGCGGCGGGCGATGATGGCCCCGAGCGGAATCGGCAGCCCTGTATCCTCTTCCCACCAGCTTCCCAGATCCACCTGCAGACTGAGCCCGTATTCCGGATAGGTAAAGCGCGCTTCGTGAATGACCAATCCGGCGTCCATCTGTCCATCCCGTACAGCCGGCATGATCTGGTCAAACGGCATGACAACGATCTCGCCCACGCCGCCCGGCACATGCTTGGCCGCCCAGAGGCGGAACAGCAGGTAGGCGGTGGAGCGTTCACTCGGCACAGCCACGCGCTTGCCGGACAGGGCCGCCGGGTCTGTGGAGCCGTCCAGCGTTAGCACGAGCGGGCCGCAGCCGCGTCCCAGCGCGCCGCCGCAAGGCAGCAGGGCGTAGTCGTCCAGCACCCATGGCAGGGCGGCGTAGGAGATTTTCATAACATCCAGGCCCTGGGGGGTTACGGCCAGATTGTTTGTAATATCGATATCGGCATACTTGACCTCAAACTCGGGTGCGCCCTCAACCAATCCGTGTACCAATGCGTGAAATACAAAAGTGTCGTTAGGGCAAGGTGAAAATGCAATCTTCATCTTATAAAACCTCCGTTAAAATCTTGAATGCAGCTTCAAGCGACTGCAGCGCCTCCTTGATCCGCCATTCGGCGCGGTTGCGGGGGCCGACGGCATTGGAGATGGCCCGCAGCTCAAATGCGGGCAGACCGGCATAGCGCGCGGCTATGGCGACCCCGTAGCCTTCCATCGCTTCGGCGGCGGCACCCGGTACCCGCTCGGCCAGCGCCGCCGCCGTGGCGGCTGTGCCCGTCACCGTAGACACGGTCAGCACCGGGCCGGCAGAGGCTTGCAGACCGCCGGCTGCAAGGAGCTGCGCCCAACGGGCGGCAGTCCCGGCGTCCACCGGCAGACGGCTGGAGCCGAAGCCAAGCTCGTCCACGCTGCTGAAACCTTCCGCCGTTTCGGCGCCAAGATCCGCAGCGATGATGGAGGTCGCCACCACGACCGATTCCACCGGCGCAACTCCGGCGAAACCTCCGCCGATGCCGGCGCTGATGACAGCGCGGTAGCCGCCAGCGGCCAGCCGCCCTGCCGTAAGGGCAGCTGCTGAGGCCGGGCCTACCCCGGCCAGCTGCACATCAAAGCGCGTGCTGCCGTTCAGGCCGCGCAGCACGGCCTCCCGCTCGGCTTCGACCGCCGTCATAATCAATATGCTTCCTTCCTGGACGGAAGGGTTAAAGGAAGATGTCTCTTGCACAAGTGATCCCTGCTTCCATAATTCGATTCGTTACTCATCATACACCTTTTGAAAGCAGCATTCAAAATAACCGCAGCTTATGAAAAAACAAAAAAAGCGCCTTCAGGCGCTTGCATAGCTGAAAAAAATCAGTACCCTAAAATTAATGAATACCCTGGAACATGGTGATGTCCCGGTCGAAATGACTTTTGCTGCCATCAGCATTGCGGACGCGTATAGTCGTATCCGAGAACATTTCAATAAGCCCGCTTCCGATCTCACAGTATACACCTGTCGGATCTTCCTGCCATACCGTAACGGGGGTTTGGGACAATGCGGCTATAAAAAAATCGATATTTTTTTGCAGAATGCGGGGTTTTTTCTTCGAATCCATAGATCGTCCTCCCGGATTTTGGCTTTGCTGGGCCAGTGACGCCACATAAAAAATTTGATTCAAGTAATGACTTTAACGTGTATAGGCTGTTTTGTAAAGAACAAAAGTTATGCGTTTACGCAGATTTTACATTTTGTTGATATACTGATGGTGAATGCAGACGGTACCGATAGTACAATAACCAGGTAAGATTTCGTTCTTCCGGCATTACAGGAACAAGCGGGAAACATTGAAGACTAAGACAATTCAATTATGGGGCAAATAATGGAGGTCACTATGATCAAAGAAGAAAGTCACGCCGAGAGCGACAAAGCAAGGGCAGCCCGTTATTTCAATCGTGATCTCAGCTGGATCGAATTTAACCGCAGGGTGCTGCAGGAAGCGCAGGCTCCGGATACTCCACTGCTGGAACGGGCCAAGTTTCTCGCAATCGTCTCCAGCAACCTGGACGAATTCATCTCTGTGCGCGTAGCGGAAACCCGGGAGAAAATCAAAGCAGGCTTCATGCAGAAGGATTTTACCGGCTACACCCCGTCAGGCTTGTACAAGCGGCTGATCAAAAGAATTTCGGAAATGGTATCCGAGCAATACAAGACCTTCCGCGAAGTGTCGCGCCAGATGGTCAAGAAAGGGCTTGTATTTCTGGATTACGAGGATTTGAACGCCACCCAGCGCAAGGCTTTGGACACCTACTACCATGACATTATTTTTCCGGTGCTGACGCCGATGGCGGTCGATCAGAGCCGCCCGTTTCCGCTTGTGCATCACAGATATATTTATCTCGCGGTTGTACTGCGGCGGAAGGGGGACGGCCCCGATGAGAAACCTTTTTTCGCCATTGTCCAGGTTCCTTCGAATATTCCGCGCGTCGTTGCCGTTCCGCGCCGCGCCAACAGTAAAAACAAGCATTTTATTCTGATTGAGGATTTAATCAAGCACCATATTCATACGTTATTCAGCGGTTACATCCCGGAATCTGTTCATGGCTTTCGGGTAACGCGCAATGCCGACCTGAGCATTAATGAAGAGGAAGCGGAGGATCTGCTGGAGGAGATCGAGAAGGAGCTGCGCAGACGGAGAAGGGGAGCCCCTGTAAGGCTGGAGGTTGAAAAGGGCATTCATCCCTATGCCCTGCTGGAACTGCAGACCGAATTCGAGCTGTTCGATCACGTATTCGAAACGGACGGGCCGTTGGATCTTGGATTTCTTTCCTCCTTTGCCGACGGTCTTGAAGGCTATTCGCATCTCCGCTTTCCGCAGATCAAGCCTCTGTATCCGCCGGAGCTGCTGCTGCGCGAGGACATGTTCGAGGTGCTGCGCAGCCGCGATGTACTGGTATACCACCCGTATGAATCGTTTGATGCCGTTACGGATTTTGTGCTGGAGGCTTCCGAGGATCCGGATGTGATGGCCATCAAAATGACATTGTACCGGGTAAACGGGGAATCCCGTCTTATCCCCGCTCTGGCGCATGCGGCCGAATCCGGTAAGCAGGTTACGGTAGTGGTTGAGCTGAAGGCAAGATTCGATGAGGAACGCAATATCGCTTGGGCGCGCAAGCTCGAAAAGGCGGGATGCCATGTCGTCTACGGGCTGGTCGGCCTCAAAACGCATGCGAAAATCATCCTTGTCGTAAGGCATGAGCAGAATTCCCTCAAACGCTACGTGCATGTAGGGACAGGCAATTATAATGCAAGCACGGCCAGAGCTTATACGGATGTCGGGCTGTTCACGTCCAATCCGGTCATCGGTGAGGATGCTTCAGGGCTGTTCAACGAAATCACCGGTTTTTCCACCGTTAAGCAGCTGCAGGCTCTTGCTGCCGCTCCGACAGGGCTCAAGCCGAAGCTGTTTGAATTGATCCGGCGGGAATCCGAACATGCCAGAGCAGGAAGGCCGGCTAAAATTATAGCCAAGGTAAACTCTTTGTCCAATCAGGAGATGATTGATGAACTGTATGAAGCGTCCCAGGCCGGGGTCAAAATCGACCTGATTGTGCGCGGAGTATGCTGTCTTCGTCCGGGGGTGCCGGGACTGAGTGAAAACATACGGGTAATCAGCATTGTTGACCGTTTTCTGGAGCATTCAAGAATTTTTTATTTTGAGAATGCAGGCCATCCGGAAGTGTTCCTGTCCAGTGCGGATTGGATGACACGCAATTTATCGCGCAGGATCGAGCTGATGTGCCCTGTGTTTGACGAAGGGCTTAAGCAGATGGTGGTTGACATTCTCCAGCTTTCCCTCAGTGACAATGTAAAAGCCAGACAACTGATGCCGAACGGAAGCTATCGTTTTGTGAAAAACGACAGCCCGCCCGTCCGCAGTCAATTTGAGGCGATGAAGGTCACGAATTGGAAGAAAGAAATACAGACCACGACAAAATAATGTCCCATGCTTTTTGCACATCCTTGGCCGCATTTTCCATGGCCTTGAGCTCCAGGATCGGCTCCTCGCGGCTGTACAGCCGCAAATGAAGCGATCCGTCATCGAAGGATGGAACCATCTTGTCCACCACACCGGTTTCACTGCGGTCCAGCGCGATCCCCAGCTGGAGCAGGGAACCGATGCGGTGGACTTTTTGCATGTCCAGCGGCTGCAGGATGTCTTTATGGGCATGAAGCAGACGCTCGGTCCGGTTTTTCGGATGGTAATCAGCAGCGATGGCAGCCAGAACCATCTCCCGGTGCGACAAGCCGCCCAATCCGGCACGCATGATCCAGTACACGCTGTGCTGCGTGTAATGATAATAATTCAGGGTGGTCCCGGCTTTGTAGAGCATGGCTGCGGTGCGGATCACCCGTTCATCAAGCAGGGAGCTCTCTCCAGTCAGAAGCCGGTACAGCTGCTGCGTATAGTTCAATACCCGGTCAAGGTGTTCCGGGGCGGCGGGAACGCCGAACTCCAGCACATTGCGCAGTGAGCTCTGAAGCGGATCAGGCAGCACGGGATTCGCCGGACGGATAAGCTCGTGAAAGAGCCCGTCGCGCAGGCCCGCCCCGCTGATCAGAAAGGATGCGCCCTGGGCTGCGCGGAAGATGGTCTGAAGTATAATCAGACCTGGAATAAAAATGTCGGCTCTGTCCTTGGACAGGCCGGCAATTTTTTTGCGCTGTCCGTTGCTGAGACGGGGCAGATGGGCGAACATCCGGTCAACCTCATCCGCTGCCATCTCATAATGGTGGGTCACCTGCAGGGAGTAATCCCGTGTCCGCTGGCTGATTTTGGCCAGTGTTCTCATCGTGCCTCCAAGACCGATAAAGGGCAGACCAGGATTCGAAGTGATCCATGGATGCTCCTCAAGGGCAGACTGAACATATTGTTCCAGCCTGGCGATCTGTTCTGCATCCCAGATTCCGTCCCTGCTCTCCTGGCCAAAGCGGAGGTTCATATTCACGGCTCCGAAAGGAAAGGAGAAGGTTTTGAGCCGTTTCCGCTCCCTGAACAGCGTAACCTCCGTGCTTCCCCCGCCAATATCAATGATCATGCCGTCGTGTACGTTCATCGAGTTGACCACGCCGAGAAAGCCTGCGTTACCCTCTTCTTCTCCTGAGAGCACCTCTATCAGCAATCCGGTTTCTTCTTCGATCCAGGCCACGACCTCTTCAGAGTTAACGGCATTTCGTATGGCAGCCGTTGCTCCGGCTCTAAGCCGGGACACGTTATTCTGCTCGCATATCACCTTAAATTGGCGCAAAAGGGGAGCGATGGCTAGCACCGCCTTCCGTCCCATTTTTCCGTCTGGTCCCACTTTCTCGCTTAGCCGTGCCGATTCCTTATATTCTCTCACGATACGGTAGGCCCCCGTATCCTTTATTTCATAGATAACCAGCCGGATAGAGTTGGAGCCGATATCCATGATGCCTATATTGCTGTGCATTATGTACATCCCCTTAACAGTGATTTGGCAGGTCGAAGGCTGGCGTGAAAGCCGCAGCCCTGTAGTGTCAAGCTGTAGCTTATATTGTACCAATACCGCAGCACAGATACTACTTTTTCAATTCTATGTGGACAAAACAGGCCCCAGCCTTGGACAAACATACAAGAAAGAAAGAGTCTATTTGAGTAGATATAGTATTAGGAGGACCGGAAAGGAGATTTGCTATGGCTAGACAGCTTGCAAGCAAATTGCTGAAGACGGAAGCGCTGCTGCAAAACGGACAGGTTGCTGCTCATATTCCCCAGACGGTTAAATATTCTCCTGAAGAGTTAAGACGGATGCTGGAGCGACACAGGTTCGTATTCATTAAGCCGGTGAAGGGAGGAGGAGGACACGGTGTCATCAAAGTCGGGCGGCACGCCGGGGGCTATTATTGTACACGTCTGTCCCAGACATACCGCTGTTCACGTTTTGAGGATCTTGTAAGGGTTCTGTCCTCCATTAAGCTAAAAAGATCCTATCTCATCCAACAGGGGATCGAGCTGGCAACCATTGGGGGCAGGCCGATCGATTACAGGGTCAAAACGGTCAAGAACGAAGGGCATTGGGAATTCCGCGCAATGGTGGGAAGGCTCGCCCGTCCAGGTCTCGTGGTCACCAATCTGTGCAAAGGAGGCACACTGCTTCCGGGCCGTGTAGGGCTGAAGAGATCATTGAGAGGTACTTCGGCTTCGGCCAAATTAAAAGAAATGAGGGCTCTTACCCGGCTTTGTATTTCTGTTCTGGAGACCCATTTTCCGGGTTTGGGTCAACTGGGCTTTGACTATGGCGTTGACCGCGGCGGAAGGATATGGATTCTGGAGGTCAATACACGTCCGCAGTAATAGCAGTATGGTGAGCTCGTTTATGGCAGCAGTTGCGAGGGTAATAGATTTCTGACAAGCTGATCCTAAAAATTTTTTTTATCCACATTTGCAATCGACAAGGTTGTGTATAATTTTTATCCACATTGTCCACTGTGATTTATCTAGCTTTGGACTACTTACCAACAAACTGTACACAGGATTTCCACAACTGCTTGTGGATAACAAGAACGCTTGTTCCTGTTTATCTATTTTGATAGAATAAGAGGCGAGGAAAAAAAAGGAAAGGTGTGTCGGAGATGGGTATGCTGACGGACGAGATGCTGCTGGAATCCTACCACTTGGCAATCGAGCTTGATCTAGAGGACGATTTTATCTCCTTGCTATTGGCAGAGATCTATAGAAGAAATCTGACCATTACGGATTATTCTCTTCAATAAGAAATCTTCAATGTTCTGTTGCTCAGGTAGAGGGTAGTCCGTTTATGCTGCCAGCCAGATGAACACCTAAATTAAAGGCGCTTTATTCCCAATGCTGAAAATGGGAGTAAAGCGCCTTTTCATGTCATATGCTAGGGTAACCCTGCTTTTAAAGCTTCATATTGCTGCTGTGTCCCGGAGACAGCT
Source organism: Paenibacillus terreus (assembly GCF_042138595.1). Taxonomy (NCBI): domain Bacteria; kingdom Bacillati; phylum Bacillota; class Bacilli; order Caryophanales; family Paenibacillaceae; genus Paenibacillus; species Paenibacillus terreus. Next base: position 85,050 of record NZ_JBHIRX010000011.1, on the reverse strand, counting down.
TGGCATCAGGATCAATATACACCTTGGCGTTATTTACGGCCGTAGGCGCTTCGCCAAAGCCAACGGCAATCAGCTTCAGCTTGCCGGGATAAGTTGTAATATCCCCTGCCGCGAACAGTCCGGGAATATTGGTTTGCTGGCGGGTATCGACCACAATGGAGTTGTTTTCGATTTCCAGCCCCCATTCGGCAATAGGCCCCAGCGAAGAAACAAAGCCAAAGTTGACGATCACATCATCTACATCAATCGTTTGCGTTTCCTTCGTTTTTACATGGGAGAGCGTAACCTTGGTAATCCGGTCTTCTCCGTGCAGCTCCGTAATCTCGGTAGGTGTAATCACCTGCACCTTGGATGCCATCAGATTTTCGACACTGTGCTCATGGGCACGGAATTTGTCGCGCCGGTGAATGAGCGTGACCTGCTCCGCAATCGGCTCCAGCATGAGCGCCCAGTCGACCGCCGAATCGCCGCCGCCGCTGATCAGCACTTTTTTGCCGGCAAAGCGGTTCAGATCGCTGACAAAATAATGAAGATTGCTCTTCTCGAAGCGGGCCGCTTCCGGAAGCTCAAGCCTGCGGGGCTCAAAGGCGCCTACGCCTGCTGTAATAATAACGGCTTTGCCGTGATATTCGGCAGCATCGGTCGTAACGACAAAGTGACGCTCCTCTTTCTTCTCTACGGACAGCACCTTTTCCTCAAGGCGAATCGTCGGTTTAAAGTGATTCATTTGCTGTACCAGGTTGTTTACAAGCTCCTGCGCAGTCACTTTTGGAAAACCTGCTACATCATATATGTATTTCTCAGGATACAATGCTGCAAGCTGGCCTCCGAGTTGGGGCATACTTTCTATCAAGGTGACGGATGCCTGACGCATGCCGCCGTAGAAAGCGGCGAATAAGCCTGCAGGGCCGCCTCCGATAATAATCAGATCGCTTATGTTAGCACCTGTTATTTGCTCTGTCACTGGTTCAACACCTCCACAATGTACATTGAATCATTCGTATATACGTTGTATCCGCCGAACGTTTGATTCAATTTCTATTATTATAAACGCACAACAGGCTGTTGCAAAGTTAACAGACTCACTGACAAAGAAAGCAAAACCGGAAGGGGTATCCGTATGGGCAGTGTTCCTAAAATTGTAATTCTCGGCGCCGGCTACGGCGGCATTTTGACCGCTCAGAGCCTGCAGAAGGAGCTCAGGCACAAAGAGGCCGAGGTGACGCTTGTAAACCGTCATGATTATCACTATATCACGACCCATCTGCATATGCCGGCTGCGGGCACAGACTCCATCGAGCACGCGAGAGTTCCCATTTCCAGACTGATTGATGAATTCAAGGTGGATTTTATCAAGTCTACGGTTCAGGCTATCAAGCTGGAAGAAAAGAAGGTGATGCTGGATCAAGGCTCGCTTGATTATGATTATCTGGTGCTGGGACTCGGCGGGGATCCCGAAACCTTTGGTATCCCCGGCATGCTGAAAAATGCATTTACGATCCGCAGCATCAATTCCGTACGGCTGATCCGGGACCATATTTCTTATCAGCTGGCCAAGTACAAAAATGACAACAATCCGGCCAGACTGACCTTTGTTGTCGGTGGAGCAGGTTTTACAGGCATTGAGTTTGTGGCTGAGCTGGCGGACCGGCTGCCGCAGCTGTGCAGGGAGTACGATATCCGTCCGCAGGACATTAAAATCATCAATGTCGAAGCAGCCCCGACGGCGCTGCCGGGCTTTGACACCGAGCTTGTCGAATATGCGATGGACGTTCTGAAGCGCAAGGGAGTTACCTTCAGAATCGGTATTCCCATTAAAGAATGTCTCGCAGACGGCGTCATCATCGGTGAGGGTGAGAAGATTCCTACGGGCATGGTTGTCTGGACCGGAGGCATCCGCGGCAATCACTTGATCGAGGAAGCTGGTTTTGAGGTCATGCGCGGACGGGTTAAGGTCGATGAATATTTGCGTGCTCCCGGCTATGATCATGTATATATGATCGGTGACAACTCCGTGTTTATGAACCCGGAAGGGCGTCCTTATCCGCCGACTGCCCAGATTGCGATGCAGCAGGGAGTCGTCTGTGCGAAAAATATCGCTGCCGCCATCCGCGGCAGGGAACTGCAAAAATTCAAGTTCAGCAATAAAGGGACGGTGGCTTCCCTGGGCCGTGGAGAGGCCGTTGCCGTCGTAGGCGGGAAAAAGATCAAGGGCTGGGTGGCGGCACAGCTCAAAAAAATGGTCGACATCCGGTATTTGTTCATCATCGGCGGCATTCCGCTGGTGCTGAAGAAGGGAAGATTCTTTTAAATGAATCTCTCTTCTGCAAGCTAAAAAGCCGTTCACGGTTAAATCTGTGAACGGCTTTTATGATGAACTTCGTTTTACAGCTTCATCATGTCTCCGAACGACTCCGTATCCAGCAGACTGCCGACGTAGAACGAGCCGAATTCGCCGAAGCGGGCACTGACTTCATCGAAGCGCATTTCATATACAAGCTTCTTGAACTGCAGCGCATCGTCGGAGAAGAGGGTAACGCCCCATTCCCAATCGTCAAGACCGACGGAGCCCGTAATAATCTGCTTGACCTTGCCGGCATAGCTGCGGCCGATCAAGCCGTGGCTGCGCATCATGCCTTTCCGCTCTTCCATGGACAGCATATACCAGTTATCGTTCAGATCGCGCTTCTTGTTCATCGGATAGAAGCAGATGTAACGGTTCTTCGGCAGGATCGGCTTCAGGCGTGCGACAATCTGCGGGTTCTGCATCGGGTCTTCGTCCTTGCCTCCAAGATAATTACTCAACTCTACAATACTTACATAAGAGTAGGCTTTTGTAGTATATTTGGCAAAGGTAGTTTTGTTGAACTCCGTTTCAAGCTTGTTCAAATCCTCAAGCGTCTCGCGCAGGTGCATCATGACGAAGTCGGCTTTCTGGCCGACGATAGCATACGCCGTCGAGCTTCCGGCAGCCGCTGCTTCCACATCGGACCATTCCTTCATAAAATCATTCAGCTCGTCCAACGCGCCAGCGCGTTCTTCATCATCGGCGGCCTTCCAGGCTGTCCAGTTGATGGACCGGAAATCATGGAGCGCATACCAGCCTTCCAGTGTGGCTGCCGCTTCATTTGTGGTAGATGCGGGTTGATTCATTCACGTTCACTCCTGTTCTTGGCATGTTTCACCCCTCCCATTCTATCCCATTTGAAAGCGGCGGGGCAAATGAAGTAATGGTGAACAATTCATATGGAACCGCAAAAAGGACGAATTCGTGAAATTTGACGAATGCGGGCGGCTGCGGCAGACAAAATACCGCAATTTTACCTTTATTTCCGCATCGAAGAGAGGCCCAAGTGTGATAGAATAGTAAAACATCTTGGAGAACGTGATGTGAGGAAAGGAAGAATGAACGATGCGCATGAAGAACCTGCTGCATTTTACCGAAAACCACCGTTACTGTGTATACCGGGAATTTGGCCTCGGCACCATGGATGAGGTCATGCTCGGCCAGGTATACCAGCCCCTTGTGGGCGCATTTGCCATCAGTCTGTACCGGCTGCTGTTCCAGCAGGTTCCTGCGGGCCGGATCGGCTATTCGCGGCCTGAACAGCAGCGCAGCCTGTTCCTGACGCTTGGCCTGGAGCCAAGCGAGAAGGGGCGCAAGTTCCTGATAGAGCAGACGTCCAGACTGGAAGCGGTCGGTCTTCTGCAGACTTCACGCCTGTACGTACCTGAAGCGGATGATTATATGTATGAATACGAGCTGCAGCCGCCGCTTTCGCCGCCGGAGTTTTTCCGCACTCAGCATCTTACACTGCTGCTGCGCGACAAAATCGGCAAATTTGCGGTACTGTCCCTGCGCTCCTCCCTGTGGAGCGAGGAGACGGCTGAATGGACGAGCACCACTCGCAGCAAGGAGAATATTTCTCTACCCTTTTACGAGCTGTTCGAGCTCAACACCCATGTTATCGATTATGAGCTGGAGCAGGCGCTGTCCGAAGTGTCCGTATCCCGACAAAAGGGAACGGTTCCCCTGGAAGAGGAGGAGAGCATCAATTATGCGGACATCATTCTCCGCTTTCCGCGGGAGTCGGCCAACCGCAAGCATGTGGAGCGGCTGCGTTTTGATCATGAGCAGTTCGGAGTCGTGAAGTACGTTGCCCGTAAATACTCGCTGACAGCCCAGGACGTCAGCCGCCTGCTGGACGAGGACGGAATATTTAACGCGCAGGGCGAACTGTTGCTGGACGAACTGCAGTATAAGGCCAGCCTGCAGTTCAGACAGGATTTGAAACGGCAGGAGGAGCAGCGGATCAAGGCGGCCAAAGTGGTTGCCCTCCGCCAGGAATTTAATGCCGTGACGGATGAACTGCCGGACGAGCAGCCTGTCGAAATGGAATTTTATGTGGAGGTACCTCCACAGTTTGCGGATAAATGTGACATTCATCAATATAATATGATGCTGCGCAATGAGCCGTATAACCGGCTGCTGCAAACTCTTTTCCCCGGCACAGTTCCGGGCAATCTCCTGGATATTTTCGAGAAGCTCGATTTAAGCTACAAGCTGCCCGGCGAGGTCATTAATGTGCTGATTCATTATCTGGTCACCCTGCTTACGACGGGCAATGAGCAGCGGATTAACCGCAATTTTGTGGAAGCAATCGCCTCCAATATGCTGCTGAAGCAGGTTCATACCTATGAGAAGGCGGTTGAATATATACGTGATCAAGCCAAGGTAAAAGGCAAGCAGACCGCCGGGGCTGCCCGCACTCGCGCGTATAAGGGAACATCGGGCAAACCGGCGATCCCCGTCATCCAGAATCAATCCGCAGGAGATACGGTATCGGAGGAAGAACTGGAGGAAGCCCTCCGCATGGCGGAACAGCTGCAGGCCGGACGGAAAAACAGTTAATGCAATAGATTAGAAAGGAAGATAGGTCATGGAATCGATGGGAGACTTGCTGCAGCAGATGCAGAGTCCCTCCTTCCGTCAGCGCTCCCGCAGCATTGCCGACCAGGTGATGAACGATCCGCTGGTTATGGAATTCCGCGCCGAGCACCCGGAACTGGAGGAGGAACTGCTGCGGCTTAACATGAGCCGGCTTTACCAGTATGCACGGGACCGCCGCAACTGCAGCCGGTGTCCGGGACTGGAACAGTGTCCGAATGATTTTCAAGGGCACTACTGCAAGCTTGCGGTTGAACAGATCAACGGACAAACGCAAATAGTGGATTCACGTACGCCGTGCGGTCTTCAGCTTGCGCATGAACATGAGCAGCAGGTTAAGCAGCGGATTCGCAGCTTTTATATTGACGAACGGGCACTGCGTGAAGGATATGATGCGGTGGAGATTGCCCGCAAGGATCCGCAGCGTGCTGCGGCAGTGACCCAGGTATTCCGTTATATTGCGGAAACGAAGGATAATGGGCTGCAAACGAGGGGCTTATATCTTGAGGGATCCTTTGGCACCGGGAAGACATACCTGATGGGATATATGCTGAATGAACTGGCTGCGGCGGGGTATAATGGAGTCATCGTCTATATGCCGGATTTTGTCGAGGACTTGAAATCGATGATCCAGGACGGACAGAAGCTGAAGGAAACAACGGAGCTTCTGAAAAATTGCGACCTGCTTGTGTTTGACGATATCGGGGCGGAAAATCTGAGTCCCTGGGTCAGGGACCATGTGCTGGGCTCCATCCTGAATTACCGTATGAACCGCAAGCCTACTTTGTACACCTCCAATTATTCGCTGCAGGATCTGGAGCGGCACTTGAGCTTTACGAGCCGGGACGGGGAGGAGCTGTACAAAGGGCAGCGCCTGATGGACCGGATTCGTCCTTTTGTGGATGTGGTTCCGGTGAAGGGTAAGAACCAGCGCGGCTCGCAGTAACCTTTGGAATACATTGATTGATATTTTTATTTCTATCGAAACAATTGTGTGCTATAATGTGTGAAGTGTCTTATCCGACACAACAGGTTATAATATACTTATACGACTTTTCCATAAGGAGGAATTTGCAATGGCTATTGTGAACGTGTCCGATCAGTCTTTCAATACAGAAGTTGAAGGTCAAGGAACAGTTCTTGTTGATTTCTGGGCTCCATGGTGCGGGCCTTGCAAAATGCTTGCTCCAATTCTGGAAGAACTGTCCACAGAAGTTGGCGACGACCTGAAGATCGCTAAAGTCAATGTGGATGAAAATCCGGAGTCCGCTTCCCGTTTCGGCGTGATGAGCATTCCTACCCTGATCGTTTTCAAAGACGGCCAGCCCGTTGACAAGGTTGTAGGTCTGAACTCCAAAGAAGCGCTGAAAAACATGATCAGCAAGCATCAGTAACAGCACCCGCATCCGGGGTCGGCATCGACCTCCGGTCGTCAGGGTCTGATGAATGCCCCCGGTGTTAGCCGGGGGTATTTTTTCGTATTATATAATAGAGGTAGTTCAAAAAGTCATCTTTTGATCACGAAGGAAATCAGGAGGCGGACTCGACATCGATTCTTGAATTCAGCCGGGACTTCCGGTGCTCACGTACCCCAAGTACGCTCCGCTCCTCAGTCCCTAGCTTCATCCAACCTTCTCGGTGCTGAAAACCTGACTTTTTGAACACGCACTAATAGAACAAGACCATCATGGGAGGAGAGACCGGGAGAATGGAATCCTATGCGGATGCCCTGCGGGAGCAGGAGAAGGCGCTGGAGAACATCAATAACAAACTGGCGCTGCTTCCGGACTCATCGGGCTGTTACCTGATGAAGAACCGGGAGGGCACCATCATTTATGTAGGCAAGGCCAAGGTATTAAAAAACCGGGTCCGCTCCTATTTCCGGGGCAGCCATAACGGCAAGACCCAGCGCCTTGTCTCCGAGATTCGCGATTTTGAATACATTGTAACCGCCAGTAACATGGAAGCCCTTATTCTTGAGTGCAATCTGATCAAGAAATATCAGCCGCGCTACAATGTGCTGCTGAAGGATGATAAAACATTTCCTTACCTCAAAATAACGAATGAACCGCATCCGCGCCTGGAGGTTACGCGGCGGGTGCTTAAAGATAAAGCGAAATATTTCGGGCCCTATCCCAATGCTTATGCGGCCCATCAGACGAAGAAGCTGCTGGACCGGATGTATCCCTTGCGCAAATGCGGAGCCATGCCCAAGGAGGTATGCCTGTATTATCACATGCATCAATGCCTCGGTCCGTGTGAATATGAAGTGAGCCAGGAGACGTACCAGCAAATCAGAGACGAAATCAGCTCGTTTCTCAGCGGCGGGCATGAGGAGATCAAGAAGGAACTGCAGCGCAAAATGCAGGAAGCGGCGGAGGAACTATACTTTGAACGGGCAAAGGAGCTGCGGGATCAGATCATCAGTATCGAAGCGCTTATGGAAAAGCAGAAGATTACGACCGCAGATACAAAGGACCGAGACGTGTTCGGCTTTGCCGTGGACAAAGGCTGGATGTGTGTGCAGATCCTGTACGTCCGCAAGGGCAAAATGATCGAACGCCATATGTCGACCTTCCCGTTTTATGGCGAGCCTTATAATGATTTTATCTCTTACGTGACCCAGTACTACAGCGACAATCCGGCGCTGCCGCAGGAAATTTTGCTGCCTGACGCGCCGTCCGCGGAGGAAGCTGCCTCCGGGGAAGAGCAGAGTGTGACAGGAGCAGAGTTGCAGCATGCTGATCAAGCAGCCGAATCGGCCGCTTCCTATACAACGGGTGAGAGCAAGCTGGCAGAGGCAGAGGAAGACCCGCAGCCATTGGCAGGCGGCGGGCTGGAGGACCCTCATACGGCGGCAGCCGCGCTGCAGCAATGGCTTGAGGTCAAAGTGCTGCTTCCGCAGCGTGGGCTGAAGCGCCAGATGGTCAGCATGGCAACAGAGAATGCACGGGTCGCGCTGGATGAGAAGTTCCGCCTGATCGCCAGAGATGAGGAAAGAACGTCCAAGGCGGCGGATAATTTGGGACGCGCCATCGGCCTGGAGAGCCTTCACCGTGTGGAGGCGTTTGATAACTCCAACATTCAGGGGGCCAACCCGGTATCTGCGATGGTTGTGTTTATCGATGGCAAGCCGGCCAAGAAGGAATACCGCAAGTACAAAATCCGCTCTGTACAGGGACCGGATGATTATGAAACGATGCGTGAAGTCATCCGCCGCCGTTATGAACGGGTGCTGAAGGAAAATCTGGAGATGCCCGATCTGATTGTGGTGGACGGGGGACGCGGCCAGATTTCGGCAGCGGTGGATGTGCTGCAGAACGAGCTGGGCCTGTTCATCCCGGTATGCGGCCTCGTCAAGGATGCCAAGCACAAAACGTCCCAGCTGCTGGTCGGCGATCCGCCGGAGACGGTGGCGTTGCCGCGCAACAGCGAGGAATTTTACCTGCTGCAGCGCATTCAGGAGGAGGTTCACCGTTTTGCCATCACCTTCCACAGAGAACAGCGCGGCAAATCCATGGTGACCTCAAGACTTGATGCAATTCCGGGCATTGGGGAAAAACGGCGTAAAATGCTGCTTAAGCATTTTGGCTCCATCAAAAAAATAAAAGAGGCCAGCGTTGAAGATTTCCGGCCTCTCTCCATTGGCGACAAGCTCGCCAGACAAATTATAACTGCCCTTCAGGATGAGGAGTCGTAATATACGGCTTCTCGTTTTTTTTAGGGTTAAAGAGGTACACCACGTAGCCGACAACAGCCGGCAGCACCATTCCGATGGCCCCTACGGCGATGTTGACGGGATCTCCCATCGACATCAGGCTGATTCCCATCAGAATGCTGTCGAATACGACATGACTGAACATTGCAGTAATAAAGCCGTATCTAAGGAAAATAAAGCTGAAAATCAGGCCAAGAAACAGAAGCTCGATCGGACGGGTAATGACAGGGTAAATCGGATACAGGGTATGCCCGAACGCCCAGATCAGCGAGCTGATGGCGCTTGCGGCCAGCGTGCTGCGCACGATCTTTCTCAGCATCGGGATGCCGAACAGCCTGTAAAGCGCCTCTTCCCCGATCCCCGCCATCCATGCCATGATCGGCAGCAGCCAGGCATAGGCCATATTATACGGCGACTGTGTCTCATCTATGGTAGACCAGCTGCCGATCAGCAGGTTGAGAATAACGAAGATGACGGACTGAACTCCCAGCAGGATGAAAGCCCACAGATATCCGGTGCCCATGCTGCGCAGCACATAAACTCCGTATCCGGGCTCTTTGGCCCGCGGCCACGGATTGAGACCAGCCTTTTTCCAAAGCCCGTTGCCTCCTACAAAGGAAAAATAAATGATAACCCCCATCATCAGATTAAAGATAATTTGCAGACCGATGCCGAAGATCAGAGCGTCCCTGTTGGCGGATTGAGCCTGCAAATAAGGCATCATGTTGAACAGAGTCAGCACCGAAATGGCAAAATAAATGAAGCTCAGCATAATACCGCGGGTAAATGAGGTATGACGCCGGGTCAAACTGCTGTATACCACGGCAAGCACGCCTAGCACAAAGGAAAACAGCATGTAGCCGATATAATACAGAAGGTTTGCAAGCTTTGTCTGCTGATCCACATATTCTGTTTGGGAAGGAGGCACAGCAAAGGAGGACGCTAGAGAGCGGACGCCCCCGTTTTCAAACGTCAGCCTGATCTGCAGCACGGCATCCCCGATCTTGCTTCCTTCATCCGAATAGGTGAGCCCTGGTTTGTCTTCGCGGCTTTCCACAGTCAGATTTTCCGTGTTATATCCCATCTGCTTCAGTATGGGCGCTGCCAATGCCTCTTTATCTGCAAGAGACAGGCCCGCTTCGTATGACCGCAGCAGCCCGCTTCGGGTTTCCCCTTCAGGAAGAGCTTCGGTGCTGTTATAAAATCCGTCGCTCATTTGAATAATAAAACCGGCAGGTTTTCCCGTCTGCAGCCCCACATCAACCATCACGGTACGATCCTGAGCCGGATCGGGCAGGCTGACCCGGTAAAATTCATAAGGAAATTTGCCGCTCCACACCCGGTTGTATTCGGGAAGCAGCTGCTCCCTGGAAAGGTAACCGTACAGCTCGGATTGTGCTTCATAGGCCGGGGCCGGAATTTCTTCCGCTGAGCTTTTATAACCCAAAACGGACTTGGCAAAAGCTTCAGCGCTCTCTATTGCCTGCTGTTTGCTGATTACCTCCCCTGGCTGATTCTGGTTTAAGGATGCAAGCACCGGCAGCAGCACCTGCAGCAGCAGAAACACGGCGAGGCCGACGATGCCCAGGATGCTCAGCTTTTTGAAATCAGCGGTTAATTTAACCGGTATTCCTATGGGATTCATCTAATACCTCCTTCATCTGAACCATTTAAAGATAACATAGTGTTCTGTTGACCGCCATCGCTTCATGAACGTGTGTAAATACGATGAAAAAGATGAAAGAATACAATAATGTAGGATTCATTGCAGCAGGACAGCATCTTTTGCACTGAATTGGCGTTATTTGAGTCTTTTTCATGAAAAGCCTCTTTTGTGATGTACAAGGAGAAGGTTTATAATTTGTTTGCAATTGCATAAATGCCGAATTTCGTTACGAAAACGGGGGAACCATTAAATTGGGGTGAATTTCGCACCTGGTCATGGCCGGGTCCGAATAGGACAATTCTGCAGTCCGAATCCGTCAGCTAACCTCGTAGGCTGCAGCAGGAACCTGGTCAGGCACTCGGTTTTCCGGTGTCTTTTTTTATGATTATGGAGCGGTCTATCTTTTGTGAGGTACATCGATGGACGTTTTTTTTATTGACTTTTTCTAGAGGTGTAGAATGATAATTCCAAAACTGAAGTGGCTGCATTTATCCCCACCGCGCATTCTTGTGTGCGGCTTTGCCCTTATTATTTTGCTCGGAGCGGGACTGCTTATGCTGCCCATCTCCAATACATCGGGGGTGCCGCTGCCGTTTATTGACGCCTTGTTCACCGCGACGTCGGCCACTTGTGTGACCGGTCTGGTCGTTGTGGATACTGGCACGCATTTTACCGTATTCGGCCAGATCGTCATCGCGCTGTTAATCCAGATCGGGGGGCTTGGCTTTATGACCATGGCCACCTTGGTGGCTCTCGTGTTCAAGCGCAGAATTTCACTGAAGGAAAGGCTCATTCTCCAGGAAGCGATGAATCAGACCTCCATGGAGGGCATCGTCTCACTGATCCGCAAGGTGCTGCTGTACTCGCTCATTATAGAAGCGGTGTGCGCCGTGGTGTTCGCGGCACGCTGGTCTTTTGACATGCCCGTGGGCAGAGCCATTTACTTCGGGGTGTGGCATGCCATTTCGATGTTTAACAATGCAGGCTTCGACCTGTTCGGTGAATTCCGCAGCCTGACATTGTACGTGAACGACCCGGTTGTCAACTTTACGGCCATGTTCTTGATTGTTACCGGCGGTATCGGTTTTGTGGTCATGTCGGATCTGGTGGAGTACCGCAAGAAAAGAAAGCTGTCCCTGCATACCAAAGTTGTGCTTACGATGACAGCAGTGCTTATTGTTACCGGCGCCTTGGTTATTATCGTCTTCGAATTCACCAATCCAAGGACGCTCGGCAGCCTGCCGTGGTCAGGCAAAGTTCTGGCTTCGCTTTTTCAGTCCGTTACGCCGCGCACGGCGGGCGCCAATACGCTGGATATCGCCGGACTCCGCCAGGCTACGCAGTTTTTCATTATTATACTGATGTTTATCGGTGCTTCTCCAGGCTCAACTGGCGGCGGTATTAAAACGACGACTTTTACGATTCTTGCAGGAGCCGTAGTGTCCATGGTGCGCGGAAGGGAAGATATCGTGATTTACCGTTACCGGCTGGCGCAGGAGCGTATTCTGAAGGCACTTACGATTACGATGCTAGCCCTTTTTCTGGTGATTACCGTTACGATGATTCTTACCACCACCGAGGATCATCATTTCTTGATGATTCTGTTTGAAACGACCTCCGCATTCGGAACGGTCGGGCTTTCGATGGGACTGACGCCGGACTTGACGGTGATCGGCAAAATATTGATCAGCTTCACGATGTTCGCGGGCAGGCTTGGACCGATCACGCTCGCATACGCTCTGGGAAAAAAGCAGGACAAAGAGCTTTACCGGCACCCGGAAGGCAAAATGATTATAGGATAAGGGAGTTACAGATCAGCAATGAAGACTCAGCAGTTCGTGATTATCGGTTTGGGACGTTTTGGCTCCAGCCTGGGATTGCAGCTTATGGAAATGGGATGTGAGGTGCTCGGCATCGACAGAGATGAAGATGTCGTGGAGGAAATGAGCGAGCATCTGACTCATGCGGTGGCCGGTGACGCAACCGATGAGCAGCTGCTCCGTTCCATTGGGGTCCGCAATATGGATTGCGGCATCGTGGCCATCGGAGATGATATCCAGATGAGCATTCTCGCCACCATTTTATTGAAGGAACTGGGCATCAAAACCGTGGTGGCCAAAGCGATCTCCAAGCTGCACGGAAGGGCGCTGGAAAAGCTGGGGGTAGACCGTATCGTATATCCGGAGCGGGATATGGGCATACGGGTCGCCCACCAGCTGGTCACCCCCAATCTGCTTGATTATTTGCAGCTTTCCAAGGACTACACCATCGCGGAGCTGAACGTGCCGTCATGCCTGGACGGCAAGACGCTGTCCGAGCTTAATACGCGAACCCGCTTCGGCTGCAGCATCGTGGCCATTCACACGAGCAACGGAGTACTGATTGCGCCTACGGCAATGGATAAGGTGCACTGCGATGACATCATGGTCATCATCGGCACAAACGATAATATCGGTCGTTTTGAAGAAGAAGTGGTCAACCGGTAATCATCCTGTCTATTTCTACTTGCAAAAAAGGTCAAGGACAAAATGCTGTCCTTGACCTTTTACTTCATACCATCCGGTAACCGGCAAAGGAGGCGCGGGTTTCCCCGATCCATTGTCTGGCCGCCGGACCGTGCTCGGCCGTTTCAGAATAGATGAGGCAGGTCGTGCGCCGGGTCTCCTTCAGTTCGGGAATATAGAGCGCCACCAGCCCGTTATCCCGCAGCAGCTCGGGGCGCAGATATGACTTCGGCAGCAGGGCTGCCGCCTTGCAGGTTGGAAGCAGCCGGACAATCGCCTCAAAGGAGTCGATTTCCATGCGGATATCGGGCATGATTCCGCTCAGCTGGAACAGTTCGTCGGTCAGCCGTCTGTACCAGGTGCCTTTGGAGAAGGTGATCATCGGCAGACTCTGCAGATGGGACATCCCGATCAGACCGTTTTGGGAAGTCAGAGGATGGCCGCTCGGAACGACCAGCTCCAGATGGTCGTCAAACAGGGGAACACAGCTCAGGCCCGGTTCTTCAATGGCGGAGCCGACAATACCGGCGTCGGCCTTCTTGTCACGCACAAAACCGACGATTTCATGCGTCTTGCCTGTCAGCAGCTTGAGCTCGGTGTGCGGATGCTTGTTCATGAAAGCTTCCACCAGTGTGGGCAGGGTCGTCTGAATCGTCGTGAGGCTCGCGCCAAGTGTCAATTCGCTGCCGCCATCGTTTTTATATTGCGACAGCTTTTGCAGGAAGCGGATTTGCCGCTGCCGCTGCTCCAGGGCAAAGGTATAGACGAACCGGCCGGGAGAAGTCAGCTCAAGGCGTTTTCCGCGGCGGTTGAACAGTTTGACACCCAGTTCCTCTTCGAGCTTGACGATTTTACGGGACAGGGCCGGTTGTGATAAATTTAACAGCTTTGAGGCTTTATTCAGGCTGGACTGTTCAACTACGATGGCATAGGCGTTCATTTCTTCAAACATAAAAACATTGCTCCTTTCTGCCGGATTTTCGGCTGTGCGGCCGGATTGGCAGGATTCAGAGGCCTTCTGGCCACATATGCATAAAAGGTATAAGTTTTAATAAATATATTGCAATTCCATTATAAGATAAAAAGGAGTAACATGTAAGCGACACAAGTTGTTCAAATTTGGACGTGTAAATTTATGGAACACTTTGTCGCATCCTCCCACCGGGGGTTGTTATAATGAATATGTCTTATGAAAACGCTGTTATTGGAAAGGGGTACACAACGTATGAAAGGGTATTATTCCCGCAAGATTCACTCCCTGCTTGGTGTCATTCCGCTCGCTCTGTTTTTCGTTGAGCATTTGATCACCAACTTTACGGCTGTGGAAGGCGGCAAGGAGGGCTTTAACAGGAGCGTGGCATTCCTGAACGGCCTGCCGCTCGTATTGGTATTGGAGATCTTCCTCATTTATCTGCCGCTGCTGTTTCATGGCATTTATGGTTTGTATATCGCATTTCAGGCCAAACCAAACGTAAACAATTACGGATACGAGCGGAACTGGAGATATCTCCTGCAGCGCATTACGGGAATCATCGCTTTCGTGTTTATCATCTGGCACGTGTACGATACACGCTTTCAGGTTGCGCTCGGCAATGTGACGCATGAGGAGCTTGGCGGAGTGATGCACAATATTGTGACCAATCCTCTGTACTTTACTCTTTATCTGATCGCTGTTGTATCCGTATCCTTCCATTTTGCCAACGGCCTGTGGTCCTTTTGCGTAAGCTGGGGCATTACGGTCGGACCGCGGGCGCAGCGTGTGTCCTCCTATATTTGCATGAGCATTTTCGCCATTATGTCGATTATGTTTATTGCAACGCTCTTCGCATTCCGCGGGGCGGAATTCCAGGAGGCAACGGCACTTGCGCAGTGGATTGGGACTTTTAAGGCTTAAATCCCGTTTCCGGGCAGGAAAACGTCCCGGAGCATATACCCATGCAATATTCAAGAAGGAGTGAGCAGTCATGGCAGCAACCAAAGTTATTATCGTGGGCGGCGGCCTGGCCGGTCTGATGGCGACCATCAAAGCGGCTGAGGCAGGGGTTCACGTAGATCTGTTTTCATTGGTTCCGGTAAAACGTTCGCACTCCGTATGCGCCCAGGGTGGCATCAACGGAGCAGTAAATACGAAAGGGGAGGGCGACTCCCCTTGGATTCATTTTGACGATACGGTATACGGCGGAGACTTCCTCGCCAATCAGCCGCCGGTCAAAGCAATGTGCGAAGCCGCACCCGGCATCATTCACCTGATGGACCGCATGGGCGTAATGTTCAACCGTACGCCAGAGGGTCTGCTGGATTTCCGTCGCTTCGGGGGGACCCAGCATCACCGTACGGCGTTTGCAGGCGCAACAACTGGACAGCAGCTGCTGTACGCCCTGGACGAGCAAGTTCGCCGCTGGGAATCGGCTGGTCTGGTCACGAAATACGAGAACTGGGAGTTCCTGCAGGCCGTCGTTGATGATGAGGGCATCTGCCGCGGCATCGTCGCTCAGGATTTGAAGACGATGGAAGTGCAGACGTTTCCGTCCGATGCGGTCATTCTTGCGTCCGGCGGACCTGGTATTATTTTCGGCAAGACGACGAACTCCGTCATCAACACAGGTACAGCCGCTGCAGCGGTGTACCAGCAGGGTGTACGCTATGCGAACGGCGAGTTCATCCAGATTCACCCGACGGCCATTCCAGGGGATGACAAGCTGCGGCTGATGTCCGAATCCGCGCGCGGCGAGGGCGGCCGGATCTGGACCTACAAGGACGGCAAGCCATGGTACTTCCTGGAGGAGAAATATCCGGCCTACGGCAACCTTGTGCCCCGCGATATCGCTACCCGCGAGATCTTCAGCGTTTGCGTGGATCAGGGGCTGGGCATCAACGGCGAGAACATGGTGTACCTGGATCTGTCACACAAGGATCCGAAGGAGCTGGACGTCAAGCTTGGCGGTATCATCGAAATCTATGAGAAGTTCGTAGGGGACGACCCGCGCAAGCTTCCGATGAAAATTTTCCCTGCGGTTCACTACTCCATGGGTGGCATGTGGGTTGACTACAACCAGATGACCAACATCCCTGGACTGTTCGCCGCCGGCGAATGCGAGTACCAATATCACGGTGCAAACCGTCTGGGAGCGAATTCCCTCCTGTCCGCCATCTTCGGCGGCATGGTTGCGGGGCCTAAAGCGGTCGAGTATATCAAAGGCCTGAAGAAATCGGCCCAGGATGTGTCCTCTTCCGTATTCGAAGGCTACAAAAAGAGACAGACGGATAAATACGAAAAGATTCTGCGCAACGAAGGCAACGAGAACGCTTATGTTATCCATAAAGAGCTTGGCGAGTGGATGACCAACAATATGACGGTTGTTCGTTATAATGATAAGCTGGAAGCGACGATCAACAAGATCAAGGAATTGAAGGAACGCTACACGAAAATCAATATTAACGATGCTTCGCGCTGGAACAACTCGGGCGCGGCCTTCACACGTCAGCTCTGGAACATGCTGGAGCTGGCCGAAGCGATGACCAAAGGTGCGCTGCTGCGCAACGAAAGCCGTGGCGCGCATTACAAGCCGGATTATCCGGACCGCAACGACGAAGATTTCCTGAAAACAACGATTGCTGACTGGACGCCTGACGGACCGGAAATTTCCTATGAGCCTGTTGACGTGTCGCTGATCCCGCCGCGGATCCGCGATTACTCCAAGAGCAAATAAGAGCTAAGTATTTAATAGCCTGTTTAATACATGCAGCCAAGCTGCCCGGTCCTGACCGCACTGTGCGGGAGACAGGGCCGGAGAGAAAGGATGAAGAAGCGATGTCCACAGTGACCAAAACGGTGAAATTTAACATTACCCGCCAGGACACACCGGAATCGGCACCGTACAAGGAAGAATTTGAAGTGCCGTATCGTCCGGGCATGAACGTGATCAGCGCGCTGCAGGAAATTCAGCGCAATCCTGTCAACAGCGGGGGATCCAACACGTCTCCGGTCTGCTGGGAGTCAAACTGTCTTGAGGAGGTGTGCGGTGCCTGCTCGATGGTCATTAACGGCAAGCCCCGCCAGGCCTGCGCCGCTCTGGTCGACAAGCTGGAGCAGCCGATCACCGTAGCTCCGATGAGCACCTTCCCTGTCGTACGGGACCTTGTCATCGACCGCAGCCGCATGTTCAGGGCGCTCAAGAAGGTGAAGGCATGGATTCCCATCGACGGAACCTATGATCTCGGACCCGGACCACGCATGGCTGAGACGAAGCGCCAATGGGCCTATGAGCTGTCCAAATGCATGACCTGCGGTGTCTGCCTGGAAGCCTGTCCGAACGTCAATGAGAAGACGAACTTTATGGGGCCTGCTCCCATTTCCCAAGTTCGCTTGTTCAACAGCCACCCTACGGGTGAAATGAACAAGGATGAGCGTCTGGACGCGCTGATGGAGGACGATGGCATCGAAGGCTGCGGCAACTCGCAAAACTGCGTGCGCTCCTGTCCGAAAGGCATTCCACTCACAACCTCGATTGCGGAAATGAACAAGGAAACGACAAAGCGTATGTTCAAGCGTTGGTTAACTGTATAAAAACTTGCCAGTTTCATGATGTTGTGATACTCTAACTGTAAAAATATGTGATGATGTGACAGAAGCACCGTTCACCAGCCCATACCAGTGGTTGATGAACGGTGCTTTTTAGCAGAGTGGGGTGACATAATCTCATTCTGCAGTTGCTCCTCGACCCGTTCCAAAGTGATGCAGTCCAGGCGGCAGCCGAATAAGGTGATATGTGGCGAAACCACGTTCACCTATAAGTTTCAGTTCCTGAACCGGAGTATTAAAAATGTGGGACAAGAATTTAGACCCCTGATGACCCTGTAGCTTATTTTAAGCAATCTTGATCCGATTCATATGGGGGGAATATGTTTCAGCCATTAGTAACGATACAAAGGATTCAGATATTAGACCTTTTCAAAAATTAGGGATTGGCACAGATATTACAACCATTCCAATCACGGCAGCTGGAAGGATACAGCAGTGTAGCCCAGGATAAGTATGGTCATGAATTTACAGCTCCGGAAAGGATGTTGTCTATTACTATGCGAACTTGTCCAGCTACGATGACTTTAGGTCCTCTGTAACTGATATAGTAAGACTTGTCAAGGAAGATAAGTCCCTCTACTGTGTTAGGTCTATTATGGTTACAATTTCATTCTGGTTTTTTGAAGGATGTTGTTCCAAAGAAGGGGAAGGCAGCAGTTTGTAGGCTGGAAAATGAGCAATAGGAAAGAACCGACTAATGCCGGTTCTTTAATGAAACCCTTCACTAATCGATTTTTTTGTCTTGGAGATCCATTGTTTTTGGGGGAGTTTGTGGGATCGTCCTGACCAGTAAGTTCATCGTCTTATCAAGCTGAGCCAATCGCTTCTCTAATCCCTCCATTTGTTTGTTAAACTTAACAAGAATGGTCTGCAGAAGAATGAGGGAAATGGCAATTGGAAATCCAACATTTCCAATTAACTGAACAGCAGCTTGTAGATCCATAAAATGCAACTTTTTTCCTCCCTTGCGTTCTTACATATATACCAAAACTTACAAGGAGGATTCAACTTAATGAAAAATCTCGCGCGCGGTATTTTATCTTTATGTTTAATCGGAACATTACTTCTCTCTGCATGCGGGAAATCAGATGACACTGACACTCTTTCCAATAGCGAAGAACCTACCAACACAACAAGCCCAGCACCTTCAACCAACAATACACCAACAAACACAGAAAGTCTGATCGACCCAGTCGAGCAAGAAGCAATTAAGGACATCACAGCAGCCGATTTTAAGAAAGGCGTCTTTATTGACTTTGACAAGTATAAAGGCAGATTCTTTGACGAAAACATTATCTCCAAGTTAAAGAACAATCTTGAATCGGTTGTGGAGAACAACAAAGAAAAGTTTAAAGAGAATTTGAATAAGGAGTCTTTAGAATCTATAAGAGAAGGCTTCTTTTACACAAACGAAAGCGATCAATTTATGTTCTATGATCTGGATCTTATAGAAAAAGTCGATGAACAAATTAGAGTAGGCGTGCGCTTTGCAAAAAAATCCTCAGACGGCAGTATTGAAAATCAAGGTATTACTTACTTCTTTACTAAGAACGAAACAGGCGAATGGGGGATTGAAAATATTGATTAAAACCTAATAGAGGCGGCTCCCTCGTAAGGAGCCGCCTTGTTGTTGCTTAAGGGGTCTGTCAATATTTTTGTGTAAACTCATTTAAAGTAGTCCCCCGAGGGGAATGCATCCTTATTTTTATTCAACTACTGTAATCGCAGGTGAATAGCCGACAGAAAAGAGAGGTTTGACGAGATATACACTTGTCAGACCTCTTTTTCTCATAAAAATTGTCATTTACTTCTTATGGGTACATCTCTACAATAGGTTGTATTCAACATAAAAAAAGGTAAAGGATGAATTAATTTGAAGAAGCTGACAATGGCGTTATGTAGTATTGTTTTGCTTACATTTACAGGTAACATGGCAATTGCAAGCCCCCTTACTCAAGTAAATGTTGACGGGAACTTACTAACAGATTTGAAAAGCCCTATTGTCAAGAACAGCACTACGTTTGTTCCTATACGTGTACTTGAACATTTGGGAATGAAAGTGAAATGGAATAATAAAACAAAAATCGTGAATATCTCTGATAGATCTAATAATCTACAGTTATCTGTAGGCAGTAAAACTGCTCTTAAGGATAAACAAAAAATAAGCCTTAGCACTCCACCATTTATAAACGGAGGGACCACATATGTGCCTCTAAGATTTATTGGTGAAAATTTTGGCTCTACTGTAGAGTGGGATTCTAAAAATAACGGGATTGTTATTATATCTCTAGACGTAGTGGCAGAGGCTAAAGAGTTAATTAAAAGTGGTGATTTGGCAAAGGCTAGATTAGGAGTTATTTCACTGCCAAGAGTCCAGTTTCATGAATCGACAGATCGGCCTGAAGGAGAAAGTTTCAGTTTTATTTTTCCGGAAAACGATTACTCCAAAATGTATTTCGTCTGGAGCGACAGTATTTATTATTATGAGCTGAAAAACGGTTATGTTAGTTTGTTGTGGGAAGGTAAAATTGATGTTTCTAAGCAAAACGACACCTCCAATCCCCTATCCAAGCTCTTGGGTGGTGGATTAAAAAGTGTATGGGGTGAGCAACCATCTGTCACCAAGAGATTGGCTTACTTTAACGATTCTTCCGGATCAGTTGGTACGAGAGGCGAATATGGGATTATCGATACACAAGGAAATATAATTGTTTCGAAAAAAATCCTTGATGCGAAGCAGCTCTCAGATGTTGTTGTTAATATACCAGAAGAAAAAAAATAACCTGTAAAACATAATAGGGTGTTCCCAAAGTTTACTTTTGGGACACCCTATTATGTTTTCGGATGGAAGTGCTCTAAAAGCCTTGTTTGGTCTGTTCAAGTATAATTATGATAAAATATACAGCAAGGCTGAGCCCGTCCGCTGCGCAAACAGCCTGCCGGTTATGGATATGGGATGAAACGGGTAATGGTGAGTACATCATCTGAAAGGGGTGTGCTTATGCATATCGGCATCCTGATCTTTAACATTATCGGTTTGATTGCGCTTGTCTACGGATTTTACCGGCTTGAAAAGCGGTTTACGAGCAAAGCCGTCCTGCTCGCGCCGATCCTGATCTATATGCTCGTCACGGCGGAGGACCTGCTCGGCCTGATCGACATCAGGAATTATGTGCCCGGCACCGGAGGGCTAAGAGCTTTAATTCTGCTGTTTTGCCTGGCTTCCGCAGTGTTTTACATACTGTATATTTTTAATAAAATAGCCGAATCCGCCCATGATCACGTGAATTTGAAATCGTTGATGGTCCGGATCAGTACGGCTACGGCCTGCTGCATCATTTTTTTTACGATGATCTATACGACCGTGTACAAGCAGTTCGGGGACAGCAGCTTTTCGGGGGACGGCATCGGTGAGGATACACTGAGCCAGTTTATTTCCTTCCTTTATTTCAGTGTGGCCACCTTCACGACTGTCGGTTATGGGGATATTGCGCCAAGGGATAACACGGCGCGGCTGGTTGTCATCATGGAAGTATGCTTCAGCTTTATTACGTTAACCTATGCGCTTTCCATGTACAGCATTTTTCGTAAAATTTTCAATGGAGATAAGCAAACAGAGAAAGAAGAGGATTGACGGGATTGGAGTGACGGACGAACGATGGGGAAAAGTCAGCATATTCATCGTCCGGCTGCGGATGATATGGAAGATACGGAAGATATAGCTTTGTCTGCACGTGCCGACAACAGGGCTGCTTCACGCACGGAAACGGAACGGCAAACGCGGATGTCCCGGCGCAGTTTTCTGAAGAAGGCTGCCGCCGCCGCAGTGGGAACGGCCGCTTTGGCCGGAGGTTATGCAGCGGTGTGGGAGCCGGGAAATTTGGAAGTTACACAGTTTACAGTCCATTTACCGAGGCTCCCGGCTAGCTTTAATAATATGCGGGTGTTCCATTTTAGCGACATGCATCTGGGCTTCTTCAAGGATGAAGATGATATGCGCCGCATTGCATCCGTGATCAACGGGCTGCAGCCGGATATGATCTGCTTCACGGGAGATATCGTTGATGATTATGCCGAGTCCATGGCCGGCTCCGTACCGATTTTGAATTCCCTGCATGCGCCCTTGGGCAAATTCGCCATTCTCGGCAACCATGATTATCGCGGAATCCCGGAAGGTGTAGAGGCTTTATACAAGAAGACAGGTTTTACGCTGCTGAAAAATGAGCATTATGTCATTCATAAAGACGGACAAAGTATGGCGGTCGTCGGACTGGAGGATATTTTCATGAGCGCTCCCGACCCTGAGGCGGCACTGCAGGGCCTGCCTGACGGCATGTTCAAGCTGCTGCTCATGCATGAGCCGGATTATGCCGATACGGCTGTCGGCTACGGATTTGACATGCAGCTCTCGGGCCACACCCACGGAGGGCAGGTCAGAATCCCGTTGCTGGGGGCTTTGCTGCCACCACCAGGCGGCCGTAAATATATCCATGGGCTATACAGGGTCGGAGCGGAGGCCATGCCGCTCTATGTCAGCAGAGGAGTCGGGACGACGAAGCTGCCGATCCGTGTGCTGTGCCGGCCTGAAGTTTCGCTTATAACGTTGAGAGCGGCACTTTGATCATAAGCGTTGTCCTGTCTGGCTTGAAGCCGGAGCATGGGCTGAGAAAGGGAATGATGAGGATGGAACGCGTTGCGGTTGTTTCGGATATACACGGGAATTTGGAGGCATGGAATGCCGTCGTGCAGGATATCGATGCCAAGGGGATAAGCCGCATCATTTGTCTCGGAGATTTGGTGGGGAAGGGACCGAATCCGGTGGAAGTGACGGATCAGGTACGCAGCCGGTGCGAGGTGGTCGTCCGTGGCAATTGGGATGAACTGGTCGGGACCAAACGGGACGATGACAACTTCACCTGGCATGCGCAGCGGCTCGGTCCCGAGCGCGTAGCTTATCTAGCTGGACTGCCCTTTCATCATGACCTGGTGATGAGCGGAAGACGCATTAGGCTGGTGCATGCGTCACCGCAAAGCGTATATCATCGGGTGCAGCCCTGGGACCCGGCCGAGAAACGGCTGGCAATGTTCGATTCGCTTCCGGACGAAAAAGGGGATGAAAGGTTTGAACCGGACGTTGTTGGATATGGCGATGTTCATAATGCCTTTTTACAGCATTTTCGCGGGAAGACGCTCTTTAATACAGGAAGCGTAGGCAATCCGCTGGATTTGATTCAGGCGTCGTATTGTATATTGGAGGGATTGCCTGGCAGCGAGGAGAATGCGCCGTTCTCCATTCAGTTCATACGGGTCCCTTATGATATCGAAAGGGCCGTTGTCCAGGCGGAGAAAGCCGGAGTTCCGTCACTCGATTATTACGTTCGCGAATTGAGAACAGCCATATATAGAGGGCTTCAGGATTAAGCATGGAATATTGCGAAGGAGGAGGCACATGCTGACGAGACAAAGCCTGCTCAGCGGGCTGCCCGAGCTTCACACGGAGCGTATAAAGCTGAGGCCGCTGGGTGTGGAGGACTACCAGCCGCTGCGGGCGCTTCTGTCGCTGCCGGACGTCATAAGGTATATGAACCGGAACCGCAGACCGCCGGTGGAACGGGCAGGCCGGCTGTTCCGGCAAATCCAATCCGGCTCCGCGTCGCTGGAGTCCATTCACTATGCGATCATCCCGCAAGAGATGGAGCGGATGGCAGGGCTTGTTTCGTTTCAGCATTGGCATGAGAAGAAGGGGGAAGCTCAGATCGGCTATTTGCTTGATCCGGCATGCTGGGGGCAGGGCCTCGCGGCAGAGGCTGCTGCAGGCCTGCTTTCCTTCGGGATAGAGAGCCTGGGGCTGAAGCGGATTGAGGGGCGCTGCCACGAGCGTAATAACGCATCAGCGAAAGTGCTGCTCAAGAACGGCTTTCGCTACATCCGCAGAATCGGATTGGCGGGGCCGCTGGATGACGGGGATGGAGTGCTCGTCTATGAGCTGACATCTGAAGTCTATTTTGCTATGGATGATCTTAAAAAGAAAAACTAGATTTTGTTACATAAATGAAACATGGATGTAAAAAAATTCTAACAGAAAGGGGGTACAATACAAACATGACCCCCTTTTGAATAATATATATGCTGTTGAGACCCGGCGAACGGGTCTCCTTTTTTTTGTCATGCAGACTGCGGTCTGTCTTCTGTGAAAGTACGTCGCTAGACGTTTTTTTACAAAGGCACTGTCTTTTTCTTCATTTCCTTATAATATACCCACTCGGTGAAGCCGATTTCCCGCAAACGGGTGCGGACCTGCTCCCATTCATCTCCGACACGGGACGGAATATGGGCGTCAGAGCCAAAGGTGACCTCCACCCCGTAATGCAGCGCCCGCTCCAGAATGGCGTCTGACGGATACCAGCCGCCCGCAAGCTTCGTTTTGCCCGAAGTGTTGATCTCGATAGCAACCCCGCATTCGGCGATAATCTTAAGCGCACTATCGATTGCTTCATCGGCGGCAATTTCCGAGAAAAGAGGATAGTTCCCTTTCATGGCGTCAATATGGCCGAGGATTTGAAACATGCCGCTGCGCGCTGATTGGGCAATCAGCTCATAATAACCTTCCTTTACGGCGATTTTCTGTGCCTTGGTGAGATTATTCCAGCGGTTTTTGTTGAAAATGCTGACCCCTTCGGTATTATGTACGGAACCGATCAGGTAATCAAAGGGGTATTTGGCCAGAGTGGAGCGGTACAGCTCCGCATATTCGGGGAAATAGTCCGTCTCCAGCCCGAGCAGAACGTCGATTCGTCCCTCATACTCTTTTTTCAGCTCTAGCACTTCCTGCACATACTCCGCAAGCTGGGATTTGGCCATATAGATATACGGGAAAGCCTGATCCTCCTCGCTGCAAAGGTAAGGGGAGTGATCGGAAATACCGATGACCTGCAGACCTGCCTGGATACCGGCCTCGATATAATCGCGGATATTGCCATCGGCATGGCCGCAGCGGAAGTGATGGGTATGCAGATCAAATTTCATAAGTTATGCGCCTCCTGTGTTTCATTCGGAACTGATAAAATGGGTTTCCGGCATACCTTTCAGGTCGCTGATAAACTGCCGCATGGCTGAGTTCAGGTAGCGGCTTGATTTATAGATGACACCGACAGGGTGACTGACCTCCAGCTCGCTGATCGGAATGATTTTGAGCGTCCCCGCCCGAGTTTCGGGGGTAACGGATTGCTTGGAAATAATGGCCGCCCCGAGATTGATCTCCACCATCCGCTTGATTTCCTCACTGCTGGACAATTCCATCACGACATGCGGTTCAATCCCGTATTTCTTGCATACATCATCCACGAACCGGCGTCCCACGGTGTCAGGCGAAAGCAGGATCAGCGGGATTTCCCGCAGCGATTCCATCGTGGCCGACGAGGCTTGGGAAGCAAGGGGATGACTGGGCGACACAACCAGCTCGAAGGTATCATAATAAAGCACCGAGGTATTCAAATTCGGATTGCGTTCAATCAGATATCCGATGCCAACGTCGATCATTCCATTCTCAACCTGCTGGTAGATTGCAGAGGAAGCCATGGATTGTATGGACGTTTTGATCAGTGGAAACTGGTCCTGAAAGTAAGAAAGCACACGCGGCAAGATCTGGATGGCAATGGAAGTTGTCGTGCCGAGCACGATATGCCCCTGCGGCGTCTCGTTCAAGTCGGAAAGCTTCTGGCGGAGCTCCTCCACCACATCGAGAATCCGTTCGGCATGCTCCAGAAACACCTTGCCGCGGTCAGTCAGTGTCACAGGCTGATTGCGGTCCACCAGTACGGTTTTGAATTCATCTTCAAGGCTTTTAATTTGCGCGGATACGGCAGGCTGTGTCAAGTTCAGCAGCTCTCCCGCTTTCCGGAAGCTCATCGTTTTGGATATCGTAATCAAAGTCTCCAGTTGGCTGATGTTCATATGGACACTCCCTCCTCTCTGTTACGCTCACTCTTTAAGAGGTAGTTCAAAAAGTCATCAACCTGACTTTTTGAACACACACTTTAACGGAATAGGGCAGTCTATGCTGTATTCGTTTTCTCTATATTCCTTAAATTATAGGGGATTCCCCGCAGCAGGGCAACGTAAAGAGCCTGGTCTGGCTCAGTAAGATTATGATCATCCATCCATAGACCAAAGACCTATTTTGAGTAAAATGATAAAATAATATGTGCCAATACTAGGACATTTATCACAAAAAAATAAAGCCTGCTATAACAAAACAGCAGTGATTTGACGATAAAGCATGGAGAAGGTTACACGGCATATCATTAGATTCCAGAAAGTATAAACTACTTGGTACAAGCTTCCTGGAATCGCAAGAAAAACTACTGCTAAACGCGGTCTGGCTTCTTTGAATGTACGTCGACAGACGTTTTTCTTATACCTGTTTCAACTTAAATATATGTTTTTATTTTAAAGATTAAAGTATAATATTTCTAACTGATTTAGGACTTTGGAAGTGTGACCAAAAACCCATTGCAAAGGGGCCGAGGATATCGTGAAGGCTGAAGTAATCAATCCGTTTCTGGAATCGGCACGGAATGTTATTGAACAACTGATTCAAGTATCTCCCTCTACGGGAAGCCTGGCTGTTAAAAATGTGGAGCTGATTGACGACCATATCTGGATCATGGTCGGCATGACCGGACAGATGAGCGGCAACGTGATGTTTGGCCTGCATGAACAGGTCGCGCTTCGTATTGTTTCCCTGATGATGGGCGGCTTTGTATTGACGGAGATGGATGAGATGGGACAGAGCGCCATATCCGAATTGGGCAACATGATCAGCGGCAACGCAAGCACCATTTTATCCAATCAGGGCGTCACAGTGGACATTACACCGCCACAGGTTTTGAAATCCGCCCATATGACAACTTTGGGCTCCGCCAAGGCATTGAGCATTCCGTTAATGATCGACGGGGTTGGTGAACTGGATATTCAAGTCATGATCTCCTAATATAAAAAGAAGAGATGTTTCTTTTGAAGAGGGGAGAGCCATGAGCAGCCTGAAAGGCAAAGTTGTTTTTATTACAGGAGCTTCAAGCGGCATTGGGGCTTTATGTGCCGGTATGCTGGCCGAAAGAGGAGCCGTTCCGATCCTGACCGCCCGCTCTGAGGACAGGCTGCAGCGTCTGTCCGCAGGCTTGCAGGGCCGGCATGAATGGTTTGCGCTGGATGTAACGGATAACGAGCAGGTTGCCCATATCGTCAATCTTGTACAGAGCCGATACGGCCAAATCGATATTCTGCTGAATAACGCGGGCTATGGAAAATTTGAACGGATCACAGAGATGGACATTCCCGTGTTCGAGAATATGATGGACGTCAATTATATGGGGGCCGTGCGCTGTATCAAGGCAGTCTTGCCCGGGATGCTGGAGCACAGGTCCGGCCAGATCGTGAATGTAGCTTCCATGGCGGGCAAAATCGGGACGGCAAAGTCTGCGTCCTACACGGCAACCAAGCATGCGCTGCTCGGTCTCAGCAATGCCCTCCGGCAGGAGCTGCGCGGGACAGGCATCACGGTTTCGACCATTAATCCGGGACCGATTGACACGCCGTTTTTTGATCTGGCGGATCCATCCGGCGGATATGTCGGCAGCATCCGCTGGTTCATGATGAAGCCGGAAAAAGTGGCGAAGCATATCGTCCTTGCCATGGAGAAGCAGAAGGAAGAGGTCAATCTTCCGTATTTGGCTGCTGCTGGCATCAGGCTGTATCATTTGTTTCCGAGGCTGGCCGACAGGCTGACGTACAGGATGATGAATAAGAAATAAGCGGGAAGTTCAGTTGACCTGAAAGCCCTTTTTTTCAGGTGTTGAGGCGCTCCGTGCATATTCCTCACTAAAAAAAGGAAAAAACTTTCAATCAAAGGACCTTCCTGCGATTTCCGGTGTGGGGTAAAAGGTCGAGAACAGGTTCAAGTTCACCTGTTCTCGGCCTTTTGTGCCTGGCGGTATTTGGTGAATGGCGCGTATTCGCATATAATGGATATCGGAAAGAGGATTTGGCAGAACCTTTCACCTCAAAGGTGGAGGGGGATGTAATCTTATAGTGCGAGTTCAAAAAGTCAGGTTTTCAGCACCGAGAAGGTTGGATGAAGCTAGGGACTGAGGAGCGGAGCGTACTAGGGGTACGTGAGCACCGGAAGTCCCGGCTGAATTCAAGATTCGATGTCGAGTCCACTTCCTGACTTCCTTCGTGATCAAAAGATGACTTTTTGAACAACCTCTTATAGATAGATCCGTTTGAATTTACGTTAGGGGTTGGACTTGCTCATGAAATCTAATTTTGCAGCGCTGGGCGTATCCGGCGTTCTTGCCGCCAAGCTGGCGGAGCACGGAATTAAGGAGCCGTCTCCCGTTCAGCAGGAGGCTATTCCGCTGATTCTGGAAGGAAGGGATGTCATAGCCCGCTCCCAGACCGGCACAGGTAAAACGCTGGCTTATCTGCTGCCGATTTTGCAAAGCATCAAGCCGGAGCTGAAAGCTACGCAGAAACTGGTGCTGGCCCCCAGTCAGGAGTTGGCCATGCAGATCGTTCGTGAAGCACAGCGCTATATGGACAGCGATATTGGGGTGCTAGGGCTGATTGGCGGAGCGGCTGTGAAGCGGCAGATTGAAAAGCTGCGCGAGCATCCGCGGCTGGTGGTGGGAACGCCGGGGCGTGTGCGGGAGCTGATCGCACTGAAGAAGCTGAAGATGCACAACATCTCAACCATCGTGGTAGATGAAGTGGATCAGATTTTTCAGCTTGGCGATGCGGGCGAGGTGAATCAGATCATCAACAGCGCGCTGCGCGACCGGCAGCTTGTATTCCTGTCGGCTACGGTCAGCGAGGATATTCGCGCGATGGCCAGCCGGGAGATGAAGAATGCGGCCGAGGTCGGCATTGAGCCGGAACGAGTGACAGCGGCTGGCCTTGAGCATTACTATTTTGTCTGCGAGGAAAGGGATAAGGCGGATATACTGCGCCGTATTGTGCGGACCTATAATCCGCGCAAGGCAATCGTATTTGTCAACATGACCGACACCATCGGAGAGCTGGAAGCCAAGCTGAATCATGTCGGGCTGAAGACAGCCGCTTTGTATGGCGACGCGGATAAAGTAACCCGTGCCACGGTTCTGTCCCAATTCCGCGCGGACAAGCTCAAGTTGCTGGTGGCGACGGATGTGGCCGCGCGCGGGCTGGATATCGAAGGGCTGGATATGGTCATTCAATTCGATCCGGCACCGGATTCGGAGCATTACGTGCATCGCGCCGGCCGCACGGGTAGAATGGGCCGCAAGGGCACGGTCATCTCCATTATCACGGAACGGGAGCGCTTCATCATGAACAAATTCTCCCGTGATATCGGGGAGGATATCCGCGAGCGTATGCTGCGGAATGGAATGGTGATCGAGCCGGGCCAGACAGGCGTGCGCAGAACGGCACCGGCCAAGCCTAAGACGGAGGCGTCCCGTCCGGCTGCTCCTGCTGCAGGCAGAGGCATGAAGGCAGCGCCCCGCCCTGCTGCGCGAAAAGGCGGGCAGGCGCAGAACGGGCTCAAAAGCAAAAGCGAGCGGGAGCGTGACCGGAAGAATAAAGGGGCTCCAAGATGGCTGAAGGAAAAGGGGCAGAAGCCTGAGTAATAGCCGTCGGAGGAATAACGGTAAACAACGGATATCCGGTGGGACCGCCGCAGGGGCGGATTGCCGGATGGAAAGAAGGGGAAGCCATGCAGAAGAATCCTGTTCTGCAAATTAGCGGTCTGACGGGCGGATACAGCGCGAAGCGGCCGGTGCTGCATGATATTTCGCTGGAGGTGCAGCCTGGCGAAATGGTGGGACTCATCGGCCTGAACGGAGCCGGCAAGAGTACAACGATGAAGCATATTCTGGGGCTGATGACTCCGCAGCGCGGCGAAATCCGCGTAAACGGCCATACGAGAGAGGAGAACCCTGAACAGTATCAGGGGGCGATCTCCTTTGTCCCCGAAGCGCCGGAGCTGTATCCCGAGCTGACCGTCATGGAGCATCTTGAATTTACGGCCAGAGCTTACGGAGTAAGCGAAGCGGATTTTCAGTCCAGAACAGAGCATTTGCTGGACCTGTTCCGCATGCAGGAGAAAAGCGGCAGCCTGTCGATGCATCTGTCCAAAGGGATGAGGCAGAAGGTGATGATTATGTGCGCTTTTTTGGCAGGGCCGCCGCTCTATATTATTGACGAGCCGTTTCTTGGCCTTGATCCGCTCGGCATTCGCTCACTGCTTGATTTTATGGTGGAGATCAAGCGCTCCGGCTCTTCAATTCTGCTGAGCTCGCATATTTTGTCCACCATTGAAAATTATTGCGACCGTTTCATTGTGCTTCACCGGGGAGCCGTCATCGCACAGGGCACGCTTGATGAGGTTAAGGCACAGGCGGGGAAACCGGGCATTCCCCTCGAAGAAGTATTTTATTCTCTCGTTCAGGACAGGGACTAAGCATGGATTTAAAAGCACTGCGCAGGGAAAGGCGGGCCGCATTCTGGGGGAAGGTGCTTCCGTATCTCGGCTACGTTATGCAAAGCGGTCTGGCGGCTCTGTTCATGGCCTTTTTGATCACCTTTGCCGCCTGGTATACTTCCTTGATCCTTCACCTTCCGCCGGACCTGCCCATCCGGTGGATTATGATGCTGCTCGTATTGCCCGCGGCCTGGAGCAGCTTCCGTACGTATCTGAATGACGCGGATATCGTGTTTCTGCGTCCGCAGGAATACCGGCTGCACGTATATTTCAGCGGCGCGAGAATCAGCGGAGTGGTGTATAAAATCATCGGCATGCTGCTTCTGTTCATGCTGCTGTGGCCGCTGTATATCCGCAGTGATGAAGCTCCGCGGCCGCTTCTGCCGTTCCTGCTCCTGCTTGTGCTGCTGAAGCTGCTCTTCAGCTACGGTGGCTGGCAGGAGCAGCATATGGCTTCGCGAAGCACGGCCGGCGCATATCGGCTGCTGCGCTGGGCGCTTGCCGTCCTTACCCTCGGCGCCTGGGTATGGCAGCCGCCGCTGCGCAGCCTGCCATTCATCCTGCTGGTGGCGGCGCTGTATTACGTCGTCCTGCGCCTGCCGGCCAAGCATAAAGTCCCGTGGGAGCATCTGATCCGGGTGGAACAGGCCCAGGCGGGACGTGTCATGCGCACTCTCGCCTGGTTCGTGGACGTCCCCGCCTGGACGCAGCGGGTGACGCGGCGGCCCTGGCTGGCCTGGCTCGGCAGCCGTATTCCCTGGAGCCGGGAGGCGGCTTACCGCTACCTGCTGGTGAAGACCTTCAGCCGCACGGAGCCAGCGGGCATCGTGACCCGGCTGCTGATTCTGGGGCTGCTGCTGATCTGGATACTGAGCGGGGGCTGGGCGGGCAGTGCTGTATATCTGCTGTTCGTATTTTTAATCGGCGTGCAGCTTGCCGCCCTGCGGCGGACACATCGGGATTCCCTGTGGCTGCAGCTTTATCCGATCCCGGTGAGCGCCCGCGGGAATGCCTTTCTCCGTTTTTACATGCAGATCATGCTTCCTGCAGCGGTCGTTCTATGGCTGCCGCTGCTGGCCGGCGGAGCGGGACGCTGGTCTGCCGTATGGTTTTCTCTGGCGGCAGGCCTGCTGCTGATTCTGCTGCAGCGCAGAATGCAAGCGAAGAAATGGGCCAGTGACACGGATGAAGAATAGAGGGGAGATGTCCTTCGCTTGATTGCCCCTGTCAAGTAGATTGTTAATAAAGAAATTTAAACAACCTGAGTTCTGTATATATTCAGAGCTCAGGTTGTTTGTTTTTTGGCAAATCGTTTGCTTGGGATACAAAAAAATGTTCGACTAACTTAGTGTTTATCCGACAAATTTCGCTAAATATTCCTTCCCCCTAATTTCCGATATTAAAGTGTTAACATGTATTTTATTGAATATATCATATTGGAGGTATGGACATAGGAATATGGCACAATGACTTCAAGTTAGAGTCTTGATAAAAAAGGGGAACAGTATGAAAAGAAAAAGAGTAAGCAAACAATTTCGTTTTATATTCATCGCAGTATTCCTAATATCGTCTTTTGCAATCTTATATCCATCCAATAATGCAAAGGCAGCAGGTGAATGGAAAGCGATATATAGCAACACTAACAGAGTGGATAGGTATATGAGTAGTTCTTATCTGGTATATGATACAAATATTCCTAGCAGTGAATATGGGAATTACCGAATAGATATTTCCTGGAGGTTTTCTTCTTCTATTGAAGGCGAATATTCGAGCGGTCAGGCGATGGGGTATTACAACATTATAGCGGATGATTCTCGTTTCTCTGGCAGCAGCTTTGTTGTTCCAGACACTACCTTAAAATATTCACGTAATGGCGGTTCCGCGTCCTATATGCTTTCTCAAAATAACAGAGAGTCTATCACAAACAGGATCCAGGTTGGTTTTAAAACCAATAAAACGAATGTTCTAAGCACGGTAAGCATGACCATCTATCAAAGAGATGTAACACCTCCAACGAATCCGGTCATCTCTGTCAATCCTCCGGGATATACTCAGGGCAATGTAACTGTCTCTGTTGGAGGAAGTACGGACTCCAATGGAGTTGCCAGATATGAGTACAGCCTGCAGGGAGCTCATAATTTAGGATGGACGGTATATAACAACCCAATAACGATTACCAACCCTGGGCAAACGATCATCAGTGCAAGAGCTGTTGACGTGGAAGGTAATGTCAGCGGGGTCAGCACAGCCAGCGCTTACATAGACCGGGCTGGTCCGGCTGCACCGGCAGTCTACATCAGCCGCCAGGGCTGGAGCAATACGGATGTCACAGTCGGAATTAGCAGCCACGGGGCAGATAGCCAATCAGGCGTATCCCGCAGTGAAATTGCTGTAACAGGCGCCACCAATATTGGATGGCAAACTTATACGGGCACCTTCAACATATCCTCAAATGGTCAGAGCGTCGTTCATGCCCGTACCATTGATAATGCCGGCAATGTGGGTCCGGAGAGCACAGGTGTTGTTTATATCGATAAGCTGGCTCCAAACCGGCCTACGATCTCTATGGATGGCAGCTGGAAAAGCAGCAAGCAGTTTACCCTTCAGCACGGAGCGGATAATGGGGCGAGCGGCGTCAATCGAAGCCAATACAAGCTGGGAGACAGCGGGGCCTGGACGGATTATACGGGACCTGTCACCGTCAGTCAGGAAAGCCTCGTGGTGTATGCCCGCACGATTGATAATGCCGGGAATGCGAGTGAGGCTGCGCAGTTGAACGGAAATATTGACCGAACTGCTCCGACTTTGCCAGCTATTACTTTAAGCGAGACAACATACACTTCCAAGGATGTGTCGGTGACCGTAACGAATGGACAGGATGGCATGAGCGGTGTGCTGAAATCTCAATACCGCATCGGTAGTTCAGGGGCTTGGACGGATTATACCGGGCCTTTTAAGGTGACAACCGAAGGGGCAACAACAGTGTATGCACGAACAGTGGATAAAGCGGGGAATGTAAGTGGAGAGGCATCTGCCGTGGCCAAAATCGTTCGGACGAAGCCCGTAAAACCGGCAGTGAATTTAAATCCTGTTGATTGGACAACTCAGAGCGTTACGGCCTCGGTAATAAATTCAAACAACTCTAGTGGAAGCATCTCTTATAGAGCGCAGTACAAAATTGGCGATACAGGCAGTTGGACAGATTATCAGTCTCCCATCACCATCGGGGATGAAGGCATCAAAGTCTATGCGAGAGTCGTCGATATTGCTGGAAATATGAGTGATGAAGTGATGGTAGAACCCAGAATCGACCAAACGGCTCCGACAGAACCTGTTATTCAGAGCGTTTTAAATCCTAGCGGGACTGGGGCCAATATCACAGTGACACCCGGAATGGATTCCCTTAGTGGAGTAAGCAAAACCGAGTACAAAATTGGTGACCAGGGCACTTGGATAGCTTATACCTCAGCGTTTGACGTAAGCCTTCAGGAAACTGCGACGGTCTATGCGAGGACAATAGACAGGGTTGGCAACGTGTCGACTGAGGCCGTTGAAATAATTGAGGGGAATATGTATGAAAAAGCGCTGGTAGAAGCCATCAAAGCAGTTGAAAAAGCAGAGGCTTCCAAACTTCAATCCGATATGAATACCGCTCGCAGTTTAATAAGTGATCTTAAGACTTCCGACCAGCAGCCATTACTGGAAAGGCTGAATCGGATTCAGATTATTCCCGATGTGCCGCAGGACCAAACCAAACCGTCAGCCCCTGTTGGCCTGATCGGAACGAATGTGACGCCGACCAGCATCAAGCTTGCCTGGAAAGCTGCAACGGATGATGCCGGCAGAGTCAGCTATGAAATTTATGATGGCGGCCAGCTCGTTGGTGAGACAAGAGAGCTTTTTTATGAATTGAACAATCTAAACCCGCAGCAAAGCTATGTGTTTACCGTGAAGGCGAAAGATGCTGCCGGGAATTACTCAGATCCAAGCAATGCGGTAAGCAAAGGGGTGTCCAAGAATTACAAATATATTTATGATGCGGCCGGAAGACTGGATAAGATCGAGTTGGACGGTAGGGTGCTATTCGATTATCAATATGACAAGAACGGGAATTTGCTGCGAATCGTGCCTAACCCGTAAATGAACCATGGATTGAATTTGATAGGATGGGAGATATTCTTTTGAAAGCTAGTTGGCAACGGATCATTTCAATTATATTAATCACTGTTTTTATGTTCGGTTATGTGGGAAACATCATTCCGCAAAATGTGTTCGCCGATGAAGAGGAAGAGGCCTTTGATGAGGCCTATAATCTTACCATAGATCGGATTTTGCAGCAGTTCCCGAACGTATCCCGCTCCTTTGTCGAAGCAGAATTGGCCAAGGGACATACATTGCTGCAAGTTTTCAGTGCTTTGTCTGTGGCGGAAGAAAAAAATATGAGCTACGAAAGCGCGTTTGACTTCCTGTATCCGACGGAGGTCAATCCGTCGCAAGACGTCACAGGCGACGTCTATAATTCATTCTTTACACTTGCTAGTCTGCAAGGAGTAGCTGAGGACGTGTATGGCCAGCCTCCGATCCATGCGGGAGCTTTTATAGAGCTGGGTGAAGATGAGTTGCCGCAAACGGTGTTTGGTAATGTATATGGAGAGAAACCGTTAACACCGGTGGTTGATGATGTATACACAGAGTCAGCGGATGAAGTGAAGGTGAAACAGAAACGGGAAGCATTTCTTGCCGGGCCAAATACCTTCAGTGCAATGGCTGCCACCAAGCCGGATATTATCGAACAACCGCCGGTCTATGATAAAAACAAGCTGAATCAGGCTCCTTTTTCTATAGGAGAAAGCGGGGAATCCATTTCAACGTTATCCGGCGGCTTATCTTTGGAGAGCACAGACATGTCTCTGCCTGGCCGTAATGGTCTTGGTTTTACCCTGAAACGTCAGTATAACTCCAATGATGCCCAGTTTTATGATATGACCGTAAAGGATCATTCTTACAATCAAGGAGTGTTTAAGCATTGGGTCATTTATAATATCATCAAAAAGAAGATTATTGCTCAATATATGCTCGACTACAAGGAGCGCAGGTGGAAGCAGTATGATTACAACAATGACGGACTGGTTGATACGGAAACGACTTCGTATATTATAAGCAGCGAGAAAGGCCCTTATAATTCAGAAGTTCAAGCGCGGAATGTAGGAGCGGAAATGAAGACCTATACGATTCCGGCGGATTCCAGACGTGTAACGGACTCCAGAACGGGGAAAACCAATCAATTCCCAAGTCCGCTTTCGTATAACAAAAATGGATACTCCGGAAAGCTGTACTTTGACGGATCACCTGTTGTCATTTCAGGCAGCTATTCTCCGGGCGGAACGAAAACGGCAACCAAGACATGTACAACAAAAATCGAGGGCAAATACGATGCCAATGGGGTATGGAAGCAAACCGGGAGTAATTCCCCATCATGTCCTCAATCCTATAAGTATGACAGTGATGGCTATAAGGGAACGTTAACCAGAACAACAACGGAAACTGTAAAGGCGTGTCCATCTCCGAATAAAAGCTACAAGAACTATAAATGTACAAAAACGTACAGAGCTAATTATTCGGGCAAGGTAAGCAAGCCGGCCGTTGATACCCGTACTTGGAAGCAGAGCTATAGTGGAACGGTAACGAAACCCGGATACACGAGCACGATCGGCTACAGCAACTGGGTGAGCGATGGCCGGGGAAGTATGGTGCGGGATGCTTATACCTTGTCCGGAACCCCTTCCGTGAGACAGATTGAAGGGGAAGGCAATCCGGAAAAGCAGAAAGTATCTTATGGGTACACAGAAGATCCTGACGACCCCAAATTTGATCCTTACCAGCAAGCCAAGGCAGAGGCAGAAATTATCAATGATGTGCCTGGCGGGATCTTGTTGGA
Organism: Paenibacillus terreus; assembly: GCF_042138595.1. Taxonomy (NCBI): domain Bacteria; kingdom Bacillati; phylum Bacillota; class Bacilli; order Caryophanales; family Paenibacillaceae; genus Paenibacillus; species Paenibacillus terreus. Next base: position 49,174 of record NZ_JBHIRX010000011.1, on the reverse strand, counting down.
GAACAAAGGGGGCTATCGTTATTATACCTCTGCTATTCCAAACGCATATGTGTGGACGGAAACCATTGGTTCCTATCGTGTTCGTGTGTACAACAATGAGCTGACCAAACCGACGCGGGACAAGCTGTACCCGATTGGTAAAGGCTGGACCTGGAAGCTGCCTTATATCGAGACTGAACTGGGCACACAATACATCCGATTGGCAGATGGCGGCAGATATGAGATCGAAGGTAATAAACTGAAGGGATACGAGTGGGAAGGCTTGTCCTTTAAACCGGATACTTCCGTTACCGTCAATAATGAAAGATCGGCCTATGTGCTTACTTCCATGGATGAGACATGGAAGCAGCATTTTACGGCGGATGGGCGTATTTTGCAAATCTCGGACAATTACAATAATCAGGTGCTGTTTGGCTACACAAAACAAGCGAACGGGGAAACATGGCTCACCTCCGTTCAGGATGCGATAGGCAACACCATCCGTATTGCTTATTCTGCTACAGCTGTCGTGTTAACCAAAGGCAATGAGCGGGTTGTCTACCAAAAACACACCGAACAGAATGTGGATATCCTGGATGCGGTGACCGATGCCAAAGGGCTCAAAACGTCTTATGGTTATAAAATAGCCGGGGCCAATGTCAATCTGGTGGCGTATGATCCGGCGCGGGGCTTGTCCAACCCTTATGTGCTGCTGACCAAGGTGCAGCATCCGACAGGAGCAGAATCACGGTATGAATATGAGGGCAGTCCGGTTAAACGGTATATGGGCGAGAAATCGTATAACGAAGCTTACCGGATAAAAACGCGTGCGGATCAGATTACGTATACCAACGGTTTTGTCAATGAATTCAATCCGCAGACGATGTTTTATACCGGGGACATGGGTTCAACGTACAAACAGAATATTCAGTTCTCGGTAGCCGTTGATAACGGTCTGCAGGTCAAAACTTACAATTATAAGAAAAACTATATCGATGATAAAACGAGCGAGCAATACTATCTGGATTCGGTGGTAGAGAAAGCGGAAAGCTTGCAGCGCACCACCACCATGAGTTATGGCAAAACGGTAACAGGCCGTGCTTACCCGGTATCACAGCCTACGACAACGCGCTTAACCAACAGCATGAATGCAGATACGCTGGTGGCTGCGACCGAGTATAACGATTACGGAAATGTGCTCAAGCAGACGGAGCCTACAGGAGCAACAACCGTTAACACATATGACGGCAAGCAGCTGCTGCAATCGACAAAGACATCGGCCAACGCCAACGGTGACGTATATGTAGAATACACGCGTAATTCATACGGTGATGTCACACGTATGGTGGTCCGGCAGGATGGACCGTCTGGTAAAGTTCTGCAGCAGGTCGATTATAACGGGTTTGATTCGTACGGAAATGTCACGAACCAGACGATTTATAATGATAACAAGCAAATCGCGACCACGACCGAGTACAGCAGCTCCTACGCAGGCGCTTTCCCTACGGCGCAATCCGTGACCGTGACCGATGCGGATGGACGTAAGTCTGTGGTACAAGTACATTCAGAGTACGACCCCGCAACGGGACTTATGACTTCGTCTACAGATGGGAAGAACCAGCGCACACAGTATAAATATGATGTTTTAGGCCGTGTAACAGAGGTTGTGAACCCGGACGGTACGCAAATTCAGGCCAGCTATGATGATATACAAAACACGGTCACGATCCAGGATGAGCTTGGCACGAAATCCCGTACCCGCTGGAATGCGCTGGGCTGGCAGACGGAGAGCGGATTGTTTACCGGACAGGGCTTCAAAGTACAGTCCCGTGCAGATTATGACGCGTTTGGCCGTTTAAGTTGGGAAGCCGATGGGCTAGGCAATACAACCAACTACTACTATGACAACTGGAGCAGACCGGTGCAGACGAGCTACGCGGATGGCTCAGCGACCAGAGTACAGTACAATGATGCTGCGCGTACAACAGCTACGTTTGATGGAGAGTTTAACAAAGTCATTCAAACCTTTGATCCATTTGGGCGGCAGGTAAAAACAGAAGAGGCCACTGCTCTGGACGGCACATTGCGTCAGGTCGAGAAGAAAAGCTATGATCCGATTAGCGATAATGTAACCAAGGCGTGGGATGGGAACGATCAACCGACCTCTTACAGCTATGATTTTTTAGGACAACTGACTTCGGTTACGAATGCCAAAGATGAAGTGACCAAATATTCCTATGATCAGTTAGGAAACAACACGGCGATTCAACATCCGGACGGTAACCGAAAACAAAAGACGTATAACGAGTTGAATCAGATCGTTTCCCAAACGGATGAAAAGGGCCAGACCACCAAGCTGTATTATGATGCTAACAACAACATGACGAAGCGGATCGACCGCAACGGGAACCAGACGCAGTATGAGTACGATGCCCGTAACCGGCTGGTGAAACAAACGAGCCAAGATCAGACCGTATCCTTCACCTACGATGATACCGGCAAACGGCTGAGCATGACGGACAATACCGGCAAAACATCGTACCAGTATGATCGGTATACAGGATTGCTCAAGACGGTGACCTATCCGGATGGTCTGAAATTAACGAATGAGTACGATCTGAATGGAAACCGAACGCAAGTGACAGATCCGTTTGGTCAGGTGACCAAGTACGTATATGACGGTCTTAATCGTGTCACGGCACTGGGCTCGAATGTAGCATACCCGGTGGCGAAATATGCGTATACGAAAAATGGTCTGGCCGCAAAGACGCTTTCCCGCAACGGAGTAGTCCATGAATCCCAGTATGACGGCGGAGTTTTGGCAGAATTGCTGGTCAAGCAGAATCTCATGACAGCCAACACGTTCAAGTATACAAGGGACGGCAATAAAAATATCGTTGGACGTGAGCAAAACGGGGCTATAGATACGTTTAAATACGATCAGCTTAGTCGGATTGCCGCTTCCAGCGAATTCAACGAGACGTACAGCTATGACCAACGCGGGAACCGTCAAACGTTAACGACAGATCAGGCACCGAATATATCACCGTCAGAGTACACTTTCGATGCCCAGGACCGGTTAACGCAGGTGCAGAGAAACAGTAAAACCGTTCAGTATAAGTACAACGGAGACGGACTGCTGGTAGGGCGTATTCAGGATGGCGTAGAAACCAGGTATTATTATGATGGCGATCAGATCATCGCAGAGGCTGTGGTTGAGAGCGGCACACCGAAGCTCAAGGCCAGTTATGTGCGGGGCAGCAAGCTGGAGGCGATTGTCTATCCAGACGGAAGCGAAGCCTATCCGGTGTATAATGGACATGGCGATCTTATCGAGCTGCGGGATAAGATCGGCAATATACTGAATAAATACAGCTATGATATCTGGGGCAATATTACTAATTCACAAGAGCAGGTTCATAACCCGTTCCGCTATTCCGGAGAGCTGTGGGATGAGGATGCAGAACTACAGTACCTCAGAGCCCGCTGGTATGATCCGGCTGTTGGGCGATTTATTAATGAGGATACGAATGAAGGGGAAACGACAAATCCGCTGAGCTTGAATTTGTATACTTATGTTGTCAATAACCCTTTAATCTATATGGATCCGAGTGGACATTATTTTGAGACACTTGATTATCAAGAACTCAGAATATTATTAAATGAAGCCAGTGATAAATCGAATTCGAGTAAGAATCAGAATTATAAGCTGTACAAGGATTTCATACGGGAAAGATACGACTTTGCATCTATCTTCGGTGGGGAGAATCGGTACAATTATTTATACGACTTATTAACGGGAACAAGTGGCTATAAGAATAGCGCAGGCAAATCCGATTGGGCACGAGAACAGTTATTGGATGCATATCAAAAGTGGACTGATAAACAAGTTCTCGAGGTAGCTGCAGGCGGATTGGTTGGTGGAGGCAAGTACACTGGTAAAGGAAAAGCCAAATCAGGAACAGTAAAAGCAGGAGCAAGAGGGTGTAACTGTTTTACAGCAGGAACGAAAGTGCAAACAGACGAAGGGGAGAAGAATATCGAAGACATTGAGGTCGGAGATAAGGTTCTCGCCAAGGATGAGAATAACCCTGATGGAGAATTGGCTTACAAGGAAGTCACCAATCTTTACCGCAACCAACGTGATGATATTATTAAATTGCATGTTGGGGAGCAAATTATCGAGACTACAGACAACCATCCATTCTGGGTTGAAGGTAAAGGGTGGGTCTTCGCTGATGAGCTTCAAGTAGGTGACAAACTCCAAAAGGCTGATGGAAGCAACCTAACAATTGATAAGGTTGAGTTCGTTAAACTGGATGAGCCAGTTACGGTTTATAACTTTACCGTTGCTGACTATCATACGTATTATGTAACGGATATTGGGATTTGGGTGCATAATACTCAATGTGGTTACAAAGACATAACAGTAGGGAAAAGTGTAAGGAATATTGAAACTAATGTCACGAGAGTAGATTTTGAAAAGAGTCTTGTGAAAGATGGTTGGACTAAATCTGTAAGTAAAGATGGAAAAAGTACTATGTATTCTAAAGACGGAGCATCATACCGGATTCGGGATAAATCAGATCAGGGATTACAAACTGCTGATTATTGGGCTAAGGGCGCGACAAAGGTAACTACTAAAATTAGATTGGGGGCTACCGATTGAGTAAAATTATTAAAGACACAACTGATTTTGAAGAAGCGCAGCACTTGGTTTCAAACGTAGTTTATGTTGAAGAGCGACTGCCAAACCAAGTATTTAAAGTTCCATTTCAAAATAAAGTTGTACTTGATTTCGATCATGCAATGAGTTATGGTTTTTGGAACGAAGTGGAGCAACTTACAGGCATTTTTGATGATTCTTTCGTCATCATGGCTGTGTTAGACCCACACCCAGTAAACTATTATTATACCGAATTTTCTCAGTATAATTGGTGCATGCTAAATAAAGGAACAACATCGGATGAGTACTGGAATACTCTTCAGCAAAGCCCTATAGAAAGTCCTGCAGATTCCATTTTATCTAATTCTGAAGTAATCGTATGGCTACCATCTTCGATGAAATGGGCGTTGTGGGGAGAAAGGAGTTACGGTATTTGTATTCTTGGTTTCAGTGACGATATTGGTGACTACAAAAGTGAATCATGGTTTACTATGGATAAAGCTATCACCGATCTAGTATCACTTAACTTTAGAAATTATACCGTTCCCGATGAGATTATCTCAAAGTTAATGAAGTACTACAGCAGCATTAAGTAAGAATTTATTAGACCTTGGGGGCCACAATCCTCAGGGTCTTTCTTTTACCACACCCAATGCCGAATGAATTTGTGCGGCGTGACCTAAATGAATGTAACTATCAAATTGCATATACTATCTATATTATAAAAAATAGAGTTTCCAGTTAAAATATACAACAATCTATTAGTTACATCAATTTGGTAAGCGACAATCAGGACGGTATGCTGGGGGGCGCCGCCTATACCTTGTATGAAGCTTCTCACGACAACGACCGAGTACAGCGGCTTTACGGAGGAGCCTTCCCTACTGCGCAATCCGTGACGGTTACCGATGCGGATGGGCGCAAGTCTGTGGTGCAAGTCAAATCGGAGTACGATGCTTCTACAGGACTCATCACTTCATCTACAGATGGGAAGAATCGGCGTACCCAGTACAAATATGATATTTTGGGCCGTGTCACAGAGGTTACTAACCCGGACGGTACCCAAATTCAGGCCAGCTATGATGAGGTGCAGAACACCGTTACGATCAAGAAGGCACCAAGTCCCGTACCCGCTGGAATGCGCTGGGCTGGCAGACGGAGAGCGGCATCTATACCGGACAGGGTTTCAGAGTGCAGTCCCGTGCGGATTATGACGCGTTGGCCGTTTAAGTTGGATTAACGCAGGTACAGAGTTCAATACAAGTATAATGGGGACGGATTGTTGGTAGGGCGTATTCAGAACGGCGTGGAAACCCGGTATTATTATGATGGGGATCAGATCATCGCAGAGGCTGTGATTGAGAACGGCACGCCGAAGCTAAAGGCCAGTTATGTGCGAGGCAGCAAGTTGGAGGCGATTGTCAGGGACAAAAGGGAGTCGACGCATTTCTTAAGTCAGCCAATAAAGGCTTAGTAGGCGAAACAGGACAAAACGGTATTAAGGCGCTAAGTGGTGAAGAAATAAGAATAGGTGGAATTAAGTATAATTTTGAGAAGTTCGTAAATAATACGTTATGTGACATTTGAAGTAAGGGGGAGATCTGTCATTCAACCAAAAATCGATAAAAATGCACGTCAATTTATTGCTGAATTTATTCGAAATTTCAATCAGAACATTTTGAAGTTTGACCCCAACAAAAAAATGCTAATTAATGATAAAGAAATAATTAATACCATAAAATATATATATTCTATGATTAAAGAAAATTATAGAATAGTGCATAAAAATTTAAATGAGGACCTAACACTTTCACTAGTTGGATTAACTTATACTACATACTTTAGTCTTGCTGTAAACCAAGATGATCACTCAAATCCAATGAGTAAAGATTTTAATGATGAAAACTTAGGAACTCTAAAACCCAATGAACTGTATGAGAATATGATAGGTATTATTAGCAATCATATATTGTCAATTATAAAATTAATAGAAGGTGGACTTGATACCTCAGCACGAGCATTACTTAGAGTATTAGCAGAAACAATTTACATTTTTATTATAGTGTTCTCCAGTAAAAAACATTTTTTAAGCTATTGTAACGGGATGAATGATGAAGACGCTAGATTGATTTGGTATAAGTTCTTCACTCCCAAGAAAACAGAAGTGGAGCTCAGAAAGATTGAAAGTAGAATCGGATTACCAGACAAAATAATTAGTGAAATTAATAGTATGAGGACATCAATCTATAAAGAATTTTCCAGTGTAGTTCATTCATCGGCATATACAAGTATCATAGGATCATATGCTTTTGACTTTCATGACGATAAATTGCATATAGGAATCGGAGGGAAAGCATCTAAGGCGTCTAAAAACACACTTGCAACGCTGAATTGGTTATTATTCTACTTTGCGCTAATGACTAAAGGGATTTTGAATCAAATATTTGAATTTAAACCTCGATCAGATAACCAAATGTGGAGGGCGGTCTTTCCAATTAGAGAGTGTTTTATTGGAATGTATTTAAAAATCACATATAAAGATGAGTATGTAGGCAATACATTGAACGTCACATAACATTATATTGGATCGAAAGGGGGCCTGGCGATCGCCTACCGTCAGCCAAAGGCAAAGACCGGGTTTCTCGACAAACTAAGAAGGATGCTCTTAGCCGTATGGCTTCGGGCATCCTTCTTTTAGATTGATTAGGCTTCAAGTAAATCCTGTACCCCTTGATAGATAAGATTGTATAAGTCCTCCAGGGAAGCTTCTTCAATACAGGAGAAAGCAACGCGCAAATCCTGCTCCCCAAGGGCAATCGTGCCGACCCCGTACTGCTGCAGCAAATGGGTGCGCAGCGCCTCGGCCTGGACCGTCTTCAGCTTCAGACACATGAAGTAGCCCGAGTTGAAAGGGTAATAGTCCCATGCGTCATCGTACTTGCCGCTGTCAAGCAGCCTTTTGACGGTATTGGCGCGGCCCTTCATGACGGCGAATTTCTCGGCTTTCTGCTGTTCGAACTCCGGCGATTTCAATGCCTCCAGCACAAAGGTCTGCGAAGGATGCGGTCCGCTGGAAATGGTGGCACGAATAATGCCGAGCGTCTTCTGCTCCAGCGCCGACAGCACTTCGCTGCTGTCCGAAGCATAGGTGATGAAGCCGACGCGGAAGCCCCACACATACTCTTCTTTGGTGGCGCCGTCTACCTTGACAGCCAGCACACGCGGATGGATGGATGCCAGCTTGCCGAACAGCGATTCCTGCAGGGACTCCTCGAAAAACAGGCCAAAATAGGCGTCATCCGTAACCGCAACCACATTGATGCCGGCTTCGGCGGCCTCGCGGACGGCGGCGACGATTTCCTCGCCTTCACGGGCTCCCGGCGTGTAGCCGGTAGGATTGTTGGGGAAGTTGAGGATCACGATGGCTTTGCCTGCATCCTTCTGTGCCAGCAGTGCGTCACGCAGCCCCTGGCTGTTGAAGGTCATCTGCTCCGTGAACAGCGGGAAGTTGACGAGCCGTGCGTGGCGGCGGATGCCGAAGGTCAGCTCGTAGTTTTCCCAGTTTTTGTCCGGATAGATCACCGCATCGCCCTCGTCAGCGAACAGATCGGCTACGACGCTCAGGCCATGGGTCAGCGCATTGGTTACAATCGGATTTCCGAACGATTTATTGTGCAGCGAAGGATTCTCCTTCAGCATCTTCTCACGCCATGCGGTGCGCAGTTCAGGCTTGCCGGCAGGCGGCGCATAAGGATACAGGTCCTTTGGATTGAAGGCCGACAGCTTTTCATGAATGACGTTAAGGTGCATCGGCCCGCCTGCTTCCGTGGCAATCCCGATTGTAGCATTGTATTTCTTGGCCAGCTTGCCCGCTTCTGCGGACTGGCTCAAAATCCCTTCCTTCGGAAAATAAATTTCCTTGCCGAGCTGGGACAGCATATCGTACACATGCTCGTTACTTGTCTGAATACTTTGGTTTAATTGCACAGCCAGTGGATTCATCCCGGTTTTCATCCTTCCAGTCATGTAAGGTTATTGCAGGAATGCGCAGGGATCGCCATCATACGGTCCGCTCTGTTTTCTGCTGCCAATTATTATAGCATTTCACCGCGTTACAGTCACGGGAAAAGCTTACGTGAATTGCTTGATAAGAAAGTCACGAAATGTACGTGCCGCCACGGATAAATAATGTTTTTCGGACCAGGTTAACTGATAGGTGCGCCGGCAAACGGGCTCTAAAATACGCAAATAGTGAAAGGGATTCTCTTTTTCCAATAAAGATTCTAACCAGAAAGCAACTCCAATTTCCTTTCTGACCAATTCTATGATCGTCTTTGAGTCATCGGTTTCACATATGATGTTTGGTGCAAACCCTGCCTTCCGGCATATTTCATCCGTATCCTCCCGGAAGGAATGTCCCTTTTTAAAGTGTATGAAAGGCTCGTTTGCAACCTCACTCAATTTAATACTTTGCCGATTTGCAAATCGATGTGTAATGGGTACTGTCAGTACAATTTCTTCCGTTAATATAGGCATATTGTAGATGCCGCTCCGTTTAATCGGGTTGCAGGAAATGGAAAAGTCTATTTCTCCAGCTTCCAGCAGCCGCTCCCTTTTCTCCATTGTTGAAACTTGAGAAATACGAAAATGAACATCGGGAAATTTTGAGCGAAACATATTCATGGTATCTGAAAATAGCGGTAGAAAAGTGGTGTCTATAGAAATGGTTCCCCGTTCTAATCCGGCCATATCTTTAACTTCCCGCTGCCCCTCTTCGAGTAGTTTCAGCGCCGGCTCTACTTTTTCCAGAAAGGCTTCCCCATATTTATTGAGGCGAATCTGTCTCCCTTGACGATCGAAAAGAGGAACTCCCAAATCCTTTTCTAACTTTGAAATGGTTTGACTTAAAGAAGGCTGGGTGATGTGCAGTTCTTGCGCCGCTTGTGTCAAATGATTTAATCGTGCAATCTTCTGAAAATACCTCAACTGAAGTAAATCCATTTTGTTCGCCCCTATCATAAGTTTAGAGTTATGAATATATAAACAAATATACATTTTTAATTATTTATAATCAATCTTACAATTGAGTTGTCAAAGGAGCAGTAAAGAAGGATCTTCAATTGTTTCCCTATCAGGAAGATCGGAAAGGAGTTTTATGATGAATACACCTATGATAAAAGCTGTACGTGTCCATCGATACGGAGGGCCAGAAGAACTCAAGTTAGAACAAATTTCACGCCCAAATCCATTGGCTGGAGAAGTATTGATTCGTATTTATGCGGCAGGCATTCTCCCCTACGATTGGAAGTACCGTCAGGGACGCTTTGAAAGCATTCGTCCTGCAAAATTTCCTTATATTCCTGGCTCCTCCTTTGCGGGAATTATAGAGGAGGTAGGCGCAGATGTCACTGAGTTTCGTAAAGGAGAAGCCGTTTTCGGCCGCAGTGACAACGGCACCTATGCTGAATATACAACGGCTGCTGCCAAAGGACTTTTTCTTAAACCGGAAGGCCTAACTTTTGATGAGGCAGTTACTATACCGGGGAGCGCCTTGCCCGCCTGGTTAACGCTATTTCATGATAGTGGATTAAAGCCAGGCCAAAAAGTGCTGATTCATGCGGCCGCAGGAGGGTTTGGAACGTTTGCGGCTCAATTTGCCAAGTGGAAAGGAGCTTATGTGATCGGTACCTGTTCAACAAATAATGTTGAGCTTGTGCATACTTTGGGTGCAAATCACGTGATCGATTATACCTCGGAACGGTTCGAACAAAGCGTTTCAGATGTTGATCTTGTGATTGATACCGTGGGGGGAAATACATTGGAGCGGTCATGGTCTGTTGTAAGACAGGGAGGAATACTTCTGTCTATTGTGGAGGAGCTGTCCCTGGAAAAAGCAAAAGCACGAGGGGTGAATGTAATAAAACCGGGTATAAATTCCATGCCTTCACCCGAAGAATTACAGGAGATTTCTCAGCAAATTGCTCAAATGATTGTGGAGGGACAAATAGAATCCGTTATAAATAAAAAATTCCCCTTACATGCAGTTCAACAAGCTCATGAGCTTAGTCAAACCGGGCATGGAAGAGGACGAATTGTTCTTCAAATTGCAGATTAGAAAATGAATAGGGCAAGCAAAAGAAAAACAACTGGAGGCGAGAAAATTGCTAGGTCAAAAAATCACTTTAATTGCACGTATTGTATTCGGGCTTTTGTTGTTAGTACCAGGTTTAAACAATTTGATAAATCCGTCATATTCAATGGAATTTTCTGAACCTGCTAACAAATTCATGATGGCTTTAGCTGAGACAGGGTATATTATGGTCATCGTCTACAGCTTGATGGTTCTTGCAGGTTTCTCTCTATTGATAAATCGTTTTGTACCATTGGTACTCGTTGTGTTTGCACCTGTTTCCTTAAATATGGTACTTTTTCATGTGTTTCTGGATTTAAAATCCATTATTCCTTCCTTGATCATGTTTTTTCTAAATATATTTCTTCTTTTTGCTCATATTGCGAGTTATCATCTTCTTTTCAAAGCGAAAAGTTAACCAATTTTTACTATGTGTGATACGGGCAATATTGGCGCATCAAGTCCGCTGTTTCCTGATCGCGGTTTTGCCCGCGCTCTTGCAGCTGCCGGATCAGGCTTTCTCTGTCGGCTTGCTCCAGATTTTGGCCGAATTTAAACTTGGCGGTGATGGAATCCGGGACGATGCGTGTCAGCGATACAGCTTTAAGGGCGACCCTGTAGCGGTCATCCTGCGGATCAATGGGAGCATATCCGCCCTCTGGCTGCAGCTTGCTCATAAAGCTTGTGAAGATCCGCGCCTTCTCCTCCAGATCGCGTACGGCTTCCGCCCGCCCGGAAGCTGTTACGCTTTTGAAGTAGGACGTAGCTGGACATGCCATTTCGGGGTCGGAAAAATAGGACGGAATCAGCGCATATTCATCGGCCACGGTAAAGCTTACAACGTCGCTGCCCTGCAAATGTTTCATTTTCTCTCCGGCGTAGCTGCCGTGGAAGTAAAAATAGCCGTCCACATATACAAAATTTAGCGGTGTAACACGCGGCCGCCCGTCAGGTCCGACGGTGCCCAAAAAGCCGAAGCTCATTCCCTGCAAAAAGCGGCTGATTTCCTCTTCCTCTGTTACTGTGAATTCTTTTCTTCTCATGTATGGATCCTCCTTAATGAAACTGGCGGGATATTACCCGATAACTTGTTCTTCCAGCATAATCTGCAAATTGACATGTAATAAGAGCCAATTTAGAGTATTTATATTAAGCCAATTTGACTGCTGGAAGGAGTTCGGTCATTCATTATGGAGTTCATGCTGCCGTTTGATTCCTATCTGGAAAGGTATCATTATAAATATGCCGCGCTATATCACGCCCTGCGGGACGCCATCCTTAACGGCACGCTACAGGGTGGGGCCAGGTTGCCTTCGTCGCGCTGGTTGGCGGAGCATTACGGGCTGTCCCGGGGCTCGGTTGCGGAAGCTTACGATATGCTGCTTGCCGACGGGTATGTGCAGGCCGAGGTCGGGCGCGGCACGTTCGTTGCGCCAGCGGCCAGCCCGCAGCCCCGGGCCGGTCGGGAGGCAAGCATCGTGCTCTCGCCCTGGGGGCAGCGGCTGATGCGGATAAAAGACTCCGGACAGGAGTATGCCTCACAGAATACTACCATTCCAGGGTGGCAGGGGCCAGAACACAAGGATATGATCAGACTTGTTCCACAGGGAATGCAGCAGGAGCATTTTCCACATGAGGAGTGGAAGAGCGCGCTCTATGCCGCGGCCCGGGAAGCGGCGGAGCCCGGGGCGGAAGACGGCGCGGGAGCCGCCGAGCTGCGTGAAAGCATCGCCGCCCACCTGCGCCTGACCCGCGGAATTCGCGCAGAGGCGGACGCCATCATCCTTTTCAGCGGTTCCATGCAGGGCATTGCCCTGCTGACACAGCTGCTCGTCGCGGAGGGAGAGGATGTCGTGCTGGAGCAGATCTGCTACCCGGGCATTCAGGCAGCGGTAAGATCATGCGGAGGCAGGCTGCTGCCGGCGGCACTGGACCGGGATGGCATCATCCCCGGCAACTGGGACTCCAGGCTGCTGTTCGTCACGCCTGCCCGCCAGTTTCCGACAGGCGCCGTGCTCAGCCTGGGCAGACGCCGTGAGCTGCTCGGCTGGGCATCCCGGCACAATGCCGTCATTATCGAGGACGATTATGACAGCGAGTTCCGGTGGGGCGGCAGGCCGTTCGAACCGCTGAAGGCGCTGGACACGGAAGAACGTGTCGTCTATATCGGCTCCTTCTCGAAGACGATGCCGGCAGGCTTCCGCCTGGGCTATGCGCTTGTGCCGCCGGCTCTTGTCGGCCCACTGCTGGAGGCCAAGCAGCTCTACGATCCGCTCCCGCCCGGGTTGCTGGAGCAGCGCGCCCTTGCCCGCTTCATGGCCCGCGGCGGCTACGCGCGCCACCTGCGGCGCATGACCAGGCTGTATGGTGCCAGGCATGATCATTTCCGCAAAAGCATGAGCCGCCATACTGCCGGGCTGTTCGAGCTGGAGCCGGGCGATGCCGGACTGCATATCTACGCTCGCTGGAAGCAGGACCCGGCCCGCTATCCAGCTTTTATGGAGGCCGCAGCGGCGCACGGGGTCATTCTCCGGGATATGTCTGCTTATCATCTTGTCCCTGCTTCCCCGTCTGTCAGTTTGGGATTTGCACACCTGGATGAGGAGCGGCTGGAGGAGGGGGCGAGACGATTGGCGGCGGCATGGCAAAGCTTGAAGTAAGCCCGTTTTATTTTGCGGTAGGACAGAAAAACCACCGGAAAGGAGGCAGCACCTCCAACCGGTGGTTTTAAATACAGATGCAATTGTCCTGCTCTTGCTATCGTTAACAGATCGCGTTCAAAAAATCAGGTTTTCAGCACCGAGAAGATTGGATGAAGGTAGGGACTGAGGAGCGGAGCGTACTTGGGGTACGTGAGCACCTGAAATGTTTCCGTAGGAAACATGCTTCGGAAGCATCTGCTTAGTCCCGGCTGAATTCAAGATTCGATGTCGAGTTCGCTTCCTGACTTTCTTCGTGATCAAAAGATGACTTTTTGAACAACCTCTAATAGATCGCGGTCGCCCCAGGTTCTAGATGGCGCACCCGCTGTAAATGAGCTGTAACCCGTCTGTCGTCTTCCTGGGGATATTCAAAGTGCAAATGTTTTGCGACATCCTGCGCGGTGCTGCGGAACAGCTCTCCCATCACAAACAGGGCGTTCCAGATATCCTCGTAGCTCCCGCCTGGATAGGTACGCATAAGCTGCAGCCAGCTCTCCCTGTCCATATATTTCTCCAGATATTTTCCGTTTTTTCCTGTGCTTACAGAAAAATCGGTGTTTACGCCGACCTGCCATTCCAGCATTTGTATAAGCATGGGCCTTACATACAAGTTCAGATGGTCCATTGCGTATAGAATTTCCTGTCTCCACAGCCCCTTCGCCACGTACGTGGATACCCACCAAAACTCGTTGCAGCAATCCGCATAACCTTCGGCTGATGGCCGCCGAACCCGGTAATCCTCATCTGTTGGAGCCGCAAGCTTGGGGAGGGACTTATCCTTATCCAACAACACCACGGACAGTTTGTCGCCGCCGTTCCAAACATCCCTTTTTTCAACAGGGCATAATGTAAGGTCGATCCGGTTGCCGTCCGTAAACAGCATCAGATAAGAGAAGTATCCATCCAATACAGGCTCCGGTGTTTGCATGATAATCCGGCTGCCGAAGTAATCGACCCACTGGGGATGATCAACAAAAGAGTGTATGTCCTTCACGACAAAGACAATGTCATAATCCTGAAACACGTCCTTAGGCGCATTTGGATTCGTTCGGGAACCATTCATGCCGACTGCTCTTATACGCTCATCATTTCTGGCAAAGCCCAGAATCAGCTCCATCATTTCTTTTTCGCTTCTCATTTTCCAGCCTCCATATTTTTGTTGTGGAAAAGCTTCACCTGGAAAAAGGAGGGGACTTTCCCCCTAATGTAAAAACAGCAGCCGTAGATCACAATATGGAGCCTCTGGCTGCTGTTAGTCGAAGGTTTTGATGAAATTTTTTTGTTCCTTTGTGAAAATATATCCTCTGTGCTCATAGAGCCTGTGTGCGTGAATTCTGCTCGGATGGGACAGCAGCTTAATTCCGGAAAATCCGTTGTCTTTAGCCCAAGCTTCAAGGCTTGCAATCAATTTGGTCCCCACACCGCGCTTTCTATATTTCTCTTTCACCACAAACCCCAAAATGTTGACCAAAGAATCAGAAAAAAGCAGCTCATGAGGACTTCCGTGAATGTAACCAATAACCTCGTTATTATATTCGCCGACTAAAATCATATCATTGGTACTGCGAATAATCCGCTCGATCCGTTCTTTCACCCGATCTTCAGAAAAAGAAGCCAGTCTGGGATTAAAGTCTTGATTTAATAAATAAATATGAGGATAATCTGCTGCTCTTATTTTTCTTATGATCAACTCTTTGATATACAAGCACCCCAATTCACGATTGGATTGATGAACCTGAAATTTATTATAGACGCAGGCTGATGTTCCCGGCAACCGGCCTTGAAAGTGAGTGAGAGCTTCACATCCGGGGACTGCCGTTACGCTCATTATGCCTGTCTGGACTATCTTCACGAGCAAGAGGCCAGGAACGGGGATGTTGTCTTTGTTCCTGGCCTCTTTTTTAGGCGAGCTATGTGTGCGGAAGCGGAGGGGCCTAAGCCCCGGGCTTGTCCGATTTGAACTGGCCGAGTGCTTCGCCCATGTTCACTCTGTCTCCCTGGTGCAGGGAAGGATCGGGGGAAAAGGTGCCGCTCTCCGTCAGCAGCACAACCGTGGAACCAAACTCGAAATAAGCCAGTTCGTCGCCGGCCGTCCAAGCCTTGGCGTCTTCATCGCTGTAGCGGATGCTGCTAACATTCATGGCGCCGACCTTCACCAGGGCAATTTCCCCGTATTCGTGGGCAATATATGCGATTTTGCGTTCATTGCGGCTTAACACGGTTCTCATATGGGTAAGTCCGAATTCATTTACCGGATACACTTTACCCTTTACATGCTCTTTTTCAACCAGATTTCCCGTCACAGGGGCGTGAATCCTGTGATAATCTGTTGGGCTCAGATAGAGCACAAATGCGTGCCCGTGCGTATATTTCTCAAGCCGGGGCGAGAAATTAAGCAGTTCTTCCAATGTGTAATCCTGTCCTTTGACATTCAGCAGCGTACCGTCAGTGACCTCGCCGTTATACGTGATCAATGCGTCAACAGGGCTGACCATAACATCCGGAGCCGTATGTACCGGTCTTGCGCCTGCCTTCAGCCTGCGTGTAAAAAAAGCATTCAGCGAAGGATACTGCCGCCAGTCCTGCTCGGCCTCCTCCGCTGCAATTTGATAGACTCGGATAAATGTAGGGATCATATGCCGGCTGGCACCGCTTTGAGCAAAAGCTCCCATCAACCGGCAGACCCATTTGCGGGATGAGAGCTCTGTCATCAGCCGCAGCCACCGTTTTGCCATTACTGCTCCCCCTTGTCATTGTTCAGGGCCTTACGAACCGAATCGTGTCCGACCGCTCTGCATTATATTGACATATTACGTGATGTAAATCAATATGGCAGGTTGTGGGGGAGCTGTACGCCTTGATCCAGCAGCCAGCGCGCGTAGCCCATGGGATGGGTATAGGACATTTTCCATTCACGAAGCATGCCCGCCTGTTCAAAACCGTAACGCAAATCGCGCCCGTTGCATTCAATGAAGAAGAACTCACCCTTCGCCGTAATTCCGACGTCAAGCCCTACATCGGCAAGGTGCGGAAGTTTTTCTGCCAGCGCTTCAGCGAGCTCCAGGGCAAAGCTCCTCAGCTTGCTGATCAGCGACCGGGTATCGAGGCCGGGAAGGGCGGAGGAAAGCGTTTCAGCAACCGAAGCGACCGAGCCGCCCTGCGCTACATTGGAGACAAATGTATAGGGCGGAGCGATTTTGGCGAACATGCCGGTCAAATGCCAGCCTCCGCCGTAGCTGCGCTGCACTGTCATGCGAATATCGAACGGACGCCCTTCCTGGGCAGCCAGCGGAATGGTCTGCTGAATGATGCAAGGCTCTCTTCTTGTTATTTTGCCCACTCTATGGATCGCCTCGTGCATGCCCAGGTATCTTGTTACCCAGTTTTGCTTTCTCGTCCCTGATTGTCTGTTCTGCTTATATTGAAGCTTCCAGAAACCGCCGTTCTTCTGCAGACGCATAATCCCTTTGCCGACACTGCCGAAGCAGGGTTTTATGATAAGGTCTTCATACTGTCCCATCATCTGCTGCAGAGCGGACCGCCTGAGCGGCAAGGTTGCAGGCACA
Source organism: Paenibacillus terreus (assembly GCF_042138595.1). Lineage (NCBI taxonomy): Bacteria > Bacillati > Bacillota > Bacilli > Caryophanales > Paenibacillaceae > Paenibacillus > Paenibacillus terreus. The sequence continues at coordinate 32,131 of NZ_JBHIRX010000011.1, read as the reverse complement.
TGGCGGCTCAGCTCCGGATGTTGGGATAGTATCGTATGAATATCCCATTTGCTGAAACGGGTCTGCAGGTTGTAAATCCGGACACCCTTCTTCCACAGAGCCGCAAGCTTCTGCCGGCTTGCCCGGCCGCTGTGTATGGCGCGATTGTGAATTACGGAGGGCAGCGGGATCACCGCCCTGGTGAAGCGGCCATTATATAAGAGATATGCGATGCATTCGTTAGCGGAAGGATTGATGTCCTTCAGGCGCAGATAACAGGGGATCACCCCGTAGCGGCCACCGGCTTCTTCATAATTCATCAGCCATTCATGACCCGTCCGCCCTGTTGGAATTTTGCCGTATGCGGCAGAGCTCAGCAATATACCGGCGTACTCGAGGGGCATGGCCAATCCTCCTTGTCAGGCACAGTATCGAACAATGGCATTATATGTGCCCGCTTGGCCGAAGGGACTGGACAACCGCCTGAACTTGCGGCGGATGACATGAATTGGGCCGGAACCCGTACTCAGGAGAAGGAGCTGTATATGATGTATTCAATGCTGTATAAGCCGATTGAGAAAGGGTGTGAATGCTCCAGTGTATCCTCCCAGACTGGCTGTCGTGACACCGGGATCCTTTGTCATTCCTTCATCCCGGAGCAGTTCTGTTGAACGTGTGATCGAACATACGATTCCCCCGGTGGCTGATCCGCAGCGGACGCGGATTTATGGAATCCGGGGAGAAGGGCTGCCTGCCCGGGGCAGGCTGAACCGTATCCCGTGCATCCGTTTTCCGCGCGGAAAAAGATACATTCCCTCGGTTATCAAGGCTTTGAAGAGATGGCCCGCACAGCTCGCGGATGTGCACAACCGTCCTTTCGCCGCTTACAGGATCAAGAAGGCATGTCCCCGTATACCCGTTATTTTGACGCTTCATTCCACGACCTTTATGCGTCCTCCTTATATGATCCCAGGAAAGGAGAGCATGCTGCTTGCGCCGCTCGACCGGATCGTGGTAAACAGCGAGTATGTCAAACAGGCCATCATCAGCAGGGTGCCACAGGCGGCGGAGAAGATAACAATCAATTACCCGGGGGTTCGGATAGACCATTTTCGGCAGCGGTGGACTGCAGAAGGCGAAGCGGCACGCACGGCGGGATTGAACAAGGCAGGCTGGCATAACAGGAGAATTCTTCTGTACGTGGGCAGGCTGGTACCGGGTAAGGGAGTGCACCGTCTGCTTGAGGCGCTGCCCCGGATCATTGCTTCCTGTCCGGATGTGCTGCTGCTTGTGGTCGGAAGCGCTTTTTACGGCAGCCGCCGTTCCACAGCATATACAAGGAAGCTGCGGGCACAGGCGGTGAACGTAAAAGACCACGTGCGTTTTATCCCTTATACCCCCCACGAGGAGCTGGCAGGCTTGTATCAGCTTGCCGATATTGTCGTTGTGCCATCGCTGCGGGATGAGGCCTTCGGTCTGGTCAATCTGGAAGCGATGGCGGCAGCGGTGCCCGTTGTGGCAGCGCGTACGGGAGGAATTCCGGAGGTGGTAAAGGACGGCATTACGGGTTTGCTGATCTCGCCCGAACGGATAGAACAGGAGCTTGCCGAAGCGGTGATACGCCTGCTGCAGGAGCCGATGACAAGAAGGCGGATGGGGCTCGCGGGATTGAGGGAAGCAAACAGCCGCTTTTTGTGGGAGCACTCTTCACGGCGGTGGGCGGAAATCATTGAACAGGTAGCCCGTAAATGAACGGAAGAGAAACAAATGCGGCCTGTAAGCCTGTATGTCCTTCATCGGAACCGCAGGTACAGGCCGTTATTTGTTCAAGAACAATAGGAGCGGACCGGGATGCACGTTATTATGAGAATATACGTAATATTTTGAAAATAACGGATTCTCGGTCCGCGACGATGTCAACTGCGGATGGCCTTGCCCTGCAGATTAATGGACGCCAACCGCATCGAATGCCAGACCGACAGAGGTGGCCTCGGCTGAACCTGCCCCGTACAGATCAACGGCGGATTGCACGAGGGCATCACGTGCGGCTGCGAAGTTGGACGTTGGCGTCAAATAATAGACAAAGGCGTTATAGTAGATTTCCACAGCCTTGTCGCGTCCGATTCCCGGCACGGTCACACCATGGTGCGTTCCGCCTGCAGCCGTCAAATAGTACGCTTTGTTAATAATGCCGCTGTTGATATGAACACCGCCGTAATCCGCAGTACCTCTATAACGGTCATCATAATGGTCAGGTTGATTAAACAGTGTCGGGTTTGCCAAGGATCTTAGTGCATCTCCCGGGATACCGGGTGTATAGATCTCATTGCCGATGAACCAATCCTCCCGTTCTACATCATTTCCGATAATATCGGAGAAGGCTTCGTCAAGCGCTCCGGGTTCGTTAAGATATTCCAGGCCCGAGGTGAATTCGGTAACCCCGTGAGTCAGCTCGTGGCCGACTACATCAAGGCTGCCGGACAACAGGGTGAATTCGACACCATCGCCGTCACCGTACGCCATACCGACGCCGTTCCAGCCGGCATTATTATAATTCACGCCATAATGAACCGTTGAACGAAGCTGATAGCCGTTGCCGTCCAGACTGTTGCGGTTGAATTTGTCGAGATAGTAATCGTACACCTCGGCAGCGTAAGCATGGGCATCGACCGCCGCGGCGTCTGTCCAGACATTATCCGCATCTGTCAGCAATGTGCCGGGCCAGGTATATCTTCTGTTCGCGGTATAGGTTAGGATTCCGTTCCCCCTGGTCGTATCTCTTAGCTGATAGGTACTGCCAGACTGGGTTGTTGTGAATGTTTTGGCATCGCCAAGCACGCCTGTCCCCCTGCCTGTAGCCATGGCCAGGATATCGTATTGGAACACGATGCTGCCGTCCAGTGCATCAATGAAGTAGCGGGTGCGGAGCAGGACAGGATCAAGCAAATTGACCTCTGTCATATACACCAGCCGTGCTGACTCCCCTTCCGGATAAATGTACAGCTCCGCTTTAGGCTCTGCCGCACGTTCACCCAGAACGGAATCCGATAGCGAAATTCGTTCTCCATCCGGACTGTTTTCCGCATATACGTCATCTGTTACCTCGGCAGTCTTCAGGTCCAGTTCCTTGGCGATACGGGCAGCGGCTTCCTGCTCCGCAATATACACGGCATCACTTGCGCTGATCTTCGGCGTTGTGCCGCCGGGGATGTTTTGATAGCTTTCGGCGATTGCGGCACCGAGAAGGGAGGTAACCTGTTCGTCCTTATCCAAATGTACCGTCTGCACCGCTCCGTAGACCGGGATTCCGTCAATATACTGCTGCAGACGGTAATGAAGCAGCCCTTGTTTGTCCTTTTCACGTTTGACAATTTTCAGCTGTTTCTGCACTCCCTCACTACTCAAGCCGAGTGTTTTGGAGCTTTTCTGCAGAAAGTTCAATACCTTCTGGTCATTGGAGGCAAAAGCCGGTGTCTTTGCGACCTCTGCTACAAACTTTGGCGTTAATTCCACAGGACTACTGTCCGAAGGTTCAGCGCCCACACCCGAGGCAAGTGCGCCAAAAAGCAGCGTGCCTCCTGCCAGGAGTGTTCCTGTTTTTTTCATCCGCATTTCATCCACTCTCCCATAAACAGATTTTTAGATATGCTGGAAACCGACTTTCCGGCATCAGGTGTCTGGTAGCCGATGGAAAGAAAAGCATCGTTAGCAGGATCAGGAAGCAAGCTGATTTGAAGTAGAGGTCAAAGAGGAAAGTCATTTCTGTGTACGATTGTCGTAGAGTTGTTAAGCAGAAGTATAAAGGCAGGGGTTGTACAAGTCAGATGGGCAGTCCTCCCTTCGCGATAGGATAGATGTGCAGCCGGGATGCAGAAGGACAGGGGTTGGAATACATAAAAGTTATTATTTGTAAGTCCTTCGAATCTGAAATTGATATTATCACAGAGTCATAGATTCGAGAAGAGGTTTTTTGAGATTTTTCTCTGAAATCCGCTGAAATATGGCAAGCTTTTTGTACAAGGAACTTTGATAGAGTAGGACAAATGCCGTTGCGGGGCACTGACGGGCTTCATAAAATGCTGAAGGCTTGCAGCGTTGATGCAAGGGAGGACGATAGACCAATGAAGAGAACGCAACGGAGGTTTATTCGAACAAAAAAATCCGCACCGGCAAAGCTAACCGGCAGGGGTCTCCTCCGCCGAATGGTACGTCCCCTGGTGTCCGTTATCATCCCTGCGATGAATGAAAGCCGAACGATCGGCAGAGTCGTCCATGAGGCTGGCCGGGTCAGCAATCCTGTGGAGGTCATTGTCGTGGACAACGGGTCGAAGGATAACTCCGCTGCGCTGGCTGCAGCGGCTGGAGCCAAGGTGATCCGCTATGCCGAGCCGCTTGGTCATGATGTCGGGCGCAGGATCGGGGCCGAGGCGGCCGCAGGAGAGATCCTTGTCTTTCTTGATGCAGATATGGTCATCCCGGCTGCTGAACTGCAGCCCTTTATTGAAACCATCCTGCAGGGAGCCGATGTAGCGCTGAATAGCTACAGCGGACCTGTGGACCGGAATCCGGTTCATCGGGTCGTAGAAGCGAAATTCATGCTGAACATCCTGTTAGGCCGTCCCGATTTAAAGGGAGCCTCCTTAATGGCTGTGCCTCATGCGCTGAGCCGCAAAGCTGCCCAATTGGTTGGGAAAGCTTTGGGCCAGCCTCCGCTTGCTCAAGCAATGGCTGCCGTTGCGGGTTTGGATGTCAGAACGGCAGCAGGTGTGCATGTAGGAAAATTAAATGTCAAACGATGGTACGGCAGCAGCCACGACCCCTTGGAGGATGTTGTGCTGGAGGATCACGTGCAGGCGATCCGCTGGTTAACCAGTCAGTTGGGCCCCCGTGCCGGATTCAGTGATCTGGAGCGAAGACGCAATGCAATCGGAGGGGGAGCGCCATGATTCGGGGGAACAGAAAATCCGGTTCCAGGCTGCAGCGCCGGTCGATCCGCCGGGTGCGGACCAAGGGCATACGGAGGGTTCGGCCCGCTTCGGCACAGGCTCCGTTAAAAAGAAGCAGGAACGGGCAGCCGGCTGCCGCCACCCCTTTTGTCTTAAACAGAACCGCAGCAGCCGTTGTAGCAGCCTGCAACGAAGAGGCTACGATTGTCGATGTGCTTAATGAGCTTAAACGACTCCCTTTGCAGGAGATTATCGTTGTACTGAATGGTTGCAGTGATGGAACATACCGCAGGGCGCTTGAAATTCCGGGGATTCGGATCGTGAGCATTCCTGAAAAGCTTGGATATGATGTGGGAAGGGGGGTTGGCGCCCGCCTGAGCACGGCGGACTGCATTTTATTTGTGGACGGCGACATGGTGATTCCCGCAGAGGAGCTTTATCCGTTTCTGTCAGCTATCGATCATGGATACGATGTGGCGCTCAATCATTTGACTCCGCTGCTGCCGCCGTTCAAAAGGCAGGACAGCGTGACCCGCTGCAAGGGATACCTGAACAGGCTGCTGAAACGTCCCGACCTGGGAAGCGACTCCATGACGGCTGTCCCTCATGCGCTTTCCCGCCGCGGCTTGAAGGAGATCGGGACCGAAGCACTTGCCGTACCGCCGTTAGCCCAGGCAATCGCAATGCTGAAAGGGATGAAGGTTGCCTCTGCCCATACAGTAGATGTGCTTATCCGTAACAGAAGGCGCAATTCATTAAACGAGGGTAAAGGAAATCCGGTGGAAGCGCTGATTGTGGGAGACCATGCCGAAGCCATAGCTTACGTGCTTTCCATGACGGGCAGAGGCGGGCTTCCGGCAACGCATTCCATGACCCGGATTGAACTCGCCAGAAGGAGGAATGGGCTATTCCGTTGACCAGCATTATTATTCCGACTTACAACGGCCTGCATTTGCTGCAGCCGTGCGTGGAGGCAATCCGCGCTTTTACGGACACCCCTTATGAAATCATTGTTGTTGATAACGGTTCGAGTGACGGAACATGGGCTTACTGTGAAAAAGAGCGGCTCATCAGTATTTGGAATCCTGACAACAGCGGTTATGCAGCTGCCTGTAATTTAGGATTAAGGCTGGCGTCGGGGGATCTTCTGCTTCTGATGAACAACGATGTGACTGTTATGCCAGACTGGCTGAACAATTTGCAGACCGCGCTGCACAGCAGCGAGCGGATCGGAATGGTAGGGCCTGTCACCAATTATGCAAGCGGCATTCAGAAGGTGGAAACCGGGGCGGACAGCATGGAGGCTTTTATGCGGTATGCTGCGGACAACAACCGGAGCGACCCGTCCCGCTGGATCGAAACGGAAAGGCTTGTAGGCCTCTGCCTTTTATTCCGCAGAGAGCTGCTGCAGCGGGTAGGGTATCTGGATGAGATCTTCAGCGGAGGCCATTATGAAGATGATGACTACTGCTTCAGGATTCGGGCGCATGGATTCCGCTTGCTAGCATGCGCCGATTGTTTTGTTCACCATCAGGGAAGCGCCAGCTTCAATTTAATGGCGGAGGAAGAACTGAAGGCATTGATACAACGCAATCATCAACGGTTTGTGGATAAATGGCAGGTGGATCCCGAATGTTTTATCGAAAAACCTGCCGGAACCATACAACCCGTGCTCAGACGGGATAAAGAGGGAGTGAAGTTATGAAGGGGGTTATTTTGGCAGGAGGCAAGGGTACGCGGCTGCTCCCGCTGACTTCAATCGTCAACAAACATCTGCTTCCGGTAGGCCAATATCCGATGATTTTGTATGGGATTGAACGTTTGAGGCAAGCGGGCGTTACGGAAATTATGCTGGTTATAGGCACACAATCAGCCGGCCTGTATACCGAGCTGCTCGGCAGCGGGAGCAGATATGGTGTGGAAATCACGTACCGCATTCAGGAAGAGGCGGGCGGAATTGCCGAGGCGTTGATGCTGGCTAAAGGTTTTTTCAAGCCACAGGAGAGATTTATCGTCCTGCTTGGGGATAACCTTTTTACGGATGATTTGCTGCCGGTTATGCAACGTTACCAGCAGCAGCAGCCAGGGAGCGCAAGAATTCTGCTTAAAGAAGTTGAGGATGCAAGAAGATACGGGGTCCCTGTATTTCACTCGGACAACCCGCACAAGATTGAACGAATTGAGGAGAAGCCGGAGCATCCGCAATCCTCCTTCTGTGTCACCGGCATTTATTTATACGACACGTCCGTGTTCGAGATCATTCAGCAAATCAACCCGTCTGCCAGAGGAGAACTTGAAATTACAGATGTGAACAACCGTTATGCCGCCGCGAATCGTTTGGAATACGACATCCTGCAGGGTTATTGGGGCGATGCCGGAACCTTTGAGTCCTTAAGCGAGGCAGGATTGCATATGGTGAACAGACAGATTTGAAACCGCCAAGCGGTCCCGGTCTGGCCGAATAGGCGCTTGCTTATGAACCAGGAGCCCTTGTTTTGAATAGTTATGTATAGACGTCAGCACTGATTCTCTGCAGGGAGAACGACGATTCGGAATGGGGATAACCGGACAAGGGGGGACTTATGGAACAAAAGGTTGACGAAATACTGCTGCATGTATCCCAATCCCAGCAGCAGCTGACCCGACTCCTGGAAACGGAAAGGCATGTTGCCGTCCGCATGGCGCAAATTATTCATAATTTGCCTGACGAGGATCCGGAGTTCGGCAATTTGGGCGGGCTGATGGACAACTCGTCCGAGGTGAACAAAAGTGTGATTGCTTACCTGAATGGTCTCGCCGATCTGCAGGAGTCCATGGCAGAGCTGTTGGAAAAGGTGATGAAGGAATTAAACGGACAGGACGAGGAGTAGATGTGAACCGGGCGGTGATGAAAGCATGAGCAGAGAACAGGCCATGATGCATATGCTGGAATCCGCTGCGAAAATGCAGTGGGATATCGCTATGATTCTGGAGGCCAAAACGGTTGAAGCTGAGAAAGCCCGCAATTGGATTATCAATCATGTCGGAACTCAGGCTTTCGAGCAGCACGAGGACCAGCTTAAAAAACCGCTGGAAATTCATGAACAGCTGGTAGAAATGCTGGAGGGGCTGACCCGGGTACAGACAGGGCTTTGCAATAACATGAAGGCACTGCTGGATTCTGACGGGGGCTCCGGGGGCGGCGGCATGGGAGGAATGTTTGGCGATGCCATGAGCGGGGAAGATTTCGATACATGAACCGGGGAAACGAGCAGGAGGTAAAGCTTTCTCTTCTGGAATCGATTGCTGTTAGCCAGCAGGCTGTGGCAAGGATGATGAACAGCGTATCGGATGTCATCCCGCATTCGGGCATGTCCGCCAAGAGTCTGGAGGAGACGCTTCGTCTTCTGACGTCTTACCAGGAACAGATTACCCGTATGATCGCAGGGATCTCGCTGAATCGGCGGCTGGAGGGAAGCCCTGGCTTGCCGTGGATGAACAGCATGGAAGGCTTATACGCCCCTGTATCTGACCGGCATGCAAGGGAAGGAGGGACCGAATGAAACCGAAACCTGGCATCAGGAGGAAAACACGCAAAAATAGATTGGGTTACGGCAAACCCCTTTTAAAGAGAAGGCGCGTCCGCAAGCTGAAAGCGAGGAAAAGAGGACTTGTCCGGCGTAAACGGACGCCAGGGCAAGCGAGGAAACGGCGCATTCTTCGTCGTAAGCGGCATGTCCGGCCGCGGGATTTTACCGTTCCGGTTGAAGCTCCTCATATTCCTGCTCCGGCGCCGGGAGTTGACCCGCAGGCACTGGAGCCCGCAGCGGCGCTGCCGCATGATGGCACGGCCTTCAATAAAGGATACGAGGATGCTTACGAGGAAGGCTTTAATCAGGGCTTTTCTAAAGGCTACGAAGAGGGCAGCAGCCTGGCCAATCAGGCATAGGCACCCCCGCCAGTACAGGCGAACGGAAGAAATGGCAGACGCTGCAAGCAAATGCTTGCGGCTGTCTGCCATTTCTATTTTTGACATCAAAAATATTAGCTTTGGCGGCCTGATATTCCTGTTTTTGCTAAAAAAACTACTGCTGACGGTGTTCTGTCTCTTGATCATAGGCGGATTAAGAGAGGGCAATCGCCGCTTTTTCCCTTACGGAGGCAGTCGTCCATGATGTATTTGACCCCACGGCATATATAGATTAAGAGACGGAAGTCGAGTCTACAAAAAGACAGGTGATGCTGGTGGCGATAAGCCGAGATCCAAAAATGACAAGCAGTATTTTCCGAATGGGATACAGGGAAGGTCGAAGAATGGGGGGATGCCAGGCGATGGTGGAGCGCACTCCGGTGAATCCGCAGCTGGTGGATTGCCGGGTGCTTTTTATCCCGCAAGGCTTTCCGGCCATAGACAGCGGGGTGACGAGGGCGCTTCAGCGGTGTACCAAGGAGTGTATGGTAGGAACAGCGGAAACCATGTTTGAGTCGGCAGCGTCCTTCCGCCCTGATCTGATGCTGGTAATGAACGGGCTGCATGTGTTCCCGCCGGATCATCTGGAGCAGGTGGAAAAGGTAAGGTCACTAGGTATCCGAACAGGGATCTGGTTTGCGGATGACCCTTACTTTACAGAAGACACTTCCGCCATCGCGCTTCATTATGATGTTGTATTTACCCACGAGCTGTCCTGTGTCTCGTTCTACAGGTCGCTTGGTGCTGGAAATGTTCACTACATGCCCCTTGGGGTGGATGAAGAAATGTTTCATCCCCGCCGGGTAGATTTCCGGTATGATGTCTGCTTTATAGGGAACGCCTTCTGGAACAGGGTGGAGCTGTTTGATCAGCTTGCGCCTTTTCTGGCGGATAAAAAGGTGATTATTGTAGGCGGGCATTGGGACCGTTTGAAGCGAACCGATCTGCTCGGAAGGTTTATCCATGACCGCTGGATGGAACCGACGGAGACGGTGAATTATTACAATGCTTCGAAGATCGTGATCAATCTTCACCGCCCCAGCGAAATGGGCATGGATAACAGGAACACCTACCGGCAGCCGGCGATGTCGATCAATCCGCGAACCTATGAGATCAGCGCGTGCGGGACACTGCAGTTGACCGATGTAAGGGATGACTTAACGAGTCATTACCGCCCCGGTTACGATCTTGAGACGTTTGCGAACGCGGATGAATTAAGGGCCAAAATAGCCTACTATCTGAGATTCGGCAGGCAGCGCGAGCATATCGCTTGGCGGGGCGTGTATACGACACGCCGAAATCATACCTATACAAGCAGGATACCGAAGCTGCTGAACATCGCCTTGAGTTAGAAGCCGGAATTCCAACGAACAGGAGTGAACTGCATGGAAGAGCAGCAACCGGTAAATGTAAATTCATTGGCTGCGGCTGTCTCCTACAACAAAGGTCGCGAATACGGGGCGCATGCCGGCTATGAAGAAGGATATCTCAGGGGGAGAGCGAACGCCGTTGCGGCCCGAATCGAAACAAAGTTTCCAAAACGCCCGCTTCACATTTTGTACGTGTCCTCCGGCAAGCAGTATCCTTATTCACCGATCGATCAGGCGATTCATACAACGCTGCAGGACATGGTGCATCATGTGACGCTTGCGGATCCGCGCCAGCAGGTTGCCGATATCGCCGCGCATCTCAAACCTGATCTGGTATTGGTGCTGGATGGCTTGGAGCTGCCGGTAAATCAGGTGGATGAAATCCGTAAAAAAGGAATTCGGACAGCGGTATGGCTGACAGACGATCCTTACTATACCGATATTACAGCCAAAATGGCCCCTCATTTTGATGATATCTTCACACTGGAAATTAATTGCATTGATCTTTACCATAAATTAGGCTGCTCTTCTGTACACTATTTGCCCTTTGCAGCTTACAGGAGCCATTACTTTCCTTTGACAACCCCGTCCACGGTGCGGAGGGAGGTTAACTTTACAGGATCTGCATACTGGAGCCGCATCTACTTCATGAACCCCATCATGCCGCAGCTGATGTCCCACAACACGGGCATTAACGGCCTCTGGTGGGACCGGATCGAGAACTACCACATGTACGCGGATAAAATCGAGGTGAATAAATGGCATGATCCGGAAGAAACGAATCAGGTGTACAACGGCACCAAAATCGTCATTAACCTGCATCGCTCGCATTTGGACGATTCCGTGAACAATAATTCAAATTTGAAAATCCCGCCTGCTTCACCCAATCCGAGAAGCTTTGAAATTTGCGCGGCTTCAGCCTTTCAGCTCACGGATGCGCGGGACGACATGGCTCGTTTCTATAAGGCGGGGGAGGAGATCGAAACCTATACCACACCGCAGGAACTGATAGAAAAGGTCGAATACTATCTCACTCATGAGAAGGAGCGCCAGGAGATTGCGCTGAGAGGCCTCAAACGGACCTTGAAGGAGCATACGTATGCTCACAGGCTTCATCAGATGCTGTCCATCCTGTTTCCATAATGAAGACGCTGAATTGAAGCTGGAGAAAGGAGGCCGATGGCAATTAAACCCCGTATGATGCTGTTCAGCCATGTCAGTAACGCCTATACAATCACGGGCGCCGAAAGGCTGCTCCTGCGCTTCTGTCAGGAAATGTCCGCTTATTTTGAATGTGTGCTGGTCGCACCGGATGAAGGGAAAATCACGGCGGAAGCGAGGAAAAGGGGAATCGCTGTCGAGGTTCAAATCTTTCCGCTGATCTATAACATGTACACACCATATGAGGGATTGGAGCATGAGGTTGAGAAGTTAAAAGATGATCCTTATTTTGAGAAAATTGTGAATTTGATCAGAGCTGTTCAGCCCGATTTGATTTTGACCAACACCTGTGTGAACGTCATGCCTGCCATAGCAGCAAAAGCTCTTGGGATTCCGGTCGTGTGGAAGATCACGGAAATGATCAGAATCAATGCGCACACCGCTGAAGCGGTTCGGATGATCGATCGCTACAGTGACTGGGTCATCGGGATATCGAATACGGTGCTCATCCCCCTAAGGGAAGGATTGGCGGAAGAAAAAACAAGTGTGATCGAGCCTTCGCGAAGCATTACCGCGGCGGACCTGGAAAAATTGAGCGTTGTCAGAGAGAAGAAAAGAGCTCAGTTGGGACTGAAAGGCTCCCATTTTTGTGTAGGATATATCTCTTCATTTATTTACGAGGCCAAGGGTCTGCTGCACTTTGTGGAAATGGCCATAAAGCTGTGCAGAATCTATCCCCAGTGCAGGTTCTGGATTATCGGCAAACCGTCCGACTCCGTCTATTATTCGCAGTGCATTGCGATGATCCGGAAATCGAGGTATAGCAAAAGGTTTGTGCTGACTGCATTTGAAGAATCCCTTACGACAGTGTACGGCGTGATGGATGCTGTAGTGGTGCCGAGCATGGTGGAAGAAGGCTTCGGCCTTACCGCACTTGAGGGGCTGTTGTATGGCAGACCGGTCGTTGCCTTCGCCCAGGGCGGATTGGCCGAGTTGATGCATCAGACGGGCAATGCGGAATTCCTGGTGGAGCCCGGTAACAGCGACGGCCTGGTGGCTCGCGTGTCCCGATTCATCAATAACCCGGAGGAATGCAGAGCGATTGGCTGGCGGAACCGGCAGGAGGCTGACCGGATTTACGGGCTTGAGTCTTATCAAGTCAAAATAAGAGGTACAGTTGAGCGTTGGATGAACGAACGGCCGGAATGGTTTACTGTGCAGCGATCAGAAGGAGAGACTGAGATCATCGCGGGGGAACACAGTCCGCCGCCGGAAGCAGCAGGGCCCACGCTGATTGCAGAGGAGCAGGGAGCTGCCGCATCCCCTGATGCTGCTATAAAGAAACGTCGCACCGGTGGTCCGGCACGTCCCCGCAGGAGAGTACGGTTAATCCTCCGCATTACCCGGCGCGGCAAAAAAAGGAACCGCCTTTCGGCCAGGCGCCATCGCAGGCTTCCCAAGCGGATCAAGCGCGGAAGGCATAAACTGAGACTTACAAGGAGGGGCAGAATGAAAACCGGCTCAGCCGGCTCACGCAGAAAGGGTGCTGGGAGATGAAAATACTGACGATTCTGGGTACAAGGCCTGAAATTATCCGTCTCAGCCTGATTATTCGGAAATTGGACCGATGGGCTGGGAAGCATGTGCTCGTGCACACCGGGCAGAACTACACCGAAAGTCTGAGCGGGCAGTTCTTTCGTGAATTGGGCCTTCGCACCCCGGATTATGTGCTGCAGGAGAAAGCGGGAAGCCTTGGCTCACAATTGTCCGCCATGTTCTCTCAGATGGAGGAGATCCTGCTGCGGGAGCAGCCGGACCGTGTCCTGCTGCTGGGAGATACGAACAGCGCGTTATGCGCTGTGCTGGCCGAAAGGCTGGGCTTTCCCGTGGTGCATATGGAAGCAGGGAACCGCTGCTTCGATCTGGATGTGCCCGAGGAGAAGAACAGAAGGGTCATCGATGCCATATCAAGCATCAATATGCCTTACACGGAGCAAAGCAAACAGCACCTGCTTCGCGAAGGCTTTCCCGTGCAGCGGATTGTCATAACTGGGAATCCGATTCATGAAGTCATGAAGCACTACGAGCCCCAGATCAATGGCAGCGATATATTGACAAAGCTGGGACTCTCCAAGAACGACTATTTTCTGGTTACTGCACACCGTGCGGAAAATGTGGATCATCCTCTTCATCTCAAGGCGATTCTTGAAGGGCTCCACAGGGTTGCGGAAAGGTTCGGACAGCGGATTATCTGCAGCCTTCATCCCCGCACGGCCGCAAGAATTGCAGCCGCTCCGGGCATCAGCCTGCATCCGCTAATTGAGCTGCATGAGCCTTTCGGTTTCTTCGATTTTGTTCATCTGGAGCATCATGCGCGGTGTGCGCTGACCGACAGCGGAACCGTGCAGGAGGAATGCTGTATTCTGCAGGTGCCGACGGTTACGATGCGCCGGACGACAGAAAGGCCGGAAACGGTGGATTGCGGCAGCAATATCGTGTCAGGCCTTGACGGACCTGCCATCGAACGTGCTGCGGTGCTGATGACGGAGATGAACAAAGGCTGGCAGTGTCCAGCCGGATACCTGGCCGAAGATGTTTCCGACAAAGTGGTCAAATATTTGCTTGGGGGGAAAAAGCATGTTTAAAAATAAGCGAATTCTGGTAACTGGTGGCACGGGTTCCTGGGGATATGAGCTGGTTGCGCAGCTGCTGCAGTTTGAACCTCGTGAGATTATCGTGTTCTCACGTGGTGAGTCAAGCCAGGTCGCGATGAACAGGCACTTCGAGGACAGCCGGCTCAGCTTCTGCATCGGCGATATCCGGGACAGAGAAGCTCTGATGGCGGCCTGCCAGGGAGTGGATTATATCTATCACCTGGCGGCTTTAAAGCATGTACCTGTATGTGAAGATCAACCCTACGAAGCCCTTAAAACGAACGTTGTCGGCACGCAGAACGTGATCGAGGCAGCGCTGGCCAATAAGGTGGAAAAGGTCATCTATATTTCAACCGACAAAGCGGCCAACCCCTCGAACTTCTACGGAATGACCAAAGCCATTGGCGAAAAGCTGATTGTGTACGCCAATCTGCTTAACGGCCCGACCAAATTTGTCACGGTACGGGGTGGCAATGTGCTTGGTACCAACGGAAGCGTCGTTCACCTGTTCAAAAGCCAGATTCGCCAGAAAGGTGTTATATCCATTACCGATATGAATATGACCCGTTTCTTTTTTACACTGCGTGATGCCATATCCCTTCTCTTCAAGGCTTCCATCGAGAGCGTGGGGGGCGAAATCTTTGTCATTACCATGCCGACGTGCAGGATCATTGATCTGGCTCAGGTGTTGATTGAAGATTCGGGTGTGGAGAATGTGCAGATTGTTGAAAAAGGAATTCGCCCTGGCGAAAAAATTCATGAAATTCTGATGAGCGATTTCGAGAGTCTGACAACCGTTATGTACGATGATCAGTATCTGGTTATCCTGCCTACACTGAATATACCGGGTCTTAAAGAGCGTTATCAGCATTGCCCTCCGGTCACGTTCAGCAGCTTCAGTTCAGAGCATAATTTGATGTCCAAAGAAGAGATTCGGGCTATTCTGCGGCAGGGAGGCTTCCTCCAATGAATATTCTCGTTTTTGGCGGAAACGGAATGGCCGGGCATATGCTGGTTCAATATTTCAGGCAGCAGGAAGATCATCGCGTATATTATACGACACGCGACCCGGGAGATCCGGATGGCCTGCTGCTGGATGCCTCGAATTTCGGTATGGTGGAGTCCATCATTCAGACCGTACGGCCATCTGTCATTATTAACGCGGTAGGCGTACTAAACCAGTTTGCTGAGAAAGACAAAGTGAGAGCCTACGAGATCAACAGCATTTTGCCGCATCGGCTGCGTAAAGCAGCTGATCTCGTCGGCGCAAAGCTTGTTCATATCAGCTCGGATTGTGTGTTCTCGGGCACACGTGGAGGATACAAAGAACGGGACCGGCCTAATGGAACCAGTGTCTACGCAGTAACGAAGGCACTCGGAGAAGTTGTAGAGGGCGGGCATCTGACGATACGGACATCCATTATTGGCCCGGAAATCCGTGAAGGCGGCATTGGCCTGTTTCAATGGTTTATGCAGCAAAAAGGCGAAGTTAGCGGATACCGGCATGTCATGTGGAACGGAGTGACTACGCTTGAGCTTGCCAAGGCCATAGATGTCCTCATGAAGCAGGAGCTGTCCGGCCTCGTTCACCTGGCATGTCCGCAGCCTGTGAGCAAGCATGATCTGCTGCAGCTGATGCAGCAAATTTGGGACAAAAAAGATGTGACCATCATCCCTGTGGATGTACCTGTACAAGACCGGACGCTGCGGTCTACACGCCCGGACATGAATTATGTTGTTCCCGAATACCGCGAAATGCTGGAGGAATTGCATTCATGGATAAGAAATTCCCAAAAAAGCCAGTCATCCTCGTTACGGGTGCTTCCGGATTTACTGGCATAAATGCTTGTCACCATTTTGCTTCGATCGGAATGAAAGTGGCGGGACTCGTTCGCGAGTCCCGGCCCCAACCCGAAGGATTGGATCATGTTTCCTACTTCCAGTGCGATCTACTGGATCATCAGCGTCTCCGGGAGCTTGCTGCCAGTCTCAAGCCGGATTATGTCCTTCACCTTGGCGGTAAAAATGCGGTGTCCGAATCATGGGAGCATCCTGTTCGCTTTATGGAAGCCAATGTGATGGGGACGGTATATCTGCTGGATGCGCTGCGTCAGCTTCCACAATGCAGAATTCTGGTGGCCGGGTCGAGGCTAAAGGCTCCGCTCGATGCGCCTGAGCAAGTTATTCACCCCTACGGTCTCAGTAAAGGGCTGCAGCAAGCTGCAGCCCGGTCCTGGGCCGCGCTCTTCAAGCAGGAGGTCGTGACGGCGGAGTCCTCCAATCTGATCGGTCCTGGTCCGTCCACCGGATTTTGCGCTCTGCTGGCACGTCATATTGTCCGTTCCGAGCGGAAAGGCTCCGCTGGCCCCTTCCGTGTCTCTTCACGAAAGGCGGTCCGCGATTTCTTGGATGTCCGTGATGCGCTGCGGGCTTATCAGCTGCTGCTGGAGCAGGGAGAGAGCGGGAAAGTCTATCCGGTGTGCTCGGGAACCGAACAAGAGCTTGGCACTGTGGTTGATCACATGCTTTCCCTGTCCGGAAGCGGCCGACAGGCTGAGATCGAATGGGGACAGAATGGGGAAGCAGCCTCAGGACAACCGCAGCGGGCGGAGTGGCTTGAAGCGAAGGGCTGGAGCCCGTCCATTCCATTACACCAATCGCTGGCTGATTGCCTGGATTATTTTCGAAACAGAGAGGAAGGAGAGGTATGACATCGAGACCGAAGGTATCGATTATTATTCCGTTTTATAACTGCAATTACGTTGAACACGCTTTGGAAAGTGCATTGAATCAGAGCTACCGGCCCATTGAAGTGATCCTTATGGACGACGGATCGACAAGTCATAAGGAGAGGGTGACGCCTTACCTCCCGTATATACACTATCTCGGCAAACCTAACGGCGGCACAGCCAGCGCATTGAATCACGGAATCCGTCATGCGAAAGGAGATTATATCGCCTGGCTGAGCTCAGACGATATCTTCCACCCAGATAAAATCAATCACCAGGTTCATTTTATGCTTCAGTTTAATTCATCCATCTCCCATACCAATTTTAATTACATCGATGACCATGGCGGATTAACCCAGCTGCGCGCGGGCGAGCCGTTTCTTTCCACCCGGCAATATCTGGAGCGCTTTGCCACGGCCAACCCGATTAACGGATGTACAGTCATGTTCAAAAAGGAGCTTTTTGATCGTATTGGCTTGTTCGATGAGTCCCTTCCTTACACGCATGACCTGGATATGTGGTACCGTGTTCTGCTCGGAGGCCACTTCACCATGTACCTGGATCAGGCTTTGACGAACTACCGTGTGCATAGCAATATGGGCACACGACTGCACTCGGATAAAATCAAACTGGAATATGAGCAGGTACAGTCCCGTTACCAGCCCCGCTTTCAGGAAATGCTGCGCCGCATTTGTGCGTGATTTTTCCTGAGCAGGTTATCTTTCAGGCAGGAGTGACGATCTATTGAATATTTTACTGGCAACGTACTGGGGGATTCCTCATTTGGGAGGGGTCTGGCCGTTTATGCTGCAGATTAAGCGAAGATTGGAGCAGATGGGTCATACCGTTGATCTGTTAGGGAATACGCCGGATAGTTCTAAATTTCATTTGGTCAACCAGGGAAGGGAGCTGGGGAAGGAGCTCATCCTTCCTGTTCTGGAAAAGAGGCTTGATGAGATGGCGGCACCTCTGCTGCATGCGGATTCCTGGGTTCGCTTCATGGAGCTGGACCGATACTGCATGGAGCTGTCCGCGTCGTATTTCGGCCTGGACCATTACGACATCATTCATACACAAGATGTCATCTCAACGCTTGCCATGAGCAGGGTGAAAAAAAAGCATACCGCGCTGGTCGCCAACATCCACGGCTCGATTGCCAGGGAATTCATGCTTTGGCAGCATGACTACGAATACCGGGAATCGCCGGTGTGGAAATACTACTGGGCCTTGGAGCATTACGGAGCTAGTGCTGCGGATGTAACGATCGCTTCAACCAACTGGATGAAGAACATTCTTGTACAGGATTTTGAGGTTCCCGAACAGCAAATCTGCACCTTCCAATATGGTCTGGACACCGATCAATTCTGGTCCGTCAGCGCCAAAGGCACGGATATAACCGCCCCTTACGGAAAAAAGGTGATTATTTGTCCTTCCCGTTTGGTGCATATTAAAGGGTTGCATTTCCTCATAGCTGCTCTGCAGCTGCTGAAGCAGCACCGGAGCGACTGGGTATGTTGGATTGTAGGGGAAGGGCTTATAAAAGAGGAGCTAATGAACCAGGTGCTTCAGGCGGGAATTGGTGAAGATGTGATATTTCTCGGGCATCGCGAAGATGTTCCTGCTTTGCTTCAGGAGGCTGATATCTTTGTGCATCCCAGCATTCAGGATAATATGCCTTTTTCAGTGATGGAGGCCCAGGTATCGGGATTGCCTGTCTTGGTGTCCAATGCCGGGGGACTCCCGGAAATGGTTCAGCATGAAGTTACTGGCCTAATCTCCCCCGTAGGGGATGTCAATACGTTAGCCTCCCAACTTGATTTTCTTCTGACATATGATGAAGCCCGTGTCAATATGGGAGCGGCGGCTAAAGCACGGGGGACGGAGCATTGGTCCATGGATCAAATGATCGGAAGGCTTCTTCAGGTTTATCATAGGGCTTCAGATCAGAAACGGAGTTGTCAGATATCAGTGTAGGACAGACAAAGGAAGGTGAGGGAATTTATGAAAGTTATGGTAATCAGTGATTTATACAACAGAATATTTGCAGTTCAGCAGTCACATCCGGATTTGTATGTGGAATACAGCATTTGGAACAGAATCAATATGGGACTTCCCGAAGAGTATACCTTACCCGATCAGAGGGTGCTGTCAGTGTTACTGGAAGATCGCAAATAACATGTGAAAAAACCTCACATCCAAGTGTATGATGCCCTTTGGAGTGAGGTTTTCACTGCGGAAGTTGGGCAGAACAAAACCACAGCGGCAGGTTCCTCGTACACATGTGCTCATTTCAACAGGTTATCTTTCAGACAGGGAGTGACGATCTATTGAATATTTTACTGGCAACGTACTGGGCAATTCCCTATTTGGGTGGGGTTTGGCCATTTATGCAGCAGCTCAAGTACGGACTGGAGCAGCTTGGGCATACTGTCGATCTGTTTGGCAATGGGACGGGGAACCCTAAATATCATATTGTCAACCAGGGGAGGGAACTGGGAAAGGAGTTCGTTCTTCCGATACTGGAAGAAAGGCTAAATGAGAAGGCGGCCCCCTTGCTGCATGCGGATTACTGGATTCGCTTCTTCGAGATGGAACGGTATTGCTTGGAGCTGTCTGCGTCGTATTTCGGTCTGGGCCATTACGACATCATCCATACACAGGATGTCATCTCAACGCTTGCCATGAGCAGGGTGAAAAAAAAGCATACCGCTCTGGTTGCTAACATCCACGGTTCGCTTGCAAGGGAATTAATGCTTATGCAGGAATTGAATCAGGACTCCAATTTTCAGGCATTACCGGCGTGGAAATACTACTGGGCCCTGGAGCATTACGGAGCTGGTGCCGCAGATGTAACGATAACTTCAACTCACTGGCTGAAGAACATTCTTGTGCAGGATTTTGCGGTTCCCGAGCAGCAATTCAGCACTTTCCAATACGGCCTGGACGCTGATAAATTCTGGTCCGTCTGCTCCAAAGGCACGGATGTAACCGCTCCTTATGGAAAAAAGGTGATTATTTGTCCTGCCCGCCTGGCTCAAATTAAGGGGCTGCATTTCCTCATACCTGCACTGCAGCTCCTGAAGCAGCGCCGAAGCGACTGGGTGTGCTGGATCGCAGGGGATGGGGAAAAAAAAGAGGAGCTGATGCAGCAGGCGTTTGCGGTGGGCATCGGCGAGGATGTGATGTTTCTCGGACAGCGCGAAGATGTTCCTGCCTTACTTCAGCAGGCTGATATTTTTGTACATCCAAGCGTTCAGGATAACATGCCCTTTTCGGTGATGGAAGCCCAGATATCGGGACTTCCCGCTGTAGTGTCCAATGCCGGGGGGCTCCCGGAAATGGTTCAGCATGAAGTTACGGGCCTTGTTTCAAATGTGGGGGATATCGATACTTTAGCCTCCCATCTTGAGTTTCTCCTGGCACATGATGAAGTTCGTGCCAATATGGGAGCGGCGGCTAGGGCGTGGGGGACAGAACATTGGTCAATAGATCAAATGATCGAAAGATATCTTCACGTTTATCAGCGGGCTGCAGCCATGCACTGAGTCTTCTGATATAAGCGTGGGACAGGTGAAGAATAAGGGAGGAAAAGCCATGAAAGTTCTGGTGATCAGCGATTTATACAACAGGATATTTGCAGTTCAGCAGTCACATCCGGATTTGTATGTGGAATACAGCATCTGGAACAGAATCAATATGGGACTTCCCGAAGAGTATACCTTACCCGATCAGAGGATTCTATCGGTTTTGCTGGAAGAACGCAAATAACATTTTAAAGACCCTCCTTACAGAAAAAAAGATGGGCTGCCGGAGATGGCTCAGCAAGAAGTGACAGGTCTTGTTTCAGCCGTGGGGGACAGACGAAACCTTTCAGACAGGGAGTGAGGGTTTATTGAATATTTTGCTGGCAATGTACTGGCCGATCCCCCATTTGGGAGGGGTCTGGCCGTTTATGCTGCAGATGAAGCGCGAACTGGAGCAGCTTGGGCATACCGTCGACCTGTTTGGGAATACACCGGATCGTTCTAAATATCATATGGTCAACCAGGGGAAGGAACTGAGCAAGGATCTCGTCTTTCCTGTGCTGGAAAGAAAGCTTAATGAGACGGCAGCCCCCCTGCTGCAGATGGATTCCTGGGTGCGCCACCTTGAGCTGGACCGGCACTGCATGGAGCTGTCCGCAGCTTATTTCGGATTGGACCATTACGACATCATTCATACGCAGGATATCATCTCAACACTTGCCATGAGCAGGGTGAAAAACAAGCATACCGCTCTTGTCGCCACCATCCACGGCTCGCTTGCCAGAGAATATATGCTTTGGGAGCAGAATCCCGGATACCGGGAATCGCCGGTGTGGAAATACTACTGGGCTTTGGAGCATGACGGAGCCGCTGCTGCGGATGTAACCATAACTCCTACCAATTGGTTGAAGAATATTCTTGTGCAGGATTTTGCAGTTCCCGAACAGAGAGTCAGCACCATCCCAAACGGCTTGGACATCGATCAATTCCGGTCCGTTTGCGCCCAAAGCACCGATATAACCGCCCCCTACGGAAAAAAAGTGATGATTTGTCCTGCCCGTCTGGTGCATATTAAAGGGCTTCATTTCCTCATCTCCGCTCTGCAGCTGTTGAAGCAGCGCCGGAGCGACTGGGTATGCTGGATCGCAGGGGAAGGGGACAAGAAAGAGGAACTGATGCAGCAGGCGTTGGCGGCGGGAATCGGGGAAGATCTTGTTTTTCTTGGTCAACGTGAGGATGTTCCCGCCTTGCTGCAGCAGGCAGATATCTTTGTACACCCCAGCATTCAGGACAACATGCCTTTTTCGGTAATGGAGGCTCAAGTTTCAGGGTTGCCGGCTGTAGTGTCCAATGCCGGGGGACTGCCGGAAATGGTTCAGCATGAAATTACGGGACTCGTCTCTGATGTAGGGGACGTAAATACATTAGCCTCCCATCTTGAGTTTCTTCTGGCACATGATGAAGTTCGTGCCCATCTGGGGGAGACGGCTAAAGTGTGGGGGACGGAACATTGGTCATTGGATCACATGATCGGGAGGTACCTTAAGGCTTATCAGCGGGCACTATGGCCAAACAAATGATTCACCTGATCCAAAAGTGTCATGCGGGTATGCGTAGTAAGATTATTTACAGGTATCTTTCAGAAAGGGAGTGAAGGGCAATTGAATATTTTGCTGGCAACGTACTGGCCGATTCCCCATTTAGGCGGGGTCTGGCCGTTTATGCTGCAGGTCAAGCGCAGACTGGAGCGGCTTGGACATACCGTCGATCTGTTTGGGAATGGGCCTGATGCTCCTAAATATCATATTGTCAATCAGGAGAGGGAACTGAGCAAGGACTTCATTCTCCCCATGCTGGAAAGAAAGCTCAATGAGAATACGGCTCCCCTGCTGAGTATGGATCCCTGGGTTCGCAATGTCGAGCTGGACCGATACTGCTTGGAACTGTCCGCGGCTTATTTCGGGCTGGACCATTATGATGTTATTCATGCACAGGATGTCATCTCAGCGCTTGCATTGAGCCGGGTGAAAAGCAAACATACAGCTTTGGTTGCCAACATTCATGGCTCACTTGCAAGCGAAGTTATGCTTTTATTGCAACGGAATCAGGACCCCAGATACCGCGAAACGCCCGTGTGGAAATACTACTGGGCTTTGGAGCATTACGGGTCTGTTGCCGCGGATGTTACGATAACTTCAACCACTTGGATGAAGAACATTCTTATGCAGAATTTTGAGGTTCCCGAACAGCAAATCAGCACCTTCCAATACGGTCTGGATACCGACCAATTCTGGTCTGTCTGTGCCCAAGGTACCGATCTGGTCGCGCCTCCCGGAAAAAAGGTGATTATTTGTCCTGCTCGTCTCGTTTATATTAAAGGGCTTCATTTCCTTATATCCGCCCTTCAGCTCCTCAAGCAGCGCCGCAGCGACTGGGTGTGCTGGATCGTAGGGGACGGGGACAAGAAAGAGGAGCTGATGAAACAGGCAATTCGGGCCGGAGTCAGTGGGGACGTTATGTTTCTCGGCCATCGGACGGATATTCCCGCTCTGCTGCAGCAGGCAGATATCTTTGTACATCCCAGCATTCAGGATAACCAGCCTTTTTCAGTGATGGAGGCCCAGGTATCGGGATTGCCCGTTGTTGTTTCCAATGCGGGAGGGCTGCCGGAAATGATTCAGCATGAAGTGACAGGCCTCGTCTCATCCGTGGGGGATGTCAATACGTTAGCCTCCCACCTTGAGCATCTCCTGGCTCATGATGAAGTTCGTGCCAGTATGGGAGCTGCGGCAAAAACTTGGGGGACAGAGCATTGGTCAATGGATCAAATGATCGAAAATCTGCTTAAGGTTTATCAGAAGGCACTTTGGCCAAGCAAATGATTCTGACTACACATCTCTGAACTGAATGATTGATTAGAAGGGGGCTATTCCTTAAGTCATTGAAAATGGCTTATGGCAGCCCCATTCGTATAATTAGAATCATATTTTTATGCCATGAAAAATGCACCCCTATAATTCATCGGTAGGGGTGCAGTTCTTATGTTAGAGTATGTTTTTTGGTTTTTTTAAATTATTCAAAAACTGTAAAGTCCCTGTTCGTATGGCTGGCAATGATCGTACTGCCTTTCATAAGCTCTACGAGTACAAGCAGGGTATCCTTGTTCCGAGTATTCGACACAACTTGCAGCATGAATGGGTTTCCGTATGTGGAAATATTTTTGAGCATGAATAAAGACGGATAATCATTCTGAGTCTGCAAATTGCGGAGCTCACGCAGCAGTAAGCCGTCGGGGCTGTCTACCTCCACCAGAACGTCAGTTTGGTGCAAACCACAGTTCTGGATGGTTATTTGGATGGCGTCAATTTCTTGGCATGGATAATGGATATGCTGTTCGGTGGACAAGCGGAACACAGACATAGGTAAAGCCTCCTTTTTTAGCTGGCTGATTTCATTATATGGAGGAAAAGGGATGACGGCTTGGACGATTGCCTTTTTTGGAATAATCCTGTATTGGTCCATACTCTTTGTCGAAATCATGCATTTAATGAATTATCAACTGATGAGGAGGTAAGCCGGAAGTTATTCATTCCTTCGAAATGTAAATTGATCAGGAGGGTGAGGCCATTGAAGGCTGTTGTAACCGGAGGAGCCGGATTTATCGGGACCCATCTTGTTCATGCCTTGATTGATTCCGGATATGAGGTGCACGTGCTGGATAACCTTTCAACCGGAAGTGCTGCTGGGCTGGATCCAAGAGCAGAGTTTCATCAAGTTGATATCCGCAGTGTCGAGGCCGGAGAGATCGTCAAGCGGGAACGGCCTGATGTCGTCTTTCATCTGGCTGCCCAGGCTGATGTACAGTATTCCATCCGGCAGCCATTCCAGGATGCCGATGTTAATATTATGGGTACGATCCGCATGCTGGATGCCTGCCGAGAGACGGGCAGCAAGCTGGTTTTTTCCTCTACCGCAGGGGTGTATGGCGAACTGCAAAAAGAACGGATCGAGGAGGAGGACCCCACCGTTCCGATCTCGGGTTACGGCCAATCCAAGCTGGGAGCGGAAAACTACATCCGTTTGTTTCACCGTCTTTATAACGCAGATTATACTATTTTGCGTTATAGCAATGTATATGGACCGGGTCAAGGCGTAAAAGGTGAGGGGGGCGTAGTAGCCCTGTTCATGGACCGGCTGATGAAAGGGGAATCCCTGCAAATTCATGGGGACGGCGAGCAGACGAGGGATTTTATTTATGTAAAAGATGTAGTCCAAGCCAATATAGCTGCTGCCCGTAAAACCTGTCAAAGTACGGTCCATGTCAGCACAGGCCGGACTTCTACAATTAACGGTCTGGCTTCCTATCTGCTTGGACTGCACGGTGGAGGTTTGGAACCTGCACACACACCGGCCAAAATGGGAGACATCAGGCACAGCTGTCTGGATAATACCAAAGCTGCGCGACTGCTTGGCTGGGAGCCAGCTTACAGTTTTGAAACAGGGCTAAAGCAGACTTATGATAGTTGGTTGAACCATGTTGGATGAAATTCATTCGGACAAGCAGCCCTCCGGTGACTGAGGGAGGGCTGCTGCAGGTTACCGGCCTGCGTTAACCACTAGTCGGCTAATCCCAGCGAATGGAGCATGGAGCGGAAGGAATGGACATACGAATCAGGGCTCAACAGTTCGGCGACCGTATCCCTTCCCTGCTGGCGGATATGCTCGCGCAGGGCATAATTCGTTATCAATTCTGCTCCTTCTGCTGCCGCTTGATCAAGATCCCCATGCCCATAAAATTTCCCCGTTTCATTATGTCTGATCAAGGTGCGTACCCCGTGGGAATCGGTGCTAAGCACCGGGCAGAGACAGGCCATGGCTTCTGCCACGGCATATCCGAAGCCTTCGAGCAGGGAGGTGGAGAGCAGAAAACCTCCAGAATCGCCGATCATGGAGTAATAATAAGGCATTTTATGATGCGGGACATTGTTTAACTTTTCAATAACATTGGATAAGCCATGGGTATTGAGCAAGTACTCGAACTGATTCCTGTCATCAGGCTGTGAAAGGGTATCGTCATAAAACATCCACAACCCCAGGTTGGGGAATTGCTGTCGCAGCAATAAAGAGATATCCAGAAAATGTCTCCAATTTTTATTGGGCTCAAGCCTTCCGATCCAGGCTGCAACCGGATGGGAAGGGGGGATGTTTGGTGTATAGTGGATTGCAGATGTGTCGAGCACATTCGGAAAAGAGAAAAGCTTGAGCGATGGACATAGCCTGGTGAACAGCTCAACAAGATATGAAGTTGTCGGCACAAGTACCCCGTTGCAGCAGTTATAGAGGACCGGCGCGGCCGAGGTCACCGTATTTTCAGCCTCTTCGAAAGTTGAAAATCCCTGCGCTTCATAAATGAGCACACCGTTATAGCCCGATTGGCGCAGTTTGGTCAGCAAATGAAAATCCGTGGCAATTACGACAGCATCGTATTGGTTGGCATGAACAATCTTCAGAACCTCGTTATCGTCAGAGACGACAAAAACCGGGATATCATTTTTCATAAGATTTTGCTTGCCGGTACCAATTTGGTAATACAGCAGGTGACATTCAATTCCGCTGCGTGCGAGTACTGTGCAGCGCTGGCGATTCAGTGTTTCCATTCCCCCGCTTGGTACAAAAAAGGTGAATAATATTTTAATTGTCATTCTCTCCTTTCCCGGAGGCATGTAAAGGGGCAGCGGTTAAGGCTTTATGACCCGGATCAGCTCATTTCGCTCGGTACTTCCATTCCGACATGTTACTCGCCATAGACTCATCAAAGCACAGCGTCCCCACCCCAAGTCGGCTGTAGACATAGCCAAAATGCCTGGTCAAGGTTTCGATACAGGCTTCCCACTGCTGATAATACATATATTCACGTCCCATATAATGCGTGTACGATTATTTCTCCGGACATTCGCAATGATAAAAGCCTCACCCGAAAATACCATTACGGCTATTCGGGCTGAGGCTTTATATGCGGAAGTACATAAGACAAAAATATTAGACATTGGGTGCGTACACATGGGCGCTCATTTCAACAGGTCCTGTCACACATGCCCGATTGTCCACCGACTGTACAGTAAGACAGTAGATATGTCCCTCAGGAATATGTCCCGTATCCTCAAAAGAGAGTCTTACGATCCCGCGCTCGTAGCAGGACTCCTGTGTCCACTGCAATACCGGACCGGTGGTGCTATTTCGCCGCAGCCGGACGTCAAGCTCCCCTATATCCCAGTTTAACAGCGGATTCTCCCATTCCAGAACCGCTTCAATGATGATCTTGTGCTGAGGTTCGGCTTCCGGAATGATGATGGTGGACAATACGGCTTCTTCACTGCTTGCATAAAAGGGAAGCGCATGAGTCCCTGGCTCGGCCTTATTTTGAATGGTGTACTTTAACATCATTCTCTACCTCCCGCAGTTATTCAAGAATCGTAAAGTCACTGTTGCTATGTTTGACCGTGAACAGCAACGGAACTGTAAATTACTGTTCTTATTATATGAAGGAAGAGGAATGACGGATTGGATGGCTACCTTTTTTGAACTACTTCTGCTATGGTCTATACTTTCAGCCTTAAGCACGCATTTAATGAATTATTAAAACGATTGTTGACAAGGAGGTGCATTCATGCAGCTTGAAGAACTGCGTGGCGCCTATGACGCCGTTTTCAGCCTTGGACAGAATTGTACGCCGGCCATCCAGATGGAAAAGAACGGACTCAGGCCGTTTGCCGGGGTGCTGGATTGGATGATGTCCGACACCCTGGCTGACGTCAATCGGCTTCTTCGCGGTCGTTTTTCCGGATTTATGGAGTTTCCCAATCTCGTTGTGACAGGAAAGGGTCAGTTCAATTATATGGTCAAGGATACGGCCTTCAATGTCATATCCGTTCATGATTTCCCGCAGAGCCGGAACACGCCCTCCAATCTGGCCACCTATCCCGAGTTTAAGGTGAAAATGGACCGTCGGATCCAGCGTTTTCTCGAAAAGGCGGCTGCCGCCCGGCGTGTGCTGTTCGTAAGAATGCTGGGAACAAAAGAGGAAGTGACGGAGCTGAATGAAATATTGGGTCAGCTTGTCAGCTATGAGTACCGCTTGATTATCATCAATTATTCACCAGCCTCCGAACTGCTGGAGGTAGATTGGCAATTACCGAATGTGTGCGCACTGGAAATGCCTTATGCAGATATTTGGAACTATCGGAGTGACCCGCATTGGTCCAGAATCTTTCAGGGTATTGAGCTGTCTGCAGAGTAATTTACACAAAGCAGCAGCGTGGAAGAGCAATTCCTGAAAAAGGAGGGCACCCAATGTTAAACCGATTGCAGGGAGAGTATGATGCTGTCTTCAGTTTGGGAGGTCACTGTCTGCCATCCATTCAGCTGGATAAAAACGGTCTGCGCCCCTATTCAGGCCCTATCGATTGGATGATTTCAGGCAGTCTGTCGGATGTAAACCGGCTGCTGGCCGCCCGTTTCGCCGGCTTTATGGAATACAGCAATATGGTCATCAGCGGTCATGATTATGGTGCCTACAATTATTTACTGGAAGATGTGGCTTACCATATTACTGCAGCGCATCACTTTCCGGTATCTGTGAATTCACCGGGAAATCTTGTTTCATATCCGGATTTCAAAGCTACGCTTGACCGGCGTATCCAACGCTTTCTGGATAAGATGGATAATGCATTGAAGGTTCTGCTCATCCGCGTCGGGGGCCTCAGAGAGCAGGTAGTGGAACTGGAAGCAGTGCTTTCTACTATAGTAAAACATGATTTCAGGGTCTTATTTGTGGAATATACTGGCATGGGGGGAGTAGGGGAGCTGAATTGGGGGCTCGGCAGGGTCATTTCCGTTGAACTCCCCCCGGAAGATATCTGGAACGGCCAGGATGAATTGTGGAGATATATGCTGGAAGGGGTCCGTCTGTCAAATTAATGTATCCAGGAGATGAGCCGGTGAAGGCTTGCGTAACCGGATCATATGATTACTGGAAGAACAATGCCTGCCGAAAAAAGTGAATAAACAAACAGCCCTCCGGCGTGTCGCCGGAGGGCTGTTGCAGGTTAAGTAGACTGCAGTATGAACCTTTCAGTCAACCAACCCCCACCGAGTGCAGCATGGAACGGAAGGAATGAACATAGGAATCCGCATTCAGCAGTGCGGCGACAATGTCCCTTCCCTGCCCGCGGATATGTTGGCGCAGTTCATAATTCGTGAGTAAATCCGCTCCTTCTGCCGCCGCCTGATCAAGATTCCCGTGCACATAAAATTTCCCCGTTTCATTATGTCTGATAAAGGCCCGTACTCCGTCGGAGTCCGTGCTAAGCACCGGGCAGCGGCAGATGATAGCCTCTGCCGCGGCATATCCGAACCCCTCCAGCAGGGACGTGGAAAGCAGAAAGCCTCCGGAATCGCCGATCATGGAGTAATAATGAGGCATCCTGTAATGCGGGATATTGGTCAACCGTTTCAGCATATCAGATAATGCATAGACGTTAACCCAATGCTCGAATTGATCCCTATCCTCCGGCTGCGAAAGGGTATCATCATAAAACATCCACAGCTTCAGGTTGGGAAATCGCTGCAGCAGCAACAAGGAAATGGACAAAAAATGCTTCCAGTTCTTGTTTGGCTCAAGTCTTCCGACCCAGGCTATAACGGGATCGGAAGGTGGGATGTTCGGCACATAATGGAATGTGGACGTATCGAGCACATTCGGAATAGAAAATAGCCTGAGCTCCGGGCATATTCTGGTGAACAGTTCAACAAGATAGGCGGTTGTCGGTACAAGAACGCCATCACAGCAGCTTTGCAGAACCGGCGCAGCCGAAGTTATAGTAATTTCAGCCTCTTCCCGGGTTGCAAAGCCCTGTGATTCATAAATAAGAGCGCCGCTATATCCCGCTTGACGAAGCTTGGGAAGCAAATGATAATCCGTGGAAACTATAATAGCATCGTAGAGATTGTGCTGAACAATTTTCAGAATCTCGCTGTCGCTCGGGGCGATGAAAACAGGGATGTCGTTTTTTTGCATCAGATTTTGCATGCCTGCGCCGGTCTGGTAATACAGCAGATGGCATTCAATTCCGCTGTGCGTAAGTACTGTGCAGCGTTGGCGATTCAGTGTCTCCACTCCGCCGCTTGGCACAAAGAAGGTGAACAGTATTTTAATTGCCGCTCTCTCCTTTCCCGGAGGCATGAAAAGAAAATGGTGGATAATAAGTATATTCACGTCCCGAAGCATGCGTGCAAAACATCCTCTTTTTTAACTCAGCACTTTCAAGCGGCGCGTCAGGATTCCTCCTTGGTGACTGTCTGGGAATTGCCGAGCAGATCATTCAGCAGCTTGCGGTTATGCAGAACAGACGGATCAGAAGGAATGTATTCTGCGGCCTTCTCGTTATGTTCATAGGAGCGGACATAGTCCCCAAGCTTGTAATAGCAAATGCACAGTTGTATGTGAGGCACCCACGTCCAGTATGCATCCTGAAAAAAGCCCATCGTTTCGGGGCGCTTGATCTCTGTCGCAAGGGTATACCATCGGGCTGCCTTGTCTACCTCGTTTCGCTCCATGTGGTATCTGCCCATACGGCAGCAGAGTTCCGCACGGGGGCTGTCATATTTCAGGCTTTTCAGGCCGGCTTCCACACTCAGCTCTTTTTGTCCCAGCGTCTCATAACAGCTGGCCATTTTATCGCAAGCCGCGATGGCATCCTCATCCCAGCATGCATTGGTATCCAGAAACAGCTGGTAGTTTTCAGCTGCCTGCTGGTACAGGCCATTATCCCGGAGCTCATTGGCATAATAGTACTGGTCCCGGGGGGTCAGGGAATGGCCCTGGGCAATCTGCTTTTCATAAATTTCCAAATTTCTGCGGGGATTCCCGGCTTTGAGGTGCTTATGTTTATGTGTTACAGCGATGTCTGCGTGATAAATAGGACCCGCGACGGCCAGATACTCGTGTACGGCACCGACCCAACGGAATCCGGCTGAACGTTTAACGAGCCTGTTTCTGCGGTAACTAAGGGTAACATTCCCGTGACCGTCGAAACCGACATTGTAGATCATGGAGACCGACTGGTAATGAGGCTCAAGGGAATGCTTTAACTCCTTGAGCTTGCGGGCGTCCTCTTCCTCAAAAACATCGTCTGCATCCAGCCACAGAATGTATTCCTTGGTGGCTTGATCAAAAGCGTAATTGCGGGCTTCAGCGAAGTGATCTATCCATGTAAAGGGGAAAATACGGTCTGTATACTTGCGGCAAATTTCAGACGTCCGATCCTGTGATCCAGTATCCACAATGTTGATTTCATCCACGATGTCCTGCACGGAGCGAAGGCAGGCATCAATGGTATGCTCTTCGTCCTTAACGATCATGCACAGGCTGATGGTAATCAAATTCATCTCTCCTTGTTTTATCGGGTATTCAAGTTTTATCTTCGTGAAAAAGCATGAGCCTGCCGCTTAAGCGGCAGGCTTTGCTGCATTGAGAGAGGATTCTATAAAATATCGCCAGTTGGCCCGGTCGGTCCGGTGTCGCCAGTAGCGCCAGTGGCACCAGTCGCCCCAGTGGCTCCGGTCGGTCCGGTGTCGCCAGTAGCTCCCGTCGCTCCAGTAGCTCCCGTCGCTCCAGTAGCTCCGGTCGGTCCAGTGTCGCCAGTAGCGCCCGTAGCTCCAGTTGCCCCAGTGGCTCCGGTCAGTCCGGTGTCGCCAGTAGCGCCCGTGGCACCAGTAGCACCAGTCGGCCCGGTCGGTCCGGTGTCGCCCGTGGCTCCAGTAGCTCCAGTAGCGCCGGTAGCTCCCGTCGCCCCAGTGGCTCCGGTCGGTCCAGTGTCGCCAGTAGCGCCCGTAGATCCAGTTGCCCCAGTGGCTCCGGTCAGTCCGGTGTCGCCAGTAGCTCCAGTGGCTCCAGTAGCGCCGGTGGCTCCAGTAGCGCCGGTGGCTCCAGTAGCGCCGGTGGCTCCAGTAGCGCCGGTGTCGCCAGTAGCGCCGGTGGCTCCAGTGGCTCCCGTGTCGCCAGTGGCTCCAGTAGCGCCGGTGGCTCCAGTGGCTCCCGTGTCGCCAGTGGCTCCAGTAGCACCAGTCGCCCCAGTGGCTCCAGTCGCTCCGGTCGCACCCGTGTCGCCAGTCACTCCAGTCGCTCCAGTGGCTCCCGTGTCGCCAGTGGCTCCAGTAGCGCCCGTGGCTCCAGTGGCTCCAGTCGCTCCAGTCGCTCCAGTGGCTCCAGTCGCACCCGTGGCACCAGTCGCTCCAGTCGCTCCAGTGGCTCCAGTCGCCCCAGTCGCCCCAGTCGCCCCAGTCGCTCCAGTCGCCCCAGTGGCTCCAGTCGCTCCAGTGGCTCCAGTCGCTCCAGTGGCTCCAGTGGCTCCAGTGGCTCCAGTCGCCCCAGTGGCTCCAGTGGCTCCAGTCGCTCCAGTCGCTCCAGTGGCTCCAGTAGCACCAGTCGCTCCAGTCGCTCCAGTCGCACCCGTGGCTCCAGTCGCACCCGTGGCTCCAGTCGCTCCAGTCGCTCCAGTGTCGCCAGTCGCTCCAGTAGCTCCAGTGTCGCCAGTCGCTCCAGTAGCTCCAGTCGCTCCAGTCGCTCCAGTGTCGCCAGTCGCTCCAGTAGCTCCAGTGGCTCCAGTCGCTCCAGTCGCTCCAGTGTCGCCAGTCGCTCCAGTAGCTCCGGTGGCTCCCGTCGCTCCAGTAGCTCCAGTGTCGCCAGTGGCTCCAGTGGCTCCAGTAGCGCCGGTGGCTCCAGTAGCTCCAGTAGCTCCAGTGGCTCCAGTGGCTCCAGT
>NZ_JBHIRX010000010.1:0-244795 GCF_042138595.1 Paenibacillus terreus | reverse complement strand
CACGAACCAAATGACTTCGCGGGTTGGTTTTACGATGTAAAACCTACTCACTCGTTGTTCAGTTTTCAAAGATCAAATTCTCATTTCGCCGCTGATATCTCATCTTTCAGCAACTTTTATAGTATATCACATTCAAATATCAGAAGCAACACTTTTTTGTTTTTTCTGAATCTCTGTGTTTACCAAGCTGCTTAAATCTTTTAGCGACAAGAATTAATATATCACATTTCACTATAAGAAAGCAACCCTTTAAGAAATAATTTCTTCAATGTAAAGGTTGGTATTCTGGACGAGATTGATAATCTCCCCATCGATATTAACCATAGGACGAGTGGGATAGTCCCTGTCTGCAAAAACTATTTCTCCTGTCCGTTGATCATTCAGCCGGATTTTTGTCCCCATCCCAAGCTGGGTGGCTTTGCTGATAAAGGTTTGCACGATTGCCGGGTCCAGCTTGCCGAATGCTTCGCTTTTAATCTGCTCCAATACCAGATATGGGGACTGAGCTTTGCGATATGCCTTCTGCAAAGTCATCGCATGGAAAATGTCAGCCACGCTCGCAATTCTGGCGTAAATATGTGTTTGCTGTCCCTTGATCTTCATCGGGTAGCCAGATCCATCCACCTTTTCGTGATGCTGAAGAGCAGCCAGACGTACACCTTCGTTGATTCCTTTAACCTTCGAGAGCAATTCATAGCCGTAGATGGTATGCTGTCTCATTTCGGCAGCTTCCTCTGGTGTAAGAGCGGAGGGTTTATGAAGAATATTATGATCCACCTTTGCATTTCCAATGTCATGAAGCAGACCGGCAAATGCTGCCGGTATCCAGTCCTTCTGCGGAAGGCCTGCCCACTGGGCAAGCAGATAAGAAGTGAGCGAACACATGACCGCATTATGATATATGTAATCCGATTCGGACATCGATTGTGGAGTAAACGTGATCACATTATATTTGTGTATATAATTAAACATCTCCTTTAACCGGGTACGCAGCTCCAATACCGGCAGCTCTGACACAAGAACTAAATGGAATGCCTGCTTTACAAGCGCCAAAGTCTTGTCGTATGCCTCATTAAACTTTTCCCATTCATTCTCTTCAGTAGTAAAATTGGAGAATGCCAAAGCTACATTTTCCTTGTTCTTATCCTGCTGTTTCGCTGCTTGCTTATTGCCTTCCAACGCTTTATAACCCTCGACAGTCTGATCCATTT
Source organism: Paenibacillus terreus (assembly GCF_042138595.1). NCBI lineage: Bacteria > Bacillati > Bacillota > Bacilli > Caryophanales > Paenibacillaceae > Paenibacillus > Paenibacillus terreus. The sequence goes on along the minus strand of NZ_JBHIRX010000010.1, from coordinate 243,584 downwards.
CAATTTCCACTTCTTTAATCAAAAACGCATGCAAAATCTCCAAATCGCGTGGAAGCAATACTTGACCTTTAGAAAGAAGGACACTTCCAAGCTCAGTAAGAACATCACTTTTCAATTTAAATCCGGGGATTACATCTTTGATAGATAGCATTGTCATTGTTGTACTGAACCTCTCTGTGTCCGGAGGGCTGATTTATGCCACTCTAATCGACTTTTATGGAAACGCCACTATTTTACATGTTGGGTCTATTATATTACTTATATCCTAGTTCTGTACATCATTTTGTCTTTCTTACAAAGACTTAAGACCTAATAAATATATACAAAAAAGAAGGGACTCCCGCAAGGAATCCCTTCTGCTATCCACTTCTATTGCTGCTCTTCCGAAGAATCGGCGCTGCTGTCTCCAACCGAATCCTGAGTACCCTCTTCATTCTCCAGAAGCTCATCCATAAGCTCTTCTGATTCTTCGTTCTTGTTGACGCGGCAAACGGTTGCTACAGCATCTTCTTCACGAATATTGATCAGCTTAACACCTTGTGTATTCCGTCCCATCGTGGATATGCCCTCCATGCTGGTACGGATGAGTGTACCGCTGGCCGTGATGATCATAAGGTCTTCTTCTGCTTTAACAACCTTAAGACCCACAACCGGTCCATTTTTCTCCGTGATGTTAATCGTTTTAATCCCTTTACCGCCACGGCTTTGTACACGATATTCCGAAGCAGGCGTCCGTTTACCGTAACCTCTTGTCGTTACAATCAGGATATCCAGCTCTTTGTCTACGACATCCATCCCGATCACAGTATCTTCTTCGTCAAGGGTAATCCCCTTGACGCCTGTAGCGCTGCGTCCCATCGAACGAACATCGCTTTCCGGGAAGCGAATGGACATGCCGTTCGCGGTACCAATAACCATTTCCTGTTCTCCATCGGTCAGCTTCACTTCAATGAGCGTATCATCTTCGCGAAGGTTAATCGCAATAAGCCCGCCTTTGCGAATATTTACATAATCATCAAGCGGCGTCTTCTTGACGAGACCTTGGCGTGTCGCGAAGAAGAGATACTTTCCATCCTCAAACTCTTCGACTGGAATGACCGCATTCACGGACTCGCCCTGCTCAATCTGGATCAGATTGATGATCGGTGTTCCGCGTGCCGTCCGGCTCAGATCAGGGATTTCATAAGCTTTAATCCGGTAAACCTTCCCTTTGTCGGTGAAGAACAGCAAATGATGGTGGGAGTTCGTTACAAACAAATGCTCCACGAAATCCTCGGTTTTGGTATCCATCCCAACCACACCCCGGCCGCCGCGCTTCTGATTCCGATAGGTCGTAACAGGCAGACGCTTGATATAACCGGTGTGAGTAATCGTGATGACCACATCTTCACGCGGGATCAGATCCTCGTCGAGAATGCTCTCTTCACCAACTGTAATCTCGGTACGGCGTTCATCGGCGAAGCGTTCCCTCAGTTCACTCAGCTCTTCGCTGATAATATTCAAAACCAGCTGCTCATTAGCCAGAATCTCACGGTACTCCTGAATTTTCTGCAGCAGCTCGTTATATTCGTTCTCGATCTTCTCGCGTTCCAAGCCTGTAAGACGCTGGAGACGCATATCCAAAATCGCTTGCGCCTGCTCATAGCTGAGCGAGAAACGCTCCATCAATCCGTCACGCGCAGTTTCGGTCGTTGGTGAAGAACGGATCAGGGCGATAACCTCATCCAGATTATCGAGTGCAATCCGCAAGCCCTCCAGGATATGTGCTCTGGCCTCTGCTTTTTTCAGATCAAATTCCGTCCGGCGACGAATAACTTCGATCTGATGCTGCAAATAATGATAAAGAACATCCCGCAGGGTCAGAATCTTCGGCTCTTTGTTGACAATAGCCAGCATATTGATTCCGAACGTGGATTGCATCGCTGTATGCTTGAACAGGTTATTTAACACCACATTAGGATTGACGTCCCGGCGCAGCTCGATGACAATTCGCATACCGTTACGATCAGATTCGTCACGAAGATCCGTGATGCCCTCAATCCGTTTATCGCGGACAAGCTCGGCAATCTTCTCTACCAAACGAGCCTTGTTTACCTGATAAGGCAGTTCTTCCACAATAATACGCGCCTTGTTGCCAATCTCTTCAATGTTGGTCTTCGCACGCATTGTAACGGAGCCTCTGCCGGTCTGATAAGCCTGCCGTATTCCGGAACGGCCCAAAATATAGCCTGCTGTCGGGAAATCCGGCCCTTGGATGTAATCCATCAGTTCCATGGAGGTAATGTCCGGGTTCTGGATCATGGCCTGAACCCCGTCGATGACTTCTCCCAGATTGTGCGGAGGTATATTTGTAGCCATACCGACCGCAATCCCGCCGACTCCATTCACCAACAGATTCGGAAATCTGGCCGGCAGTACAGCCGGTTCATTTTCCTCGCCATCATAGTTTGGCATGAAATCGACCGTTTCTTTATTCAGATCACGCAGCATCTCCATAGCAATCTTGGAAAGGCGCGCTTCCGTATAACGCATCGCCGCCGCCATATCCCCGTCAATGGAGCCAAAGTTGCCGTGTCCATCGACCATCATATAACGAAGAGAGAAATCCTGCGCCATACGCACCATGGTCTCATAAACGGCAGAGTCACCATGGGGGTGATATTTACCGATAACTTCGCCGACAATTCTCGCCGATTTTTTATAGGGTTTATCCGGAGACATACCCAGTTCGGACATCGCATACAAGATACGCCGGTGAACCGGCTTCAATCCATCCCGCACATCCGGCAGAGCCCGGCTGACAATAATGCTCATCGCATAATCCATGAATGATTCGCGCATTTCGATGCCGATATCCCTGTTCACGATCTGCGGGTTATTTTGATCCGCCATGCTGGACCTCCTCTATTCTTAACCACTCTGCACTACTCTATTGTGAAAAGCCTGCAAGGCTTAAAACGCCGTCCGAAACGCTAAACTCCATCCTTATAATTATAATAGTTTCACAATTAGATCACAATTAAACGTACGTTAAAAAGGGACCTTCAAAAGGAAATAAGCTGCGGCTGGGGATTAGCCCTGCCTTTTCGTCCAGCCCGACATACAAATAAAGTATACGGCTGTTCCGCCTGCCATTGCCCATGATTCGAAGTGGTAGCATCCTGAAAATAGCAGACATGAACCCATGAAAAAAGAGCAGAAGTCGTTTTATTAGGCAGTAAACACAAAAAATCGCCGTATTTCTCTATTATACCACTGTTTTACACGCTTGTCCTTTTGTTTGCCTGTTTTTGGGAATCAAATCTTGATATCCGTCTCAATATTTCTGAAATTTTCATGAAAGGGTGATGGTTCTTGTCCATCCAGCGGGTCTCCAGTAAATGGGCGAAAACAATGGCCATGATGCCCAACCTGAAACTGATCCCTTATATTCCCGACACCAGATTATACAGTCGTGAGAGCCTGGAGGAAATGCTGAGAGCTTATAAGGTTGTCTACGTAAAACCTGACTCTGGAACTTACGGCCTTGGCGTCATGAGAGCGGAGATTGAACAGGATTCCGAATCATCCCAGGAAAATCAAGCTTGTGCCGACAGCTCTTACAGTCTTCGCTTTGGAACCACCAGCAGCCAGTATGAGTCACTGGATAAGCTGCATGAAGCCATTATGACGCAAATTGCCCGCCGCACATTTATTATCCAGCGAGGAATTCATTTGCTTAACCATCAAGGACGGGCTTTTGACCTTCGTATCCTGACACAAAAAAATTTGCAGGAAAAATGGGAAACTACCGGATTTATAGGACGTGTAGCAGCAGCTGGAAAGATCATTACAAACTATCACAGCGGCGGCACCATTGCCGAGTTTCACACCCTTCTATCAGGCCACTCCAACCGCCAGGAGACTGCCCAGTTGGAACGAAGGCTTGCACTGCTGGGAGAAAGGACCGGACGGCAGCTGGAAAAAAGCTATCCTCGTATAAAGGAAATCGGTCTTGATATCGGGATAGACGAACAGCTGCATCCCTGGATTTTGGAAGTCAACACGCTTCCTTCCCTTTACGTCTTCGGCAAGCTTTCCGACAAAAATATTTACAAGCGCATCCGAAAATATGCCATTGCCTATGGTCGTAATCCTTCAAGTGCTGCCTCTGTCACCTCCAAGAAGCCGTCCGCCCGTACAAGGAACAATCCCTCGACGGCCTGGAAGAAAAAAGCCTGATTTGAATAAAAAATGGCGCCCGCGGGCGCCTCTTATTTTGCAGCCGGGTGATCGACCAGGCCTTTCTCTGCAATTAAATATCCAAATTTTTAACGTATTTGGCGTGCTCCTGAATAAAGTTGCGGCGCGGTTCTACATTATCGCCCATCAGCGTATCAAACAGCGAATCCGCCAGCATGGCATCTCCAATGCTTACCTGAAGCATCGTCCGGCTTTCCGGGTCCATCGTGGTTTCCCACAGCTGAGCCGCATTCATCTCGCCAAGACCTTTATAGCGCTGAACGTTGAACTTTGCATTTTCGCCGAATTCCTGAATGATCTCATCACGCTCGGCCTCGGAATTGGCGTAACGCACCACTTTGTTCCGCTCAATCTTGAACAGCGGCGGCTGGGCGATATACACATAACCCGCATCAATAATCTGCCGCATATACCGGTAAAAGAACGTAAGCAGCAGCGTACGGATATGGGCTCCGTCGACATCGGCATCCGTCATGATGATGACCTTGTGATAGCGCGCTTTGGAAATATCAAAGTCTTCACCGATTCCGGTCCCCATCGCGGTTACGATGGCACGAATCTCTTCGCTGGACAAAATCCGGTCAAGGCGCGCCTTCTCCACGTTCAGGATTTTACCGCGGATCGGCAAAATCGCCTGGAAATGCCGATCACGGCCCTGTTTGGCCGATCCGCCGGCAGAGTCCCCTTCGACGATATACAATTCACTGATGGAAGCGTCCTTGGAGGAGCAATCGGCCAGCTTGCCCGGCAGAGAGCTGATCTCCAATGCGCTTTTACGGCGGGTTAATTCACGGGCCTTGCGGGCTGCTTCCCTTGCACGTGCAGCCTGCAGCGCTTTCTCCACAACACGGCGGGAAACAGAAGGATTTTCATCCAGAAACTCCTGCAGCTTCTCTGCGAACAGGGACTCCACAATCCCGCGCACCTCGCTGTTGCCAAGCTTTGTTTTCGTCTGTCCTTCGAATTGCGGCTCCGGGATCTTGACGGAAATAATAGCTGTCAGGCCTTCACGAACATCATCACCGGTCAGGTTGGCATTATTGTCCTTGATCATCCCCGCTTTGCGGGCATAGTCATTGATGATCCGGGTCAATGCGCTCTTGAAGCCGGATTCATGCGTTCCGCCCTCATGCGTATTGATGTTGTTGGCGAACGAATAAATATTTTCTGTATAGCTGTCATTGTACTGCAGCGCCACTTCCACCTGAATGGCATCCCGTGATCCTTCTACATAGATCGGTTTTTCGTGCAGTACTTCCCGCTTTTCATTGAGGAACTCAACATATTGGCTGATTCCGCCCTCGTAATGAAAAGAAGCGCTGTCTCCCGTTCTTTCGTCCTTCAGGCTGATGGAAATGCCTTTATTCAGGAAAGCCAGCTCGCGGATCCGGGTAAGCAGCGTATTATAATCATACACCGTCGTTTCTGTGAAAATTTCAGGGTCAGGGAAAAAACGGGTTTGGGTACCGGTTTCCTCCGTCTCACCGATCACTTTCACATCATACTGAGGCACACCCCGGTGATATTCCTGCTGATAAATATGTCCGTCCCGTTTAACGGTGACGATCACCTTGCTTGAAAGGGCGTTAACGACGGATACACCCACCCCGTGCAGACCGCCTGATACTTTGTACCCCCCGCCGCCGAATTTGCCTCCGGCATGCAGAACAGTCATGACAACCTCAAGGGCTGATTTTTTCATTTTGGCATGTTCGCTGACAGGGATGCCCCGCCCGTTATCGATGACGGTAACGCTGTTATCTTCATGAACGATAACCTGAATGGTATCGCAGTATCCGGCCAAAGCCTCATCGATGCTGTTGTCCACTACTTCCCACACCAGATGATGGAGCCCTTTTACGCTGGTCGAACCGATATACATACCGGGCCGTTTGCGAACAGCCTCCAATCCCTCAAGGACCTGAATCTCGCCCGCATCATAAGTTGGTTGATTCATAGACATGCCTTTCACCTACTTTTATAGATTCAATAGCTAACAATTGCGTTAAATGCATGTTACGGATGTATATGCTCAAGCAAGATCAGTAAATACATTTGCCCTTTTTTTCAGCGTGTTGGATGAAATCGGGGAATAATAGACCGTGCTCTTGGTGACGACAATGGATTTGGCTTCTTCTTCGCCGATCATTTCAATATGCTTCTGCTTCTGGGCATGATTAACGTACTGTTTGGAAATTTTGGAGGATTTCTCAATGGAAATGTCAAAAATGGCAACAAGCTCGGAGGACCGAATAATTTTATCTCCGCCAAGATGAATATACATGACCGCTGTTCACTCCTTAAAATTCCACATGTCCCGCATGGACATGATAGATGCTGGCTTCCTTCAGCCGTCCGGCATTAATGCTTTCAATCCCCGTTGCGGTGATAAAAGTCTGGACCTTGCTCTGGAAGGTTTCTATAAGCTGTGTCTGCCTGTACGGATCCAGCTCGGAGAGAACGTCATCGAGCAGCAGCACAGGGTATTCTCCAATCTCCTCGTGAATCAGTTCAATCTCGGCCAGCTTCAAAGACAGAGCCGTCGTTCGCTGCTGCCCCTGTGAACCGTAAGTATGCACTTCTTTGCCATTAATGGCAAATGCCAAATCATCACGGTGAGGGCCTGCAAGTGTCATGCCGCGCCTGATCTCCTGATCTCTCATTTGTGATAACTTTAACATAAATCGGTCCAATAAAACAGCTTCATCTTCTTCCTCCGCCTCGCCGAAGGAAGGGACATAGCTTAATTTGAGCTCTTCGCCGCCCCCGGTAATGCCCTGATGAATCTCTTCAGCCCATCTTTGCAATTTCTTTATGAATTGTTTCCTTTTTTTCACAATTTTAACACCATGCTCAACCAGCTGCTCATTCCAGATCTCCAGCATGACCTGAATCGATGCAGGCTCCTTACCCCAAGCCTGCTTCAGCAGGTTGTTGCGCTGAACCAGCACTTTTTGATACTGCTGCAAGTGGTAAAGGTAGCCTGGCGCTACCTGACCGATCTCCATGTCAAGAAACCGGCGGCGGACCCCCGGCGTTCCTTTTACGATTTCAAGATCCTCCGGCGCAAACATGACAACATTGAGCGAGCCTACAAAATCGCTGAGCTTCCGCTGCTCCAGGCCGTTGATCTTCGCTCTCTTGCCCTGCGGGGATATGGCCAGTTCAAGCCTGACATCTCCATACTTCTTGCTGACAGAGGACGATAAATAGGCAGAGGAGCCGTCAAAAGAGATCAGCTCCTTGTCCCTTGCCGTACGATGGCTTTTGGTGAGTGCCAATACGTAAATGGCTTCGACCAGATTGGTCTTGCCCTGCGCGTTCTGTCCAATCAGCAGATTCACCGGTCCGAATGAATCCAGCTCCAGCTGTGAGTAATTGCGGTAATGCTGCAAGTGGATGTTGTTCACAAACACGCTTGGTCCCCCTCATTCTATGACCTGGCGGAGGATTCTGCAGCCTTGCGGAGGCCGTCAGGAGCCGGCTGTCACTTCAAAGCTGCCTTCTCCGGCCACCTCAATGGTATCTCCCGGATACAATTTGCGGCCGCGGCGTTCTTCGATCTCACCGTTGACGCGGACGGCCCCCTCCTGCAGCAGGGCTTTGGCCATGCCGCCTGTCGGTACACAATCGGCCAATTTCAGAAATTGATCAAGTTTAATAAATTCACTCTGGATGGATATCCGTTTCACGGTATATCGTTCCTTTCTTCCTGACGGAGATGTTATCCACATGTGAATAATCTGCCCGTAATGTCAGCACGAACGGCTGCTGTTGATAATCTTAAACCATACGCGTTCAAAGGTATATGGAATTAGTTGGTGGTACGGTAAGGCAGAATGATATACAGCGCATTGCTGTCATCCACCGGTTTCAAAATAATCGGGCTCATAATGCCGGTAAAGGCAATCATGAGCTGCTCGCTGTCCACCACCTTGAGCACATCAAGCATATATTTGGAGTTGAAGGAAATTTTGAGCGGCTCGCCTTCAAATTTGGATACATTCAGCTCTTCGCGCACTTTTCCGAGCTCTGATGAGCTGGAGGAAATTTCGAGCCCCCCGTTTTCCATGGACTGCATTCTTACAATATTTGTTTTCTCCTCACGGGAAAGAAGATATGCCCGGTCAATGGACTCGCTCAAACTTTTTGTATCAACAATCAGTTCTGTTTTGTACGAGGTCGGAATAATTCTAGAAGTATCAGGATACGTTCCGTCCAAAATGCGCGAGTAGAACAAGACACGGTCGATTTTGAACAGCACCTGGTTATCAGCCACCACGATATCAACCAGTGTATTCTGGTCAGGTATGATTTTGCTCAGCTCATTCAGTGTTTTGCCCGCAATGACGACGTTGCTGAAGCGAAGACCTTCGGCTGTCTCCAGATGTGCGCTGCGTGTAGCCAGCCTGTGGCGGTCCGTAGCGACAAACTTCAGCTCATTATCCGCCAGGTTCCACAATACGCCTGTAAGAATCGGAGTTGTCTCGTGGGTGGAAATGGAGAATACCGTCTGTTTGATCATATTTTTGAGCAGATCGCCAGGAATGGACAGCACCTGATTTTCCTCAATGTTCGGCAGCACCGGAAACTCTTCAGGATCCAAACCGACCATCTGGATTTCGGTGGCACCGGAGGAGATGAACGTCTGGAACTGGTCGCGGACCTCCATTTGTACCTCTTGCGAAGGGAGCTTTTTAATGATTTCCACGAAAAACTTAGCAGGCAGGACAACACTTCCCGGTTGATCCACCTGTACGATCGTGCGCTCCCCATCCTCAATCGGGATAAAGGATTGAATGGATATGTCGGTATCGCTGGCAGTCAGCGTCAGCCCCTGATAGTTTACGTCCAGCTTGATGCCGCTCAGGATCGGGATCGTTGTCCGGCTGGAGATCGCTTTGGATACATGTTGAATGGCTTCGTTCAAAAATTGCTTCAAAATGCTGATTTTCATAAGTTCCTCCTACAAGGGAATTGGCAAAAAGAAGGCTGCCGGCTGCGTGTGTCGTAGCTGTTCTTTTCTTCGGCGAAGCCGGTTCTTCTTATGATGTATTTATAATAAAAAATAGTAGTAATAGTATTAGGCGGCCTGAATATGTGGATAAGTAGGCCAAAAGGCAACAAATGAAGCCTATCCACATGTGTATAGATTGTGCATAGGCTTTGAACTTGTTCACGAAGGATTTTTGATTTTCTCTGTAATGTTGTTAATAACTTTATACAGCTCCTGATCGGATTGAATCGATTTGGAGATTTTCTCATGCGCATGAATCACGGTCGTATGGTCGCGTCCGCCGAAGGCCTCTCCGATCTTGGGCAGCGAGTAGTCCGTCAGCTCACGGGACAGGTACATGGCGATTTGCCGGGGAAAAGCCACGGCTTTGGTCCGCTTACGCGCCTTGAAATCCTCGAGCCGTAAATTATAGTACTCGCCGACATGCTGCTGGATATCCTGGATCGTTATCATCTTAGGACGGCTTGAAGGAATAATATCCTTGAGCGCTTCCGCAGCCAGATGGGTCGTAACATCCTGATTCGTGAGGGAAGAGTAGGCAACAACGCGGATCAGCGCACCCTCAAGCTCGCGGATATTCGTATCGATCTGATTGGCGATATAAACCATCGCTTCATTCGGGATGTCCAGCTTCTCGGCCTTCGCTTTTTTACGCAAAATGGCAATCCGGGTCTCCAGATCCGGCGGCTGAATGTCCGTGATCAGGCCCCATTCGAAGCGGGAACGCAGGCGTTCCTCCAGTGTCGGAATTTCCTTGGGAGGACGGTCGCTTGAGATGATGATCTGCTTGCGTTCTTCATGCAGCGCATTGAAAGTATGGAAAAATTCCTCCTGCGTTGATTCCTTGCCTGCCAGAAACTGAATATCGTCAATGAGCAAAATATCAATATTGCGGTATTTGTTGCGAAAGCTTTCGCCGCGGTTGTCCCGGATGGCATTGATAAATTCGTTTGTAAATTTCTCTGAAGACAAGTACACGACCTTGCTGGCCGGATTATGCTCCAGAATGTAATGGCCGATCGCGTGCATCAGATGTGTTTTTCCCAAGCCTACGCCGCCGTATAGAAAGAGCGGGTTATATGCTTTGGCCGGCGCTTCGGCGACGGCCAGGGAAGCCGCATGGGCAAATCGGTTGCCGGATCCGATGACGAAGGTATCAAAGGTATATTTCGGATTCAGCATATGGGAGACGGCTTCTTCCTGAACCACAGTTGGCTGCTGCGGGAGCTGCTGGGGATCGGGCTCGGCCGGTTTGTTTTCCTCAATCATAAACTTGACGTCAACCTGCTTCCCAAGCAGCTCATACACCGTAGAGGCGACCAGCTTCGTGTAACGGCTCTCCAGCCATTCAACGGCAAAAGTAGTCGGCGCGGAAATCACAATGGAGTGATCATTCAGCTTCGTTGCCTTGGTCGCCTTAAACCAGGTATCAAAGCTTGGTTTGCTCAGCTTGGTTTGTATAATGGATAAAATTTGCTGCCATAATTCGGAAGTATGGCTCTCCACAGACTGTCACTCCTTTTAAATCCTCCAAATGTGGCTTAAGCCATAAGCACAAAAAAAGCCCATCCGCTCCGCTGACAAATACGGCACAAAATGAGGGGAAACGCAGCACAAATCATCCCGAAATCGGCACAAGTCGGAAGTCTTGCCTGTTCAGGCCAGGCATGTCGGGCTTGGTGTTCGGGAAAATGACTGAGCGGTCCGGTCCGTTCCTCTTCATTTTGCAGACCGGGGAAGGAATTATAGATGTCGAAATGAAATGAAAATTGTAGAATATATCCCCAGAATCCAAAGTTCACACAATCGTATAAATATGGATAACTCAAAATTGTTCACAACTTTATCCACAGGCTGTTGATAAAATGGAGGGATAAATCACATATTCACAATCAAAAAGTAATATAATCATAGCAAAAGAAGCCCTCTATTTCAATGTATCCGTCGAATTTATCCACAAATTCAAGCTGTTGTGTATAATTTTTATTCACAACACAAGATATTGTTTATAAGTTGTTCAGTTTTCGACATGAACCTCGCTTTTGGCCAATCAACTTATTCACAGGTTATGACGAAGTGACTCACATTGAAATTGTTTATAAACATCTGTGTATAACTGTGACGGTCTGTCAGAGCTGTGGAAAACTATTTTTCGTTAAAACGACGATATTCCCAAAAAACATCTATTGAGGATTTCTAAAAATGAAATATTCATATGGATCCTTAAAAAAGAGGGAGAGGCTGATCTCCTGAAAGAAGGTTGACATTCCAAACTGTACGTGGTTAAATGTATAAAGGTGTTTTTTGTGGAGATATGATGTTATTCCATATAAAACGTATTCTTTGTAAGGAGGTGCAATACATTGAGACCGACTTTCAAACCGAACGTCAGCAAGCGTAAAAAAGTCCACGGCTTCCGCAAAAGAATGAGCACGAAGAACGGACGTAAAGTGCTGGCGGCACGCCGTCAAAAAGGCAGAAAAGTATTGAGTGCATAATATGGGTGCATGGAGACCACTGCGGTGGTCTTTTTTTCATACATGTGCCTTTTTCTTTCGAAAATAAAATGAAAAAGCCTGCAGATGTCTGAAAACTGCTGCTATATATATGAAGCTTTTTTTCAAAAGGTTATATCCTGCATTCAGGGATATACTGGGGAGTAAGGGTTTGGCGGTCTGAAGAGGCCGAAAAAGTGAGAAACAAGGAGAAGCGCCGTGCAGAGAAAATTGCGTCTTCGAAACCGGGCGGACTTTTCGCGCGTATACCGCCATGGGAAATCTTTCGCCAATCATCAGCTTGTGGTGTATTGGTCCCGCCGAAAAGATGTGGATCAGTTCCGCGCAGGCATATCGGTCAGCAAGAAGATCGGCAACGCCGTTGTGCGCAACCGGATGCGCAGATTGCTTAAAGAAATCATCAGGCATCATGAGCATGAAATTATGGAGCATGTCGACCTTATTTTTATTGTCCGCAAAGGCGCGGTAACGATGTCGTACAAAGAACTGGAAAAGAGCGTCCTGCATGTGATGCGCAAAGCGTCGCTGCTGAAACTTGGACAAAGATAATAAGTTTCTTTGTATGGGCGGATATGATATCATTTACGTTGGAATGTAATGGTTAAGAGAGGGGTTATGAAGTGTCGCGATTGAAGACAAAACAGGGAAGATGGCTTCTCTTGATAGCAGTAATCGGACTAGTAGCCGTGCTGGCCGGATGTGGTGCGGCCAATAATCAATACACCACGGCTGACTTGGCCAACAGCGAATCCTTCTGGCAGCGTAATGTCGTGTATTATTTCTCTTATGCTCTGGACACGTTTGCCCATTGGTTCAACGGTGAATACGGCCTGGCCGTCCTCGTCCTGGTGATTATCGTTCGTACAATAATTTTGCCTCTGACCCTCAAGCAGGTCAAGAGCTCCAGAGCCATGCAGGCGATACAGCCTCAGCTTCAGGAAATACAGAAAAAATACAAAGATACGCCCGAAAAGGTTCAGCAGGAGACAATGAGGCTGTTTCAGGAGAACAAGGTCAATCCGATGGCCGGCTGTCTTCCACTGCTTGTACAGATGCCTATCTTTATCGCGCTTTATAATGCTATTTATTATAACTCCGAGCTGCGTGACCACACCTTCCTGTGGCTGCAGCTGGGGGAACCCGACCGCTTCTGGATTCTTCCGATTCTGGCGGCGATCACGACGTTTGTACAGACCTGGATGATGATGAAAATGAATCCGACACCGCAGCAGGGACCGATGCAGTTCCTCCTGTGGGTATATCCGGTGCTGATCTTCATCATGTCCTACCAGTTCCCGTCGGCACTGCCGCTGTACTGGTTTTACAGTAACATTTACACGATCGTTCAGAACTACTTCTTGTACCGCAATAATGGTAAAATTGCAGCCGTGGCCAATGTAAAGGCTGTCGAAGCTGCAAAATCGAGCTCCAAAGGCAATAAAAAAAGCGGAAAGAAGGGAGCTAAAAAATCGAGATGACGAAGGTCGTAGCAACAGGAAAAACCATTGAAGATGCTGTAGAACAAGGGCTGTCCCAATTGGGGACAAGCCTGGAACGCGTTAACGTGACCGTGTTGGAGCAGCCGTCAAAAGGATTCCTGGGCTTCATCGGGGCCAGGAAAGCGAAGGTGGAATTGACGCTCCTTCCTGAACCGGCTGTTGATGAGACTAAAGCGGCAGAGTCATCACATATGCAGGATGCCCCGGCACAGTCCGTGAAGGAAGAGCACCCTGTAGAGCAGCCCTCCGCCGCAGCGGCCGCGGAGCCTGCAAGTACAATCGACCCTTATGAAGAAGCCGTGCGGTTTGTACGCGAGACGGCTGCGGGAATGGGACTTGAGGTAGAGGTGGAGCTGCGCCACGGCAAGGATGAGAGCATAATGGATATTTCCGGATCCGATCTGGGCATGCTCATCGGGCGCCGCGGCCAAACGCTTGATGCGCTTCAATATTTAACGAATATTGTGGCCAACCGCCATGCAGACGGCTATGTTAAAATTGTGCTGGATGCTGAAAACTTCCGGCTGCGCCGTCAGAAGACGCTGGAGAACCTTGCGGAACGGCTCGCTGCCCAGGTGGCCCGGACAGGCAAGGAAGTCATCCTGGAGCCCATGCCTCCCAATGAACGCAAGACGATTCATGCGGCGCTGCAGCGGCACGCCGAAGTAAGAACCTTCAGTAAGGGGGACGAGCCGAACCGGCGCGTCGTTATTGCCAAGAAGTAAAAGGATTGCAATGGCTTTCTGCATCACGCAGAGGCCATTGCTTTTTTTCGAGATATGAATGGCGTGAAGTTATACATGATTTTCTTTAAGAAAGAGGTGAAAGCTGTATGCTTAGCGATACAATTGCAGCCATTTCCACGGCTGTTGGAGAGAGCGGGATTGCTGTGATTCGTGTCAGCGGTCCGAACGCTGTAGTGGAAGTGGAACGTATTTTCAAAAGCAAAACCCCGTTGACACATGCCCTGTCGCACACGGTGCATTACGGCCATATTCTGAATCCGGAGAACGGAGAAAAGGTGGAAGAGGTGCTGGTAACGGTCATGCTGGCGCCGCGCTCTTTCACGATGGAAAATGTAGTGGAAATAAGCTCCCACGGCGGGATTGTGGCAGTCAAGAGGGTGATGGATCTGCTGCTGCAGCAGAACATCCGGCTGGCCGAGCCGGGAGAATTTACAAAACGTGCTTTCCTGAACGGACGAATTGACCTCAGCCAGGCGGAAGGGGTTATCGATCTGATCCGGTCCAAATCCGATAAGGCGTTCTCGATTGCATTGAAGCAGGTAGACGGCATGCTGTCTTCTAAAATCCGCAAGCTGCGTCATACGCTGGTAGAGACGCTGGCGCATATCGAGGTGAATATCGATTACCCCGAGCATGATGTGGAATCGTTAACCTCCCAGTTCATCAAGGAAAAAAGCAGTGAAGTGATGGCTGAAATCGACCGGCTGCTGCAGACGGCGGAGCAGGGGAAAATTCTCCGTGAAGGCATAACAACTGCCATTGTGGGACGGCCGAATGTGGGCAAGTCGTCGCTGCTCAACACATTGGTGCAAGGGGAAAAGGCGATCGTAACGGACATTCCAGGGACTACACGGGATGTCATTGAGGAGTATGTAACGATCCGCAATATTCCGCTGCGGCTGTTGGATACCGCCGGTATCCGGGAGACGATGGATGTGGTCGAACAGATCGGGGTGGAGCGTTCCAAGAACGCGGTGAGCGAAGCGGACCTGATTTTGATGGTGATTAACGCCAGCGAGCCCTTGCATCAGGATGAGCTGGAATTAATGGAACAAATCCGCGGTAGACAAGCGATTGTCATTATGAATAAAATGGACTTACCTTCCCAGGTGGACAGGGACATTCTGCTTCGGTATTTCCCCGAAGAGCTTATCATTCCAATGTCGGTGAAGGAAGAGCAGGGGCTTGAAATGCTGGAAGAGGGCATATCCAAGCTGTTCTTCAGCGGCAAGCTGGAATCTGCCGACATGACTTATGTAAGCAATGTAAGACATATTGCGCTGCTTAAAAAGGCGAAACAGTCACTGCAGGATGCTTATGAGGCAGCGGATCAGTTTGTGCCGATTGACATGATTCAAATTGATGTGCGTCTTGCTTGGGAGCAATTAGGCGAGATTGTGGGCGATACGGCGCATGATGCACTGATTGACCAAATTTTCTCCCAGTTCTGTCTGGGCAAGTAAGTTTTTTCAGAAGCGCAAAGGGCCTGCTGGCCTGTTCATATATTTTCATCAATTTATTTACCGGACATTTCCGGCATATTAAAGGAGGAGAAAGAAATGGGATACCATGGCGGCAGCTATGATGTCATTGTTGTAGGTGCCGGACACGCTGGAGTTGAAGCGGCACTTGCGGCGGCCCGAATGGGTGTTAAGACACTTATGATTACAATTAACCTGGATATGGTAGCGTTCATGCCTTGCAACCCGTCGATCGGCGGCCCGGCCAAAGGCCATGTCGTGCGTGAAATCGATGCGCTGGGCGGGGAAATGGGGCGCAATATTGATAAAACTTTTATTCAGATGCGGATGCTGAATACCGGTAAAGGACCGGCCGTTCATGCGCTGCGTGCGCAGGCCGATAAGTTTTCTTATCAGCATACAATGAAAGAGACGCTGGAGCTGGAGCCTAACCTGACGATGCGTCAAGGTATGGTGGAAGAGCTGATCGTTGAAGATGGTCAGTGCGTCGGTGTCATTACAAAGACAGGTACGGAATACCGGGCGAATGCTGTGGTGCTGACAACAGGTACCTACCTGCGCGGTAAAATTATTATGGGTGAGCTGATGTATGAAAGCGGCCCGAACAACCAGCAGCCATCTGTACGTTTGGCAGAGAACCTGCGCGAGCTCGGCTTTGAGCTGGTTCGTTTCAAAACAGGTACACCGCCGCGTGTGCATAAAGACAGCATTGATTTCAGCAAAACAGAGATTCAGCCTGGTGATGAGAAGCCGAAGTTTTTCTCTTATGAAACAAAATCCTCCAACAATGAGCAGCTGCCTTGCTGGCTCACTTACACTTCGGAGGTAACGCATCAAATTATCAATGACAACCTGCATCGTGCGCCGATGTTCTCCGGTGTCATTGAAGGAACAGGCCCGCGCTACTGTCCTTCGATTGAGGATAAAGTTGTTCGTTTCGCGGATAAATCGAAACATCAAATTTTCCTGGAGCCTGAAGGAAAGAATACCTCAGAGTATTATGTCCAAGGTCTTTCCACAAGCTTGCCTGAAGATGTGCAGCTGGCCGTGCTCCGTTCCATTCCAGGGATGGAAAATGTGCAAATGATGCGTAATGGTTACGCTATTGAATATGACGCTATCGTGCCCACTCAACTGCGTCCTTCGCTGGAAACAAAGCGCCTTCCGGGTCTGTTCACAGCTGGGCAAATCAACGGCACTTCCGGTTATGAAGAAGCGGCAGGGCAGGGGATTATGGCAGGCATTAATGCCGCCCGTAAGGTACAAGGTAAAGAACCGGTTATTTTGGACCGTTCCCAAGGCTACATTGGCGTATTGATCGATGACCTGGTGACCAAAGGAACCAATGAGCCTTACCGCCTGTTGACTTCACGTGCAGAGTACCGCTTGCTGCTTCGTCATGATAATGCGGATCTGCGTTTGACGCCAGTCGGCTATGAAATTGGTTTGATCACTGAGGAACGTTACCAAAGTTTCCTGGATAAGAGAAACAAAGTGGAGCAGGAGGTCGAACGTCTCGCTTCCGTGAAGGTTCGTCCGTCAGAAGTGAATGCCATGCTGGAAGAGGCGGGCTCGGCACCTATTCAGGATGGAAGCAATTTGCTGAACATGCTGCGTCGTCCGGAAGTTGGTTACGCGCAAATCGAGCAAATTTCACCTTCTCCGCTGGAGCTGGATGAAGAAATGAAAGAACAGGTAGAAATTCAGATCAAGTACGCCGGTTATATTGAGAAACAGCTTCAGCATGTAGAGCGTCTGCAAAAGATGGAGAAGAAGAAGCTGCCTGAGGACATTGATTACAATGATATCCAGGGCCTTGCCATGGAAGCCAAGCAGAAATTGAACAAAATTCGTCCCGTTTCCATTGGGCAGGCTTCCCGGATTTCCGGGGTAACTCCTGCGGATATTTCCATTCTGCTTGTATATTTGGAGCATTATAACCGGGTGAAGGCGGCAAGAGCGCAATGACGGATGTTATTCAGCAGCAATTCCAGGAGAGACTTGCGGGGCATGGCATTAGCCTTGATGACCGGCAGCTTGAACAGTTTGAGATTTATTTCCGGGAACTGGTCGATTGGAATGAAAAGATGAATCTGACCGGAATCACGGAACGTGAAGCGGTATATACGAAGCATTTTTATGACTCGATATCGCTGGCCTTTTACACCGATATGACTCAGGTTGCAAGCGTGGCTGATATCGGCTCCGGTGCCGGTTTTCCGGGCATACCCTTGAAAATCTGCTTTCCGCATCTCAAGCTGACCATTATTGATTCCCTGCAAAAGCGGATCAACTATTTGCAGCATCTTTGTGAAACAGCAGGGCTTCAACAAATCGAACTGATTCATGGAAGGGCGGAAGAAGTGGCCCGTAAGTCAGGTTATCGTGACAGCTATGACTTGGTTACCGCCCGAGCAGTTGCAAGGCTCGCTGTGCTCAATGAATTCTGCCTTCCTTTTGTACGCAAGGGAGGAACCTTTGCCGCCATGAAAGGAAGCGATCCTGCGGAGGAGCTGCAGGAGGCAGCTTTCAGCCTGAAGGAGTTGAATGGCAAAGTGAGAGAGGTTCAAGCTTTTCAATTACCAGTCGAGGAATCCGCCAGACATATTATCCTGATCGACAAAACGGGTGATACCCCTCGTAAATATCCAAGAAAACCTGGAACACCGTTGAAAATGCCGTTAATCAAAAACTAAAATCAAGAGGGAGTGTTTCACGTGAAACATTCCCTCTTTTTGGTTTTATATTATCATATAAATAACATCTTACATATCAATTCGGCAGGTCAAGGGCTAAGTAGTAATTTTTTGTGAAACATGAATCGTCCTTATCCATAGGGGGATTTTCCCAATGTGATTTCTTGTGTAGAGGAGTTTCCTACCTCACTTTAATCGCAAGGAAAACCAAATACGATCTATTTACCTGTAGAAGTACTGCGACTGATTGTTTTCTTAAGATACAAGAATGTATTATTTCGAAGGATTCAGCCCTTATCCTTTAATCGCGAATAAAACTTCCACTAAGCACGGTTTTTCTTTTTTGAATTAAATTGATATTTCTGATGAGTATAAGAGATTAAGTCTAGATAAGGGCACTCTGTTTGTACCTTATGTAATAGCAGGTATCAAAGGAGCTCTTCCCAAAAAGCAATCTTTTAGTGGTTGTTAAAAGTAGGGATATGCACGCAGCAGCTGAGAGGACGAAGCGATTCCGGAAAAGCGGAGCGTTCGCCTTTGGCACCGAATTTCTACCGCTAAAAAATATAATGGAAATTAGGGGTCAACAGCGATTGCAGGAATGCTTCGTTCTCGGAGTGCCTCACAACACACATAATGATGCCTCTTGACAAAGGACTTCTTTGAGAATCTTCATTTATAATAGGATAATAGTTGCAAAAGAGAAAAGCATGCACTGGAACAGATAGGATTATAGACAAAAAAGTGATAGAATAGAAGTAACCGTTTTTGTATTTCACACCGCCTGAAATTGGCAGCATTGAGTAAGTGGGGATGGCCAATAATTGGCAGGCACAGAGATATGTCCATTTTGAAATTAGGTGGTATTATACGGAATGAAAGAACAATTTTCAAAGCTGTTTGGTTTTACTGAGCGTACAAGTGGGGACGAGGTCAAGAATATCCCGATCCATGATATTGTAAGCAGCCCTTACCAGCCCAGAACAATCTTTGATGACGAGAAGATTGATGAGTTATGCCAGACGATTAAAACACATGGCGTAATTCAGCCGATCGTCGTTCGAGTCCGAGATGGCCGTTACGAGATTATTGCGGGCGAACGGCGCTGGCGTGCGGTAACCAAGCTTGGCATGGACAGCATACCGGCGATTGTCCGGGAATTTAATGATTCGCAGGCCGCTTCCATTGCATTAATTGAAAATTTGCAGCGGGAAGGGCTTACAGCTATTGAAGAAGCTGTAGCGTATCAGAAGTTGATTGACCTGCATCAACTCACTCAGGAGAGTCTTGCCCAGCGCCTTGGTAAAAGCCAATCCACCATCGCCAACAAAATTCGTTTGTTGAATCTGCCGGAAGCCGCCAAGACAGCGCTTATGGAGCGCAGCATTTCCGAAAGGCATGCCCGTGCTTTGCTTTCTTTGGACAATGAGGAACTGCAGCAGAAAGTGCTTTCCGAAATTATATCCAAAGAACTGAATGTAAAGCAGACGGAGGCAAGAATTGCTTATTATAAAGAAGCTTCCAAAATTAAAAAATCGAAACGTATTTCGTTTACCAAGGATGTTCGTCTAGCATTAAATACGATCAGACAGTCTATTGATATGGTATCCGGCTCCGGTCTGGATATCAAAACAAAAGAAACTGACAATGAAGACCACTACGAAATCGTTATCCATATACCTAAACGCAAATGAGTAATTGAACCGTAAGAAAAACTTCTGTCGACGCACATTCACAGAAGACAGACCGTGTTTCGCAGTAGTTTTTCTTGAGGTTATAGAATTGTTCAGCTCTGCTGAATTCTTATAAATTCTATAACCATAAGAAAAACGTTTATCGACGTACATTCACAGAAGCCAGACCGCATTTAGCAGTAGTTTTTCTTGCGATATCAGGAGGATTATTCCAAGAAGTTTATACTTTCTGATATCTAAAAAAAAAGCGGCAGCGATTGCCGCTTTTTCTGTCTACAGCTCGTCTGCGTACAAATGAACAAGTTATAACACTAGAGACCCCCTATTAAATTATGAGGTGAACGAATTGTCCAAAATTATAGCCGTAGCGAATCAAAAGGGCGGAGTAGGTAAGACGACGACTTCCGTTAATTTGGGCGCCGGACTTGCTTCCCTCGGCAAACGGGTACTGCTCGTGGATATTGACCCGCAGGGCAACACAACAAGCGGAGTAGGCATCAACAAAGCTGATGTCCCTAACTGTATATATGATGTGCTCATTAATGAGGTTGATCCCAATGAAGCAATAACGCCTACGCAGGTGGAAGGTCTGGATATTATCCCAGCCACCATTCAGTTGGCTGGTGCCGAAATTGAGCTGGTGCCCACGATTTCCCGTGAGCTTCGACTGAAGAAGTCTCTGCAGCTTGTAAAGAACAAGTATGATTATATTTTGATTGATTGCCCGCCGTCTTTGGGTATTCTGACACTCAATTCTTTGACAGCCGCTGATTCGGTCATTATCCCAATCCAGTGCGAGTATTATGCATTGGAGGGGTTGAGCCAGCTGTTAAATACGGTAAGACTCGTTCAGAAGCATTTGAATACTTCGCTGCAGATCGAGGGTGTGCTTTTAACGATGTTCGACGCTCGTACGAATCTTGGCATCCAGGTGATCGAGGAAGTCAAAAAATATTTTCAAAACAAAGTTTATCAAACGATTATTCCGCGTAATGTTCGTTTAAGTGAGGCGCCATCGCACGGCCAATCCATCATCACCTACGACCCCCGTTCACGTGGAGCGGAAGTATATATTGAATTGGCAAAGGAAGTGGTTTCCTATGAGTAAAAGACTTGGGAAAGGCCTTGATGCCCTGATTCCATCCCTTTCGGTCAGTGATGACGATAAGGTAGTGGATATTCCGCTGACACAGCTCCGTGCCAATCCTTACCAACCACGCAAAACTTTTGAGGAGGAGGCGATTAAGGAGCTGGCTGAGTCCATTCGTCAACATGGTGTAATTCAGCCTATTATCGTAAGAAGTGTCCTGAAAGGATACGAGATTATTGCCGGTGAACGCCGCTTTAGAGCTTCCCAATATTGCGGTAATACCACGATCCCAGCTGTAGTTCGAAACTTTACTGACCAACAGGTCATGGAGATTGCTCTTATCGAAAATATCCAAAGGGAAAACCTGAATGCAATGGAAGTGGCGGTGGCATATCAGGGCTTGATGGAGCAATTCTCTCTTACACAAGAAGAATTATCCATGAAGGTCGGTAAATCACGTTCCCACATTGCAAATTTCCTTAGACTGCTTTCCCTTCCTGATGAGGTGAAGGACTATGTTTCACGTGGAACATTATCAATGGGACATGCCAGAGCTATTGTGGGCCTAAAGGATGAGCAGGTTCTTAAGCAGCTTGCGAAGCAGTGTATTGACCAGCATTGGAGTGTCCGAGAGCTGGAGCAAGCAGTTCAAAACCTGGACCATAAAAAGGATGACGACAAAAGCAAACTGAAGAAGAAAAAGAAAGATCCTTATATTGAAAATGTGGAAGAGAGCTTGCGTGAGAGATTTAAAACAACGGTAAGGATTAAACATAATAAAGATAAAGGGAAAATTGAATTGAACTATTACAGTCAACAGGATCTCGAAAGATTGCTAGAGCTATTGCAGTAAATAATGGAAGATCAAAAATAGAGGCTGCAAAAACGAAGCAAAATGACATATCAACCTCCATCGTAAGCTGGAAGGGATATGTCATTGTTGTGTCTGAATATGGATATTAAGCCGTATGCGCAAAGCGGGACAATTTTACAAGGCAGAGGGGTAGAAGCAGCAAATGGCTGAATTAAACGGTCTAATTATGGAACAATTATCCTTGTTCATTGCGGGAATCACATTAGTTATATTAATCCTGCTTATCATAGTGATGGTGCAAGGGGCAAAGCTGCGAAAAATGCGCCGTAAATATGAGGTTATGATGTCGGGCAGCGGTGTGGATGATTTGGAAACACTGTTAATTGATTTAAAGGTGCAAATGGATGCCATTGAGGATGAACAGCAGAAAAACCGTTCCATGATGGATGCCCTTCGGGGGCGGATGAAAGGTATGAAAGCCAATATCGGGATGATCCGTTACAATGCTTTTAACGAACGGGGAGGAGAGCTAAGCTTCTCACTGGCTTTGCTGGATCAGGAAAGCAGTGGAATGGTGCTGACAGGCATCTACAACAGGGATGGATCCTATGTATACGCCAAGCCGGTGGAAAGCGGCACATCCTCCTACTTACTGTCTGATGAAGAAAAGGAAGCTATTTCTCTTGCGCAGCAACAGGCACAGAACGGTAATGCCACTCTGTAATAGCTGAGTACAAGCTTTTGGAAATAATATCCGAGAGTTTCATAACCAGACTGAGTCTGGTGTTTTGCAAAACAAAATATTCCATAAAGCCGCCTACGTTTACAATACCAGTCAAATGGATATTGCCGACAGGCGGCAATTCTTTATTTACACCAGCTCCAGGCCGCAGAGGCCCTTCAGCTACCTGGACACAGCCAACGCTGGAGCTTTGCCCCAGACAGGCATCAATGCCGATAATAAAAGGGTCTTCATGAAGACAATGAATCTTGTCTAATGTTTCCTGCAAATTTACAGCATGCACCGGTTCATCAAGTGTGCCGTACAAATGAAAGAGCGGACTTTTCCATTTGGCAAGACTTGTCCCAACCAGCGGTCCCAAGGCGTCTCCTGTAGACCGGTCCGTTCCGACACAGACAATAACCAGGTGTTTCAGACTGTGGGCTTGGTGAAGGTGAAATAATAAACGGTGGATTATGGCAGATTGGATTCCGGGATCGGTGTATGGTATTTTAAGACTGGATGGCTCTGATTTGGAGACGGAGCTGGACGAAGGATTCATGATATCTTCCTTTCCTGCATGAATATAGTAGTAACTAGTATATGGAATACTTTATGTTTTTATACTTGGAACGGTAGAGAGAATAAGCTTGTTAAAACTTAAAGCTGCAGGGTTAATAATGAAGAAGCTGAGCCAAGAGGGAGGATGGAGAACAGTATGCTGCAGCAGTTCCTGAACAACAATGGTATAGAAACTCCAGATCAAGCGGTAAAGCAGGCTGTTCAATGGAAGGATCAATTCTGGGCATGGATGACCGATATCGGCATGTGGACTAATTTCTTGTATGTCTGTTTGAAGATAGCCGTCATTTATCTCATTGCCCGGATTGGGATGCGCATTATTTATAAATTGATTGATAAGATGATGGAAAAGCGTGAGGGAGCTAGAATTCATCTAAATAGCCGGCGAATGACCACGATCGGCGAGCTGCTTAAAAATGTAGTGGCTGTAGTATTTAACTTTATTCTGATCATGCTTGTTTTATCCCAAATGGGTATTGATCTGGCCCCCCTGATCGCTGGTGCCGGGGTTATCGGTTTGGCAGTCGGCTTCGGAGCGCAGAGCCTGGTTAAAGATGTAATTACGGGTTTTTTCATTATACTTGAGGATCAGTTTGCAGTAGGTGATGTTATTCAGACAGGTACCTATAAGGGAACGGTGGAGGTTATCGGACTGCGGACGACAAGGATGGTAAACTGGCAGGGAGAGGTGTATATTATCCCTAACGGGCTGATTACTACAGTAACCAACTTCTCCATAACCAATTCATTAGCCGTGGTGGATGTCCCCGTTAAGACGGAGAAAAGCCTCAAAGAGGCTATCGAATTAGTGAAAAAAGCTGTAGAGGGCATTCAGGAACGAAATTACAAAGTGACATCTCCTCCGGACGTGTTGGGTGTTCAATCCATGACGACGGCTGAATATGTGATCAGGGTGGTAGCGGAATGCCGTCCGAATACAAATGCGGTGGTGCAAAGAGAAATTCAGACAGAGGTTCGAAAAGCCTTTGAAGGGGAAGAGGCTGTTCAGGAAATGGCTGCCGCAAAAGAAGTTAAGGAGGAGCGGGAAAATGGAGCGTAAAGTATTCCAACTGGGAGATATCGTGCAGATGAAAAAACCGCATCCTTGCGGAAGCAATGAAATGGAGATCATTCGAATGGGTATGGATATCCGCATTAAATGCGTGGGATGCAAGCATAGTGTGTTAATTCCGCGCGCAAAGTTTGAAAAAAACATGAGAAAAGTGCTGCGCTCTGCAGCGGAAGAGACGAATTCAACTGAATCCATGTGAAATTTGTCAGCCCCTGGATTTACTTTTTAGTTGCAATTTTGTGGATACTATGGTACAATCAATTTTGCTGCGGAAAGGTACCCAAGAGGTCCAAGGGGGCTGACTCGAAATCAGCTAGGCGTCGCAAGGCGTGCGTGGGTTCGAATCCCACTCTTTCCGTTTTATATTATCAAGTATAAGACCTTTCGGTTAAGCCGGAAGGTCTTTTTGCATCTATTTGCCGGAAGTGGACTCAATTAACGAAATTACCAGTGGGGCGGCTGTGTAAGGACTAATCGTTGAGAACAGTGGGATACTTGCTCTCACAACATACAAAAGGAGTGCCCCAGGCCAATGCGCTTTCGGGACACTCCTTTGAAATTAGCTGTAAAAATACGATTAGAACTGGTTGGGCGGATAATTGTACCGCGGGGATTTTTTGATTGCTGTAATAATACATAAAATGCCTGCAATAAGATGCAGCAGCCAGCCAACTACCGGAATCCAGGCAAGCAGGGAAGTAACGATCCCAAATAAAGATCCATAAGCGGGCTCCTGATTACGAACAGATAATATAACGGTAACCAGATGCAGTACAAACATAAATCCAAGTGCGCTGTAACCCGAGAAAATCACGATGGAGCCGCCAATGATGGGTAGGGCCAATCCAAGCTCCAGAATACCGGAAATCCACTTCAAAACACGGGAAATGCTCATTGGATAACCCCCGTCATCAAATATGTATAATTTGCTTGATTAGTCTATTCAAACTAAGTAAAGTTGACTAAATTCTACCATAGGAAGTAATAAACATCAAGAAAGAGGACCATAAAGGTCCTCTTTCCATCCGGCGGTGCATAAATGGATTTTGATCTTTCCCTAACATCCTGAAACCCAGTGTATTGCCTGGCAATACCGTGCTAAAAGCACTTTCTGCTGCTTCTAATGTCTGGAGCCGATCCTCCAACAGTCATGTCCGGCTACGTCGTCCAACGGAACCACACCTCTCTGCTGCACCGCCTGATAATATTATGAGCAGAGAGGAAGCTCATTATACATAATGAATTAATGCACCCGTGCTTTCGTTTTCTTTTTCCATTTGCGGTCTTTATTTGTTGTTTCGGGGAATGTATCTCCCCTGTGGAGCTTTACCTGCTGCGGATTGGTGATTTCCGTATGGAAGCTGGCTTCTCCGACCTCCATATAAACTCCATTGTTTGGTGCTTTGTCCCCTGGTTCAAATTCGGTTTTTTCACCCATGTGGCAAACCTCCTTTTATCGCTTGAAATTTGGATTTGAAAGCTCCCCACGTATTTTGCCCGTACTGGAGGATAACATGTGTTTTAGAGTTGCAATGGGAGTACCCATCTGGTATACTGTTTTGGTGCGAGTTTAGGCTCGTTCCTTGCTCTCAACCAAGATTGAGGGCCTTATGTCCATAAGGAGGTGTATGAAATGCGCAAATACGAAGTGATGTACATTGTTCGCCCTGACATCGATCAGGAAGCCCTGCAGGCTGCAGTCGAGAAGTTCCAAGGCATCATCTCCAACGGCGGTGGTGAGGTTACAAAACATGACGTTACTAAACGCCGTCTTGCGTATGAGATCCAGAAGTTTCGTGATGGTTCCTTCGTTCTCGTTAACTTTACAGCAGAACCTGCTGTAGTTGCCGAGCTGGAGCGTCAAATGAAAATTTCTGACGAAGTAATTCGTTATCTCATTACAAACGACGTTGCTTAATAAGCGTCTGGTGATGTAATTGCACAACGTTCAAAGGAGGGGATTAGATTGTTGAACCGTGTTATTCTGATTGGTCGGTTAACCAAAGATCCGGAACTGCGTTATACACCATCCGGTGTGGCAGTAACCCAGTTTACTCTGGCTGTAGACCGGCCGTTTACAAGTCAAGGCGGGGAGCGGGAAGCGGATTTCATTCCGGTCGTGACCTGGCGCCAGCTTGCGGAAACCTGCGCCAACTATCTTCGTAAAGGCCGTCTGACGGCTGTTGAAGGACGCATTCAGGTACGGAATTATGAGAACAACGAAGGTAAACGGGTTTACGTTACCGAAGTAGTTGCTGATAATGTACGTTTCCTGGAGTCGAACCGCGAAGGCGGTGGCAACAGCAGCGGTGGCGGAGCTATGCGTGAGGAGCCTTCTTATGGAGGCGGCGGACGCGGGAACGGGAATTATGCGCGTAACAATCAGGATCCTTTTTCCGATGACGGTAAGCCGATTGATATTTCGGACGATGATTTGCCATTTTAAAACGAAAGGACTGACACAGAATGGGCTTCAGACAAAGAGAAGGCGGAGACGACAACAAAAGACCAGCTCGTCGCGGTCGCAACAAGCGTCGTAAAGTATGCTACTTCACTGTGAACAAAATTACTCACATTGACTATAAAGATACTGAACTGCTGAAAAAATTCATCAGCGAGCGCGGTAAAATCCTGCCTCGCCGTGTGACTGGAACAAGTGCGAAATACCAGCGCATGCTGACTATCGCAATCAAACGTTCCCGTCAAATCGCTCTGCTTCCTTACACTACGGAGTAAGAGCATATCAGCAAACACCAAGGCGTCCTCTTATAAGAGGGCGCCTTTTTGCTGTATAAACATGCTTGACAGAAGTTACATGGCATTGTAAGTTATTACTAATCCAATCCTAACCAATTTTTCATTCATACAGCATGAACTTCGCAGAATTCCACTACAACTTCTAGACTAATTCATCCCATTTTCCAACATTTTAAGTTTATACAAGACCGATATTTTAACAATACATGTAATATACATGTTATTTATATATGAAGTCAGATTTGTTTTATACATAAAAATTCCAATTTTTATAAATAAAATTAACTTAAGCCTTCAAAAAAATATGTTGACGTAAAGTAAATTGACACTGTAAGATGTTCATAATTAGCGGATAAGGTATGCTGTTTATTCTAATTGACCAACGGTTTATAGGTCACGGTTCCTTACAACAAGAGTAGAGGAGGTGGGAAGGTACGGTACCCAGCTTTATTCACGACAATCACCAGGAATCCATATGAGATCAGCTTTATTTACAGTTCCCCGCTTTTTTGCAGATGGGGCATTTTTTCATCTATTGTGGTCAAGTCCAAAGACTGTGCTTCACCTTCTTTTGCCTGCAGCTTCATTTCGCTCGTGGGCCCAAATTACCGTGTAAGTCGTCCATGCTTACAGGAGGGGGAAATTACCGCATGCCAAACATGAGAAAATGGTTTTATATGGTGTTGATGATTGCTCTGATCGGCTCGATGCTGACAGCCTGCGCATTGGGGGGCGGGGGAGAGGCCCAAACTGTTGATCCTGCTGAACCTGCGTCAGAGGGCACCCAGACAAACGAAGCAACTGAGCCTGTAAGTGAAGGGGTCATTGAAGCAACAGATATGTCGCTGAATCCGGATTTGGCGAAAAAGCGTGCGGATACGGTTGTTGTAGGTATGACAGCTCCGAAAGGGGTATTTAATCCGCTATTCCGCCAAACTGTATATGACGATTATGTAGCAAGAGCAATATTTGATACGTTATTGCTTGTAGAGAAGGACGGTACATACACAGAGAATCTTGCGGAAAGTGTTGACGTTTCCGCGGACGGTCTTAAATACACGTTTCATCTGAAACCGGGGGTCACCTATAGTGATGGTACACCCGTAACAGCTAAAGATTTTGCCTTTGTGCTGAAGGTACTGCATGATCCGGCATATGATGGGGAGATCGATGCGCTGGCCTTTAACATCGCAGGTGGCCGGGATTATTTTGAAGGAGACGCCAAGGACATATCGGGCGTTAAAGTTATTGACGACAACACCATTGAGATTACTGTAACAGAGGCGACGGCATATACAAGGGACTTCCTTGGGGATTTGCCGGTGATGCCTGAAAGCTATTACGGCAAGAATTACAGCAAAGGCAAATTGGACGGCATCAAGGCGCTGCACAGCAAACCGATCGGTTCCGGGCAATATGTGCTGAAAGGCTTCTCACCAGGCCAGGAAGTCGTCCTGGAAGCTAACCCGAACTACTTCAA
Organism: Paenibacillus terreus; assembly: GCF_042138595.1. Lineage (NCBI taxonomy): Bacteria > Bacillati > Bacillota > Bacilli > Caryophanales > Paenibacillaceae > Paenibacillus > Paenibacillus terreus. The sequence continues at coordinate 215,177 of NZ_JBHIRX010000010.1, read as the reverse complement.
AGGCGCTCCGAAGGTGAAAACTGTAATCTTCAAGACTACTACAGAAGGCACCAGCTTAACCATGCTGCAAACGGGTGAAACGGATATGGATAACATTACCGTTACCGAAGATAACGTGGAAGAGCTGACTTCACTCGGATTTTTGAATGTAAATATTCTGCCGACCAATGGTTATGGATATATTGCCTTTAACCACAAAGAGAAGAAATTCCAGGACCCGCTGGTCCGCCAGGCACTGACGATTGGCTTGAACCGCGAAGAAATTGTGCAAGGGGTATATGGGCCTTACGCCAACGTGCTGAACATTCCGCAATCCACAGCGTCCTGGTCGTACACGGATGAAGGGATCGAAACTTATCCGTTCGATATGGAGAAAGCCAAACAGCTGCTGGATCAGGCAGGCTGGAAGGCTGGCGCGGATGGAATCCGTGAGAAAGATGGTGAGAAGTTCAAGATTAATTTCTCTGCCACCGCCGACAACCCGGTGATCGATGCGCTGCTGCCGATCATGACGAACAATTACAAGGAGCTGGGCATTGATCTCACGTCCGAGACGCTGGACTTTAACGCGATCATGGACAAAAAAGACACAGGCAACTTCGATATGTTTTTTGCGGCTTGGAGTCTTACGCCCGACCCGGATGCGACTGTCTATATTACCGACGGGGCCCAGAATGATATCGGTTATTCCAACACCAAGGTGGATGAACTGACACTCGCTGCCAAGAAAGAACTGAATCAGGAAAAGCGTAAAGATCTGTATAAACAGCTTTATCAGGAGCTGAACAAGGATTTGCCGGTCATCTTCCTCTATCAGCGCCGGGATATGTGGCCGATCAACGGACGTCTGTCCGGATTTGATATTTCTCCCTTTAAGGAATTTATGAATAGCTTGTACAGTGTGGAGATTGCCCAATAGTCGGAAAAACCCTTATATGCTCAGCTCACAACGGGCTGGGCATATCACTTATGAGCCGGGAGGTATCTTGCCATGAAGCAGTATATCGTACGGAGACTGCTGCAGATGATCCCTACCCTGATCGGCATCTCCATCATCGTGTTCGCGATCTCTGCGATGGTGCCGGGAGATTACATTACGGGCAGGGGCAATCCGAACATGACGGCAGAGAAGGAGGCCCAGCTCCGGCATATTTACGGCCTGGATCAGCCGGAATACAAGCGGTATTTCATATGGGCGGGCAATATGCTGCAGGGCAATATGGGAGAATCCCTGCAGCACAAGCAGCCGGTCACCCAGGTGATCAACAATTATGTATGGAACTCCGTGATTATCGCCTTTTTCAGTCTGATCTTTAGCTGGATTATCGCCGTATTTGCCGGCGTGTTTTCCGCCAAGTTCCAATATTCGCTGTTTGATAAGCTTGTGACGCTTTTTATTTTCTTATGCATGTCATTGCCGTCCTTTTTCATAGGCCTCTTGCTGATCAAAATATTTGCGCTTGATCTGGGCCTTTTCCCGGTTGGGGGAATGACCACGGCAGGGCAAAGTCATGCGGGCAGCTGGGCTTATGTGCTGGATGTGGCGGAGCATATGTTTTTGCCTGTTCTCGTATTAACGATGCTTAGTACTGGCAGCCTGACCCGTTATTTCCGCACCAGCATGCTTGAGGTCATCCGTCAGGATTACATTCGGACCGCACGGGCCAAGGGCTTGAAGGAACGGACCGTCATCTTCAAGCATGCTTTGCGCAACGCGCTCATTCCGGCCATTACACTGCTGGGCTTCGAGCTGCCGGCCCTGTTCGGAGGGGCCATTATTCTGGAGAAGGTATTCGTCTGGCCGGGTGTCGGGCAGGTCTATCTGGAATCAATCACGATGCGGGATTATCCGTTTATGCTGGGCTTCACCATTTTTTTGGCCATTCTGACGCTGCTCGGCAACCTGCTGTCTGATGTTCTGTATGGGGTGGCGGATCCGCGCATTCGCCTAAAGTAAAGCTTTGAGCGGAATAGATGGCTTCAAGCTTATCTTTGACGATAGGAGGGATTTGGTTGTCCAGTGAAACGGTATCTGTTGAAATGAATTCAAAGACTCCCGTGCGCCGTGAAGAGTCGCCATGGAAAATGGCGATGCGGCGCTTCATACGCAACCGGCTGGCTCTCATGGGGCTGGTGATCCTGGTCATCATGGTGCTGGTCAGTTTTATCGGCCCCTCGCTGTCGCCTTACAAAGTGAATGACTACAGTCTGGCCAGCAAGAACGAAGCGCCGAGCGCCGCTCATTGGCTTGGCACGGATAAGCTGGGCAGAGACATCCTGCTGCGGACGATGCTGGCAGGCCAAATTTCATTGACCGTTGGACTGGTTGCAACAGCGATCGCTGTAGTGATTGGTGCGACGCTAGGGGCACTCGCCGGCTTTTACCGGAGAACAGCAGATACGTTGATTATGCGTATCGCCGATATTTTCATGTCCCTGCCTGAGCTGCCGCTGTTGATTATTCTGGGAGCGGTGCTGTCGGATTTGAAGGTTGACCCGGCGAACCGTATCTTTTTTCTGATGCTGATTATCGGTGCTTTACGCTGGACTACACTTTCCCGGCTTGTGAGAGGACAAATTCTGACGCTTCGTGAGCAGGAGTTTATGCAGGCTACTGAAGCGCTCGGTCTTCGTGACCGCCGCAAAATTTTCCGCCATCTTCTGCCCAATACGATTCCGACCATTGTCGTTGCGGCTACACTGGGCGTCGCGGGGGCCATTATTACCGAATCGGCGCTGAGCTTTCTCGGCATCGGGGTCGTTCCGCCTACTCCCTCATGGGGCAATATGATTTCGGCTGCCGACAACCTGATCGATTTCCGTAAACGTCCATGGCTCTGGGTTCCGCCAGGCATGTGTATATTGATTACCGTCGTAGCGATCAATCTGATCGGTGACGGGCTGCGTGACGCGCTGGATCCCAAAATGAAATGATAAACTGCGGCTGAGGTTATTCCCGGGAAGGAGACGACGTTTATGGAGAATGCACTGGTTGAATTTCGTCATTTGAAAACCCATTTTCATACCTCGAACGGAGTCGTCAAAGCCGTCAATGATGTCAGCTTTAAAATCAGGGAAGGCGAGACGCTGTGTGTCGTGGGTGAATCCGGCTGCGGCAAGAGTGTTACGGCCATGACGATGATGCGTCTGCTTGACTCCCCCCATAGTTCCGCAGGGGAAATCTGGTTTGAGGGACAGAATCTGCTGTCATTGAATATGAAGCAGATGCAGAGAATTCGCGGCAATGAGATCTCCATTATTTTTCAGGAGCCCATGTCCTCACTGAATCCCGTATTAACGATCGGCGAGCAGATTATGGAGCCGCTGTTGATGCATACGCTGATGAGCAACAGGGAAGCAAAGGAACGCGCAATTGAACTGATCAGGCTGGTGGGGATTTCTCGGCCGGAAATGATTTTCAAATCCTACCCGCATGAGCTGAGCGGCGGCATGCGGCAGCGCATCATGATTGCGATTGCCCTGAGCTGCAATCCCAAGCTGCTGATCGCGGATGAGCCAACCACGGCGCTGGATGTGACCATTCAAGCACAGATTCTGGATTTGATGCGTGACCTGAAGGACAAGATGAAGACCTCGATTATGCTGATTACGCATGACCTGGGGGTTGTGGCTGAAATGGCCGATTATGTGGTGGTGATGTATGCCGGAAATGTCATTGAGGAAGCTTCGGTGTTCGATCTGTTCAAGAGTCCGAAGCACCCGTATACACAGGGACTGCTGAAAGCCAAACCCGTGATCAATCAAAGACAGGAGAGGCTTTATTCGATACCGGGCCAGGTGCCCAACCCGCTTGATCTGGAAAACAACTGCCATTTTCACGAACGCTGTGAATGTTGTATGCAAATATGCAAGGAGAAAGCTCCGCCGTTTCGTGCCCATGGTCAGGGCCACAAGGTGGCCTGCTGGCTGTACGAGGAGGAAGGGGGGAGACCGTCATGAGCGAAACGCTGGTCGAGGTAAACCGGCTCAAGAAATACTACCCGATCACCGGCGGCATCCTGCAGCGCAGGGTAGGGGATGTCAAGGCAGTAGACGATGTGTCATTCCGTATCCATAAAGGAGAATCTTTCGGCCTGGTCGGTGAATCGGGCTGCGGCAAGAGCACTATTGGGCGCACCATTCTGAGACTGACGGACAAAACCGACGGCGAGGTGCTCTACCAGGGCGAAGACATCCATGCCTTGCCCAAGGAGAAAATCCGTCGGCTGCGTCCGAAGATGCAGATCGTGTTCCAGGATCCCTTCAGCTCGCTGAATCCCCGGATCAAGGTGGGTGAAGCCATCGGAGAAGCTTTGCTAGACCATAGAATGATCAGTCGCGGCGAGCTGCGGGAGCGGGTGTATGAGACGCTGCGCATCTGCGGGCTGTCGGCCTATCATTATGACCGGTACCCGCACGAATTTTCGGGCGGACAGCGGCAGCGGATCGGCATCGCCCGCGCCCTGATCATGAATCCGGATTTCATTGTGGCGGATGAGCCGGTATCGGCCCTGGATGTGTCCATACAGGCGCAAATCATTAATTTGCTCAGCGATCTGCAGCAGGAACGGCAGCTGACTTATCTGTTCATTTCCCATGATCTTAGTGTGGTGGAGCATCTGTGCACACGCATTGGCGTCATGTATTTGGGCTCGATGGTGGAAATGGCCGCGAAGGAGGAGCTTTTCAGCAGCCCCCTGCATCCGTATACCAAGGCGCTGCTGTCAGCCGTGCCTATTCCGGACCCGACGGTGCGGCGGCAGCGGATCGTGCTGCAGGGGGACATCCCCAGCCCGGCCAATCCGCCTTCAGGCTGCAAATTTCATACCCGCTGCCCGCTCGCGGCGAATCAATGCAGACAGGAGGCGCCGACCTACAGGGATGTGGGAAGAGAACACTTTGTAGCATGCCATTTCGTATAAGAGGTATTCGTACTATAGCTCATTTTATCGGTAAGTCCAATAAAGGGGGATCTTCGCAAGGTGACAGAAAAAATACTTGAGATTAATCAACTAACAACCGGATTTAAAGCAGAGAAAGGGTGGATCAAAGCGACGGATAGGGTCACCCTGACCTTGGAAAAGGGGAAGACCGTCTGCCTTGTTGGGGAATCCGGCAGCGGAAAAAGCGTCACCTCCCATTCCATCATGCGGCTGATTGATTATGCTGGCGGTAAGCTGCTGGAGGGGAGCATTCTGTTTCACGGTGAGAATCTGGCGGAGAAAAGCCAGGAGGAAATGAGGCATATTCGCGGCAACCGGATTGCTATGATTTTTCAGGACCCGATGTCTTCGCTGAATCCGGTGTTCACTGTAGGGGAGCAAATTGCGGAAAGCCTCAAGCTGCATCAAAAGAAGAGCGAGAAGCAGGCCTGGAAGGAAGCTGTCGATCTGCTGCGCATGGTCGGCATTCCTGCCCCTGAAGTCCGGGCCAAGCAGTATCCGCATGAGCTGTCCGGCGGCATGTGCCAGCGGGTCGTCATTGCGATTGCCCTGGCCTGCCGTCCGGAGCTGCTGATCGCCGATGAGCCGACAACCGCACTGGATGTAACGGTACAAGCCCAGATTCTCGATCTGCTCCGCAAGCTGCAGGAGGAAATCGGCATGTCCATTTTGCTGATTACCCATGACATGGGTGTGGCGGCGGAAATGGCGGATCGGATTGCCGTCATGTATGCAGGAGCAATCGTGGAAGAAGGATCGGTGGAGGAAATTTTCGAAAAACCCGGTCATCCGTATACATTGGGGCTGCTGAAGTCCATTCCCGGCCTGGAAGGGGAACGCGGAAATGAATTGTTTACGATTCAGGGAAGCATCCCTTCGCTTGGCCAGCTCCCGTCCGGCTGCCGGTTCCATCCCCGCTGCCCGCATGCGATGGACATTTGCAGGGAGAAGGAGCCTCCTTCCTTCCAAATTGGAAAGGATCAGAGGGCAGTATGCTGGCTATTTGACAGCCAAGAGCAGGGCAGTGAACTGGAGAAACGGAGTGAATTTGTATGAGCACCGAATTTTTAATTGAAGTGGATCATTTGAAAAAATACTACCCGATACAAAGCGGGCTGTTCAATCGGGTGACCGGCCATGTGAAAGCAGTGGACGATGTATCCCTGGCCATACGCAAAGGTGAGACCTTCGGTCTCGTCGGTGAATCGGGCTGCGGAAAATCGACCCTTGGCCGTGTCATTTTGCGTTTGCTGGAAGCTACGGAGGGGGAAGTCCGCTTTCAGGGGACGGATATCCATAAACTGCCGGAAAGTAAGCTGCGGGCACTGCGGGAGGAAATGCAGATTGTGTTCCAGGACCCTTTTGCCTCGCTGAATCCCCGTTTTACGGTGCGGGAAATTATCGGCGAACCGCTGCTGGTGCACCGCCGCATGTCGGCCAGGGAGATCGATGAGCGGGTCGTTGAACTGATGGAGTTAGTTGGTCTGGACGCGTCACGGCGCAACCGGTACCCGCATGAGTTTTCCGGAGGTCAGCGCCAGCGGGTCGGCATTGCCCGTGCGATTGCCTTGAACCCGAAATTTATCGTGGCTGACGAAGCGGTATCGGCGCTGGACGTGTCCGTGCAGTCCCAGGTGCTCAATCTGATGATGAAGCTGCAGCGTGAGCTGGGCCTAACCTTCCTGTTCATTGCCCATGGACTGAATGTCGTCCGTCATATTTCAGACCGTGTTGGCGTGATGTATCTGGGCAAGCTGGTAGAGGTATCGACCACGGAGGAGCTGTTCGCCCAGCCTCTTCACCCGTATACGGCTGCCCTGATGTCCTCCATCCCGCGGCCCGATCCGAAGGTGAAGCGGGACCGCATCATGCTGACGGGTGATGTGCCGTCTCCGGCCAACCCGCCGTCCGGCTGCCGGTTCCATACCCGCTGCCCGCTGGCGCAGGAGACATGTCGCCACCAGGAGCCAAAGCTGACCGAAGCGCTTCCCGGACGGCAGGTGGCCTGTCATTTTCCGCTCGGAATCGCCGCTGAAGTGAATTAAAAAAATTTTTTTGAATTTTTTTTAGAAATTGCAGACAAAATGGCCTCTTCCATCGTCTAATATATATGGGGGTTGGACGATGATGAAAAAGCGCTGGTTCCGCTGGGTGCTTATCCCGGCGTTAATTGTAATTATATTTTTGGCGGCTTATCCGATCTCACTGATCGGCAAGCCGGATGTACGCGCACAAGCGGCAGTTCTCCTGGATCTGCGGACAGGCAAAGTGCTTATGGACGTGAACGGTGAAAAGCCTCTTCCTTCCGCAAGTATGGCCAAGCTAATGACAGAACTGCTGGTGCTGGAGGATGTCGCTGCGGGAAAAGTGAATTGGAGCGATGAAGTCACCATCAGCCGTTATGCGAGCACAGTAGGCGGCGTGAATCTGTCGCTGCGTCATGGGGAATTGATGACTGTCAGCGAGTTGTTCCAGAGTATGGTGATTTACTCCGCGAATGACGCGGCTGTAGCGCTTGCCGAGCATTTATCCGGCTCGGAGGCTGTTTTTGTGCAGCGGATGAATGAGAAAGCGCAGGAGATTGGGCTCTCCAGCGGTACATACTTTGCCAATGCTTCCGGAGCGGGACGGCAGGAGCTTGGCCTGAATCACCCGGCAAATATCCAGGGAGATACGCGGATGACAGCTTCAGACACGGCGAAGCTGGCTTCCTATCTGATTTCCACTCATCCCGAAATCCTGAGCACGTCGAGGCTCACCCAGATGGAGCTGAAAGGTAAAGGTTTGTATCTCAGCAACACGAACTGGATGCTCTCTTCATTGGACGGGCCCTATTCCTATTCGGGTACAGACGGATTAAAGACAGGATATACGGCTGATGCGGGATACTGCTTTACAGGCACGGCGGAAAAAAAGGGAAAGCGGCTGATCGCAGTCATCATGGGTGCTTCAAGCCGGGAGGAGCGGTTCGAAGAGACGCGCAAATTATTTGATTACGGCTTTGACTCCGAGCCGTCACTAAAGGATCGTCTCTTGAGCTGGACTAATTTGGATTCTGAATCATCCGAATTATGAGATGATTGAAAATTTCAAAAAGGTTTTGCCCTGGGGCAAAGCCTTTTTTTGTACGATTTTTTGCATGAGTCAACGTGAATATTGCGCTATTGTGCAAATATATTGGAATATATCAAAGAAAAGGGCATTCCTTTTTTTCATGAACGAGATTACAATAGGGAGGGCTCGATCCCGTCAAAAGACCTATATTTTTGACAGGTGGCTGCATAAAAACTTATGCTGGTAACAGGAGCTCCATGCGCTTCATTTTCCATGAATGGCGTATTTGAGGTGGTTCAAAAAGTCTGTTTAAAGAATTTCCGCAGCTCAAAAACAAACTGGGAGGAGACCACTTGTGGAATCCCTCCAGTTTTGTGGCGACCGTTAGCGAACATACCAAAGGACAAATCCGAAAGTATATTCAAGACCAGAAAGTGAAGTGAGAATATGCTTGTGCATAAAGCTTATAGATTTCGCATTTATCCAAGCAAAGATCAAGTTGTTCTCATCAACAAGACGCTCGGCTGTTCCCGTTTTGTCTTTAATCATTTTCTGGGATTATGGAATGAAGCTTACCACAGTACAGGCAAAGGATTGTCGTATGCTAAATGCTCTGCTAAATTAACAATATTGAAGCAAGAAATCGTATGGCTCAAAGAACCGGATAAATTTTCTTTGCAGAATGCCTTAAAAAATCTAGCCGATTCCTTTGAGAAATTTTTCAGGAAACAAAATGATGCGCCGAGATTTAAGAGTAAAAAGAATCCCGTGCAGTCGTATCAAACCAACTATACCAACGGCAATATTTTGATCATAGGTAATAAAGTGAAACTACCCAAGTTAGGGCTTGTGAAATTTGCGAAGTCCAGAGAAGTCGAAGGTCGCATCATCAGTGCTACGATTAGGCGCAATCCTTCAGGCAAATATTTTGTTTCGCTGTTAGTGGAAACCGACATAGAGCCCCTGCGAAAAACAAACCAGGAAGTCGGGATTGACGTGGGGATTAAAGATTTCGCAGTTCTATCCAGTGGGGAAGTGTTTGAGAATCCGAAATTTCTACGGAAGATGGAGCAAAAACTCATTCGCGAACAACGCATTCTTTCCAGACGCGTGGGGGGGTCTTCCAACTGGAACAAACAACGGGTGAAGGTCGCACGCATCCATGAACGCATTGCCAACGCCCGAACAGACTACCTGCAAAAGGTTTCAACGCATATCGTCAAAAACCACGACCTGATTGCGGTGGAAGATTTACAGGTATCTAACCTGATGAAGAATCACAAGTTAGCCAAAGCGATTGGCGAAGTATCCTGGCAGCGATTTAGAAAAATGCTTGAATATAAGGCTAAATGGTACGGACGTAAGTTTGTAGCCGTAGGTAAAACCTTCGCCTCGTCTCAAATCTGTTCGTGTTGCAGCTACCAAAATAAAGAGGTCAAGGATCTTCGTCTACGGGAGTGGGTATGTCCAGCATGCCACAGCCACCATGACCGGGATGTCAATGCGAGCAAAAATATCCTTACCGAAGGCAAAAGACTCCTGACTGAATAGTTGCAAGAACCGCAGGGACTGCGGGGATAGCCTGGCGGCATATCACATGCTAATTCTGTTCAGTAGAACGGATTACCCAGGAATCTCGCGGCTTTAGCCAAGAGAGGCTTCAAAGGGTGGATTGTAAGAGCAGTTCTATTTTATTAGTGAAGAAGGAATCATACTATGGAGAAAAGATCTGCGGAGAAGAGAAGAAAGGGGAGGAGGAAGAAGGGTAACGGCTGGCTGATCGGCCTCCTTGTTCTTATCCTGCTGGCTGGCGGGGCATATTTGTTCCGAAAACCGCTAACGGCGCTTGCCTTTGACTTGTTCGTTTCCCCGACACTGGAGAGCACGCTTCAGCAGTCTTATCAGCCGCGTGGCGGTGGCAGCCAATTGCCTGCTCCAGAGCCGGTTTCGTATCAGGATAAGCCGTTTTCCGTTCTGCTGCTGGGTTCTGACAAGCGTCCGTACGAGAAGACAAGAGGGCGTTCGGACACGATCATGGTTGCGGCGGTCAGGCCGAAGGAATCACGGGTGCTCCTCGTTTCGATTCCTCGTGACACGTACGTACAGGTCGTTGGCAGGGATGCAGACCATGATGGTGTGGACGACTATGACAAAATTACCCATGCTTATGCGTACGGCGGCGAGGAGATGTCCATCGACACGGTGGAGAAGTTCCTGAACCATAAAGTTGATTATTATGCAACGATAAATTTCCAGGGCATACAGGATGTCGTGAATGCTGTCGGGGGCGTGTCTCTGCCTATTGAAGAGGATATAGAGAACAAGAATCCGAATCACGAGCAGTTCAAGATTGAAGGCGGCAAGCCCATATATAATGGAGAAGAAGCGATGTATTATGTCCGTTACCGGGAGGACAGCGATTTTAACCGGACGAAGCGCCAGCAGATTTTCCTGAATTCATTTGCTAATAAGGTGCTGACGTTCAACGGAGTCACCAAGATACCGGAGCTGCTGGATATTATGGGACACAACTTCCAGACAGACATGCAGCCGAGCTTTATCGTGGATCTGGGCAAGCAGGTGCTGACCCAGACCAAACCCCAAATCTCCAGTTTCACTATTATGGGAGAAGGGTTAAAGATTGATGGCACTTATTATGACCAAGCAGATGAGAAAGACCTGGAGTACGCCAAATCGCTCATTGAAAATTGGATGGACCCCAATACAACGTCTGCGACGTTAAAGCTGCCGGACCGCCAGGAAATTGAGTGAAACGAAACAGAGTGTGATAGAAATTCGTTGATCAGCAGCCGGTTCGCCGTCTGCTGATTTTGTTCCTCGTGGAACAATGGACGTGGGTCCGGAAATCCGAAGGAGGATATAGAGCTCTTATGAATATTGCATTTTTTCTGCTGCCCAAACAGGAGGTAGCCTATGTAACATCCGATTCTACGCTGAGGCAAACCTTGGAGCGGATGGAGTATCACCGCTTTACGGCTGTTCCGATTCTGGATAAAGACGGCAAGTACATTGGAACGGTAACAGAAGGAGATCTGCTCTGGCATATGAAAAATTCCAAGGGCCTGATCACTTTTGAGAACGCTTCAAAATTCCTGCTCAAGGATGTGCCGCTGCGTGTGAATATCAAGCCTGTTTCCATTGAAGCGAATATGGAGGACCTGATCAATCTTGCCAAAGTACAGAACTTCGTTCCTGTAGTGGATGACATGGACCGATTTATAGGCATCGTAAGGCGCAGTCAAATCATCGAGTATTGTGAAAAATTCGTGTCAAGGGAATCCTTGAACTCGGGCGGATAATAGCAATGCCCCTGAAGGGAAGACTCCGGGGGTGCCTTCGTAATGAACTTTGGTTATGCTATAATGAAGAATAAAGCTCTTTCAGAAGGATGTGGCTCTTCACTATATGTCTAAAGAACTGGATGTAGCCAAACGCGCAAAGGTTATAGAATGGCTGAAGACGGAAGTACTCGATCAGGTGTCACGCTTGTTCCGAGCCATGTGGGAAGGGAGCACTTCCCGTATTGGGGACAGTTTGGCAAGTCTGATCATGAGCGCTTACATTCTGGGCAGGCGGCTGGGGGTTTCTTACAGCGATCTGGATCAGCAGTTGCTCGACAAACTGAGAAAGCACAGACAGGAGGGCCACCAGCTTGAAGACTGGTATCAGGATATTTCCGCACTCGAAGAACATATGCGTAAGAGGTGAACACATTTGAAATCAAGCGTGGCTGCGGTGGTATGGAGCATCATCTATCTGCTGCTGCTGTTATCTTTGCTTACTCCATTGAGGGTCCTTACACCATTTTTCCTGATCGTGCCCGGTGCCGTGCTGTTCGCGTCCCAGCCGTTCAGGAGGTTTGTAATGTGTGTCATACCGGTGGCGCTGATTCTGGCCATAATCAGTCCGCTGTTTCTGATTCCGATGGCATATTTTTTGATACCGGCCATAATTATGGGCAGAGCGTATAAGAAAGGCGCACCCGCCTTTCATACTCTCATGATCGGCACAGGTGTCATTATCGCCGAATTTTTGCTGCTGCTCCTGGTAGGAACTGTCTTCTTCCAGTTCGACCTGTCCCAGTATATCCGGCAAATCGTAACGGAAATGGTCGCGCCGCTGCAGGATATGGCCAATAACAACCCGCTTACCCAAATGACGTGGGATGATGCGGCAACGAAGAATATCGCCGATGTTACGGTGCTTATGATCCCGTATGCCCTTATTGTCACCTCGTTCACAATGGCTGTCATCACGCATGCATTGACAAGACCGATCCTGAGCTCCATGGGTATGGCAGTACCAAAAATGAAGCCTGCCCGCGAATGGAGGCTTCCGCGTGCGTTAATATGGTATTACCTGCTGGCGGTCGTCATAGAATGGATTGCCTACGGGTCAGATGGGGGCTGGGCGACAACAATTGCCGCCAATCTTATTCCATTGATCAATATTTGTTTTCTGATCCAGACGATCGGATTCTTCTTTTTTCTCGTGCATGCCCGCAAATGGAATCCGGTGCTTTCCTTCGTGTTCGCAGGGATCGTGCTGCTTATTCATCCGCTGCGCATCATCGGCATTATCGACTTAGCCTTTCCACTGCGTGAAGCCATTACAAGATCGAAGAGGTAGGGTGAAGAGTCATGCCTAAATTTCTTCAGCAACGCTGGCACGGCTATCATACCGTATGGGCGTTTCTGCTGTTGCTGCTGCTGGTCATTGCGCTGACGTGGTATAACTGGGAGCTTGGCGTGATCGGCCTGCTGCTGTCTTTTGTTATGGGTGGCGTGCTGCTGCGGGCCGAAATGCGGTTCAGAAACGATCTGTCGGAGTACATTACCGGTCTCTCTTTCCGCGTAAAAAGGGTCGAGGGAGAAGTGATCAACACGCTGCCGTTCGGGATCATTCTCTACAGCGAGGATCGCTCGGTGGAGTGGACGAACAAGTTTACCGCAGACCTGTTCGTGGAGCAGTCCCTGATCGGGGAACCGCTGCAGGAGCTTTTTCCGCAGCTGGCCGGAGTTCTGCAGGCCAAAAAGGACAAGGACAACAAGGAAGCCGTGAAGGAGCATCAGGTTGAACTGCAGCATGACAGCCGGTTTTACCGCTTTCGCATCATTCCGGATGAGCGGCTGATCTACCTATATGAAATCACAGAGCTGGTTGTGCTGAGAGATAGATACGAGAACGAGCGTCTCGCTATCGGGATCGTACTCCTTGATAATCTCGATGAGGCTTCCCAAAGCATGGATGACCAGCAGCGGACGGCGCTGGTTGCCAAGGTCTCCAGCGAGATTACATCCTGGGCAAAGCAGTACGGCGTTTATCTGCGCCGGCTCTCCTCGGAGCGCTATCTCATGATGCTCAGCTACAAATCGCTGGCCGAGCTGGAGCAGAGCCGCTTTGTGATTTTGGATACCGTGCGTGAAATGACGGCCGATCTGAAGGTGCCCATGACACTGAGCATCGGCCTTGCCTTCGGAGCGGATACGATCAGCGAGCTGGGCGAGCTGGCGCAATCCAGCCTGGATATGGCGCTTGGCCGCGGAGGTGACCAGGCGGCCGTGAAAGCGGGCCAGCGGCTCTCCTTCTACGGCGGTAAATCCAACGCAGTCGAGAAGCGGACGAGGGTAAGAGCGCGGGTAATCGCCCATGCCCTGCGTGATCTGATGCAGGAGAGCGACCGGGTGATCATTCTGGGGCATAAAAACCCCGACATGGACGCCATCGGCGCCGCTATTGGCGTGTGGAAGGCGGCATCACTGTTCAATGTGGAGACCCATATCGTGCTGGATAAGCCGAATCCGTCAATCACCCGTCTTATGGACCAGGTGAACAAAGAGGAGGTGCTGGCCAGCGCATTCGTCTCGCCGGAACAGGCGATGCAGATGATGACCGAGCACAGCCTGCTGGTCGTGGTGGATACGCACAAGGCTTCGATGACCATGGAGCCGCGGCTTGTCAAGCAGGCAAGCCGTGTAGTCGTAGTCGACCATCACCGCCGCGGGGAGGAATTTATAAACGACGCGGTATTGATTTATCTGGAGCCTTACGCCTCCTCGGCATGCGAGCTGGTTACCGAGCTGCTGCAGTATATTCATGACAAGGTGCAGTTTACGCCGCTGGAAGCAACGGCGCTGCTGTCCGGTATTACCGTGGATACGAAGCATTTCTCCCTGCATACGGGATCGCGGACCTTTGAAGCGGCGGGCTTCCTCAGAAGAAGCGGTGCGGATACGGTGATGATTCAGCGTCTGCTTAAGGAAGATCTGGATGAATATATTGCTAAGGCAGAAATCATCAAGCATGCTAAAATGTTATATGGGCGCATTGCGCTGGCGGTAACCGAGCCCGGTCAAAAAATCCCGCAGCTGCTCATTGCCCAGGTGGCAGACACGCTGCTTAATATGACGGACGTGCTCGCGTCCTTCGTTGTCAGCGAACGTCCGGACGGACTGGTGGGCATCAGTGCCCGGTCACTCGGACGCATGAATGTACAGGTAGTTATGGAAAGGCTGGGAGGCGGGGGCCACCTGACGAATGCGGCCGTCCAGCTGGATTGTACGCTGGAGGAAGCGGAACGCAGGCTGACCGAAGTCCTGGCTGAAATAGAAGGGGAAGAGGGGTTGTTCGAATGAAGGTTATTTTTCTGAAAGACGTTAAGGGTCAAGGCAAAAAAGGACAGGTTAAGGAAGTATCGGATGGTTATGCAACGAATTTCCTGCTGCCGCGCAATCTGGCGCGTCCGGCAACCGATGGCAACATGAAGGTGCTGGAGAACCAAAATGCGGCGGAAGAAAGACGCAAGCAGGAGGAGAAGGCGGAAGCCCAGGAGCTCGGCAAAAAGCTGGAGGCATTGACCGTGCAGCTGAAAGCCAAAGCCGGCGAAGGCGGCCGCTTGTTCGGGGCTATCACCTCCAAGCAAATTGCGGATGCGCTGGCATCTGACGGCATAAAGCTGGATAAGCGCAAAATCGAACTGGAGGAGCCGATCCGTACGCTCGGCGTGACCCAAATGACGGTCAAGCTTCATCCGGAAGTGAAAGCGACCCTTAAGGTTCAGGTGACTGAAGAGTAATATGGGCGGCGAATTTTATGATCGGATTCCCCCGCAGAATCTGGAGGCCGAGCAGGCGGTAATCGGTTCGATCCTGCTGCAGGCCGAAGCGCTGATTACGGCGATGGAGCGGGTTCAGACCGATGATTTTTACGACAAATCCCACCAATTGATTTTTGAAGCGATGATTGAACTGGGTGAAGCCGGCCAGCCGATTGACTTGGTCACCTTGACCTCCAAGCTACAGGACAAGGGTCAGCTGGAGGATATCGGGGGCGTAAGCTACCTTTCCAAGCTGGCTCACGGTGTGCCGACAGCCGCCAATGTCGATTATTACGCCCAGATCATCGAAGAGAAAGCGATGCTGCGCCGTTTGATCCGGGCAGCTACGCAGATTGTAAGCGAGGGGTATGCGGGCGGAGAAGACGTGCCGGGTATGCTCAGCGATGCCGAGCGGCGCATTCTGGAAATCTCCAACAGCCGTTCGGGCAGCGGTTTTATAGCCATACGCGATGTCGTTATGGAAGTGTTCGATAAGGTGGAAAAGCTGCATCAGAACAGGGGCACCACGACAGGTATACCATCGGGCTTCGTGGATCTCGACAAAATGACCGCAGGGTTTCAGCGCAGTGACCTGATCATCGTAGCCGCACGGCCTTCCGTCGGCAAGACCGCCTTCGCCCTGAACATCGCGCAGAACGTCGCCGTACGCGCCAAAGAGACCGTGGCCATCTTCAGTCTGGAGATGTCGGCGGCTCAGCTCGTGCAGCGTATGATTTGCGCGGAGGCGAATCTGGACGCGAACGTCATGCGGACCGGGGAATTCAAAGGGGATGAGGATTGGGCCAAGCTGACGATGGGCATTGCGGCCCTGGCGGAAGCCGAGATCTATATTGACGATACGCCGGGGGTAACGGTCGCGGATATCCGTGCCAAATGCCGCCGTCTGAAAACAGAGAAGGGCCTGGGCATGATCGTCATCGACTACCTGCAGCTCATTCACGGTCGCGGCAAAGCCGGCGAGAACCGCCAGCAGGAGGTTTCGGAAATTTCCCGTACGCTGAAGCAGATCGCGCGTGAGCTGGAAGTGCCGGTCATTGCCCTGTCCCAGCTCAGCCGGGGCGTGGAGCAGCGGCAGGACAAGCGTCCGATGATGAGTGACCTGCGGGAATCGGGCTCGATTGAGCAGGATGCCGATATCGTGGCCTTCCTGTACCGGGATGATTATTACAATCAGGAGACCGAGAAGAAGAATATTATCGAAATCATTATCGCCAAACAGCGTAATGGTCCGGTCGGTACGGTGGAACTCGTATTTCTTAAAAATTATAATAAATTCGCCAACTATGAGCGTGCGCATGCCGATGCATTTGCAGGTTAACTTGCCTGCCTTGTCAGATGCACTTGTATGCAGAAGGGCATCCTGGAGCCATTTTTATAATGGCTGCAGGGTGCCCTTTTTGTTTGGCTAACGCTCTATGGAAAGCTTCGTCTGCTGTTACAGGTATTTTTTTGTTTACTGAAAGGCTTGACGATCAGGGACTGGGTTGCTACAATACACGTTGCAAACAATTAATTCCGATGAATTTAGTTGTATATAGCTTGTTCAACTGAATTTATATATTTTTGGAGGTTAGTCATGACAATTAACATGCTTATAACAGGTCTGCTGTGCGGCGCACTGCTGGGATTTGTGATGCAGCGGGGGCGCTTCTGCCTGACAGGCGGCTTCAGAGACATGTATATCGCGAAGGACAACCGGATGTTCTATGCGCTATTGATTGCCATTGCCGTGCAAAGCATCGGGGTTTATGCGCTTCTGCAGGCAGGGGTTCTGCAGTTTAAAGCCGGTTCCTTCCCGATTGTCGCCACTATTGTGGGCTCCTTTGTCTTCGGCATCGGAATTATTCTGGCCGGTGGCTGTGCGACAGGCACCTGGTATCGTGCGGGAGAGGGGTTGCTGGGAAGCTGGATTGCGTTGTTCGGGTACATGCTGATGGCAGCCATCATGAAGAGCGGTCCGCTGAAGCCGCTGAACGCTGGATTGCGTGATGCGGGAACGGCGCCCAACTCCATGGCAGGCACGCTTGGCATTTCTGTCTGGATCTTAATCGCGCTTCTGGCTCTTATCACTGTAGGTGTTGTCATCCGTGAGCTGCGGAAGCCGAAGGTGAAAATTCCCGCTATGCGCCCCAAACGGAAAGGTCTCAGCCATATTCTGTTCGAGAAGCGCTGGCATCCGTTTGTGACGGCGGTGCTGGTCGGCTTGATTGCCATTCTGGCTTGGCCGCTCAGTGAAGCAACCGGCCGCATGAGCGGTCTGGGCATTACGACTCCGTCGGCGAACATTATTCAGTATCTGGTGACAGGTGATCAGACGATCATCAACTGGGGAGTATTTCTCGTACTCGGTATTTTCCTCGGATCTTTCATTGCCGCCAAAGCGAGCCGTGAATTCCGCTTTCGGGCACCGGATGCAAGAACAGCCGTAACAAGCCTGTGCGGCGGGCTGCTGATGGGCTTCGGCGCCAGTCTGGCCGGCGGCTGCTCCATCGGCAACGGGCTGGTTATGACGGCCATGATGACCTGGCAGGGCTGGATTTCGCTGGTCTTTATGATTCTCGGTACGTGGACGGCATCTTACTTCGTTTTTGTCCGTCCGAACGCCAAGAAAGCTGCTCAGAAGGCAGCCGCCCAGCCTACAACGGCATAATTCCGGGAATTAGGTAGACTCGATAGTACAGATCAACAAGTGAGAGGAGAATAATAGATGAAACAGAAACTGGAAGTGCTTGGCATGGTGTGCCCGTTTCCGCTTATTGAAGCAAAAAACGCAATGGAGCAGCTGAACAGCGGCGATGAGCTGGTCATCGACTTTGACTGCACACAGGCGACGGAGAGCATCCCGCGCTGGGCGGCGGAGGCCGGACATGAAGTGACCAACTACGAGCAGCTTGATGAAGCGCAATGGACCATTACCGTTCAGAAGAAATGATCTGCAGCCTCATTAGCCGTTGTCCCGTGTAAAGCGGGATGACGGTTTTTTTCTGGTGAAAATAGCCTGATTTACGAACAATCCAATTTTCATGTTATATAATGTTCGTTTTTTATTTGACTTTAAAAAAGGAGACTGTTACACTTAGATTGCTGCTTTAAAGCGGCAGGATCATGCACGCCCGGGATGTTCCGCTGTTCTGGAACAGCTGCCGGACGTTTTTCCTGTTGTCCAAATCCTGTCCGCTGCATCGGTGCAAGGTGCCGCCCGGGTGGGGAAGCAGTCCAAAATCAGAGTGTCTGGGGCACTCCACGGAGGAATGAAACTATGTCAACTGTAGTCGTTGTGGGAACACAATGGGGAGACGAAGGAAAGGGCAAAATCACGGACTTTCTGGCAGAGAGCGCCGATGTAGTAGCCCGGTACCAAGGGGGCAATAATGCCGGACATACCATTCTGATCGAAGGCAAAAAATATAAGCTCAGCCTGATCCCATCCGGTGTATTTTATGCGGATAAAACTTGCGTTATTGGCAACGGCATGGTCATTAATCCTGCAGCTTTAATTGAAGAGATCAATTACATTCATGATAATGGATTTTCTACAAAAAATCTGGTCATCAGCGACCGCGCTCATGTCATCATGCCTTATCATATGACACTGGATGCGCTGGAGGAAGACCGCAAGGGACCGAACAAGATCGGAACGACCCGTAAGGGCATCGGTCCTGCCTATATGGATAAAGCGGCGCGCAACGGCATCCGGATTTCCGATTTGCTGGATGCGGAGGAATTCGAGCAGAAGCTGCGCCATTTGATGAAGGAAAAGAATCAGATCATTACGCAGGTATACGGCGCCGAGCCTCTGGATGTGGAAGAAATTCTGAAGCAATATCTGGAATATGCCGAAATCATTCGTCCATATGTTACAGATACCTCGGTGGTGCTCAATGATGCCATTGATGCGAGCCAAAAGGTGCTGTTCGAAGGCGCGCAAGGGGTTATGCTCGATATCGATCAGGGCACTTATCCGTTCGTAACATCCTCCAACCCGTCAGCAGGCGGTGTGTGCATCGGATCGGGTGTCGGCCCGTCCAAGATCAAGGAGGTCATTGGTGTGGCGAAGTCCTACACGACACGTGTAGGCGACGGACCGTTCCCAACCGAACTGAACAATGAGATCGGCGACTTTATCCGTGAAAAAGGCCATGAGTACGGAACGGTCACCGGGCGTCCGCGCCGTGTCGGCTGGTTCGACAGCGTCGTGGTCCGCCATGCCCGCCGCGTGAGCGGCATTACAGGGCTGTCCTTGAACTCGCTGGACGTTCTGACAGGCCTGGAGAAGGTCAAAATCTGCACAGGCTACAAATACCGTGGGGAGATCATTACACACTATCCGGCCAGCTTGAAGAGCCTGGCGGAGTGCGAAGCAGTGTATGAAGAGCTGCCGGGCTGGAGCGAGGACATCAGCAATGTGAAGACGCTTGATGAGCTGCCGGAGAATACGCGTAATTACGTGAAGCGTGTATCCGAGCTTACAGGCATTCCGATTGCCATCTTCTCTGTAGGCCGCAACCGTGAGCAGACGAACCAAGTGCTTCCGATTTACGTATAAGAGGTAGTTCAAAAAGTCATCTTTTGATCACGAAGGAAATCAAGAAGCGGACTCGACATCGAATCTTGAATTCAGCCGGGACTAAGCGGATGCTTCCGAAGCATGTTTCCTGCGGAAACATTTCAGGTGCTCACGTACCCCCAAGTACGCTCCGCTCCTCAGTCCCTAGCTTCATCCAATTCAAGCGTTCTGAAAAAACGCACTTCGGAAGCATTAGCTTCGGTGCTGAAAACCTGACTTTTTGAACACGTACTATACAGAATCACATTATTCAGCGTGTCAGCTGCTTATTTACAGATATGCAGCTGGCACGCTTTATTATTTTTTGAGACGTTGTAACTCTCCTGCACGCCACTCAGGGGTTAATTCTCCTTTTTTTCGTCCATACTGGTACAAAAAGGTAATCGAAGCTGCTGTGTGGTGCCAAGAGGAGGAGATTGCATATGAGATGGCTCGGATGGCTGATGAAGACAGGATTGACCGTCGTTCTGATCAGCGGGCTGACGTTGCTGACCACGGGAATGGTTGTGAATGCGTATCTGAAATCGCTGCTGGAATCTTTTAATATACAGCTTGAGAATGAACCGGCCATAGGTTTGAATGTTTTCGGCGGAGGCCTGTTCGGGAGCAAGCAGCCGGATAGCGGCTCAACGGAATCTGCCGTCACAGGCAATCCGGGAGAAACGGGGAGCACACCGGTTCAGCAGGGAGATACCCCTCCTGCGAAGCCCAGCTCTGAAGAGGTGCCGGACGGTGCGCTGCCGGTCATGGGGAGCAGCCAGGATGAAACAACGCCAAATGAAGCATCAGGGGAAGCGTCAGAGGAGGGCACCAGTGGCGCCAGTAATTCTGATGCTGCGGGGTCCGGCGGTGAGGAGCTGGTCATGACGCCTGGTGAAATTGCGGAGAAGAAGGACAGCTTGCCGGAAGCGGAGAAGCAGCAGATCTTTACCATGCTGATGAACAAACTGCCAGCTGAGGATATGCAGAAGATTTCCGCTGCCATGGAAGACGGATTGACGGAAACCGAGCTGCAGGAGATTGAACAGGTGATTGCCAAGCGGATGACGACGGAGGAATATACCAAGTTGATGGAGCTGCTTAAGAAATAAAGACATGACGTACGCTCCGCTCCTCAGTTCCTGGCTTCATCCAACTCAAGCATTTTGAAAAAACGCACTCCGGAAGCATACGCATCGGTGCTGAAAACCTGACTTTTTGAACTCGCACATATAGGTCTTTGGACTTGCTCTTTCGTATGTTTTGTAAACGTAAGGTATAAAAACCAAAAGAAGTATAGTGGAATAAATCGTTTGCAAGCCGCGCCCCGCGCGGTTTTTTGCATTGTTTGGTAAAGTTGAAATCCCGGTAAAAGCTGTGTTAAAGTAAACTGGTATTATGAAAAGGTTAAATTTTTGAAACCTTTTTGCGTATCCATGCAATTTTAACAATCAAACTTAACTACGAACTAATGGAATGGTCCTTAATACAAATCAGAGATCGGAATACTGAATTTTTGAGCTGAAGAAAGATCTGAAAGGGAGAGAACCATGAAGGGTTTCAAGGGAACACGATGGATTGGCAGGAAGCCCGGAAGCGGAGCATCTGATGAACAGGAAGACAAGAAGAAGCCCGCATTTGACATCAGACAGTGGCGGCAGGGCTTGAACGGTCCCCGCAAATGGGCAGTAGTGGCGGCCGGAAGTGTCATTGTCGTAGGCGGGATTATATTTGCAGGCAACCAGTATGTTGCCGCCAACACCGTCCCCTACTACAAGGTGTACGTCAAGGGCACGGAAGTAGGAGCTGTCCAGAGCGAGGAACAGCTGAAGAAGCTGTATGAAAATAAAGCGCAGGAGTATGCGGAGAAATATCCGGATGTGGAGATGGTGCTGAATACAAAAGGCATATCGACCAAGGTGGAGAAAGCCTACAAAGCGGATATTGACAGCAACGCGACGCTGGATAAGCTGGACGGCATGCTGACGGCATACGCCAAAGGCGTCGAGCTGGTCGTGGACGGAGAGGCCGTAGGTATTGTCAAGGATACTGAAACAGCCAAGGCTGTACTGAAGCAGGTCCAGAAGAAGTACATACCGGACAATGATGGTAAGACGGGTGTACAATCCAGCACCAAGAGAGCCTCGACCGGGACGGCCGCCGCAGCGCCTAAGACCTGGCTGACCTCCGTAGGCATCAAAGAGGATATTGGTCTTGAATCGGTGAAGGCTGATCCGAACAAGATGCTGACGGAGGATGAAGCAGTCAAGGCTTTGATGAAGGAACGGGAAGAGCCGGTAACTTATACGGTAAGGGAAGGGGATACGCTCTCCACCATCGCCAGCAATTTTGGCATGACCCCTTGGGAGATCAAGCAGAATAACCCTGGCACGAAGGAAAAGTACCTGCAAATCGGTGATGAGCTTAAAATTACGGCCCCGAAGCCGCCGGTCACGGTCAAGACGGTGGAGAAGGTGGTCGAACAGATCAGGATTGAGCCGGAGCGGGTTATTCGTCAAAGCGATGAGCTGAAGGCTGGAACCAGCAAGGTTGTCCGTCCCGGACAGGCAGGCTTGAAGCAGATGGACTATCGGATCACCAAGGAGAACGGGGCAGTTGTGAAAGAAGAATGGCTCGGCCAGAAGGTACTGAAGGCTTCCGTACCGGAGGTTGTGCTGCGGGGCACCAAGGTGGTTGGCCAGGGGTCAGGCGACTTCGCGTGGCCGGTATCGGGCGCTTCTCTGACAAGCAGCTTTGGCTCGCGCTGGGGCAGGATGCACGAAGGCGTCGATATGGTGGGCAGCCGCGATGTCAGGGCAGCGGATGAAGGCAGGGTTGTTTTTGCCGGACAGCAGAATGGATACGGCAATGTGATCATAATCGACCATGGCAACGGTTATCAGACATTGTACGGCCATCTGAGCAGCATCGGCGTCTCCGTCGGCCAGACTGTAAGCAAGGGAGAGTCCATCGCCGTAATGGGCAGCACGGGCCGTTCAACGGGAACGCATCTGCATTTTGAAATCCGTAAGAACAACATAGCGCAAAATCCGCTCACTTATCTGAGATAAACGAAAGTCACACCTGAGCACAAGTGTCTGGGAGTCACAAGTGTAATGAACTGATTATTTTATATATTTATTTTTTAAAAAAGACATAGGATTTTGCTAAACTAGATGCACCTTCGGCTTTCTTCATTGTGTACTTTACAATGAGTGAGCAGAGGTGCATTTTGTGTTTTTAAAGAGACGAAAGATCAGATAAGAGAAAAAATCGAAAAAATGAAAGAACGCTACTGACATACTGTTGGCAAGAGGGGGCTTGTACAATCAAGATATACAAAATGAAGGCGAGGTTATTTACATGGCTTTATAAGAAACGAATGGTGTACTGAAGAATTGCAAATGCTTAGCATAAACAGCCCTATATACAAAGGAGGACCTTATTATGTCAGTAATTGGACCCGATTTCATTTCACTTCAAGTGAGCAATCTTGAAAGCTCTGCGGAATTCTATCAAAACTATCTCGGACTGGTCCGCTCACAGGCGGGACCACCTCATGCTGTGGTCTTTGAAACAAAGCCTATTGCATTTGCTCTTCGTGACCTAATGCCAGGAGTAGAACTCGGTTCAGGT
The DNA here is from genome assembly GCF_042138595.1 of Paenibacillus terreus. Lineage (NCBI taxonomy): Bacteria > Bacillati > Bacillota > Bacilli > Caryophanales > Paenibacillaceae > Paenibacillus > Paenibacillus terreus. The sequence continues at coordinate 191,860 of NZ_JBHIRX010000010.1, read as the reverse complement.
ACTCAGCCTGGACTTGGTGTCGCTCTGTGGCTTCATGCACCTGATGCGCAAGAAATCCACGACAAGCTTATGGCAGCAGGCGTAAAGATTACATCCGCACCAATAGATGGACCATTCGGGCGAACCTTTACATTTGCCGACCCGGACGGTTACCTGGTTACCCTTCACAGTAAGGCCTAATACGCAAATGTATCCAGCTTAATAATAGTGATAATTTCCTCTGTCACAGAGGGCCAAGTGATTATTACAACATTAAGAACGTGTTCCTAAAAGTGAGATGCTCCCCATACGGTAGACAGGTGAAATAGTAAACCCTGTTACTGTGAGGGGAGTTTTTTCATGTTCTCATATCCCTGCTTTGGAGTTATCCTCTTAAATAAACAGCTCACGCAACACGCGGTACGCGCGCTCCTGCTCTTGCACGCTTCGGCCGCGCAGCAACTGAGCGATTTCTTCTATCCATTTTTCCTCGATTTCAGCCGCAGTTTGCTTCGATCCAAACGTAACGGTCACTTCGGTATGTAGGGCTTCCGCAATTTTTTCAAGCGTCTGCAATTGGAGGTTTTGTTCGCCGCGTTCCACACGGCCAATATAGCTCCCTTGAGAGTCTAACACTTCGGCAAGCTGATCCTGGGTCATTCCGCACAGGCTACGCTGCTGGCGGATTTGTTCTCCGATAGTTTTGGCTAACGATTTCAGTTGGACGCACCCCCTATAAAAAGTGTAGACCAACGGTGGGAGGTACTTGGAGAGTCTTAAGAGTTCAAAAAAACACAAATTGAACTTATAAGTTCTTTTAGTGTATACTTTCTATAGGGGTTCCACAAATTGTAACGGCGTGGTTGCCTATACTGTCCAATCCACAAAGGAGGATGAATATGGGTTCTATTTTGGAAGCTCTATACCAGGGGAGATTACAGCCGGATGAGGCAATCATGCCTGTGCATCCCGAGTACCGGGCGTTGAACCGAAACATTGCATCGCTCATGGAGCAGTGGAAAAAGCGACTAGGTGAGGAAGCGTTCCGGGAACTGGAGGACTTATTCGACCTCAGCGCCCAGTCCAGCGGCATGCACGCTGAAGCTGCCTTTTATCATGGCTTCAACCTGGGAGCTACGCTGCTGGTTGAGGTGATGATGGCGCGGGAACAGTTTTCCTTTACCCATGAGACGAAATAGAGAAGTGCATCTTGCCATGGCGAACCGGTGGCGGCCATTTCTATTCTGTTCTGGTGTTCGGATGGAGCATGTCTCCATTCGGACGCTTTTTTGTATCTTCGGGTTGCCGGGCATGTTTTTTTGCTATTTTCTGCGCGGTAAGAGTGTTTTTTTGGCAGGCAACATGGCTGGGATAGATGTAACGGCAGGCCCGCTATGCTAAAATGAAGGTCAGATATAAAATAAACACAAAAATACGAATTGCCAAAATACGAAATGCCAAAATGGCTCCATAAGCTTCATATCATAGATTGATCGAGGTGAGATACGGCATGCAGGGAACGATTCTGGTGGTGGATGACGAACAGCCTATCGCCGATATTTTGAAATTCAATCTGGAAAAGGAAGGCTACCAGGTCATCTGCGCCTTTGACGGAATCAGTGCGGTCGATATCGCCGTCAAGCAGCAGCCGGATCTGATTCTGCTGGATTTGATGCTGCCGGGTATGGACGGTATGGATGTATGCCGCGAAGTGAGGGGACATCATCTGCAAACCCCCATCATTATGCTTACCGCCAAGGACGGGGAGATTGACAAGGTGCTTGGCTTGGAGCTGGGGGCGGACGATTATGTGACCAAGCCGTTCAGCACGCGCGAGCTGCTGGCGCGGGTGAAGGCGCAGATGCGCCGTCAGCGCGGTGTCACGGCAGCCGAGCCCAAGCCGGCTGAGGAAAAACCGCAGGGGCTGCGTGTCGGGGAGCTTTATTTTGATACGGATATGTACACAGCTTATAAAAATGGGGCTCCGCTCGATCTGACGCATCGTGAATACGAGCTGCTGCACTATATGGCGAAAAATGCGGGCAAGGTGATGACGCGCGAGCATTTGCTGCAGGCGGTATGGGGTTTTGAGTATTACGGCGACGTGCGGACAGTGGATGTCACCATCCGGCGGCTGCGCGAGAAGATTGAGGAGAATCCGAGCAAACCGGAGACGATTATGACCCGGCGCGGGCTCGGCTATTTGATCCATAACGGCAAGGGCGGCAGCTTCGGATGAAATGGATGGAGTTCTTCCGTACGATTCAGGCGAAGCTGATCATTATTTATGTGCTGCTTATCCTGGTGGCCATGCAGTTGATCGGCGTGTATTTCGTCAGTTCCATGAAGAACTCGCTGACGAGCAATTTCACGCAGGATTTGCAGGCCCGGGCGGAAATGCTGGCCGTGCTTGCCGAGCAGGACTTGAGCGGGGGCGATGGCAAAAGTGCGGAAGACAGTGTGGAAAGCCTGCGCGCGCGCGTGAACAATCTGTTTGACTTCAGCGGCGCCGAGATTCAGGTGCTGGACGCGAGCGGAAAGGTGCTGATCACCTCGCAGGGCTCGCATGCCGATTATGTCGGCCGCAAAAACACACAAACCGTGGTCAGCCGTGCGCTGCAGGGCATCCGCGACAATGAGGAATATATGATCGATGAAGACAATGTGCGCAAAAAGGTCGTGGCCAAGCCGGTCATCAGCGATGGCAAAATCGTTGGCGCCGTCTACATTGCCGCCTCCATGGCCGAGCTGTATGACACGATGCAGCGGATCAACAATGTCTTCCTGTCCGGGATGCTGATTGCGCTCGGGCTGACGGCCGTGCTGGGGGTCGTGCTCGCCCATACGATCACACATCCGATCAGGCTGATGACAAAACATGCGACGGCCGTGGCGGAGGGCAGCTTCGATCAGAAGATGCCCGTGTTTGGCAGTGATGAGATTGGCCAGCTGAGCAGCGCCTTCAATTATATGACCAGCAGGCTGCGCGATGCGCTCGCCCAGAACGAGGAGGAGAAGGAGAAGCTGTCCTCCATTCTGTCGAACATGAGCGACGGCGTCATTGCGACGGATGAGAACGGGCGGGTCATCCTCGTCAACCTGCGCGCGAGCTCCATGCTCGGGGTGAACAATAACGAGATTGCCGGCAGGCATATCGCGCTGCTGCTCGGTCTCGACCCGGAGGAAGCGGATGCGCTCATTACGGGCATACCCGCCTCCACATTGCTGCAGCTGGAGCCGCCGGACCAGTCCGAGCCGGTCGTGATCCGGGTCACGTTCACGCCGATTCACCGCCGCGAGATCGGCATTACCGGCACCATCGCCGTGCTGCAGGATGTAACCGAGCAGGAGGAGATGGAGCATACGCGGCGCGAGTTCGTGGCGAACGTGTCGCATGAGCTGCGGACGCCGCTGACGACGATCCGGAGCTACGCGGAAGCGCTTGATGAGGGCGCTATGCAGGAGCCGCAGCTCGGTGAGCGTTTTGTCGGCGTCATCCGGAATGAGACCGAGCGCATGATCCGGCTGGTTACGGATCTGCTGCACCTGTCCAGGCTGGATTCCAATGAGGCTCCGCTTCGCATTCAGCCGGTGGATGTGGAAGAGCTGCTGGAGGACGTGGCGGACCGCTTTTCGTTTCAAATGCAGGAGAAACAGATCACGGACCGGGTTATCATTGAACAGGGCATCGGCGCCGTTATGATGGACCGGGATCAAGTGGATCAGGTGCTGGATAATCTGGTATCGAATGCGCTCAAATACACACCGGAAGACGGCAGCATTGTGATCGAGGCCCGCCGCCGCGGCGAGTGGCTGGCAATATCCGTACAGGATACCGGTATCGGCATTCCGAAGAAGGATCTCGACAGGATTTTCGAACGTTTTTACCGTGTCGACAAAGCCCGTTCGCGAAACATGGGTGGAACAGGGCTGGGCTTGTCGATTGCCCGGGAAATTGTCAAGGCACATGGCGGCACAATCACCCTGGAATCCGAGCTCGGCAAAGGAACATGCGCGACGTTTACACTGCCGCTGCCGGGTGAAGGGAGGGAAGCGCAGTGAAGGAACGCTTGAAGTCGGCGGCGCTGGCTGCCCTGGTGCTGGGCAGTCTGGTGCAGAGCTATTTCTTGATCTACCGCCTGCCGGGAAGCGGCACGGTGCTTACATCGGAGACGAGCTATGTGCAGACCGAGAATATGGGCCAGGAGGAGAGCGTTGAAGATCTGATTTTCCCTGACCGGATGATCATCCACATGGGGGAAAACAAGCATACAGTCTTTTATCCGGGAACGACCTTTTATGATCTGATTCTTTCGCGTCTGGAAGGACGGGCCTTTGAAAACTATCAAAGACGCAGCATCCAGTCAGCGGACTGGAACGCCATCCGCCAGCAGAACAAGGGAATTGAGCTTTCCTTCAGCGGGGGTGTGCCTGTTACGCTGCTGGAAAGGCTGATGCGGATTACACCTGACCCTGTCTTCCGTGCGGAAACGATCAACCGGATCTGGATCTACATCGACAAGCAGGGATCGAAGACACACGCGCTGTTTTTCAGCACCCGCGGGGATGTCGTGTATGAGGCAACCCAGGCGGATTTGACGGTCGAGGATGTGGCGCAGCATGTAGCCTTTGGCATCAGCTCACCGCCATATGAGATGGTGGAGGGGGATTATTATATCCCCCAAGGGGATATGGAGGTAGAGCAGCCTGTCGTTCTGTCGGGCTTGTTCACCATTGAGCAGATGCAGCGCAACCTGTTTTTTGACCCAAGCATTACACGCAATATTCAGGAGAAGGACGGATCGGAAATCTATACGGACAGCAAGCGCAGCCTTCAGGTGAAGCAGGAGCAGCGCTGGATGAGCTATACGGACCCGGCCGCCCCTTCCTCGGAGCAAAGCGACGCCGTCCGCGATCTGCTTGCAGGCGTGGAATTCGTTAACCAGCACGGCGGCTGGGACGGCCGCTACCGGCTGGCGCTGCAGAGCAGCCTGGATTATGGAACCAAGGTAGTATTTCAGCAGTATTACAAGTCTTTCCCGGTGTTGGACAAGCCGGCCTTCCGCTTTGGGACCATACAATTGGAGATGCAGCAGGAAACGGCGTCGGTCTATGAGCGCTCATTGCTCTATCTGAAGGGCGGCGAGCATTCCTCCCACAAGGTGATGCTGCCGGGCGGGGAGAAGCTGAAGCAGCAGCTTGTCAAGCAGGCGGAGGGCCAGGCCATTAGGGACATTAGCCCGGTGTATGTGCCAAAGCTGATCGATCAGGGAATTGAGCTGGTTCCGGTATGGCGGGTGAAGCTGGAAAACGGCGGCGAATTTACAGTAGGGGCGTCGCCAGCTTCCGGAACAGCAGGAGCTGGCCGCTAATGCCGGTCCGGAGCGCTGTGATTGAAATATGAAGGAGGAACGGGGATGGATTGGAGCCGCGCCAAAAATGTGCTGATTTTCACCTTTTTGCTGCTGAATCTGGTGCTGGGGTTCCAGCTGTGGAGCGATATGCGCGAGACGGCCGGCCCGTCGCTGGATTTCACATCCCTTGATAAGGATACACAGCGGCTGATGGAGGAGAAGGGCATTCAGGTGCTGGCTCCCATTCCCGGTGGAACACCAGAGCTGCCGAAGCTGTCCTATACGTACGTGGAAGGCGAGAAAGGGAAGAAGGTCAAACTGGCCAATCCAGTGGACAGCAAGCTGATTTTCAGCCTGCCGGAGCTGACGGAAGCACTGCGTTCCGAGATTCCGGATATCGCCAACTACGATTATGATCCTTTGGCAGAATATGATTCGGACGATGCCTTCGGCGCCTTTGTGCTGCATCCGCTCGTCGAGGGCAGATGGCCCCTTTTCAAGGTAAATCTGGAGCTGTATTACAGTAATCAGAAGATTACGGAATACCGCAAAATTCCGGTGGAGCTGACGACGACGGAGGAAAAGGAAACGGCGCTGCCGGCGGCGAAGGCCTTGGGCAGACTGGTGGATAATTATTTGCCGATGGAAGCGGTCGTGAAGGATATACGGCTGGGCTATTACGGGCGTGATTTTAACTCGGACAACCAGGTGGCCGTTGCGGTATGGCGGTTTATTCTGGAGGACGGGCAGGAGTATTACGTGCAGATGAACGGTGATGTCATCAGCCCGAAGACAGAGCAAACGGGGGAATTATGAGCAATGGGCATATCATTTACCGTCCTGTCGAGCGGTTCGACAGGGAATGCGACGGTGGTCCGCAATGAGGACACCACCATAATGATCGACGCAGGGCTTAGCGCGAAGCGCATTGAAGAGCTGCTGCAGGAACGGGAGCTGAGCGGCGGGGATCTGGACGGCATCCTCGTGACTCACGAGCATTCCGACCATATTAAAGGCCTGGGGGCGGTCGCGCGCAAATACAGCCTCCCGGTCTACGCCAATGAAAAAACCTGGGCGGCGATGGCCAAGTCCATCGGAGCTATAGAGGACGAGAATCGCAGGATACTGGAGACAGGGGCGACCATGGAATTCGGATCACTGCGCGTGGAATCGTTCGGCATATCTCATGACGCCGCCGAGCCGGTGGGCTACAACTTTTATGACGGACCGGAGAAGCTGAGCGTCGCCACCGATCTCGGCTATGTCAGCGACAAGGTGAAGCAGGCGATCTCCAAAGCGGATGTGCTGGTTCTGGAGGCGAACCATGACGTAGAGATGCTGCGCATGGGCCGTTATCCTTGGAATATCAAGCGCCGAATTCTGAGCGATATCGGCCATTTATCCAACGAAATGGCGGGAGCCATCCTGAGCGAGCTGCTTGACGGATATACAAAGCGGACGTACCTTGCGCATTTGAGCCGCGACCATAATATGATGGAGCTGGCCAAAATGACGGTACGCGGAGCAATGGAAGACCGTGGCTGTTTTTACAAGGATTCCGAATTCAGGCTGTGTGACACATATTACGACAGGCCTACGCCATGGGATAAGGTAAGTGAGCCATAAAGCTGTCCAGTTCGGCGGCTTTGCTCTCCACTTCCTCACGTGTTAAGAGCCCCTTTTCCACGAGCAGCTCGATCAGCGTGCTGAGCGCAAGCGTGTTGCGGTAATGCTCTTCCTTCAGGTCTGCCAGCTTGGCGACGATCCCCACATCCTCCATGGTTGTCCGGTAGCGTTCCATTATGCATTTCTCCTTTCAAAAAAATGAACTTGTCCGCTTAAAACATCTCTGTTTTTTAAAGTGGCATATGATACAATACAATTACTAAATACAAAGATTTGGAAGCTGCACAAACAGCCTGATGAGTGCCTGGTAAAGCGGCAATGCATGTCCTGTAGTCTCTTTACCATTGTAGTCAGGTTCAGTGAAGTTCATTCCTCTTTTTGCCTCTATCCGGTTCGTTCGCCAGCGTGTATGCTGGAAATGCCGACTCGTGCTGCGGTAAACGGGCAGGGACTGTGAAATTTTTTTTAGTTTCGCTTTGCAAAGGAAATTTGTAGTGATAAATAGTAAAACCGGTACGTGTCATGAAGGGGAGAGGATCAGCATGGGCTTGTTTGATGACGACTTTTACTCGGCTAAAGTGTCGGGACGCAGCTTGAAGACCCCCGCTTCCGGTTCCCGTCATAACAAGGCCCGATGGTCTCGGGGAACAGGGCGCCTCAGACGGCCGTCGATGCTGCAGACTGCGGCTGTCAGCGGTGCGATTGGCGCGATGGTGGCCATTCTGCTGTTCGGCTTTATTACAGGTCTGCCTGGTACTACGGCATTCACCGGCACCAGCGGTTATAAGTCACTGTCCTTCTCATCAGATCCGTATGAGCGAATTATTCAGGCGGCTGCCAAGGTAAGGCCTGCCGTCGTAAGCATTGTAAATTACCGGGAAGGGCAAGGAGCAGTGCTGGCCGATTCGGCGCTTGGCTCGGGTGTAGTCTTCCGTATTGCCGGGGGCAAGGCCTATATCATGACCAACAATCATGTGGTGGAGGGCTCCGAGGACCTTGAAGTGGTAACGGTAGACGGGGAGAACAAGAAAGCGGAGCTGATCGGCAGGGACCGCGTAACGGATATCGCGGTGCTGGCCGTTGATGATAAGCACATGGATACGGTTGCTGAAATCGGCGATTCCAGCCGTCTGCGTCTCGGCGAGACGGTGATCGCTATCGGCAATCCGCTCGGACTGGGCGATACGCTTACTTCCGGAATCATCAGTTATACGAACCGGATCATTCCGGTGTCCATCAATCAGGATGGCGTGTATGATTGGGAGCAAAGCGTCATTCAGACGGATGCCGCCATTAACGAAGGCAATAGCGGAGGCGCGCTGGTCGATCTGAACGGGCAGGTCATCGGCATTAATACGATGAAGATCGCGGATACTGGCGTGGAGGGACTGGGTTTTGCCATTCCGGCCAATGAGGTGATGACCACGGTCTATGATCTGATGGATGATGGCGAGGTGAACCGTCCGTATCTGGGCGTATACACGGTTGATCTGGAAAATCCGTACGCTCCCATCGATGATGAGCAGCGCAAGGAGCTGAAGCTTCCGGACGAGGTCAAGTCAGGGGTGATTGTGCTGGAATCGCACGGCCCTGCAGAAGAAGCCGGTCTGAAGCTGAACGATGTGATTACAGCTCTGGACGAAAAGCCGATTAAATCCACACTGGAGCTGCGGCGTTATCTGTATAATCATAAGGAAATCGGCGATAAGATGGATGTCACCTACTACCGCCAGGGTAAGGCTGAGAAGGTGACGGTGACCCTGACGGATAAACCGAGCGAGTAAGGATTAAGGGCGAATACATCAGACCTGTCGGAGCCGGCTGGCGGCCGGAGAAGACAGTAACAGGAAGCACAGGAGAACGGGCAAGAGCATAACTTGCAACGGTCTTCTGTGCTTCCTGTATTTTTTGTCCGGAAAATCAAGGCGCCATGGTCGCCCTAGATTTGCTTGGATCATTTTGAAAGGCACAATTTGTACAAGATGATGCAGTCACCAAATTATGGGGAATTTCGATAAAATGCGGCTATTGACGAGTAAATCAGACTGGTATACCTTTGGATGGGATGGAAAATAAGAAGGAGGGTGATTGCCAAGATGACGGAAATTGATTTAAGAAACTATCGCGATCTGGACGGTCTTGTCAAGCTGCTGCGAATGGCTTATTCGCTCGGAAATTGGCCTGAGCTGATCGATATTGCAGATCATTTGCATGTGACGGCACGCAGCATGTATGAGGAGCAGTTTTTAAGGGAGCAGGGACAGGATATCATGCCCATACATAAGGAACGCCCGCTGGTGTATTATTATGGATTCAGCCTGCTCATGAAAGGAATCGCGTTCAGGAAGCAGAGAAAATATGAGGAAGAAAGGTGCTGCATCAGGCAGTATTCGGATCTTGGATGGTTTCAGAATTTGGATGAAGACGGGACTCAAGAGGTTCAACGTCTCCATTTTCTTGCCAGGGCAAACAGCTTCGGGCTTGATTTATTAGAAGGTAAGTTGGAAACGCTCCCAAAATATGTTCAATTCTTAATAGATAACCCCCAAGAAATCGCACCCGGTCTGGTCAATATTTTGGAGGCAGCGCTGCTTCATAATTTTGATCTGAATGATAAAATCGACGCGCTTATCGAAGACTTTAATCCCGACACCACGGAACTTGACCCTCTCATTTTCTCTCGTTATACCCGAATTATGTACCTGCTCATTATTTATCGTTTTAGAAACAAGGATTATAGACGGGGATTGGGCTATACATTGCACGCATTGGACAAGTTTATCCATCTGAATGATATGAGCGGTTTTAAAAGATGTGTAGCGATGTTCGAGATGTTCCGCGGCTATGCTTCGACCGGCCAGATCAAGGAGTATCAAAGCATGCTGTCATGCATTGTACAAGCTGAGCTGGTGGAAGAGAGCATGGTTTTCGACGGCGAGCGGATTGTGCCCTCTTGGGAAGGGGCTGTGTGAGAAAATAAGCAGATACGCGGAAAATGTTTTTTGTTCAGGCACAGACTGTTTTCAGATATAGGACAGGTCTCGGCATATCCCCTCAGGATTCTTCCAGATGAATGCGGATCTCCTCAGGAATGTCCTCCGGCTGTACCTCTTCATAGGAGATCAGATACCCCTTTTTCTCAGTCAGCTTCAGGTAGGCTCCTTCGCGCAGCTTGGTGCCAAGAAAGGTCGTTTCATTCATGTTTCTGTCCTCCTTCCACACGGGCAGCGTATATTGTGCAGCAGTATGCAGGCCAACCGCCGTGTCCGTGCTCAAGCTTTCAACCCGCACATAGGAGGTTTTCTCTTCGACGAACGGATTCAGCTTCGCCAGCTCCTGATCGCTGATCATCATCAATGCTCCAAACAGGAAGATGGACAACAAAACGATACAAATGGCCAGGATACCCATAACTTTGGATGAAGTGCTCATGCCATGCTCTCCTTTTCTTCATGTGATCTGTTGGTATAAATATATAAAAGAGGGACAGGAGCAGCCATCGATTCGGCTTACACTTTTCTTACAGCCATGTAAGCTGGAGGATCTGCAAATCTACAATCGGGATCAATGACGAGGAAGTTTCAGATAGCAAAATGACCGATACATAGACGAAATATATAGTTGTTCCCGAATTTTAGAGAAGATCATTAGAATGAATAGTGGCAGTTAATTTGTGGGTATAGGCAGGCAAATGGGCCGCAGGTCTTTTCTTTCCTTGTGAGGTGTGGTAGAACAGAGAAGTGGCTAGAATAATAGATATCAGGAACAAGAGCTCTAGAATTCCAGCCGCTCGCTTCAGAGGTATAACGGAAAGGGATGCTATTTGAATGTACGTCGTATGTAAAGAACATGTGGAGCTGGCGATCGACCTGTTTGTCGATGAATTTGAGGACGCACCGGATGTAGTGGATCTGAAGGAGACGGAATTCTCCGATTGGGATCCTCCGGTCAAGTGCTCCCAATGCGATCAGCATGCCGAGTTTCTGGTTGTATAACCGGATACGGATTGAGTGTACATGAAACGAATGAAATGAACCGAGCAGGAGAGCGTGGCCGGCGGGAGAGCGTCTGGTGCGCTCTTTTTGGCATCCGTCATTGTCAACAGGGCCTGTACAAGGCTAAGCTGAAGAAAAGAAATAAGGGAGGCGGCCATATGACTACTGTGCTGGGGATCCTCGATTTGGAGTTTCCTGTACTGGAAACGGCAAGACTGCGCTTGCGACAGCTGGTACAGGAAGATGCGGATGCGTTGTTCCGTCTGTTTGCGTCAGAGGAATTGATGAGATATTATGGCAGGCATCCAATGGCCGCGCTTGAGGAAGCGGGAGAAATGATTGAGCGGCATCTGCTCTTGTTCGAGGAACTTAGGGGCATCCGATGGGGGATTGAACTGAAGGAAAACGGGCAGCTTATCGGGACCGCTGGCTTTCATGCATGGGTTCACCCTTATCAGCGGGCGGAGATTGGCTATGAGCTGGATCAGGCATATCAGGGAAAAGGTCTGGCGAAAGAAGCACTGACGGCAGCGATCGATTATGCGTTCAGTACGATGGGCATCAACCGGATCGGGGCCTTGGTCTATCCGGAAAACGAGAACTCCGCCAGACTGCTGGAGCGGCTCGACTTTGAACTGGAAGGGCTGCTGAAGCAGTATGCCTTGTTCCGCGATCGCTATCAGGACTTGAATATGTACGCGCTGCTGAAGGAGCAGTGGGTGAAGAGGAATGTATGAGTTGGTTCGGATGGAGATTAACTTGGCGGTGTAGAGGGTTGTTTTACATAGAATAATCGTTGGAAGTAAATCCTGCGGATTAGAATAAGCTTGTGTTATAAGAAAGGGGCAACAGCCGTGTTCATACAAATTATCGGGGTCGGCAAATTGAAGGAAAAATATCTGGTGCAGGGCATTGCGGAGTATGCCAAGCGGCTCGGCCCTTATATGAAGTTCGAGGTTCTGGAGGTGCCGGACGAGAAAGCACCGGAGAACATGAGCGAAGCGGAGGTCCGGCAGGTGAAGGAGCGCGAAGGCGAGCGGCTGCTCGCGCTGATCAAGAGCGAGGCGCACGTGATTGCGCTCGCCATCGACGGTAAGCTGTGGAGCTCGGAGGAGCTGGCCGCCGAGCTGGACAAGCTCGCTACCTACGGCACGAGCCACGTCGTGTTCGTGATCGGCGGCAGCAACGGACTCTCCGACGCCGTCCAACGCCGCGCCCAGCAGAAGCTGAGCTTCGGGCGCATGACGCTCCCGCACCAACTGATGCGGCTCGTGCTGGTGGAGCAGATATACCGGGCGGTGAAGATTAATCGGGGGGAACCGTATCATAAGTGACGGCGAAAAATTAACCTTTCAAGAAAACAAAAAAACATCCGATATTGGGCCTTCGAGACCTTCGTTTCAAAGGTTTATATTCTTGTAACCCCACCATTTCCCATGCGCGTGATATGATAGTTTGGGAACAATGTTAAGGGAGAGATGACTTTGAACAGGTGGCTAGAAGATATAAAAAATGCATTATCTAATCTTGGGGGGGTTGCTGAATATCCTCAGATATATGAGGCGATATACAAGAAGAGAGGGGGAAACTTACCGAAGACGTGGAAACAAATTATACAACGAACTATTCAAACTCATTCTTCGGATAGCAACGCCTTTTCTGGTGGAAAAGATATGTTCTATTCCGTCAAAGGGATTGGAAACGGGGTTTGGGGATTAAGAGAGAACCGAAACATTACTTTATATGGCTCAGATATAAATGATGATATTCCCACCAATGTGAGAAAATATATGACTGTGTATAGGATTCTTAGGGACACTGAACTAGCTAGGTTTCTAAAACAACTTCATCAAAATAAGTGTCAAATTTGTGGAGAAACTTTGAAGATTTCAAATAAAAAAATGTATTCAGAAGCTCATCATATTAAGCCCTTAGGTGTTCCACACTCTGGTCCAGATATAGCTGAAAACATTATCATATTATGTCCCAATCATCACGCTTTATTAGATTTTGGAGCATTAGAACTTAGTCTGGGCAATCTTTTGAATACTACGAATCATAAAATTTCAAAAGAGTTTATTGACTACCATAATGAAAACATTTACAAAAGCTTCGATTGAAAAAAAGATTCAAATACTTAATTTTTCGGCAAATGAACCTGCCTTGCCGAAGCAGTCACATCGGCTAGCGCTGTTGGAGCAGGTGTATGGGGCATCTAGATTAATTGGGGGATAGTGCCACAGGGGACGGCGAAAAATTTTTAACGAAATGGAGTGGATGAGCCCTTACCACTTCCACTTGTACCATTGAAAATACCAGATTATTGGACGGTTGTATGGAATCACTTTTCTCAATCGCAACCGGAGAACTTCATAAATGAAAGATAAGGTTTATGAAGATGAATTTCAAGAAGATATTTCTATTATAGAAATGAAGATAAGCGAAGAATTTTGGACTTAGGATGGTATCCTCAACATAATCAAAAAATAAAAAGCTCCGTCCCAAAAGGGGATCGAAGCTATTAATGAAGTTATAATTCATTTTTAATAATTTCGTCAATCGTGTTGTATTTGTTATCTTCATTTTTATATTCAGCGTAAATGTAATTGAGGTTTTCATCTTTTGTGCTCAAAAGTTTCTTTAAGGCAGACTCCACATCATTCAGAGCATTCTTTAGTGTTGCGGAAACTTCCTCTAACTCTGGAACACTTAATTCTTCCAATGTTTTAGCTAATGAATCACCGATATTGGTACTTACTAACTTACCCTTAATTTTAATGTGTTGATAAATAAATCCTTCCGGTTGGCTATCCCCAACTAATTCAACAATAAATGTTTTGTAGACATCCTTTTCCTTTGCAGTTACGGTAAAACCTTCATCCACAGTAATAATTTCGATTCCAGTACCGTCAATATAAAACCTGTGGTTCGTTGGCTTACTGTACTTTAAGCCTGCATTTTGAAGAAAATTTTGAACATCTTGTAGTGCTATATTCGACAGGAAAAGAGAAAACCTTGCGCCAAATTCTTCGCACTTTGAATTGTAATCTGTTACGTTTGCCTTAATGATTGATAACAGTTCCTGTTTCATCAAGCCATCGCTTTGAAGTTGCTTAATGTCGTCTATATTCATGTAATGTCCCCCTTGGAAATCTTCCTTTTTCCAATATATCACAAATACAAGGAGTTAGTCTATGTGTATAGCATGGCGGCTGATGCTGGTGGAGTAGGTGTATCGGACTATTAGATTAATCGGGGGAACAGTGCCATAAGTGACGGTGAAAAATATGGTGGCAATAAGAGTCCAAAGGCCTGTAGCAGTGATGGAGGAAGGGCTATAGAGATAAGTTTATCCCTCTCCGGCTGTAGCTCCGCTCATCCATCTGATGGCTCATCACAAATCGCAGTGGCTATAAAGCAGGCATTCTCATCGAATGCAACCGCCATAGGATGTTAGGTTGTCTGTCAAGCACTGATTGATTATGAGATTGAGCTATAAAAAAGCGCTATTTCTGGCGTTCCTCTCCTTACTCCTAAATTATGATCGATTGTTCTTTAAAAGGCGACTCTCTAGGTACTGAAAATCTCCTTTCCAATTGTTTGAAATGGATTTTCAAGATATAATCAGCATATCTTATGGTTAATATTGCATGGGTTTACTCGATGCAAAGAAAGGTAGATATTCATTGAAAAAGAAACTACAAGTGTTTATTTCTTCAACATATATAGACTTAATTGAAGAACGTCAATCTGCGGTACAAGCAGTATTGGACGCAGGACATATTCCTGCTGGTATGGAGCTGTTTAAAGCAGGCAATAGAACGCAACTTGAAACCATTTACAAATGGATTAACGACTCCGATGTATATATGCTTATTCTTGGTGGTAGGTATGGCAGTATTGAAGAAGATAGTCAAAAAAGCTACACGCATCTAGAGTATGAGTATGCCATTAACATTGGGAAGCCTATTTTTGCTGTTGTACTGAATGATTCTTTTTTGAATGCAAAGACCGAAATACTTGATGAAAAAAGTGTCTTTGAGGTGGACAACAAGCAAAAATATAATGACTTTAAAAGCGTCGTTATGAGTAGAATTATACGAATAGCTAATGATCCCAAAGACATTATGTTAGCAATTCACACCACACTAAACGATTTTTTAGAAGAATATGACTTGATTGGTTGGGTTCGTAGAGACAACACCGAAGTAAGTGTCTCTTTACTAACACAAACAAACGATTTAAACCTTAGAATTCAAAGTTTAGAAGAAAAAAATAGACTTTTGAAAGAAGAACTTAACCAATTCAAAATTTCTTTTGATGAGAGCCTCGCTTTTGAAGGCCATGAAATTCTAATAGAAGGCTCTTATGAGGAACGTCATGGTAATCGTCCGGGAACCTATTCTTACAGAAAGAGAGACATTCATAAACATATTACTTGGGATAATATGTTTCTTCTATGGGCTCCAAGATTATTACAAACATTAAATGCTACAATGGCACGGAAAGAGCTTGAACGGGCATTAAAAGATTATATGGGGCGGTATTTTTCCATTAACGACAATCAATTTAATATTATTAAAATTCAGTATCATGCACTCGGCTTAATCAATGTTTATGAAGCAAGAACAACGTCTGGTGGCACAGCCGAATTTATTAGTCTAACGTCCAAAGGCAAAAACTATTTGGTTCAGTATAGTGCAATAAAAAAACAATAATACTACCATTTTATCTGACCTCGGGCCAACTCGGCCCGAGAGACTGTCAAGTAAAAAGTGCAACCTTTGAAACCCGAATCTAGCGACTGCCGAGCTGTGGTTTGACCTGGAGCCTGTGACGGGTCTATGTATAGAACGGCCTGACTATCTTCATCACAGCACATAACACGTCCACTAAGCCAATACAAGGGAGAACGTCCATCACAGGCGTTCTCCTCTGCGGCTTCCGGCATCACTCAAAATAGTCTCCCTCGTTTCCATCTGTGCATATGCCTCACCTAAGCCAATGGATTCGTAAAATTCGCGTGTTACATGTTCCATACGCTGAAGTATTTCGGGCCATTGGTTCTCAGGGATATACTCTTTGATAACAGCTATAATCGCCTCGTTCCGTGCTGCTTCACGTAGTCTGATCTCCTCCAGGCCATAAATGGTGTGTCCTCCTGTACCTCCATTGAAGAGCTTGTGTTTCAACTCGATAGCCTTGAGAGCTGCCACAGGGCTGATAACGTCCATCTTACATAGGTTATCGAAGCCCCTTTGAATAACCTCATCCAGCAGCTCCAGATCATGCCTAATGCGCTTCGCGCTGTCTTGGCCTGCTAGTTCTTGATTAATCTTCACCTTTGTTTGAGCACGTTTTTCCTTGCGCTGCTGGTGTGCTTTGGTGTACGCCTTTTTCATCCCGTCCATCTTCCTCTCCATGCTTTCCTCATGAAGCTTGGACTGAAGTAGTTCCACTGTGATTCCATGCGCAACGGCTTCGCTGCACAGCTTCATGTAAGAATACATGGTGGGAAGGCTGATCGGAAATTCATTGTCCTTACACCACTTCACCAGTTCCTTCGCAGGAGTTTCATTGTCAATCATCATGTCCAAGAATGGACGTTTATTCCATTTCACCAACTGATTTAGCTTCCCAGGTATGTGCTTGCTCGTGTCCTTGGGTTGTTCTTGTTTTCTTGTCATCCTATTCACCCCCGTATCAAAATGCTGTATAACCGTAATATACAGCCGTGACACATAGAGTCTTACGTAGAGTAAAGCTATAGTGCTTTTACAGACTTGATTACACAAGGGAATAACTCATGATGCATGTTTATGTACTGCTGCCATAAGAAAGAAAAGCTCACCCTATAATTTGCTAAGGTGAGCAGTAGTTATGAAATCGTTATCATAAGTTCAGATGGCGATTTCGATTTTTTCCCGCTTCCGTGCTTGTTTAGGCCGGAAGGAATCCCCCGCCGCTACTGCGACAGGAGAAATAAGAGTCTGCATTTTCGTCAAAGCTCAGTTCAATCGACTCTATTTCCTTGCTTGTGTTTACTGTAATTCGCTTGATGAACAGGTGTAGCAACGTTTTTCGCTGTTCGAAAGGTGCTGTACTCAGTATCTGGTTGAATCCCTGAATCAATTCACGTACTTGTTCGAAGGAGACAGGTGATGAGTTGCCTTCGGAAAGTTCAAGTTCCAACCGGGACTTCTCGGTTTGAAGCTTGATTAGATCGGTCTGGATGGCTACGCGATTACGTTAAGGCTTTAGCAACCTTCTCACAAACACCTGTCGATCTACCCGCTATGATGGCGCTGGTCTCTATCGCCGTAGCTGTACAATGGCGCTTTAACCTGGAGGTCTATGACGGTTATGTAGAGCGGCTCTGCCTTTATACTATTGTAGCGTTACCATCAGCAAATCGAGAATCACGAACCGGTACAGTAAGCCAAAATGATTTTGTACAGCAGATATTTTCAGCCCCTCTTCAGCCAGAATACTTTGCGCTAGTTTGATTTCCTCCAGATTGTGGTTAAAATATATTTTACCCGGGTAATATTGATTATTTATTTTTATCCGGGTATAATTGGTGAAGCAAGCAGAGAGGAGGTCAACATGAGTAATGCCCTAACGCGCTTTTACTGCACGGCATTTTTGGGTGTGGGAGTCGTCGCCAGTGGTTCGTTACAGCAAGTTGTTACTACAGTGAAGGATACTCTGGATGACAAAGACCTTACACAGTTGTTTATATTTGACGATTCCACGGGGAAGCAAATAGATGTTGATTTTCGTGGGAAGACAGATGACGTGCTCAAACGATTAGGAGAACAGTTTGGTGACTTGTCCGGTACGGAGGTGAATCACCAACCTACACGGCGAGTCGGTCGACCTAAGCTGGGGGTTGTATCCGGTGAGGTTACGTTATTGCCACGGCATTGGGAATGGCTCAAGAGTCAACCTGGAGGGGCGTCGGTAACATTACGAAAGCTCATTGATGAGGCTCGCCATGCTGGAGAAAAACAGAGCAAAATTCGAGAGTCACAAGAAGCAACATATAACTTTATGACTGCTATGGCCGGGAACTTCCATCAATACGAAGAAGCTCTGCGGGCACTGTATGCTGGTGATTTGGATCGTTTTTACCACTTCATCGATGACTGGGCACCTGATATCAGAAACTATGTCAAAAGATTAGCCGCTAATTCATTCCCTGAAGAGAACTTATGAATGAAAGCATTCGGGCATCGGGCTGCAGCTATCGAAGATTCACGCCTTCTGCCTATGGCAGAACTTCCTAAACCGAATTAATTGAAGGAGAACTTGACATGAACATTCTAAAAGTTAACGGTGTTGAGTTGGCCTATGACAGTTTCGGTAACGAAAATGACGAGGCTATTATCCTAATCGCCGGGCTTGGAACCCAGATGATCCGCTGGACGGTTCCGTTTTGTGAACTGTTGGCAGCGCGGGGCTTTCGCGTCATCCGCTTTGACAATCGCGACGTAGGTTGCTCGACACACTTTAGCCATTATCCCACGCTGGATTTTGACGCACTGGCGACTGCTCTCATGTCAGGACAGCGACCGGACATCCCTTACACGCTTGATGACATGGCAGGCGACGCTATCGGACTGCTCGACGCTCTTTCAATTGAACGGGCACATTTCGTTGGCAGGTCGATGGGCGGAATGATCGCCCAGATTGCAGCCAGTGAGTACCCTGAACGGGTTTTATCACTCACCTCCATTATGTCTAGTTCCGGTAATCCCACCCTTCCGCAAGCTTCCCCGGATGTCATGGCGATGATGACTAAACCGGCGCCGAACCCCTTTGAGGATGAAGCAGGCTTTTTGGCGCACAGCCTCTCTTTTGCCAAACGCATCGCCGGCACTGGCTATCCGTTTGAAGAAGACGCTTATCGGGCACTCATTCTGGAGGAAGTCCAGCGAGCCTACGACCCAGGCAGTGTCGGACGACAAATTGCTGCGATCGCTGTCTCAGGTGACCGTCGTCCGCGGCTGGCGACCATAAAAGTACCAGCACTTGTCATTCATGGGGTGGACGATCCCCTGTTCGTCCCGGCGTGTGGCGAGGACACGGCTTCTGCCATCCCGGGCGCCGAGCTAATGTTGGTTGACGGCATGGGACACGACTTGCCGCACCAACTGTACAAAGTAACTGCTGATGGCATAGAGCGAACGGCTCGTCGCAATGGACACGCGCTTCCTGAATAGTATCCAGCCCGAGTCCGCGGTCCCCAATGGGACGAGTAGGACCTGGGGCGCAGCGCAGATCAATTTGCACACTTGGCGCATACGGCCCGGGTGGAAGCGGCAGTGCTCTTGGAACGGTTGTTATCAGGGAACTATAGTTGAATCATTAATAATAAGGCCGCCTATTGCTTTGGTGGCCTTTTTGCATGCTTATAAAGGCATAATCATACTCTTAGGCCAAGCGGAAAATGTAGGAGACTATGCACCCGCCATGCTCCTTTAGCATTTTTCGCCGATAAATCCGTTAAGCTGAACCGTATCATAAGAAAAGCCCTTTCTACATCCTCGTTGATGCGAAGTGAAAGTCGGTTACATTAAATTCTCTTGCAGTAATGCTTTTAATCCTGCCGTATTCATTACATTCCATGGCGTGTTTAATTCTGGCTGAAAGAAGAAGTCGGCATAGGCCAATTGTTCTAATGTGCATCCGGTTTGAATCGCAAGGGAGACCGCGTTGATATTAGCAGTCAAATCAACTTTAGACATGATTTGTCCCCCTAAAATCTCTAAAGTTGTTGGATCGTAA
This sequence comes from Paenibacillus terreus, assembly GCF_042138595.1. Classification (NCBI taxonomy): domain Bacteria; kingdom Bacillati; phylum Bacillota; class Bacilli; order Caryophanales; family Paenibacillaceae; genus Paenibacillus; species Paenibacillus terreus. The sequence continues at coordinate 172,116 of NZ_JBHIRX010000010.1, read as the reverse complement.
ACCAGTTTGAACATAACGGTCGTCTCCGGAGAAAACAGGGCTGTCTCTTGTTCCAAATAAACGGATTTTATTGCAATGCCAAGCTTTTTTGCCGTTTTATCATTCAAACCAGCTGTAGCGAAATAATAATCGAAAATCTGCGCACCTGAAGAGCCTTGTACACCAGGCAGCGGATGAATGGCTTCGTATAAGTTTTTCACGGCATAATGTGCTTGACGACGCGCGTTGGTTCCTAATGAAACATTCATCCGCATTTTACCGGGATTGTACCAAACCGTTGTTGCATCCCCAATGGCGAAAATATCGGGGTCACTTGTACGCATGTATTCATCTGTTTTAATTCTGCCATCCGGCAATAATTCCACTGCGCCTTGCAGCCATTCCGTGTTGGGACGATTGCCGGCAGACAAGATGACGAGGTCAGCTGAATAGGTGCCTTTTTTAGTTACTACCTTGATTACTCTATTATTTTCATCACCGACAAATTCGATAATCGAGTTGCCCAGTGCCAATTCGACATCGCGATCTTTCATTTCTTTTTCAAGTACATCCGTAAATTCTTTATCTAAATAGGAGCTTAAAGGACGATCGTTAATGTCCATTAACGTAACCTTTTTCCCTGATTCGGCGAATAATGAAGCTGCTCCAGTCCCAATGTATCCTGCGCCCACAATAACAACGTTATTAATAACTGGATCTGCAGCATGTTTTCTCATATTGAATATATCTTGTCGACTGCTCATCGTACCGATGTTTTTTAAATGATGTCCAGGGACAGGAAGAATAAATGGCTTTGCCCCGGGACTTAAAATTAATTTATCATAACCCTCCTTTCGCGTTTCCCCTGTCATATGATTGAATATTTCCACTTGGTGTTTGCCAGGTTCTACTTTAGTTATTTCAGTGTTGCCGAAGATGGATACTCCTTGTTGTTGAATGGATTCAAGTTCCTTGGCCGAAGTGGAGGAGAAGTCTCCCTTGTCATACCATTGAACGTTCGCTTTCGGACACATCAATCGTAACGCTTCAACCGCTTCAATACCCCCGTGCGATGCTCCTAAAACAATAACTTTCATGATTGCCTCTCCTTTAAATACATAACTGTATCTTATTTTAAGATTAGGATACATCAATGTATCTTAAAAAGTCAATTAGATACACATATGGATCTTATATATTTAAGATACAGTTTGCTGTATAATGAACGTACAAGGAGAGAAAGAGTGATGACAGAATCAAATAAAAGCCGCCGCCGCGGCGACCAATTACAACATGATATTTATGCAGCAACGTATCGTCTGCTGGAGACGGAAGGGTACAGTGCGATTAATTTTTCGCGTATTGCTCGTGAGGCGAATACCAGCCGTTCGGTGGTTTATCGTTATTGGGATACCCCGTTTGATTTAGTGTTTGCAGCTGTCCAACAACGGATGCAACAATCGGAAGAGGAATTCAAGAATTTGGATTTTGACAGAGGCAGTCTCCGTGATCATTTAATATATGTGGGTCAGCATTTTATTTTGGAGTCCAATCATGGACCGTTTAGATTGTTTAAAATGCTGTTTTCCGAGATGATTAACCAGCAGGAGCGAGAACGGACAGGCCAGATGTTGGCCGAAGCAACGGCTTCCAATATTAAGATTATGGATAACGTTCTTCAACGGGCCGTACAACGGGGAGAAATCACAATATTCCCACCCAAAGCGACCAAATTAATTCTTTTTGAGCAAATTCGCTATACGTATATGCTTGAAAATGGATGGGTGTCGCATCAGAAATTGGAAGAGATTGTTGATCATGTGGTATTGCCGGCAATTTTATATTTTTCTAAACCGTGAAATTGGCAGAAGCCACCCGATGGGTGTTATAAATATGCTCCCCTTTAAGTAGATAGGATTAATAAATAAACCGGCTACTTGCAGAGGAGCATATCCGTTGCCGAACGGGAGTAACAGTCTACGGGAGCTGCCTGTCCTGCTCCAGTAAACGCAATAATCTCTCGTCCGTACCTGAACCGGACACCGGAACAAAGAAACACCAGTGCAGTCCCGGGTCATTATCGATTACACCCGCGGAATGGAGCTCGAACTCCATCTCCTGTGCGTCAGGAACACGGAATAAAGCGGTGGCTACGCGTTTTTGTTTGATTTCATATAGCTCCCAGAAATGTACGAACTCCACGCTTTCCCTCGTCAAGCGCTCAAACCGTTCCATATATACCGGGTTGTTCTTGTAAAGATCGAAGCTTGCCCGCAGAACGGCTACAGAGTAACGGGCAGCTCCTTCCCAATTCACCAGTCTGTTGCGGTAATCAGGCTTTAAAAACATAATGTCCATCATATTCCGTTCGTTGTCCGGCAGACTGCCGAAATCGGCCACGATCAGTTCTGCCGCCCGATTCCAGGCGATAACATCCGTACCTTCGTTCGTGATAAAAGAAGGATAATAAAGCTGATCTACGATTTTCTGCAAAACTCCCATATCCGGCTCACCGTTATACGGCACTGTGACGACATTCGCCGCGTCTACATTGGCCAGATCGAACAGATGCTTCTGCTCGTCTTCGTCAAGCTGAAGCGCTTTGCTGATACTTAGCAGCACTTCCGGCGAAGGATTAACCTCCTTGCCTTGCTCCAGCCAGGTATAGTAAGTCGCGCTTATATTGGCAAGATAAGAGACTTCTTCTCTTCGAAGCCCCGGAGTGCGTCTTCGTCCGGGCAGCGGCTGGATCCCTGCCTCTGAAGGCTGCAAGCGTTCTCTGCGCGATTTTATGAACTCACCCAATGCGGATGAGAAACGATTTGTTTTCAAGCAGCTCACCTCTAATTACTTATATGGAAGAATACGTATCGTAATTAACCAAATGGACTCAAAGCACTTCGTATACGATCATTATAATCTCTGTTAAGGTTTCGTTGCCACAAAAGGAACTCCGCGGACTGACAGGGACGCAGCCTTTTTCATCCTTTCAAGGTCGATGATGTTACCAAGTATTATTTTTGATGTTGCTGTCACAAAATGAGCTGCATCGGTGTATTAAGAGTGTAGGCAGGAGGGGGTATGACTTTTGGATAGAGACTACAGAGAGTATGAATCAGACTCAGGAGAAATTGAGATGCTGATTGAAAGGACTAAACTTGGTGATAAGGAAGCTTTCGCTTCCATTATAAGAAAATTTGAAAAACCAATGTATATCTATTGTTACCATATGCTCAAAAGCAAAGAAGAAGCCGAGGATGCTCTACAAGAAATATTTATTAGAGTGTATGAACAGATACATAAGTATCGTCCAAATATGATTTTTTCGGCATGGCTGTACAAAATTGCCTACAATTACAGTCTGAATCAAATCCGGGGCAAAAAAAGGTGGCTTCGTTTTATAGATCGTTATAAATATGATCAGCCTGAGACCTCGACTGAGCCAATAGACAGCCAAACGACACTGAAGGATCTTCTAAATTTACTGACTGCCGAAGAGAGACATATATTAATTCTCCGGGCGATTCATCGATATCACTTTAACGAGATTAGTGAAATGATGAATATGAAACCAGCAACTGTGCGCAAAAAGTATGAACGCCTTCGCAAAAGACTACAGACGAAGGAAGTCAATGAAGGAGGAACAATGAATGCGTCGATCACCAAATCCATCTAAAACCGTAAGTATTCACCAGGTGAAGCAAATGATTCGGGATACGGAGACGCCAGAGCACAGCGTGAGTCAACAGATTGTAGAAAAGCTTGAATCCAAAAGCGTGTCAAGACAAAAGCCAGTCTTCACAAGAAGAGTGGGGGTCATCGCAGCGGCATTGATTGTTTTTTGTGTGTCTCTAACTCCTGTCATGGCTCAAACCATAGAGCGGCTATCATTGCTTGAATATTTGAATCCTTTTGTCGAAGAAATGAAAATGAATCCAAATGAGAAGGTGGATACACTTTATGCGACAGGTTTGGATGGCAGTAAGTATTTTCATACAGGTATGATTCGCTTTGATGACATTGAGGACCAAGAGTTTAAAAGCCAGTTGCAAAGGGTCTGGAATGAGATTTTTCCCCAGGGAGAAGAAATTAATGATGTGATTATGTACGAATATGATACGAACACATTTCACATAGAGGCGCGAAACGAAAACAGATCCATCGATTTTGACCAAGGTAAATGGTATTATGCGGAACAAACGATTGGAGAGGAGCAGGTTCCAGATGCTGCAAAAGATGCAGCGGACCAAGCTTTTCATAAAGTCGGGGATTTTAAAGAAAGTGAACGGTCAGTAAGTCAAATGATCTTAAGACCCGATCAAAATCCGGTGTATAAGTTCGTGTATCATACACACAAGGGTTCTATCCTCATTGATGTACAAAAAAACACGAATCAGATCACAAGGGTATTAGCTTTTCCGTTGTCGGATCAACTTAATAAATTGGATGATAAAAATAAATATCATGACTTAGTTGAGAAAACAAAAGCAATTGAGCTGGACAAGATTCGTGAGGAAGCAGTGAAACAAGCTAAAGTATGGATGAATTTGGACTTGGCTGATTATAACGTATCCAAACTTGAAGAACGGTTTGATACATTAACTTTCACAAAAGCGGGTTCTCCAGACGTGACTGCGCTGTTCACCTCTAAAGGAACGATCTATTCAATTAAAATTGAGCTAAAGCGGTTATCTGAAAAAGGAACGGACTAATCAAGAAGATGCAGGGATTAGGCTGAATTAAAATGGCTCAAGCTGTATTGCCTGGCAAGTTGAACGTGCTGCTGCTCGGTCTAAGGCAGAGAGAGGGGGTGATGACTACTGTTTTTCTATAGATTCATTTCAACGTGACTGAAGCATTCCATTAAAAAGCTGTGGGTAAGCAAAATAAAAAATAAAAAATAAAGGAGTTTATTAATATGAACAAAAAAATAATTTTTCCTATCGTCGGAGCAGCCTTATTATCAGGAAGCCTGCTTGGATATGATACAGCGATTCAAGCTAATACGTATAACAACGAGAATGTGAACATTGAGCAAGATGCTAAATCTGAGCAAACGCTTATGCAAACGGCTCAGGATAAGCTTAAAGAATTGACAGGAAATACGTATACGTTAATTCAAGGAACGGCTACGAAAGATTCTATCCATTTTAAAAGAGAGAATTTCAAGCACGATATTATTGCTTATAAAGCTGATGGAAAGCTCGAAACAATCAGTATTAAAATCAATTATGATGATTTAAACGGTGGAAAATATCAAACCAAACTGAAGGAAACGTGGGCAGCTTTGTTCCCAGGGGAAGAACCGAAATATGTGGATATCTCAGAGTCAATCTACTATGAGGGTACAATCTCATCGAATGCTATGCAAAATAAGCAAATTTATATGCAAGAGAATGGCGAGGTTTATGGCGTAAATTATGCTCCTGACAATGCCCCGGCAAGCGTGCAGAAGAAGGCTGATCAGGTATTATCCAAGCTTACCGATGGAAAGGTCAAGCAGGGTGCCAAGTTGGATCGTATGTTTGTCCGTGATGGCAAACCAAATGTATATCAATATAAGTATAAATCAGAAGCTATGGAAGTCAGCTTTGCCATTGAAGAACAAACGCTGGAACTGCTCCAAGCCGATGTAAATCATACCGATGGTAAAGGTGTGGACAGTTATGAAGAATTCCAGGAACGAGAAAAAGAAAAGAGTGCAAAGATTAAGAAGTTGACATTGGACACTTTAATGAAGAACGCAATGAAAGACGCAAAAACGATGTTGGATCTGGATTTGAAAGGATATAAGGGAGCAAGAAGTGCAGATGCATGGGATGAAGATTATATGACGTTCACCAAAGAAGGGGCGCCTTCAGTTAGTGCTAGATTTAACAAAGACGGATCGTTTAGGAGCTTTACCATTGATAAGTATGATCAAGAAATCGATTTTTACGGAATGACCATCGTAGGTCCCCCAAATGAAGAACTCAAATTGTTAATTGACTGATATGTATTGAAAGCAGCTTGGAGATGCACTTATATTTCAGTAAAACCATGAGGTAGCAAAAGAAAGGAGTTCATTGATATGAACAAAAAGAAAATTTTCCCTATTCTCGGGGTAGCCTTATTATCAGGAAGTTTGCAGGGATGCCAAACACCACCTGTTCAGGCAGATGCACCTAACAAGGTAAATATCAACGCTTCACAAGATGTTAAGCTTGAGGAGAAGCTTATGCAGCATGCTCAGGATAAACTTAAAGAGCTAACAGGAAATACGTATACGTTAATTCAGGGAACGGCCATGAAAGATATTGTAAGTTTTAAAAGAGAGAACTTCAAGCACGATATTATTACTTATAAAAAGAATGGAAAGCTCGAAGATATCGGTATTAACATCAATTATGAAGATCTAAACGGTGGGAAATATCAAACCAAACTGAAGAAAACGTGGGAAGCTTTGTTCCCAGGGGAAACACCAAAGTATGTCAGCATCTCAGAGTCAATCTACCTGGTGGGTACAACCTCATCGAATGCCAAACAAAATAAACAAGTTTATATGGAAGACAACGGGGAGCTGCATGGCGTAAATTATGCACCTGACGCTGCCCCGGCAAGCGTGCAGAAAAAGGCTGCTCAGGTATTATCCAAGCTTACCAATGGCAAGGTCAAGAAAGGAGAAAAGTTAGATCGTGTGTTTGTCCTTGATGGCAAACCGAATGTGTATCAATATAAGTATAAATCAAAAACGATGGATGTGAGCTTTGCGATTGAGGATCAAACGCTGGAACTGCTCCAAGCAGGTGTAGATCGAAGTAATGGTAAGGGCGTAGATAATTACGAACAATTCCAAAAGGAAGAAAAAGAAAAAGATGCAAAGATCAAGAAGCTGACGTTGGATACATTAATGAAGAATGCAATGAAAGATGCGAAAATGATGATAAATTTTGATTTGAAGGGATATAAGGGAGCAAGAGGAACAAATGCATGGGATAAGGATCAAATGACGTTCACCAAAAAAGGAGCTCCCACAGTCACAGCCACAGTGGATGCAGATGGATCGTTTAACAGCTTTATCGTAGAGAAGTATGGTCAGCATCTCAGTTTCGGCGGAAACACGATTGTAGGGCCTGCAAATGAACAACCCAAAATATTAATCAACTAATTCTAAATGTGGAAATTATGATATACGATTGGGCCAAGTCGCTGAAAAGAAAATTAGCCTAACCATGAGGTCTGAATAGAATATCTGGTCACCAATACAGGGATTATGGTCACAAGCGTACAACCTTCATCATGGACATATGTATATAGCACTGCTATAATGGACGTATGAACACATATGACAAAATATTAGCAGCTGCTCTTAAGGTACTCGAAGAGGAGGGCGGAGCCCAATTTTCGACGCGAGCCGTAACTTCGATCGCACAGGTTACGGCTCCTACGCTCTACCATCATTTCGGCAGTGCCGATGGACTCCTGAGTGCAGCTATAGTGGAAGCATTCAAACAGTTATTTGAAAGCAAGATTGCCGCTGTGGAGTCCGCCATTCCAGAGATGGCTCTTCGTCAAGGATGGGATGACTATGTCCGCTTCGCGGCAGCCCGTCCTCGGATTTATGCGGCGATGATGGGGCGGTTGCTCGAGGGTGCCCATATCGAAGCGGCAGATCAGTCGTACCAAGCACTGGTGCAAAATATTCAGAGAGTCGACGCCGAAGGCAAACTGGCTGTGTCCGCCCAGATTGCAGCAGATCTGGTCTGGGCTTCCGCCAATACGGCCTCTTGGCTGTACGTGACAGCCCAGATTCGTAAGGCACCCCCACCCCAACCCGACGTCGTTGATCTCATTCGGGAGAGCGTCATGAAGATCATTTTGATCCCAAGGACGGACGCCGATTCAGAATGAGGGATTCGGGTGACAGAGCCTGGAGACTCCAGGCAAATATGCAATTTAGAAGACGCTAGAAGACACATAAGAAAGATCGCCTATCCAACCTGAACCTTCAGGAGGATGGCGATCTTTTTTTATGTTTGGAGGATGCGAGCATTAGTTACCGCAGGACAACACTTCTAGAAAAAATATAGCACCGCTATAGACAGTTTTGTATAGCGGTGCTATAATACCGGTATAACAGTGCTATACCGTGATCCAAATCTTATCCCACTTAGGAGGGTTACTATGTCATTCAAAACTCAAGAACTGGTCGTTGTCACAGGTACGTCCAGCGGCATCGGCAGGGCTACCGCGGAGCAGCTCGCCGCTGAAGGATTTCACGTTCTGGCGGGGGTTCGTCGTCAGGAAGACGCCGACAAAATCAAACGCCAAAATATCGATCCGGTGATCGTCGATGTTACCAAGATCGACACACTAAAGGCGCTGGCAGAACGGGTGGAGCAAGATCCGCATGGTCGCCCTTTGCGGGCAGTGGTCAACAATGCCGGCATTGCCGTTAATGCACCTCTCGAGATGATTCCGCTCGATGAATTTCGCCGCCAGTTCGAAGTCAGTGTGATCGGACAGGTCGCGGTTATTCAGGCGCTTACCCCGGCCTTGCTGAACAGCGGCGGGCGCGTGGTCAATATCGGTTCAGTTGGGGGCAAAATCTCCATGCCCGGTTTCGGAATTTATTCGGCTGCTAAGTATGCTATGGAAGCGATCAATGACAGTCTCCGCAGGGAGATGTCTTCGTTTGGCCTCAAGGTGATCATGATCACTCCGGGTGGGGTCAGCACTGGCCTGTCGGAGCAAGGGATTACGACAGCGGAGCGGCTGGCCAAGTTGATGACGCCGGACCAGCACCGACGCCATGATCGTCTTTTTGACGCCGTGAAGGCTCAGGCTGAAACGTGGGCAAAGGACGGCATTCCTTCCCGGAAAGTGGCAGAAGTGGTTTCGCGCGCAATCCACGCAAGCAAGCCTCGCACCCGCTATACGGCCGGTCCCGATGCGGCACTGCTGACCCGACTGGTTCGTATTCTCCCGGACAAACTCCTCGACCGGATGCTCCGCAGCCAGATGAAACTGCAGTAACGGAAGTATAAATGATGACACATAAACAGTTTGAACATGCCATTATTGTAGGTGGATCTTTAGGTGGTCTAATGATGGGGCTTGCATTATCACGTTCTGGTTATACAGTTACCATTCTTGAACGTGCAGATTCATCATTAAGAAATGGTGCTTTTATTCGTTTACACACAAAGCCTTATAGTCATAGTGCAATTGAACGAGGGTTAAGACACTTGGCATCCAATGGTAACAACAATGTTGAAGCCTGGTCAGCCATTCAAGAACGTTTGCGCAATGCGGTTGCTAAAGAACCTGGTATTACCCTTCAGCACAATACACGGATTGTTAGTGTTGGGCAAAATGAATCCTCGGCTTGGGCTACCAGTGAAGAGCAGCAGACGTTTAAAAGTGACTTTTTGATTGGCGCAGATGGATATCGCAGTATTGTCCGCCGCTATTTAAACCCTGACAAACCCTTTGCAGATTATGCTGGCTATCTGGCGTGGGTAGGGAAGGTAGACGAAGAACTGCTGCCAAAGAAAGACTGGAAAAAACGGCAGCTTTCGAGCGCTTATTTCAACAATAGCGCTGCCGGTGCATTGACAACTGCGGTGATGCCAGGTATAGAGGGGAGGACCAGCCCTGGCCAGCGATGGATAGGTTTTTGCTGGTTTGATCATTCGCATAATCCATTGCTGTCTGAGTTAGGGGTGTTAAAGGACGGGGTTGCCCAGTATTCCTTATACGGTGAAGATATTCCGGATTCGCTGCTGGAGGAACTATCACAAACCAGCCAAGCAAATTGGAATAAAGAAGATGATGCGATTTTGCAAATCGCCATTAGGGAGCGCAGTTTAATCGGGACACCTGTGAATGAATACATCGCTAATATATTGTCAAAAGGAAGAATAGCCATGATCGGCGACGCAGCTCATACCATGTCACCAATGACGGGCGCAGGCTTTAATGACTCACTTGATGATGCGGTTGCCATGATAGACTCCATTAAACAGTATCCGAATTCGATAACAAAAGCTTTGGGTGAGTACCAAACACGTCGTTTGGATGTGGTTCGTCAACAAGCATAAACGGCGGATTCTCCCATTTGAGAAACCGGCAAAGCAAAAATACGAAGTATTTATAAATTAGGAGGAATTCGCATGAACGATACAAAGAATCATTACGTTACTGTACTCTGGGAGGCGAGAGCTAAGGCAGGGAGAGAAGCCGAGATGAAGGCATTCATGACTGCTGCTGTCACCCCGTCGCGCAACGACCCGGGCAACATTGACTACGAGGCTCACGAGGTAGAAGGCCAGCCGGGTACATTCATCATCTACGAGCGCTGGGAAAACCGGGATGCCCTCGATCGGCACCTGAGCGCCCCCCGGATGCAGGAACTGGTGCCCCAGCTCTTGGAACTGATGGAGGGATCCATTGAGGAAGGGATTCGAATCCTGCAGCCGTTCCGCCCAGCGCAGTAAAATGCAACACCGAGCAGAACTCATTCATCAGCAGGTATTTACTATTTTTCGATATTATATCGTCCAATTAACAAAGCAAACTCCTTTGTTCTTAACAGAACTCAGGAGTTTGTCTGCTACTGCTTTATAATGTAAGTTCACTTCAAAACTTAATAAAGCACTTTCACTGCCTCGGCTGTAAAAGGAATCAATTCCTCCAGCCGGCCGTCGCGAATTTTGACCGCCCAAGCCGGGTCTACCAGCAGTGCACGACCTACGCCCACCAGATCAAATTCCCCCTGCTCGAGTTTTCGAATCAATCCCTCAATGCCGACATTATTGGCTGTCTTTCCTTCGATGAACTCTCCTTCAGGGAACATACTCATAAAATCACTATCAAGCCCAACAGATCCGACTGTAATCGTCGGTTTGCCTGAAAGCTTTTTCGTCCATCCTGTAAAACTCAGATCAGAGCCCTCGAACTCAGGCTCCCAGAAACGGCGAATGGAGCAGTGGAAAATATCAACGCCTGCATCAACAAGCGGTGCCAGAAACTTCTCCAGTAATTCCGGTGTTTCAACCAATTTCGCTGTGTAATCACTGCTTTTCCACTGTGATATACGCAGTACAATAGGGAAGTCCGGGCCAACGGCTTGGCGGCAGGCCTCGATGACCTCCACGGCAAAGCGTGTGCGCGCAACGATGTCACCGCCATACCGGTCCGTACGAGGATTGGTTTTCTCCCAGAAAAACTGATCGATTAAGAATCCATGTGCGCCATGCAGCTCGATACCATCGAATCCAAGCCGCTTGGCTTCGGCTGCCGCCAGTGCAAAAGCATGAATGATGCCGGCAATTTCCGCTTCTGTATAATCCCCGACATGTCCACGGGCTCCCATGTGCCAAATTTGTGGTTTGATCCGCCCACCTGCCTCGTGTACAGCCGACACCACGTTTGCCCAGCCTGCAAGTGCAGCTTCGCCGTAAAATTGCGGAATATTGGCTTGAGTACAAGCATCCGGATGATTGATCACCGTGCCTTCTGTCACGATAAGCCCGACACCGTTTTCAGCCCGGCGGCGATAGTAGTCGGCCACATCCTTGCCCGGCACACCCTCCGGAGAAAAATAACGGGTCATCGGTGCCATTACAATCCGATTAGACAGCTTTAAATTCCCTAAATTAACAGGCTGAAACAGCGATTGAACAGATTGAGTATAATTCATAAAAACCTCCATGTATTGATTCAATTATTGGATTACAGTCGTCTGATGCTCAGTAACACAGTTATTGACTACACGGTCAATAATGGTGCAAAAAAAAGATCAAGTCATAATCATCATAAAAGATGTGTTTAAAGCTGACTCAATCTGTTCTGGAGATGCACCTGATTTCCCCAAGGTTCTCGCTCCCAGAATAGCGTTGTTTAGATAAGTTGCCAACTCTTGGCTGGTATAACGGGTCGTGATCAGCTGCTGCTCCTGGGCACTGCGGATAATCTTCTCTATTATGCGTCCCGCCTCCGCGAACATCAGTTTTATTTCACGGGCAACCTGTTCATCCTCCGTTCCGAATTCCATGGCCGAATTGACCATCAGACATCCCCGTGACATTATTTCATCGCGCAGAAGAGAGAGGCGTATAGATTCCAGCTTGTTTAGAGGAGACGTATCCTGTGCCTCAAGCTCTTCGAGTGCTGTAATATTTTGCTCGCGATAGTGTGCCAACACCTTCAGGAACAGGCTGCGCTTATCATTAAACACACAATACAAACTTTGCTTCTTAACCCCCGTCGTACGAGTTAGATCCTCGTAGGAGGTTGACTTAAAGCCTTTGGTCCAGAACACTTCCATACACTGATGCAATGCATCATCAACATCAAATTCTCTAGGTCTGCTCATGTGTTTATTCTATTATTACTTGACCACCAAGTCAATAACTGATTATCGATGATTTTTAAAATTTAAAAAGGGGCTTATGAGAGCCGAATTTACAGGTGTGTCAGGTATGAACACAAAGGCAGACTGATAATACTGGTTATCCTCCTGTAATCAGAATCGCAATGCTATTTTTAATTCGTGGAAGCGATTTTGTCGAAATCCACATCCGTCAGTTGTTTTGATACTTCCCACAGTCTAGATGCGACAGAGGTATCCAATGCTTGTGGGGCTATCTTTCCCGGTTGTGGCAAGCCTCTCAGTTCTGAGAATCCGCCGGGACCATAATAAGTTCCGCCTTTTGCGTTTGGCGATGTAGCCGCATAAAGAGTCGGAAGTGCGCCTTGGGCAGCCGGTTGGAATAAGATCGGACCTAGCAGCCTCCGTGTAATTCCCGCAGGACTGTTCGGTCCAGCCCCGTTGAGAAGTAGATCCGTGCGCGAAACTCCCGGATGAACCGGAATGCTCAGCAGCCCCCAACCTGACGCGTCGCTGCGCCTTTGAAGTTCCAGAGCGAACATAATCATGGCAATTTTGGATTGGGCATAAGCCTTCATTGCATCATAATGTCGTTCGAATTGCAGATCGTCAAAATGGATGGCTCCGTTGCGGTGGGCAACGCTGCTAAGATGGATCACACGTGGTTTTTGTCCTTTGCGCAGCAAGGGCATCAGATGGGCGGTCAATGCGAAATGTCCGAGGTAATTCGTACCCAATTGCAGTTCAAACCCGTCTTTCGTAGTTTTGCGGGTTGGTGGTGTCATTACGCCGGCATTGTTGATCAGAAGATCAAGACTTTGACGATCCTTATTCATCCGTTCGGCGAATGCCTGAACTGAGGCCAGGCTGGCAAGATCCAATTCCTCAAATTGTATATTGGCTGAGGATACGCTATTGCGGATCTTTTTTACGCCCTCCGCCCCTTTTGCTTTATCACGACCGGCTAAAATTACCTCTGCCTCATTCTTCGCCAGTTCCAAGGCCGTTTCGTAACCCAACCCCCCTGTGCCGGTAACAATAGCCGACCTTCCTCGCTGAGATGGAATATCCGAGGCAGTCCATTTGGGCAGTTTTTCCATTTCTATTACACTCCTTTGTTTGATTGCTGCTCAAGCTCCATTTCGTATGACCAACGTCTGATTCTCATGATTGATAATCAATGGGCCGCTCTATATACTTAATGCTAACACTTAGAGTTTTATCGAAGTCAAGCGGGTATTTAAAATACAAATTTCTGAGGTGGCGGACGATGTACAGCATCAATGAAGTAGCTGCGATGTGTGATGTTACGGCGCATACTCTCCGTTTTTACGACAAAGAAGGGCTATTGCCTTTTGTGGGACGTAATGGGGCGGGAAACCGGATCTTTTCTGAAAGGGATTTGGGTATTGTGAAATTTATCTGCTGCTTGAAAAATACAGGAATGCCTATAAAAGAAATCAAGAAGTATATTGAAATGGCAATGGCAGGTGAAGAAACTGCGGAAACGCGGCGGGATATGATCCTCGAACACCGTAAGGAAGTGTTAAGGCAAATTGATGAATTAAAAAAGAGTCTGACTATTCTTGATTTGAAGGTTGCTTTCTACGACTCCTATAAAGACGGATTTCACGGTGAATATTAAGGTGTCCATTTGTCGTGGTGCTTTTGTGGAATGATCTCTTTTATATAAGAAATTTACTTAGAGTTATCTCTAACGGTGAGAGAAAGTTGAATGACAGAAGCAGATCATCTCATGCCCCGTTAAGCTGAACCGTATCACAAGTAGGGCGAAATTTGGAACTGAGAGTCCTTACGGCGCGTGGGTTTTGCAAGAGGAAGAAATGGAATCTTACAAGTGTAGAGGTTCTCTCAGCCAATGGAAAAGCCCAAGCCATTTTAGCAATTCCTTATTGTTGACAATAAGTAAATGAACATTTATTATTGTTTCATGCGATACAGAGATGATAACAAAGTCGAAGCCATATTCGACGCGACAGTACAGCTAATTAACGAGATTGGTTTCGCAGAAACGTCGATATCCAAAATTGCCAAAAGAGCGAGTGTATCGGCAGCGACGATTTATATTTACCATGAGAACAAAGAGGATCTGCTTTACAAGACCTACTTGAAGATTAAAGGTAAGATGAGCGAGAGAATGTTTCAGGGAGTGGATCATACCCGAACAGTTCACGAACGGTTTGAGGCTATCATCCGCAACTATGTTGATTTTATCCAGTCCTTCAAAGATTACTTTTTGTTTCTGGAGCAAATAATGAATTCACCTTTGCCCCAAAAATGGTGCCTAGAGGATACGGTAAGTCAGTTTCAACCGATCTTCGCCATGTTTGATGACGGCATTCGACAGGGGCTGTTGAAGAAGGAGGATATTAACATGCTCGTAGTTTACTCCATCTTGCCAATAGCCGAATTGTTGAAATCACATTTGAAGAACGGGACCATACTGGATAGTAAACAATTAGATTCTGCCATCAAGATGAGCTGGGATGCTATTAAGGCATAATTCCGCGTAACAAAGCTTTTTCAAGCGATACTGTAGTGTCGCTATTTTTTTCACCATAAATAAATGATTATTCACTTATTTCGGAGGAATAACATATGAGACCAAACTGGAAACCTGACGATCTTCCAAGCTTAGAAGGGAAAACCGCTATAGTAACGGGAGGTAATGGCGGAGTAGGCTATTACACGGCATTAGAGCTGGCGAAGCGCGGTGCCAAAGTGATCATTGGAAGCCGTGATTCCAGGCGTGGGGAAGAAGCAATCATAAAGATGAAACAAACGGTACCGGATATTCAAGTATTAGTGGAGCCATTAAACTTGGCCAATCTGAAGTCAGTTCGAAGCTTTGCTGATACGATCCTCGCAAAAGTGACAGGAATAGACATTCTCATTAACAATGCGGGGGTCATGGCAGTTCCTACTCGCGAACTAACAGCAGACGGTTTTGAAATGCACTTCGGAACCAATCATCTTGGACACTTCGCGTTGACAGGTCTGTTATTGCCTTTAATTGAGAAGAACCACGGTCGTATCGTTACCGTTAGCGCACAGTCAGCTCAAATGGGGGATATAGATTTTTCTGATTTGAAAATGGACAAAAAATACGGGCCAATGGCTGGATACAACCGTTCGAAACTTTCGAACCTGCTGTTTGCCCGAGAATTAAATCGGCGTGCGATGAAGAAAGGTATCACTTCTATAGCAGTACATCCCGGTACAAGTCCTACGGGGATCGGAAGACATGCACCGAAGGGAACCAAAGCATTCGGACTGCTATTGATGAAAATATTCGGAACTTCTCCTGATCAATCAGCTTGGCCATCACTCATTGCGGCGACGGATTCGACAGTCACAGGAGATAATTACGTAGGGCTAGGAATGAACCCGCTAAAGGCTAAGAAACCAAAGCTTGTAAATTTTCCTAAAAAAGCCTTGGACGCGCAGCTTGCGGAAAAGCTATGGCTACTATCCGAAAAGTTAACTGGAGTACATTACGATTTATAAATAAACTGCCAAAGGTGGCTACAAAATGAGCAGCAAGCTTGTCTATTCCACCCGCAGCTTGCCGATGAAAGCTTACGGGCTGCGGGTGCTAGTGGCAGCGATTATCACAACTATTATCAACGTCATTGTGTATTAAGCCCTCGCGATTGCGAAGGCTTTTATTGATTTCATGACCCTTATATCATTACTGGAACCAGGTATTACCATGGAATTGTTCCCTTGCGATCTGTGAAGGTTCCCGTAGGTCCGTCTTTACCAATGGTAGCCATTCTAACGATCGCATCTGTTCCTTCCTGGACAGTCTGATGTCCTTGTCCAGAGAGGTCTGTTTTCGTGGGACCAGGGTCTACGGCATTGACCCTCATATCAGTCAAGCCTTTCGCATATTGCACTGTGAGCATCGTTACAGCTGACTTGGATGAAGTATACGAAAGAGCGTTAATTTTCGATTCCAATGTGTCTGGGTTGGTAACCATACCGAAGGATCCTAAACCGCTACTTACATTGACGATAACGGGAGATTCCGAATGGCGTAGCAAGGGAATAAAAGCATGGGTAACACGGACAATACCAAAGACGTTGGTCTCATAAGTCTGGCGGATATCATCAACGGTGATATCTTCAGGCTTTTTGTATGCTCCGGTGATTCCCGCATTATTGATAAGAACGTCAATGCGCCCCTCTTTTTGCATGATTTCGGTTGCGGCTGCATTCACAGAACTGGTGTCCGTCACATCAAGAAGAACATAACGAGCACCAAGTTCTTCGGCTGCTTTCTTTCCGCGCTCTGCATCTCGGGAGCCGATATATACGGTCTGTCCCAGTTCAATAAGGCGTCGTGCAGTCTCAAAACCAAGTCCCTTATTACCACCCGTTATTAATGTAATGGTCATTTTAAATATCTCCTTTGCATTTTCCATGATGTAATAGGTCTCTTACATAGTAACGGATAAAATGTAAGATGTCTATTACATTTGAGTGTGGTCATAGTGTACAATCCTATTAAAGGAAGTGATAACATGACCAATAATGAACGGAGTTACCATCACGGCGACCTCAGGGAAACACTAATTCGAACTTCATTGGAATTGATCTCGGAAGCTGGACTTACCAATTTCTCTGTTGCCAGGGTAGCAAAACGAGCGGGGGTGTCCTCAGGTGCTCCCTATCGTCATTTTCCAGATCGAGAGAGTCTTCTTCTCGCTACAGGGATTGCGTTCCTAACCGGGCTTACATTGAACATGCGAACAGCAGCGGATAAGGCTGGTTATGATCCGGTTGACCGTCTGGCTTCGACAGCGGGTGCCTATGTTCTGTATACAATTGATCAATTTGTAGGTGTTGAATTATTTATTGCATTGCGAGGGGCTCAATTCACAGAATTTCATGAGCGGAAACGTGAAATGATTGATTTTCTATTTTCCTTAGTACAAGAAATTGAACCACATGCGACATGGAGCCAAATCGTTGAGTTATTAGAAGCGCATCTAGCTGTTAGCCAGGGCTTTTCTGATATGTATCACCAAGGCATGTTTTCCCACATGAAACTTACAAATAAAGAAATTGCAACGAGGGCGACAGTTGCTGCTCGACATCTAATAAAGGGTTGGGAAATGAGATAAAGCTGAAGATTCTTCTTGCTTTCGGTGTAGTTCCAACTTTTCCTTAGCTTTTGGGTTGTTGGGTAAGCGAGGGAGAGTGGTTAGCGTATAGCTTTGAGATAAAAGAAGAAAGAGGAGTTTTAAATGATCTACAAATTTACAGAAGTGCTGAATGATCTGATAGACTATTTCATTCTCGGGGATATTTTGCTGCTGGAGAGCTGGAAACAGTCCAATCATCTTTCAGACAACTTAGCAATGGAGTTTACAACAAACGAAAGCGGCGATCATGTTGTGCTTGATGGGATCGTACTTCCAATGGCAGGGATTGAAAACTATCCCTATACAATCATATTTAATCTTTCCGGCGATACACCGGAATTGTTCAAATCAGACAGCCATTTACAATTTAGGCGTGGTGGCTATTCGCTTAAAGTTGAAAACAACATACTGATGTTGTTTACGTGGCGAATACTGGAACAATTCACTAACGAAAGAGTCAACGCTCTACTTAATCAGTACCGGCAATACAAAAAGCCGATGATTGAAATTGAAAACGGCTGGTACAGCATAGAAATATTGGGTGGGGAAACGTTGCAGGATTCATATTATGAACCCACATTTGAGTTTGTTTTGCGAAAGACAGAAAAGAAGGGGCCAGCGGAATTTGACATCAATTCAGATTTTAAGATTGACAGCTCCACCTACTAAAATAGAGGTTTGAGCAGCCCTACTTATACAAGTCTAATTCCAGGAGATGAATACCTATGGCACCAACAAATGAATGGCTGTCCCAGTGGGAGCAGCAGCGTGACAAATTGAAATGCTCCCTGGACGATTCCTGGTACCGAGTACCATGTCCCCATGTTACTTGTTCCATAACACTGGAGGGTTTCTGGCCATTGGTCCTCTGGGATATACTCTTTCAAAAGGCATTAATTTGTTATTGGAGTAGAATGCGCCGATCTTTGACCACATCACTTTTGACGATTATATCGAGTTGATCTGTTCCGTCTTCTTCTTTAGCCTCGATTGCCGCGAAGGCCATTATCTCTCCACAGGAGAGAATTTTTGTGTTTTCCTTGTTCTCTGCCCCTGCACAGTGGCTAGAACTACACCGGAAATGATGAGAACAGATCCTGCCACTTGCGTTAAGGAAATCGGGGTGCCGAGCGTGATATAACCTAAAATCATGGCGACAAACGGCTGTAGATTCAGAAACAGGGAGGCTTTAGCCGCCCCTACCTTGCGGATCTGCGCATTCCAGATAACCGCGCATAAGCCCTGAATAAGCAGAGCCGATCCAACCAAGAGAACCCACCACCAGAAGTGGGGCTCCACCTGTACGTGAGGTTCGCTCCAGACCGCCACCGGGTATACCGAAATGCAGCCCAGCAGGGTGGTATACACCGTTGCAACAAATGCATCCATACGTTCCGTCAGCTTTTTCATGAGGATCATAGATCCCGACAATGCCAGCATACAGATAAACATGATCCAGACGCCTTCGGTAATGGCTGTGCCCATGCTTCCGCCAGGTCCAACCACGAAGAAGACACCGGCGAAGGCGACAATCGAGCCTGCAGCCATGCGTTTCGTTAACGGCTCTTTCAAAAATAAGCGGGCAAGCAGCGCTGTAAAAATTGGAGCTAACGATAAGATGAGCGAAGCCGTCGTTGCATCCGTCGTCCGGAGTCCTGTAAAGAAAGAAATTTGGTGAAGCAGCATCCCGATCAGAACGAAGGGCACTAAATAAACGGAGTCGCGGAACGTAATCTTCGTCAAGCCACGAGTTGCAACCAAATAAATAAGCAGGAACACCGATGAAACCATAAGCCGGTATGCCGACAGATGCAAGGCGGGAAATGCTTCCAAGAGCAGCGAGCCTAAGACGAAGTTGCTCCCGTAAAGGGCTGCGCAAAACAAGAGAAGTAAATAAGTTCGCAAGCAGATGCGCCTTCTTTCACAGAAATAGGGATAATGGAGCGGATTTAAATGCGCTTGACTGCGATAAGCTCTATTTCAATCTTGGCGTCTCTTGGAAGTCTAGACACTTCTACGGTTGTTCTGGCAGGGTAATGATCGCTGAAATATAGGCTGTACACTTCGTTCATCTGCTGAAATTGTTCTAAATCCGTCATGAAAACGGATGTTTTCACAACGTCTGCTAAAGATAATCCAGCTTCAGCTAAGACGGCTTGCAGGTTCTTTAATATTTGATGGGTTTGGTCAACGATGCCTTCTTTCAGATTTCCTTCGTCATCAATCGGAAGCATGCCCGACGTATAGACGGCATTTTCTAAAGCGACAGCTTGCGAATAAGGGCCGATAGCTGACGGTGCTTTTGTTGTTGTTATGACGGTATGGCTCATCGTATTAAATTCCTCTCTGTCTTTTATAAATTCGTAATAAAAGGCCCGAGGTGACAATGCCGCGGGCCTCTCTAATTAGGCAAGCGATATCATTAAAATCCGCTCTTGAACGGCGTCTTTATTTCGCAGGTGCGTACGATTCATCCAAGAAACCGCGGATGGCTTGAAAAGCCTGAAGTCTGTTTTTCTCCAGCAATACCATGTGCGTCCCTTCACCGATTTCCACCCAGCGGCGATAGGCGGCTCCTGTCAGGGAAGTGAAGAAGTTCTGGGCCAATTCAAGAGGGACATCGATATCCCACTCGGCATGGACCAGAAGGACGGGAACCGTGATATCCTTAGGATCATAGAAGGCTTTTCCAGCCGTCCAGTATTCGCGGATATCCAGGATAGGGCCGTTGGTCGCCCGGATATGCTCAGGATGATCGGTTAAGCTCCCCGGGTCCGAAGCAAGAGTGGCTTTGACCCATTGTTCAAACCAACCGTCCGGAATCAGATCATCGCGTTTATGCTCTGGCGCCGCGCTGAGCCAGCGTTCCTTCGTGCTGCCGGCAGCAACAAGGCGATACGAACCGAGCGGGCCTCCGGTATCGATCGGAACCGGTTTGGAGCTCAGCCATTGCGGCGCGACAAGCGTAAGCTTGTTCACTTTCTCGTTGTTTTGGCTGGTATAAGCTCCCGCAACCGTTCCCCCCCAAGACATTCCCAGTATGTTGACCTTCGTTAAATTCCGGCGTTTCAGAACGTAGTCCACGGCTGTACCCAAATCCCGGACCCCTGTCTCCGTGCGGACAAGCGGCGGATTAAGGTCGGCAGGCTGCTCCATCTCAGGCGGTCTTGTCGAGCCGCCGTAGCCGCGAACATCCACGGCGTACACGTCATAGCCATGGCTGGCAAGGTAGTCCAGAAAAGTGAAACCGTCCAGCTCCACGTCATACAGACTGCCAATTGAATAGGTAGCGCCATGAACCATCACGATTGTTTTTTCGTTAGAAAAGGCAGTCATGGAAGCGGGACGTTTATTTCGCACATACAGCTCGATTCCGGGCGTATCGCTCGGGATACGCAGGTCTTCGGTCACGATAGGGTTATCTTCAAGAAAATCATGGGTTGTCATAAGCTCAGAGCCTTTCGTATTGGATTTTGTTGTCAGATGGTATTAAGTAAAGTTCCACTTATACTTGCCCCCGCTGCGAGTCACGTACCCCGCCGCGCTTCCGGGGAAATGCGTACTGAAATAAATGACCGGGCGATCCGCTATGAGCTCCAGCACCCGGAGCCGAGAAATACGCGCTTGATCGGAAAATTCGCAGTACATGGAATTCCATTCCGGATTATAGACCTGAAACGGATGATGCATCACATCGGCGCCGAATAAAGCTTCTTCTTCGCCAGATTTGAGACGGATGGACATTTGGCCGATGCTGTGGCCAGGTGTCGGAATGAATGTGAATAGATCAAGGAATTCACCGCCCTCAGGGCCAATGGTTTGCGTTAAGCCAGCTTCAACAACAGGCAATACACTTTCTTCGTAAACGTTAAAGTTTACTTCGTTTGCTTTGTTGTGACTGGCTTCGCTGGAGTAATATTGCTGCTCTGCGAGGGGGAATACGTATTTGGCATTGGGGAAGGTCGGTACCCATTTTCCATCCACAAGCTTTGTATTCCAGCCGACATGGTCCACATGCAGATGCGTCAGCAGCACGTAGTCCACTTCCTCCGGCGTAACTCCTGCCTCCTTCAGCCGCTCAAGATAGGGGAGCTGGAGATTGGCGAGATCGGGATTTAAAGGCAGGTTTTTATCGTTTCCTGTAGCCGTATCGATAAGGATCGTATGCTTCGGGGTTTTCACCACCCACGTTCCAATGCTGACGATAAGCTGAGAATGGCTATCGATCAGGCCAGCCGGAAGAGAGTTCCGATTCTTTTCCAGGAAAAGAGGGTTCCATGATCCCGGAAAATATACTTCTGGCGGAATACCCTCAAGCATCATCTCCGTGACACGCGTCACGGTAACATCCCCGACTCGATAGACCTTGGGAATTTTAGCGGTCATTCTTTTAACTCCTTTCGTCCTGCTGGCATATCTCTTTGAACCGAATAACAAGGTGCATCAATGTGACTCGTTCCTTATTATCCATGAGAATTTCGCTGTAAATGAAAATGATTCTATTGAAATGAACGATGCTCAGATACCCGGGTAAGATTCGTTCGCCAACCTTGATTAAATCGTAGTCCAATAATGGCGCTAAATCAACGTTTTTACACCGTAATTCCGCTCTAGTGAAAGGGCTTGATATTGCTCATGTTTACGCCTAATATAAAACTATAAATTTCGCCAACAGCGAAACTTGATCGAAAATTTAGGGGGCTTGCATATGAATTCGATCGGTGAAGCCATTCGAAGCACGCGAAAAAAACAGAAATTAACGCTCAAGAAGGTAGCTCAAGCAGCCTCTGTATCCTTATCTTTTCTTAGTGAAATTGAACGCGATAAGGCGAATCCGTCCATCAGTGTTCTGAAGCGCATAGCGAATGCACTAAACGTGAATTTTACCGATTTGTTCGGCGAGGAGAAACGAAGCATTATCGTTAGAAAAAACGAACGCAAACCTTTGGTGCATTCCGAAGGTTCCCGTATTACCTGGTACGCGCTCAGTCAAGGAAGCAGTAACCGAATGGGGCCGATATGGGGAGTGTTGGAAGAAGGAGCAGCTTACGGCAACATCGGTGTCGGGCATAGCGAAGGCGAGGAATTTCTATTTGTCCATTCCGGACGTTTGGAGTTTATGCTGGGCAATGAACGTTACACACTCGAAGAAGGGGACAGCATCTATTATGATGCCAGAATCCCCCATAGTTATAAGAATATTTGGGAAGGCGAAACGCTGCTAATAGCAGTTGCTTCTCCGCCTACTTTTTGACGGCACGGAGGTGCATCCGTACCCGGCAGCATAACAGCCTAAGAATACACTCAGCAAAATGTTGAATAAGTTTATAAAGGGGCATGCGCTATGTCTTTAAATAATCAAGAGCTTCACAAGGAATTAGAGTTGAAAGATTTTTTTCAGAAAGCTTATAAAAAAGAACGATATCTAGAAATATGCTACCGAACAAGAGATCGACAAGATCATCAATCATTTCTTAAAGCTCTTAATAAAAAGAGCAGAGACAACACCTTTAACTACTATGAATATGAGTTTCTAAGGTCTGCCTTCGGGTTTCCTCTTCTAATTAAAAAATACGGGTATTCCTGTTTTGAAAAGGTATATCAACAAGTCGAGAAACAATATCAGGATATGCCGGAAGCATTTAAGGGGCATTTGACATTTGATGAAGATGGGAAGCAAGTTTCGTTGAGAACTCCGATGAAAATAAAGCAAATGGTAGATCGTTTTTATGAATCATGAAATCTTCGATAAGCTGAGTCCAAGAAGTTGAAAAGCAGCGACGACTATAACAATGATGAGGTTTGTTGAAAGGAGAATAGAGATGACCGTAAAGTTTACCTTGAATTATACGGATGGAGATTTCATTGAAAACATAGAAGTTCCAATTTATGAATTGTATCGCAAAGGCACCTCTTTTCAACTGTACCATTTGAATCGCAACCCTGCTCTTACTGAACACAAAGAATTGATGGTTATCGATGAATCAGGGATTGCACCAGAGAGTATGTTTAAAAGCGTTGCAGAATTTTGCGAAAAAATTATTCCTTATTTGTTGAGTAGGAAAAAGGAGTCTTTATTTTTATTTGGGGAGTACTATGATGCGGAGAAAGGTAAGATGATAGACATTGATGATATTGAACTCCCCTGTTTCATAGGCGGGACAGCCGCCTCACAGGAAGAAGGGTTGTAGAAGTTCGTTCTAGACCGGAAGTAATTTGTTTATTTGGTTCATCTGTTTTTCTTCGGATACTAAAAAACCGTTTCGCGGTAATTTCCGTGAAACGGTTCCGTAGCCCGAAAAGGCGGATTATAGTGCTTAATGCATCGGCTTTTCCCATTCACCTTTGATTACGATTCCTGTCTCTTTCGCCGCTGCTTCAAGATCATGGATTTCCGGTGCTGTCAGCGTGATTTCAGCGGCTTTTACAGCATCAGCAATTTGGGAAGTTCTCGTAACGCCGATGATCGGAACGGTTCCTTTGGCAATGGCCCAAGCGATTGCAACTTGTGCAGAATTCGCATTGTGCTTATTGCCGATTTCCTTCATAACATGGATCAGGCCTTCCAGTTTCGCAAGCACATCTTCATCAAACGCCTCTCCTCTTCTGGTGCCGCTTGGGAGAGGATTTTTCGCATTGTATCTGTCAGTTAATGCGCCTTGTTCCAACACCATATAGGAGAAAAACACAATGTTGTTTTCGTTGCAGTAATCAATAATTCCGGCTTCTTCGGACGAACGGTACAGTAAGCTGTAATGATTTTGTACAGCAGAGATTTGCAGCCCTTCTTCAGCCAGAATACTTTGCGCTAGTTTGATTTCCTCCAAATTGTGGTTGGAGACGCCTGCATATTTGACTTTTCCGCTTTTCATCAACGGAATCAGCTCTGGAGTCCATCTTTTTACATCAAGAGGATTATGGATCCAATAGATATCCGTCTGGTCTGCGCCGAGCCGGTTCAGGCTACTGTTCAAGCGGTCTTCAACAGGCCCGCCAAGTTGCGGAGTGAATTTCGTTGAGAGCAGCACGTCGTCGCGGCCTTTTGTAAACTCGCCCAGAATGCTTTCGGAGGCTCCCATTCCGTACACAGTCGCAGTGTCCCATAAATGGAGTCCGGCTTTCATCGCCGAATCAAAAACCGGTTTTAAGTCTTCCGCAGTAAGATTATTCCCGAAAACAGCATCCCCGCCGCCTTGACCGGTCCCCCATGACCAGGTACCCAGAGCGATCGAAGGAATCATTTCATTTTGCAATTTTACCTTTTTCATTTGTTTCAACACCTTTCTACATCAGTGAAATTTTAAATACTATTGATTGGATTTGATGACGTACAATTGTTTGTGTACCAAGTTTTGGAGCCTTAACAGGCAATGAAAAAGTAGGGTATCCTCAGGATTGCTGAGATCACCAAGAAGGAGCCCTACTCAATTGCACTTATTCCTTTCTGTTTTACCAAGTCACAACTCCATGATCATCAAAAAAGCCACCAGTTGGACCATCACTATTTATTGTGGCAAGCTCCACTACAATGGAAGCTGCTTGTTCGACTGAACGATAGCCACTATTACCATTTAAATCGGTAGCTGTAAATCCAGGGCAAACGGAGTTGATTTTAATAGGAGAATCGCTTAATTCTTTAGCAAAGGAAACGGTTAAAGCATTTACAGCCGTTTTAGAACTATTGTAGGCGAGCGAATTCACATTATAAAATTCCGACGTTGAGTCTGAATTCAAGGTTAAGGAACCTAATGCGCTGGAAAGATTAACGATTCTTCCGGCAGAAGAATTTCTGAGCAATGGAAGCATTGCTTTAGTGACAGAAAATACACCGAAAACGTTTGTCTCATATGTACTCTTGAGAACAGACAATTCCAGTTCAATTGGAGGGGTGTTTCCTTCGAAAAACACGCCTGCATTATTAATCAAGATATCAAGCAATCCATACTCTTGCTCAATCCATTCTACTGCGGAGAGAACGGAGCTGGGGTTCGTGACATCAAGAACCACTGTTTTAGCTTTAATTTTCTCCTTTTCCAATAACGTTACGGCCTCATGTCCTTTATTTTCGCTTCTTGCTCCTATTAAAATCTCATACCCCATATTTCCCAATTGTCTTGCTGTCTCAAAACCGATACCTTTGTTTCCACCTGTAATTAATACGATCTTAGATTTATTCATAAAATTGCCTCTCTCCTTCATTCTTGTTTTAATACTGCTGCGTTTACCGCATGAGATAAGAATATCAAGGAGACGAATAAATTTCTTTGCCTACAAGCTCATTCTATTTG
The DNA here is from genome assembly GCF_042138595.1 of Paenibacillus terreus. Classification (NCBI taxonomy): domain Bacteria; kingdom Bacillati; phylum Bacillota; class Bacilli; order Caryophanales; family Paenibacillaceae; genus Paenibacillus; species Paenibacillus terreus. The sequence goes on along the minus strand of NZ_JBHIRX010000010.1, from coordinate 146,305 downwards.
TTTATTTAGCTCATTTTTTAGCCCCTTTAGGCATCTTCCTTCAACCTCAGCTGCCGTCTAAACTCTGACGGCGGGAGTTCGAATCTTTCCTTGAATACTTTGGAAAAGTGAGCGACATTTTCGAATCCGGTCGAAAAACAGACATCCGTAACAGATAACGCTGTTTCCGCTAACAGTTCCTTGGCTTTATCCAGCCTTCGATTGCGAACCCATTTGAGCGGGGAGGTGTTGTATATTGCCTGAAAATCCCTTTTGAACGTCGCCAGGCTTCTACCGGACAAATAGGCCAGGTCGTTAAGGGAAACGGGATTCATGAAGTTCTCCTCCATGATCTTTACGATGCTGCCTCTCTCCTTGCTTATAGGTTGCATCATTTGATGCAACAAACGATCATTCGAATCTGCTATGTGAAACAGCAATTCCATCAGCTTCACACGAACCAGTCCTTCTTTGACTTCGTCAGGGTTCTCGAAATAGGGTTTTAACGACTCGATATAGCTTCCAATGCGGTCATTGATTGGAAAGACTGTTATCGGAACAACATCATTCACAGGACAAATCGGTTTTAAACCGGCGAATTTGAGGAATTCATCTACGATCTTCTCGTTCAGGAAAAACATCATATAGTCGAGGATGTAATCGGAATCGGGTTTACCCGCTTTCTCGTACTCGACTCCCATTGATTTATGAATAAACATCATTTCGTTGCTCCGCATCGTATATTCTTGATCACCGAAGCGAACTGTATAGACACCCGACTTGACGATTAGCAGAAGATGATCCTGCAAAAAAAAGGTTCCTTTTATGCCTTGCGTGTAAAAACAGAACTCGATAACGGACATCCCATCCAGCTTCAAGCTCCCTTTTTTATTCGGAAACTTTACCAGTTCATGAGGCACCTTGACCATTTTGCTTGATCTCATAGTCATGGACGTCCCCGCCTTACTAGTTCCTGCAATTGCTCTAGTTTCCATTTCACAATCATCCTTTCGGTTATGCCAGTCTGCGCTTACCTGTAGAATAATTAGAAGCCGTTTTGACGGTACCTGATAACGATGTGCTTTGCCCGATGTTCAAAGGAACCATCTCCTATGTTTCTTGACAAACGTTTCAACACTTATACTTTTAGTATAACTGGAACCCGGCGAGAATACTTTGCTGAAAAGCTCAAACGACTTGTTCATTTAGCTCCAAACGAGCAAGTTTTCCTGGAGTAATTACTACGTTTCTCATCTCGTATAAAGCGAGATAGCCGCGCCAAAAATAGAGTTTACTTGCAATTTGATTACTGCGTTCAATGATCATTGGTCCCCTAAAGTCATCGGTGAAATGAATGACTATCAATTTAACAGCCTTCCGAGAGAAGTCCCCTTCCTCTGAGCCTATGCTTTCGCAGCGAGTTTTGTTTGAAGTTTATTCAGGAAGCAGCGCTCACAAAACTTTGAGTAGGGGATGAATCTCGGTTAGGCGAAGTCTAAATGAACTTGTCTATTGTATAAAACTCGTGCTTTCCTAGTCGACTATTTGTGTGGTATGATGGGAATATATGTTCTCGTTAAATCACGTTTCAATTTCGCCTCTACCGTTGGTGTGTAGATGAAATTAGTGGCAGGAAGAGAATTGTCACGATCGCGATCCTATTTGGAAGTATGGAAAACCTATATTGAGCATCCAGGGAAGGAGATGAAAGCGGAGTGATTCGCTGTGTCAAAACCGCATTCCGAACTTCCAAAGCCGATCTGGACCGACTGTTTGCATGCAACCGGATTTCAGCCGAAGTCTGGAATGAGTGTCTGTCCATCGCCAAGAATTATTCTCTGCAACACGATGGAAAATGGATTGGACAAACCAAACTTCAAGCCGCTATAAAAAATCGATTTCCCCTTCACTCCCAGTCTGTACAGGCTGTTTGTCACAAATATTTGTTTGCCCGAGAGAGCGCAAGGCAAGCGAAAAGGCAAGGCCTGAAGACCAAATATCCCTACAAAAACAAAAAGGTTTTCAACACGAAATGGGTAGACCAATCATTCAGAATCAAGGGCAACATCATCCAATTAAGCTTAGGCATCCAGAACGGCAAGCGCCAGCAACCGATTCAGATCGTCGTCGCTGACTTGCCTGATGCCGAGATCAAAGAAATCGAACTGGTGTACGACCGAAAACTGATGGTTTCTCTTTGCTATGAGGATGGGGAAGTGGCCAAAGCCAACGAGGGCAGCGAGGTTGCAGGTGTGGATTTGGGAGAGATTCACTCGATCGCGGCAACGACCACCGCAAACCAGTCGATCATGATCACGGGAAGAAAAGCCAGAAGCATTCATCGGCTTCGCAACAAGAAACTGGCCGAAATCCAGAAGCGGATGAGCAAATGCCAAAAAGGCAGTCGGCAATGGAAAAAGTACAAGAAAGCCAAAACCTACATCCTCGGCAAAAGCGAGCGTCAACTCCAGGATGTCATACATAAAACAACCAAGCAATTTGTGCAGTGGTGTACGGAAAATGACGTCAAGGAAGTCGTGATTGGCAAGGTGGAAGGTGTACAACGCCATACGAAAAAGAAGAAAAGCAAGACCGTCACGCAAAAGTTATCCAATTGGAGCTTCGGCAAGATCCGGAAACAACTCGAATACAAGCTTGAAGCCCATGGAACAAGCATGAAACAGGTGGATGAAAGCTACACAAGTCAACAATGTCCTTGTTGCGGTAGAAGAAAAAAGACTTCTACAAGAAACTATACCTGCTCCTGCGGCTATGAAGAACATCGGGACGTCCATGGAAGCAAAGGAATATTGTCCAAATATCTGTATGGAGACATCCGATATTTGGGCGAAACGAAATCGATCAAGTATCTACGGATCGCTTAGATGAGTGAGAAGTAGTAGATGGTGAGTTCCCACCCACTTGCAAAAGTGTTGCTTACTGAACCACCCTGTTAGATTTCCGCTGCCGGCAGCGAAAGCAATAGCCAACCTATTTGTTTGCAGAAAGTAACGGTGTGGCTGGTAAGAAACCCCTACTTCTAAGTCAAGCGTAAGTAGGGGAGGTTCATATTGGTTAAGATTGTTGGGGATTTTGTATGGCATAGTCATCAGGATACCGACGAGGTGTTTATCGTACTTGAAGGAGAGTTGTTAATCGATTTCCGAGATGGTCAGGTGAAAATCTCCCAGGGCGAGATGTTTATTGTACCAAGAGGGATCGAACACAAACCTTTTGCCAACGAGGAGTGTCGTATTATGTTGGTAGAACCTAGAGGGGTAGTAAATACAGGCGAGGCTGAGTCAGAATTAACAGCAGCTAATGATATTTGGATCTAGATAAGCAAAAAAACGAGGGAGCTGCTGCGGCAAGCTCCTTTCGTTTTTCGTCGATACCCCCATTTAATAGCTGAACCGTACCACAAGTGACGGCGAAAGATAATGTTGTGGGTATACAACCACATTACCCGAATTATTCCGAAATCGAATTCGTAAGGAAGCTCAAAGAATTGTAAAACGCTACTGACATAACGTTGTCAGTAGCGTTTTTTTATAATTGAACATGTAAATGTAAAGGAATATAGATAAGTTTGTTTTATAACGGCTGTGGGACACAGCCAAACCTATTATTAGGAAGGATGATATTTTGTGAATTTCGCTTCTGTACGCATCATTACTGACGACGTGGATCGTCTCGTCGAGTTCTATGAGAAAGTCATGGGGGTTTCTGCGGAGCGGCCAGCTCCCGTTTTTGCCGAACTCGTTCTGCCATCATGCACCCTTGCCATCGGCCACTCCCAGACGACGCAGCTATTCGGCGCCGGTTCCGCAGTGGGGGCCAATAATCGTACTGTCATTATTGAGTTTCGCGTCGACGATGTCGAAGCCGAATATGTGCGCTTGAAGCCATTTGTCGATCATTGGGTAAAGGAACCGACCACGATGCCGTGGGGGAACCGTTCTATGCTGTTCCGCGATCCCGATGGCAACCTTATTAACTTCTTCGAGCCGGTGACCGAAGATGCGATTAAACGGTTTAGTGGTAGACATTGACGGGCAGTAAAGGAAGGCCTTCAAACTTGCCGTTACAGACAACGCGGTGAACCGTATCATAAGTGACGGCAAAAAATTGGATTGTTGGGTAAGCGAGGGAGAGTGGGTAGCGTGTGATATAAAGGAATTACAGAGCCTCTGAGACCTTGAGTTTCGGAGGTTTGCAGGATTCATATTATGAACCCACATTTGAGTTTGTTTTGCAAAAGACAGAAGGGAAGGGGCCAGCGGAATTTGACATCAATTCAGATTTTAAAATTGACAGTTCCACCTACTAAAATAGGTACGTCATTGTCAGAAGGGGTATTTTGATGCAAAAACCCGCCAAAATGGCGGGTCGCGCATAGCGGTACTTTCGGATATGTAAGATTGTACCTGCCTTGAGCGCTTTGAGTTCATAACGAACACAAGTACATTCAGTAAAAGCCGCTGTTTGTATTTTGACTACATGACTAAATTAATTACCGATACCGCCAGGGCGAGGATTAAAAATGGGACCGGCAACATGATTTCCTTGACTTCGTTTTTCGCACGAATTTGTGTGATCATGGCACCCACCATAATTACCGCAATCCATGGACCCGCCAGTATAGCCACCCACTGCGACCAGATGCCAATGATCATCCATACCCCGCCGAGAATTTCCAGAATGCCCACTAGAATGCGAAAGCCGTCCGAATATCCGTAATGTTTGAATGATTCCACCGGCTCTTTGCCTCCAAACTTCATAAAACCAACGATCACATAGGCGATGCCCAATATCGCTCCAAGAACAATAGCTACAATATGCAACATTTCCACCTCCTTACTGAGTTCAAATTAAGCACAGTTTATTGCACATCGGGACTTAGTTATAAGCTTAAAAGTTTTCGTTGATACTGAGCCCGATATAGGCACAGTATATCGTATAACTGAGCCTTTGTAAAGCACAGTTCACATCTCGAATTTTGTTACTTCTGCTGCAATACGTTCAATTGTATATTGCTCAAACACACGAAGCGTACTCTCCTCCACTTGAGAAGACATTTCCTGAAAAAGAGCTTTCAACACATCTCCGCGTTCGCAGTCGGTCGTCGAATCCATCATCCCGGTTCCCAAAGGATCCTGTAATTGTAACGCCCGGTATACATCTGCCACAGTAATCTGACGTGCAGGCTTGGCCAATAAGTAGCCCCCGTCTCTGCCTTCCCTGGCTTCGACCAGATTTGCACGAACCAGCGGACCCATCACACGGCGCATAAATGTCGTTCCCGTGTTCATCATTTTCGCAAGTTTCTGACTGGGGCAAACATTATTTGACATAGAAAGTAGGGCAAGTCCTTGTATAGCCAAGCCGAATGTCAACGAAGTGACTGTGCGGTTTTTGGGGGTTGATTGCATGTCATTTCACCTCAGCTTTATTGTTTGCGATGTTCATAATATCCTATGACTCTTGATTCAGCATAAAAAACCGGTTATGGAATGTCAACCTCTAATGTGCGGCGGGCGCGAACTATAGTTCATTGGGCAGTTGATTTAGGCTGAGCCGCTATTCTAACATAGGGAGGATGCCTCTTCTGTGTGATAGCCTGTGACTTCAATTCCCTCACGCGCTACTTATACAAGTCTAATTCCAGGAGATGAATGCCTATGGCACCAACAAATGAATGGCTGTCCCAGTGGGAGAAGCAGCGTGACAAATTGAAATGCCCTGTAGATTTAAATAACTATTTTTCTTTGCCTGAAATTGCAGGCAAGCAGCTGGCCGTTATAGATATCGGTCCCACCTCTATTCCTACCGGCCAAATTCTTGTCCGCGATCCGCTATGTTATTTGGGGCATATTGAGGAGCAGCCTTATTTTCAAACGGCACCCGTTGGAACCTACTCAGCCGAAGTCTGTGTGGTGAAGCCGGACGAGGATGGTGACTGTGCCCGTTATGCCGCCGTTCGTCTGCGATTTTCCGATGTTCCTGCCGTCCGGTTCGAGGAAGCTCTGATTGGACATGAAGATATGGTGGGGATGGGGGACGAAGAGTTTTTTGGCTTCAATGTAGATGCCGGTCTGGCCTGTATTTGCGATAAGCTGGCGCATCAAGCTTTTTGTGACTTTGCTAGTCGGTGGCATCAAGAACATCCTGATGGCAATCTTTACAATGATTATTTTGCTGCCCTGTTTGCCAAGAGTTTTCGCGAAAACCCGCAGTATCAGCGCGATGCCGGCGATTGGCTGAACTGGACGATTCCTGGTACCGAGTACCATGTCCCCATGTTTCAATCCGGTTTTGGCGATGGCGCTTATCCGGTTTATTGGGGCTACGATCAATCTGGCGAAATTTGCCAAATTGTCGTTCTGTTTATTGACATTCAATTGGCATACACGTAAGTTCGTAGAATCCCCATGTTTTAGTTCATAGTGGTTTAAACCATTTTACGATTCTTACGATTCAAACTGAGCGTTCGCCGTTACTAGGAAAGGTGTCCCTACATAGAAATAAGCTGATGAGGAAGGCTTATGTCATGAGCAGGGATGGGGTAAAGTAGATGGCACAAAAGTCGAAAGAGAAAAGTACACGATTAACCGGAAGGATCGTAATTCCAGGCAATCCGTCATACAATACGGCCAGAATGGAGTACAATAGGCGTTTTTCCAAATTTCCAAGGATCATTGTTTTTTGCCAACGAACTCAGGATGTAATCAATGCAGTCAAATGGGCTCGTGAGCGGGGCATACGGCTGCGGGTGCGCAGCGGACGGCATAGCTATGAAGGCTTCTCAGCTGTAAATGGCGGTATTATTATCGATGTGAGCGAGATGAATAAGGTTAAAGTTGATCGAAAAAATAGAGTGGCCATTGTCCAAACGGGAAATCCGCTTGCTCGTGTGTACAAAAAGCTGTGGCATAAGCGTGTGGCAATTCCGGCGGGGACTGCGCCCGACGTAGGCGTTGCTGGGCTTACCCTGGGAGGCGGTGTTGGACTACTTTCCCGCAAATATGGACTTACGTGCGATAACCTGAAACAAGTGAAGATGGTCGTAGCTTCGGGGCGGTATGGGGCAAGGACGATTGTGGCAGACAGAAAGAAACATTCCGATCTGTTGTGGGCATCACGAGGCGGAGGGGGAGGGAACTTCGGTGTTGCTACAGAATATACATTTCGGGTTAGAACGATTTCATCGGTTTCTATATACAGTATTACGTGGAAATGGAGTGATCTCGAGAAGGTGTTACCGGCTTGGCAACGCTGGGCCCCATCTGTCACAAACCGCTTAACCTCAACAATTGAGGTGGCTGCCAAACAGGTGGGAACCATTGTATCTACCGGACAATTGCTTGGCGGTGCAGAGGAGCTGCGCCGATTGATTAGACCGCTCCTGCGAGCAGCCACTCCGGTGAAGGTGATGGTGAAGACAGTGCCCTTTATTGATGCAACCAAATTTTTTGCCGAATCGGACCTGAATTTGGAACCAAAGTTTAAAATAACCGGAGCCTACGGGTTCCAACCTTTGCCGCCTGAAGGAGTACGAATTATACGCGATTTTTTATCCAAAGCACCCAACAGGCATGCTAGCGTGTGGAGTCAGAGCTTAGGGGGTGCAGGAAGCGCGGTGAGTCGAGTATCGCCTACTGCAACAGCCTATCCTCATCGGAAGGCTGAGACCATCTACGAACTGTCAGCCCGGTGGAGAAACAACAGGGAGCAGAAGCAGAATATTCAGTGGGTGAAAAGGTTCCGTAGAGCGTTGCGCCCCTTTGTTAAAGGGGATTATGTGAATTTTCCCGATCTGCAGATTAAGAACTGGCCCAAGGCATATTATGGCGTAAACTTTGGCAGATTGAAGCAGGTGAAACGAAAGTATGATCCTCATAATGTGTTTCGATTTGCTCAGAGTATTCCAGTGGGTAAACAGGTTAGAAAATGACAATACGCACACCAGATTGAATTAAAACAAGGAGCTGACGACGGCAGCTCCTTTAGCAATTTCGCTGATAGCGACGTTAAGCTGAACACACCATAAATGACGGCGATATATTTTATGAAAGTGTCGCATTTACGGGTCAAAAAGGGATTCGTTTTGTACTTATTACATAGTCGTGTTGAGCCGCCCAATTCACAAGACCATTCCAGAAATGTTCACAAGCTGAAACGATCTTTAAAGGCTCTGCCAGCTCTCCACACATAACCATTCGAGCAACAGTGTCAAATCCTTCTGGACGACCAGGCAGTTCCAATGACTCTGGTAGAACCATTGAGCCAGTCGAGTAAAATTTTTGATTGTGTAACCCGACTAACATAGCACCGTATTGGGCAAACTGCATCGCTAGATATGGTAAGTAGGTGTGTTGGCCATTAAAACTGGCGTTTCTTAGTTTCCCGATAAACTCGTACATTTCCCCTACAAGGACTTCATTAATTGCATGCCTGAAATCCTCTATTGTTGGGGATTCCGCGGCTTTCTTTAATTTTGGAAAAAATCCGTCAGGATCGTACAGACTGAGTGGGGAAAAGAACGGACCATGCGTCAACGGCCATTCCCCCTCAACAGTAGAGGCGGTTTCAAGAAGAATGTCCGCACTACAGACGTTCACTTCAGCTTTCCAAGGCCCAGCCGACCATTCATAGCTGAACTCCACGGATTCGCTTGCTTCGACTAGTACGCAAAACATCTCAATGTCGGAGAAAGGACCGTCCGTGCCTCGGGAAACAGAACCGTAGACCCCAATGGCAAGGATTTTTCCTCCATACACCTCGTGTAATTTCGAAGCAATTTCGTGGCAGTTTTCAAGTCTTTCGTTTCGAGACATATTTACAGGTCCATTCATGTGCATTAGTGTACATCTCCCTTTGATGTTTTTTTTGGTAAATATTCACTAACACATGGATGGAGGACCTCGGGCTTAACGGGGGACTTTTTTTGGATGCATTTGATTTCCTCCCACGAAGTTTTCTAATGAAAATCGTACCCAAAACATTCTGTTTTCGCAAGGTGTGGGAAGCTATCCTATGCAAAATTCCCCTCAAAGGAAAAAGTCTTGGACTTCATTACTCTGCCAGCTATTCGAATCCGCTATGAAGCTTATTTGAATTTTAACGGTTCGGTAAATTATATTGAGTATACTTAAAGTTCAAAGGCATCTTTAGTTACAACCCAAGTGCCATCCTGCAAATAAACGGATCTATCCCAAATAAAGGAATTAAATAAAAGGCGAGGTGTAAGATTATGAATGCGTTAGAGCACTTACCAGAACCGGAAAAATTAAAAAAGCTAATGATCGTCCAAGCAGTTCTGAATACGGTTCTTTGTGAGACGGAATGGCTTCGTTATCATAGCTTTGTTCAGGAATGGGATGATGGAGTTTGTGTGGCAAGAATAGACAATGGGGCAGGGGATCATCTTATCATGTTGTTTTCCGTTGAAGGCTCCATCATAAAGGGCTTCGATCATGAATCTCAATTAAGCCCGTATGCACAAGACGAACATAAGGTATGGCCAGGCATCTATGATAACGTTCCAAACGAATTATTATCTCTGCTGGAGCATGAAGGCATTGAAAAAGAAGATGTGACTTTTTGTATGTGGCGTAAAAATAGTGATTCGAGCTGGCTGAAGGGAAACGTTAAAATGCCGAAAGGAGCAGATGATGGGTCTGCTTTTTTAATTAATGCGATTTACCGGACACCGGAAGAATTCGTGCAATTTGCGAAAGATTATTATGAATTGGCCCTGCCGGTAGAAGTTATTGAAAAAGTTTACGAGGGCGTCCCTATTACTATGGAGATGATTCAAATGCTAAACCCCGACTGTGCTGCAGAGGAAGTTTATCGAGAATTGGAATCAATGAGGTTGATTTAACGATACAAATCGTATTGTGCTAATGGGGAAGTGTAGCTTAATCAGCTAGTAGTATATAATATTTCGTAGAATTGATATCTGAGTGAGTACAGAATTTTATTGAATTTATGTTGGAGGGGTGCGGGTATGGGCATGAGAGTAAAATTAGAAGGAATCACAGTTTTGGCGCTTGATGTTCCCAGATTGACTAACTTTTATCGTGATGTCTTGGGATTTAAGGTTATTATTGAAGAAGGACATTACACTGAATTTGAGAATGATGGCGTTCGTCTAGCCATTTTCGCGGCACCATTAATGGCAGATAACACAAACGGTCACCATTCTTTTGTAGAAGAGCGTAAAGGGCAAGCTTTTGAGCTTAACTTCGAATGTGCTTCTCCTGAGGATGTCTACGTTATGTATGATGATTTTGTTTCAAAAGGGGCTACAGGGATAACAGCGCCGAAGGTGACGTCCTGGGGGCACACCACGGGCTTCTTTGCAGATCCAGAAGGCAACATTCATTCCCTCTTTGCAGTTAACCCCGTTACGGCAGAGAATGCCTAAGAAATACATCCCAAGAAAAATTGTCAGAGTTAAAAAGCAGTGGGTACGGCTTTATTAGAAGCTTCCTATTCCGCATGGACCGTGGTGTAGGAAGCTTCTTCATTTGCACGGTTCTCCGTCTAACGCGACGAAGGGCTCGGCTTCTTGGGGAAAATCAATGCCCCTCTTTACTTTTGAACGGTGGGGTGCTAATATTGATTTCGATAGTTATAGAACTGCAGAAGAGACGCGGGGAGGTGGAAATCATGGGAGAAAATCAAGAAGATATCGGACAAGCGGTTAAAGTGTATAAAGCTTTGGGGGAACCAACCAGGCTGAAAATCGCTTTACTGCTCGCGAAGGAGAGTAATTTATGCTTCACCGCCGTCGGTGAAAAGCTTGAATCGGTTGCAGGCTCGACGCTATCGCATCATTTGAAGCAATTGACGGACTCTGGCTTGATTGATTCTCGCAAGAATGGATCGTTTATTCATTATAACGTTAATAGAGAAATAGCAGAAAAATTTGCGCCTTTTTTGTTGGCGTAATATTTTTTGAAGATCATTTCTATATATTTAGAATTGTAGAATTAATGGAGTCTTGTACTTAAATAAAATGTAAGAAGGAGAGAATGACTATGAGCAGTCAAACGAATACGATGGAGATTGGAATGAGCACCTTCCTCCATGCAAATCCCGGAAATGGCGGTGTCTCGCATGCCGAGAGGCTGCGCCAGGCAATCGAAGAGATGCAACTGGCAGATCAAGTCGGCCTTGACGTTTATGCCATCGGCGAGCATCATCGCACCGAATACACAAGCTCGTCGCCAGCCGTCATTCTGGCCGCTGCTGCCGCTACAACGAAGCGGATCCGGCTCTCAAGCGCAGTGACGGTGCTATCTTCGGACGATCCGGTGCGGGTATATCAGGACTTTGCAACGCTGGACGGTCTGTCGAACGGACGAGCGGAGATCATGGCCGGACGGGGTTCGTTCATCGAATCGTTCCCGCTATTCGGTTATGACCTGAAAGACTACGAAGAACTGTATGAAGAGAAGCTGGAGCTGCTGTTGAAGATTCGCGCTTCTGAAAAGGTGACCTGGCGCGGCGGTCATCGCCCGGCAATTAACAACATGGGTGTCTATCCTCGTGCACAGCAGGAGCCTTTGCCTGTCTGGATCGGTACGGGTGGCAGCCCGGAATCGGCTGTTCGGGCCGGTTTGCTGGGACTTCCGATTGTCTTCTCCATCCTGGGTGGAGAGCCGCAGAGATTCGCACCCTTGGTGGAGCTTTATAAAGAAGCCGCTGTAAAAGCCGGTCACGATCCGAATAAGCTGCAAATTGCTACGCATTCGCATGGCTTTATTTCGGATACGACACAAGAGGCAGCCGAACGGCATTACCCTGTCATGGCTGCCCAAATGAACCAGATTGGTCGGGAACGAGGCTGGCCTCCTTATACACGTGACTCGTACGATGCAGCCCGCAGCCTTCACGGCGCTCTGTATGTCGGAGATCCCGAATATGTCGCAGAGAAGATCGTGCTGCTGCATAAGAACCTTGGCTTGACTCGTTTCATGATGTACAACGATTTCAGTTCATTGCCGCATCGCGACTTGCTGCGAACGATTGAGCTTCTCGGCACCAAAGTAGCGCCGATGGTCCGTAAGGAGCTAGCCCGTCAGACGTCTGACCATAATGTTTAAAGCAGAGTACGAACGCTTGGAACGAGGAGGCTTGATGGAGCCGAGAAATGAAGTCGGCGAATTGAGCATTATTTTTTAATCATGATTTCTATAGATTTAGATCTGTTGAAATGAGAAGGAGAGAAATAAATGGGTAATTCATGGAAGATTTATATTTTGGCCATTATCAGCTTTTTAGTCGGAACTTCGGAGTTCGTGATTGCCGGCATTTTGGATATGCTTGCAAGTGATGTTGGAGTATCGGTAGCGGCGGCCGGGCAGTTAATTACGGTCTACTCGCTTGCTTATGCCATCGGCACCCCGATTCTTATTGCACTCACGGCAATAATGGATCGGAGAAAGCTTATGCTGTCGGCTCTGGGATTATTTTTCGTAGGGAATTTGATCACTGTCACAACTTCAGGCTACGGCATGCTGCTCGGAGCAAGAATTATTTTGGCGATCAGCACGGGGGTATTTATGGTCGTCGCCCTGACGGTTGCCGCCAAAATATCTAATCCTGGAAAACAGGGCAGCGCTATCGCGACAGTGTTACTGGGCTTTAACCTGGCGCTTATTCTAGGGGTCCCGCTTGGCAGGATCATTGCGGGTTCACATGACTGGAAAATCATCTTCACTGGGGTCGGAGCCCTGAGCTTGATCGCGATGTTGGTCCTGTTCCTTGCGATTCCGAAATCGGAAGGAGAGGCTCCCGTTCCTATTCGGGAACAGCTTGCCTTGTTGAAAAGTCCCCAACTCTCTGTTGCGCTTTCCATCAGCTTTTTCTGGATATTGGGCTATACAATTCTGTACACCTATATAACTCCGTTTCTTCTGGACATTACGGGAATGAGCGAAGGGATGGTAAACATCGGGTTGTTTGCATTTGGGCTGGCCAGTCTCATAGGCTCTCAAGTTGGCGGCTATGGTGCAGATAAATGGGGTATCCCCCGTACGATGATTGGAGGCTTGCTCTTTCACTCCGGCATATTATTTTTACTGGCGGCGTTCGCCCATTCGTCCATGCTTGTGTTGCCTTTGCTTATGTTATGGTCCTTTTTCGCTTGGTCGACGGGGCCGGTTCAGCAAGTTTATTTAATCGGGATGGCTCCTCAGGCTTCGGGGATCATCTTGAGCTTGAACAATTCTATCGTGCAGTTGGGCATGGCCGTAGGGGCTGTAATTGGGGGTCTCGTTGTAGAAAACGTCTCCCTGACAGCAGCTGGTTGGCTTGGCGGAGTTGGCGTTGCGATTGGACTCATCCCGGCTATTATTTCTTTATCCATGCGTCGCCGATCTGCAGCGGCGGAACAACAGTAGGTTTAATCAACTGTGAAACCTGTTGATAAAATCTGTTATAATATCGAAACTAAGATGAGGAGTGAATTTACTCTAACGTGAGGATGATCTGCATTGAAAATTTTATTAGTCGAAGATGATAAGACAATCGCGTCGGGACTGGAATATTCGCTGCAGCAAGATGGTTATATCACCGTTCTCTGCCATGATGCCGCTTCAGCCAAAAAGGTGATCGCCGAAGATATCGATCAGTTCACTTTATGCCTGTTCGATTTACAGCTTCCGGACGGAACTGGCTATGAATTATGCAAGATGGTGAAGGAGCGACGGGACATGCCGGTCATCTTCTTGACGGTGATCGATGATGAGGTCAATGTCGTGATGGGACTCGACATGGGAGCGGATGATTACATTACCAAACCTTTTCGGGTTCGCGAGCTTCTCTCCCGGATCAAGTCCGTCTTGCGGAGATATCAGAAGCCGTCCCACGCCGGAGCGGTCATCGACATCGGCAATGTGCGAATCCATACGCTGGAAGGCAAAGTGTATAAAAACGGTGCCGAAATCCCGCTAACCGCCTTGGAATACCGCTTATTGCTGATCTTTGGCAACCACGTTGGACAGGTCCTCACCAGGAATCAGCTCTTGGAGCAAATCTGGGACGTGGCAGGCGACTTCGTGAATGACAATACGTTAACGGTCTATATCAAACGGCTGAGGGAAAAGCTGGAGGACAATCCAGAGCAGCCGGCTTTGATCAAAACGGTACGCGGTTTAGGCTATAAGGTCGGTGATTAGATGCTGCGCAATCGGGAAAATCAAATGTTATTACTCGTCATGGGCTCGATCAGCATAACGGCGATTGTCGTTGCTGCTTTCATTTCGTCCGTCGCCGCGGTATTCGTTTTTATTGTATCGATGCTGCTTATGGGCACGAGCGTGTTATTCACGAGATGGAGGTACCGCGAGTTAGCGAAGCTTTCCGTCTATTTGCGGGAAATAAGCAACGGCAATGATTCCCTTGATGTTCGCGATAACCACGAAGGCGAGCTAAGTATTTTAAAGAATGATATTTACAAAGTAACGCTCATGCTATCGGAGCACCGGTCGCTATTGCAGCGGGACAAAATTCAACTGACGGATGCCATATCCGATATTTCACATCAGCTCAAAACGCCGCTCACCTCCATGACGGTGATGGCTGATTTGTTAAGCGCCCCTGACCTGCCTCCGGCCAAAAGAACGGAGTTCACCCATCATATTCGTATCCAGCTTGAACGCATCGATTGGCTTGTTTCTTCCTTATTAAAGCTATCGAAAATAGATGCGAAGACCATCCAATTCAAAAAAGATGAAATCCCCGTAAAAAACCTGATCCAAAAGGCATTACAGCCGGTTATGATTCCGATGGATATCAAGGGACAGACGATTTCCATCACGGGCGATGACCATGTCTCTTTTGTCGGAGATTTCAATTGGACTGCTGAAGCGGTCATCAATATTTTGAAAAACGGTGTGGAGCATACACCTGAAGGCGGAGCGATCGCCATCACATTTTCCGAAAACGCGCTATTCACGGAAATCGTCATTGCTGACAACGGAAAAGGCATCCCGAAAGAGGATTTGCCTTATATTTTCAAACGTTTTTACAAAGGAAAGAATGCCAGTGAAGGGAGCATCGGTATAGGGCTTGCGATGGCTCACAGCATCATTGCCAGCCAGAACGGCGTGATCGATGTAACGAGCGACAGCGAGAAGGGTACGCAGTTTCGGATTAAATTTTATAAGCATGTGATTTAACGGCACTCCGTAAGTGACTGAATTGTCACCTCCATCGTCACTGGAAAGTCATTTTGGACAGATAAAATGATATTCATCAGATGAACGATGGAGGTAAGAGCATGCATTTGAAGCAACAGCGTAAGACGATTTATGCAATCACTATATTCTATACCCTTTTAATTATTTATTTTTGGTTTTTCGCTTTCGGCAGAACGGATAGTGCAGATCGAATCAGGGAGTACACCTTTATTTTTTTGCCGGACGCTTTTTTTAGGGTGCCGGGTCTATCCGATATTCTGCATCCCACGCTGATGGATCTTGTGGGTCTCGGGAACATCGCAGCCTTTATCCCTTTTGGCATATTGATTCCGTTGTTATATCGAACGAGCTTTGTTCGCTTTATGACTTTGTTCATCCTGTCCATTCTTGTGGTGGAGACCATTCAGGCACTAACTTTCCTCGGCAGCTTTGATATTAACGACGTCATCCAGAACTCATTGGGTGCTGCCATCGGATTCGGAGCGTACAAGCTTGGCTTTCGTACAAAAAACAACTGGAGAAATATTGCTGTCACGGGTATTGCCAGTGCTGTCTTGATGCTCGGCGTGTGGGGGGGCTTCGGGATGATTGACCAGATGTTCACCAAAGAAATTGGCCCCTTTGTGGCGATCAACGATTTGAAGGATAGTACCGGGAATACAATAACGGGAACCAAACCGAGCAGTCTTAAGATTGGCGGTCAAGAGGTGGAACCCCAATATAATGTGTATGGCATCGAAGGTAACAAGCAGGAAACGTACACGTATACGTTAGGCAATAAGGAGTTATATCTTAGCCTGAATTATGGAATTCCTGATCAGAAGGATTTCCAGGGCAGCATCAAGGTTACCGTTGACGGGCAGGAGTTCCTGTCCGTATCCACTGAAGATCAGCTCCATGAGCCGGATATGAGGATCATTTATCTCCCCCAGGCCAATGAGCTTACGATAACTACTGAGGGGAATGAAACCCTTTGGGATGTTGGATATAGAGAGATGGTATATACCTGGAATTGAGTATTGAGGGGAGGAGGGATAACCATGGAAATTTTAAAAATTGAGCATTTGTCTAAAATATACGGCACAGGCGAATCGGCGGTGAAGGCGCTTGACGATGTTTCCTTTTCGGTCCAAAAAGGCGAATTTGTCGCGATTATCGGCCCGTCCGGATCGGGGAAATCGACGCTTCTTCATTTGCTGGGCGGCGTGGACCGGCCGACTGGCGGGAAAGTTTATGTGCAGGATACGGACATGTATGCCTTGAACGAAACGCAGCTGGCCATCTTCAGACGCAGGCAAATCGGCCTGATCTATCAGTTTTTCAATCTGATTCCTGTCCTGACGGTGGAAGAGAATATTACGCTGCCGCTCTTGCTGGATCGCCAAAAGATAGATCAAAAGCAATTAGCTGGCCTTGTGAATACGTTGAATTTGCAGCATCGATTAAATCACCTGCCGAACCAGCTATCCGGCGGACAGCAGCAGCGTGTCTCGATCGGCAGGGCGCTCATCGGCAATCCTGCGATCATGCTGGCCGACGAACCGACCGGGAATCTGGACAGCAAAAATAGCAGCGAGATCGTCGACTTATTAAAAATACTGAATAAGACCTATCATCAGACGCTGATCGTGATTACGCATGACGAACGGATCGCCCTGCAAGCCGACAGGATCATTTCGATTGAAGACGGGAGGATTGCCAAAGACGAGGTGATCAGGCGATGAATATTGTCAATACATTAACCATCCGGCATCTGAAGCAGAACAAGAGACGAACGCTTGTAACCATCATCGGCGTCATCATTTCGGTCGCCATGGTGACCGCAGTCTCTACGCTTGTTTTTTCCTTTGCGGATTTAATGATCAGACAAGCCATCGCAGATACAGGGGAGTGGCATGTCCAATATCAAGATGTAACCAAAGAACAGCTTGCGGCGATACAGGGCGATGACGCAACCAAAACCGTTGCGATCACAAGAGACCTTGGTTATGCCCCATTAGAAGGGGGACAAAGTCCCAATAAGCCGTACTTGTTCATCAAGGAGTATGATACACAAGGCTTCGCACAATTTCAGATAGAACTAAGCAAGGGACGTCTTCCGCATACGGACAAGGAAGTTGTCATCTCCGAGCCCGTTGCAACGAACGCCAAAGTGAAGTACGAGATCGGAGATCGTCTAACCCTTCGCGTCGGTGAACGATTCGAACAAGGGGGCGATCATCCCCTGGATCAGACCGAACCGCTGCGTTGGAAAGATGGCAAATTGACCGAAACGCTGCAGCATATCAAGATAAAGGATTATACGGTGGTAGGCTTCATCAAGCGTCCCGTATGGGAGACGGCTGTGGCTCCGGGTTATACGGTCATTAGCTATGTCGATGATCCTATCATTGGGGGTAACGACCGAGTCGATGCGTCGGTGGTCTTGCAGCGAGTCAATCCGTTCTTGTTCGCGCATGCGGAGGAGCTGGCTGAGAAAAACCAAATTGAAACCGTCCAATACAATAATGATTTGCTTCATTATTATGGCTTGTCCAGCAGCGGAGCTTCATCCAGCATGATGTTCTCATTATCGGCGATCATTATGGGGGTCATTATGATTGGCTCGGTTGCGCTCATCTATAACGCTTTTGCGATATCCGTCTCGGAACGTTCCCGTCATTTAGGGATGCTCGCGAGCGTGGGGGCTACGAAAAGCCAGAAGCGAAATTCAGTGCTTTTTGAAGGGTTCGTCATTGGCTTGATCAGCATTCCCATTGGCATTCTATGCGGTCTTGCCGGAATTGGGATCACCTTTTGGTTCATGAACACGATGATTGAAGGAGTATTATGGACCAGTGAAAAGCTGAGGCTCATCGTCACACCGTTATCGCTCTTGATTACTTGTTTTGTTTCGCTGCTGACAATTTTCGTTTCGACGTATCTTCCGGCGATCAAGGCATCCAGGGTATCTGCCATGGACGCGATTCGCCAAACCACCGACGTAAAGCTTACGGCTAAAGCTGTGAAAACGTCAAAGATCATTCGCAAGCTCTTCGGGATCGAAGCGGAAATCGGGCTGAAAAACTTAAAAAGGAACAAACGGAGATATCATGCTATTCTTTTTTCGCTTGTCATCAGCATCGTTTTGTTTTTGACGGTATCGTTTTTTACGGCAGGCATGACACAATCCCTGGAACTGTCGCGGGAAGGTGTCAATTACGATATTGATGTGTATTACAGCAATGGAAAAAGAATAGATGACTCATTAATGCAATCGATTGTATCTCTGGATGGCGTCACGGAATACAACGTGATTCGCGAGTTATATAAGAGCGCTTGGATCGATGCAGCGAGCATCGCCGATGAATTGCAAGAGAAGGTTAAGCAGGATAAGAGTATACTGCAAGACGGGAAATACCCTTACGATATTAAAATGCATGCGTTGAACGATTCGAGTCTGCAAGCCTATGCCAGAGCAGTTGGCGCAGATTACGAGCAGCTTACGGATCCGGATCATCCCGCCGCGATCGTGATGGATACGATTCATTACAAAGATATGGACACGGGGAAATATATTCAGACGAAGGCCATATATACGAATGTCGGTCAAAGTATTGAGCTAACGAACTTCTATAAAGAGAAGGGGGAAGAAACGAAGGCAGACAAAGTGACCGTTGCCGCATTGACGGATCAAGCCCCGATGGGCATGAACCCGACAGGCGTAGGCGGGTTAAATATGATCGTGTCGGAACGCGTCATGAATCGACTGGCAGATGACGAGGACCTGGCTAACGCTTCGACGTACCTCCATTTGAAAAGCACGGAACCGATGAGAACGCAGCAGGAAATTGAAGAGATGAATGAGACCAATCTGAATGTCTACAATGTATATCAATCCAGAAAAAGGGAAGAACAACAGATTCTATTGATGTCCGTCTTTTCTTACGGTTTTATCGTATTAATCTCTGCGATTTCCGTTGCGAACATTTTTAATACGATCTCGACGGGCTTGGCTCTTCGCAAACGGGAATTTGCGATGCTGAAATCCGTAGGCATGACACCAAAAGGCTTTGCGAAAATGATGAACTATGAAAGTGTTTTTTATGGGGTAAAGTCGCTGTTGTTCGGGCTTCCCGTCAGTTTCGCCGTGATGGTTCTGATCTATAGAGCATTCGCGAACAAATTCAGCTACGGGTTCACCCTGCCCTGGATGAGCATTCTGTCTGTCATTGTCGCCGTATTTGTCATTGTCAGTTCCGCGATTGTTTATTCCGGCGCGAAACTAAAAAAGGAAAATATTATTGATGCATTAAAGCAAGAGAATATTTGATACGGAGACGGAAGAAAGGAGCTGGTTGTGCCCAATTGTGCCAGCTCTTCTTTCATTTCTTTTTCTCCAGCTCCGCCTTTAATCTTGCATTCTCTTCCAACAGCTTTTGAACGTCCGGGACATCCTTGCCGGAAACCCAGCCATACAAATCGTCTCTTGCCGCATACACCGGCAATTGGTCACGAAGTACCATTTTAATGTGCTGTACATCTTCAACATAATAGATAGGGACTTGTTCCATGACCGCTTGCTTAAACTCTTGAAACTCCTGATAGTATTCAATTGCTGTGAAGTCGTATGGCTTTTGTCTTAATGCTTCATCCGTGACAACAAAAGCAAATCTGGGTTTGCCCGCTTCTCCGGCATACTCGTACTCCCATTGCGTATAGCTCTTGGATTCATCATCAGGAAGCGTTAAGCCATAGAATCCTCCGAGAATCAGGATATACACATCGGACTCGTCGATCCATCTCTTCCTGATTTTCACTGGACTTTCCTTGAAAGATTGCTCGACCCCGGCAGGGATATGACCGGCTTGAAGTATGGCTTCGACAGCGGTATGTCTTTCCTCAATAAGATCGTAGTAAGTAGACGATATGTAAATTTGTAGTTTTTTTCTCATAGCCCACCCAAATTAAAGAATTAGTATACATAGAATCTACCACCCTCTCACTTTAATTGTCAAAATTTACTGGGGTTTTCATGAAGCAAGCATCGCCAAAAAAGGAAGGATCAGGGGCCTGATCCTTCCTGCGTGTTATATTTTTTCTACTGCACTAAACTATCCATTTCCGGCTGCAATTTGTTCCGCAGAACATACAGCATGATGGCTCCGACAAGGAAGGCAACGACATCCGCAATGACGAGCGACCAGACCACCCCATGGAAGCCGTTCATACGATTAGCGATAAACAACACAGGAATCAGAGTAACTCCTTGGATAATTGACATCATAAAAGCAGCGGTTCCTTGCGCTGTTGCCTGGAAGATGCCCGTAAACAACGTAGTCGTTCCTGAAATGAACAGGGATAAGAACGTCACATGTAAAATATAGCTGCCCATTTCAATTAATTGCGGGTCATTCGTAAATAAACCGATCAAGTGGTCGGAAATCAGATAGACGATAACACCGAACACGACAGCTAACACCGCAATCGCTTTGATCGTGAATCCAATGGTTTGCTTCATTCTTAATCTATTCGCTGTAAAAGTGAAGGCAATCAACGGTACGACTCCCTCGCACAAGCCCATCAGAATAAACTCAGGAAATTGCAATAAACGCGAAGATATTCCATAAGCCGCTACAGCTCGATCCCCATATTCCACCAGAAAATGATTAAGGATGAGCGACATTGCACCCAGGAAAATACTCATAATAAAGACGGGAATACCGATTTTGAATACATTGCTCAGAATGTCCCTGGTAGCCTTGAACCATTTTACGGAGATGGTTAGGAATTGGCTCTTATATCTCATATGGAAGGCGTAGAATATGCTCGCAACCAAATTAGAAATGACCGTAGCCGACGCAACGCCGATCACGCCCCAGTGGAAGACGAAGATGACCAGCGCATCGAGAATAATATTCACGACAACACTGAGAATCATACCGATCATCGACGTGATTGCTGCACCCTCCGAGCGCACGATATTCTCCAGCGTGAAGAATAATACGACAAATGGTGAACCTATAAGCATAATCTTGACATAGTCCTTTGTAAATCCGAAGGAGTCAGGCGTTGCCCCCAGGCCTTGAACGATTGGGTCGATCAACGGAAGACCAATGGCCATCACGATAAGACCGAGAACCAAACTGCTGTAAAAGGCGAATGAAGACACATGCTTTACATCATCATTTTTTTTCTCACCCAGCAAACGGGAAATGAATGTACCGCTGCCCATGCCTATCAAGTTGCCTAACGCCATAATGATCGCGAATAACGGCAAAGTTAGTGCTAGTGCGGTTAATACGGCAGTATTGCCCAGTGTACCAAGGAAATAGGCATTCAAAATGGAATATATGACACTCATTGACGTGCCTAGCATCATCGGTACAGCGAAGTGAGCTACGGCTTTTGCGACCGGTGCTTTTTCAAAGTAATGAAGGTTTTCTGTATCCATGCGGGTCACTACTTTCTGTATTTATTTTGTATGTTATCTAACGGTGTTAGATTGAACCTTACAGTGTTAGATGATATCATGAACTTATGAACCTGTAAAGCATAAACTTACACTGTTAGATAAAAGGACGGATACCAATGAAAAAACAGCAGCCTCAGATTTCGGAGGAAAAGATTCTCGAAGCTTCTTGGGAGCTTCTGAGGGAGGGGGGGATCGAGAAATTTAGCATGAGACGACTGGCCGACCGGCTGGGGATTCAGGCTCCCTCTCTATACTGGTATTTCAAAAGCAAGCAGAATCTCTACCAGCGTCTGGCTAATCAGATCTCAAAAATCATTCTGGAGGAGTTCCACTCCGAGGGAGACTGGAAGGAGCAATTGACAGGGCTTGCGGGAACGATACGGAGCGTGCTCAGTCGATATCCCTGCTCCACACAGCTCATGATGATGACGCTGCCTCATGAACCGGACATCATCCGGTTTACCAACCGGATGATGCTCTGCGTGGAATCGACGCCGCTTGACCAGGAGCAGAAAATGCAGGTGGTTACTACGTTTGTGAACTATGTCTACTATTTTGTCCTAGACGATTATCAGCATGAGCGCAATATCTCCGCGATCCTTAAGGACGAGGGAGCAGCAGCGCTTCCGAGCGAGGAGATGATCCGCCTGCTGGACTCCATGAGCGAGACGGAAGCGGGACTGTTCCGGAGGATGTTCAAGAGCGGGGTGTTCGAGCTGATGGGGACCGACAAGGCGTTCGAGTTCGGCTTGAAGCTGATTCTGTTGGGGATTGAGCAGGTGATAAAGGAGCAGGAGAAGTATTTGAGATAACATTGCAAAGATGATAAAAAGGGGAGAGTGGGCAGGTGATTTCAAGGGAGAACTTAGAACAAAAACAAATTGGCGTGTATGCAGCAGCCTTAATTGTTGGAGGGATCGCAGGTTTGGTGAGCCCCCGAGCAGGTGGCTTTCTGGAACCCTTGGTATCCTTTATGATTGCTGTCCTGCTGTTCAGTATGTTTTGTCAAATTCCATTTCTTAAACTGAGGGAAGCACTCTCTAATGGACGCTTCATAGGGGCCTTACTG
Source organism: Paenibacillus terreus (assembly GCF_042138595.1). Classification (NCBI taxonomy): domain Bacteria; kingdom Bacillati; phylum Bacillota; class Bacilli; order Caryophanales; family Paenibacillaceae; genus Paenibacillus; species Paenibacillus terreus. Next base: position 123,588 of record NZ_JBHIRX010000010.1, on the reverse strand, counting down.
CTTGTGAACTTTATTTTAGTTCCCTTGCTTGTATTCTTATTAATAAAGGTTTTTCCTCAGCCAGGCCCCGTTTTGATTGGAGTTTGTCTGGTACTTCTGACTCCATGTATAGATTATGTTATTGTTTTTACTCAATTGGGCAAAGGGAATGAAAAGTTAATTCTTGCGTCCACTCCATTGCTTTTTGTTGTCCAAATGATCATGCTGCCTTTTTATCTTTGGTTGTTTATTGGTACAGAGGCTTCTCAAATCGTGAGAATGGGTCCATTTATTGAAGCATTTGTTTATTTAATTATTGTCCCATTATTGTTTGCATTAGCTTTCCAATTTTTAGCTAAAAAAAGTGCTCGCGGCTTTAAAATACTGGATTTTACAGCATGGTTGCCTGTTCCGCTTATGGCACTTGTGCTCTTTCTGGTGGTAGGTTCTCAGATTGACAGGGTTGTAAAGGATTTTAATGTGATTATTGCTGTAATACCGATTTATGTATTATTCCATATCGTTTCACCAGTAATTGCACGAACAATAGCATTTATTTTTCGTATAGGCCCATCAGACGGAAGAGCACTTATTTTCAGTGCAGGAACTCGCAATTCCCTTGTTGTACTTCCCCTTGCCCTTACCCTACCAGGAGAAATGGCTGCAATAGCAGCGTCTGTGATCGTAACTCAAACGGTAATTGAACTGATTGCGGAGCTTTTTTATATAAATTTCGTGCCCAATCTTATTTACCGGGATCTGAAGGCAAATAACAATTGAGGTTGTCTTATCGTGGGATGTAACACCTACAGAAATAAAGGATTAATCGAATTTAAAAGAAGTCTCATAAAAACAACTTCAACAAGGCTGCCGGACATGAATCGGCAGCCTTGTTGCGTTAACCGGCATATATGAAATGACTGTCAAAAAAGGTTTTTGGTAATCTTTTGAGTCAAATGCTCAATTTTTGGCATCATGATTGCATCATCAATGGCTGAAAGTTTTTCGGGTTTAAATAACTGAATTTTCTTTAATTTGTAATAATCAATTAAAATTTGCTGAACAGTTAACTGATTCGTCATTAAATATTTGACATTGAACATTCCCCTTAAAATCTCATCCTGCTTAATTAACAGCTTGCCGTTGATGTCATTAAAAATCCCTTTTTGAGTCCCTTCTTCGTAGAAAGCCAATACCAGCTGTTCTCGCTGCTTCATGGCTTCATTCAATCGATCATACCGGTCCGGGTAGCTGGTTTCGAGTTCTTTTAAGAAGATATCCGTAAAATATTCGACAAGCGAGACGGATTGCTCGAATATTTGCTGGAATCGAGTGCCGAAACTTTGATCCGAATCCAACGGATAGATAGTCTGTTCATTCATGTATTCAATAAAACCATCTACGATGAAGCCGATAATTTCGTCTTTTGTCGAGAAATACTTATATAAAGTTGCTCTGCTGATCTCCATCACTTTTGCAATTTCGTCCATCCGAACGGATTGAAGTCCATTTTTCCGTAAATAAGGGAGCAGCTTATAAATAAGCTTAGCTCGTGTCTCGTATTTTTTATCCGATTTATGGTTGTTCAACTGATGACCCCCTTGTTTCTATTATAACCTGAATTTTGATTAAGCATATAAACTCCATACAAAATAGACAAAAAATATATAAAGTGTTTACTGTGCAAATGATGTGTGCTACGATATACCTCGAAGCAACTAACTTGAAGAGAGGGCTATTACAATGAAAACGCAGAAACTTGGTCACAGTGAGCTTGTCGTTTCTTCTATTGGATTGGGTGCAATGGGAATGTCTCCGGGCATTTATGGCACCATAAATGATGAAGAGTCCATTCAGACCATTCATCGAGCCCTGGATCTTGGAGTAACGTTGCTTGATACCGCTGATACGTATGGCAACGGGCATAATGAGGAACTTTTAGGCAAAGCTTTGAAGGGGCGAAGAGAGCAGGCCATTGTCGCTACCAAGTTTACATTTGGACCCAATTGGGAATTCATCGGTGGGCACCCTGACTATGTAAAGACAGCAATCGACGAGAGCCTGAGACGTCTTGGCCTCGATTATGTCGACCTGTATTATCAGCACCGAGTGGATCCTAATGTCCCAATTGAAGAGACGGTTGGTGCGATGGCTGATCTTGTAAAGGCAGGGAAAGTGCGTTATCTTGGTCTTTCTGAAGCAGATGCATCTACCATTCGCCGGGCACATGCGGTACATCCCATTTCTGCATTGCAAACGGAATACTCCCTTTGGAGTCGGGATGTTGAAGAAGAAATTCTGCCTGCCCTCAAAGAACTGGGAATCACATTTGTAGCTTACAGCCCCCTTAGTAGAGGATTCATTACCGGTGAGATTCGTAACTACGAGGATTTTAAAGCTGATGATATGCGCAGATTTTTGCCGCGTTTCCAAGGTGAAAACTTCCAAAAAAATGTTGACATCGTGGACAAACTTGGGGAAATCGCCAAAGAGAAGAACTGCACGGTTGCACAACTGGCAATAGCTTGGACAATAGCTAAAGGCACGCTGCCGATTCCAGGAACGAAACGCCGGAAATATCTAGAGGAAAATGTTGAGGCTGTTGATATTCAACTTACTGCTGAGGATTTGGTTCGCATTGATGCCGTTAGTCCAAATGCATACGGTGGACGTTATCCTGATAGAGAGTCTTAGAAGATAAATAAATCTTGTAACGAGTTAGCCCTGCATTTTATAGGGCTTTTTTAATATCCTCAATACATTTGTCTCCGCCCCTTAAAAAACAGCAGAGCGTTTGGTAATTGTATCCATAAACAATCTGGGGTATGATAAAATTAAGTTTCTTTGAAGGGAGTGAGCGGCATGAAACGCCGGGCTATTACAACAACAGTTGATATTATGGTGGTTCATAACTGAATATTAAGGCAGACACTTGGTCTGCTACTTATTGGGGACTTCACTGCTCATTTTTCCTGTACAAGAGAGGATTAAGTAGACCGCAGACAAAGCCTGCGGTCTTTTTGCGCTCAAAAATGCCAGCACAGCTAAATCCGGGATTCGCCAATGTAGTTCCGCTTGAAAATAATCAAAGATGGGAGCCTGATGTCTTGTGTTAAAGTTGAAATACCTTTTTAACAACGAAGACTTGGCGGAAATGATCTTAAAAAATTGGAAATATGATAAAGAATCGATAAATATGTTTAAATACCATCGAATTTCATCGAATGCGATTTACCCGTTTCAATGTGAAGGTAAGACGCAGCTGCTGCGATTTGCCCCATGGTGTAAGCAAGGGCCATCCACAAAGGATGGCCCTTAAAACGGACTGTTCAACATAACAGTTAGACCCCCTCACACAATCCTTAACAGGCACAAGGTCATACAACCCTATCTAATCATCCCCTGGAGAAAAAAATCTAAAGAGCCGTTCAACCTTTACCGATAACTATTACGCAGGCCGTTTAGTTTAAATTTAAAGAATAATCTGATTGAATACCTGGATCTATTCGCCTACCAATTCGAAGGAGACGGGGTGCCCTCGTTGAATTTATGTTCCAGCCGGGGATTTTCCGCGTTTGAAAATAGGCCGAATAAGCTATAATTCCCTGCGTTGTCGAGATTTTGTATAGGTCGATCGTAATATAATAATGAAATACGCAGTGTTAATTTGGCGTATTATGCCATTTTGCGGTTTGTGGGTGGCGAAAATGAGTGAAAGGAGGGAAGAAAGTACTAAGTTTGATCAACGGCCTGCACGCCTACGGCACTTATCCATTCATTTGGAACTTCGCAAAATTTCGATGGTATAAAGGGCCGCTAGGACCAAGCAAATAGCATATGTCTATTCGCTTTAGCGGTTATATCGGGTAGATGAACTCGATGTCGCCAAAAATTTCGGGTATGGAGGAGAAACTTGTTTGAAACAAAAACGCAGTATAGGTAAAACTATGCTATCTCTCTGCCTGGCAGTTTTGCTTGTCTTGCAGACGGTGACGTTCTCTTTTGTTGCATATGCGGAAAGCGTGCCAGAAGGTTCCGAGACGGGAGCGAGCGAACCATCGTCGGTATCTGAGGCGGTGTATGACGCGCCGGGCGAACCGCCGTCAGACGAACCACCCTCAGTGCCTGAGGTAGTATACGCTCCGCCAATGAATTTGGCAGTGATCGCGGCAGATCCGCTGGACAAAACGGTGGTGCTTAAAGCGGCTAATGATTGGCCCTTTCCGCTGACGGTTACCCAAGGGACTCCTTCGCGTGAGATAAAATCTACTACAGCCCCTGGCTACGACCCGATCGTCGACAAAATCAACGGTAGACAGACTTTTACAATCACGTCGAAAAATCTCCGTGTGCCGATGCGGAGCGATAATGACGCGGATCCGAACGATCCAGACACTTACATCCAAAAAGGCGACTTCATTGAGTTGAAGCAAGCGGATTATTTTCAGGGTATAACCTTGACGAGTGCCACAAAAGTTCTGAACGTCACTCTGTTTGGGCAAAACTACAAGCTGGGCACCGCCTATTTCACCGAGACCAGCATTAAGGTCGTTTTTGACGGCGATGAGAGCTTGTTCCTCCAGGGGAGAGACGTTGCCTTCAACTTTGACACCACTGCGAAGGCCGATGTGAACGGCATGGACTACGGCACGAACAAGCCCCTCAGCATTTTCGGGAGTGGCTATATGCTGGAAAATCCGAAAGTTACAGCGAAGTACAACATCAGCTTGCGCTCGAACAGTAACACGGACAGCTTTGTTACCTATACACAGCCACGAGGCAGGGTCGAGATATCCGACGCCGATTTTCAAGCGGGCAAAGTTAAATGGCAAGCGATCGTCACCGCAACTGACATGGACGACGTCAACATCAAACTGCCTCTGGACGGAACTGTATTTTCCAATAATCTGACTGATGTCGGCAAGTATGTGACAGGCTCCTTCGAGATAAAGGATGCCAACAACAATGTTGTGGTAGGAGCAACGCCGACCTATAACGGGGGCGAGCTGACCTACACCTTCCCTGACGGTATCGGCAATACGGCAACTGTCATCTTCGAAACTTGGATTCCGAAGGAAAAATATTACGCACAGTATCGATATAATGATAGTGGCTGGGACTTCGCCAGAACACAGCAAGTAAGCAATGGTACGGAAACAAGTGCAGTAAAATTGTTGAAATCGGAATCGGACAATACGGAGCTGACAAAAAGTGATCAGTGGACAGTTGCGCTCAAGCCCGTCTGGATTCAGAAGGACGGCGTCCAGAACTACAAGGATAACACCATCTCATGGACCATTACGGTTAACCATAATGGCAAATACAACAGGAAGCCTCTGCAAGACTTGGTAATAACGGATGTCATCCCTACCGGGCTCACCTTCAAATCGGCAACGTTTCAGAAGTTTGAAGCAGATGTATGGTCGGACATAAATACGATTACGACGAAGCCCGCAGACAATGCCTACTCCTTCGGAAATGTGAACGGCCCGGTGAGGCTAATCATTGTCACAGACATTACAGGCGCTCAAACCAGTTTTGTTAACTCGGCGACCGCCAAGTGGAATCTGGATCAGGCGGATGGCAACGGACAAAACAACGACATCGGGGTAACAGATCAGGCAACGGTCAACAAAGCGACCAATAGCCTGAGCAAGACGGCCAACGGCGGCGATTTGACATCCGGCACTTTAGGATGGAAGGTGACCTTTAAGCCGCTGGACGCGATGCCGGACGGCAACATCTATGATCTGCTCGTGTACGGAGATGGAAGCGACATTGACTGGAATAACGTTACGGTCAGCCCGTCCATCGACCCGGCACTCTTGACAGCAATACGAACCAAAAATGCGGCAAATCCAAGATACTGGCAGCGGTATAAGCCAGATTCCTTTGCCTCCGCTGATGGGTTAACCGACAAAGTCTACACCATTTCCCAAAATGGCAAGGCAGTCGCCGACATCCTGTCCGTCACCGGTTTTACAACCGGAGAGAAGGTATATACGTACACCTTTAATACTTTCTTGACGAACTGGAGGCATTTTGCACACAATTTCGGGAGTAATTTTTACAATCAGGTATCTCTGTTCGACGATGGAGCTTATGTAATGGGCACAGGTTCGAACAATAACGCTTTCAACAGCGGTATGCTGACCAAGGGGATGCTCTTTGCCGCAAAACCGGTGAACCCGGCAACCGGCGTGGAAGATAATGTTACTCCAAATCAGGTCAACAGTTTTATCTACTCCGGAAATGAAAAAGACTATTGGACGAGAGCGGCCTATGACCGGGCGACCAACACGGTGACATTCCGTTTGTCGGTCAACGCTAACGGAATCAATACCGAGGAAATGGCCAAGCATGGCGGCACGCATGTCGCACAAAATATTCAAGTGATCGACAACCTGCCCGAGGGCTGGGAGTTTAAGCCTTATTCCGAGGGAAAAGCGTTTGAGATTTATAAAGGAGCAAGAGCCGATTATGGGTTAAGGGTTGACGCTACTGCACCTGTTGCACCTATTCCCGATCCCGAGAATCTGGTAAGCTTTTCTGCCGCTGGCAACGTGGGGACGTTTAGCTTTACGAAGTTGGCACAGCCATATGTGATTTTGGTAAAGGCGGGTCCAACGGCGGCAACCCTCAAGCAATATGCCGATGCCGGCCAGACAGAAAAGACGGTATATAACAAGGCAGAGCTGCGCATCAAATGGGGGGACGAGGATACGGTAGTCAACGTCGAGCGGGATAACCAGACGCCCGTCCAGCGCAAAGTCATCGTTCCCCCGTCAAAATCCATGAACAAAACAGTAAAAAAAGCAGCCCCTGGCGTGCTGGAGTGGACCGTGGAATATGCTACGCCATTTACAGTGAAGGATACCGCCTATTTGCAGGATACATTAGGCAAGGGACTTAAACTGCGCAATGACGAATTTGATCGGCTCTCTCTCCGTGCTCCCGATATGGCGGTCTATCCTGCCAAGCTAACGGCTAGCGGAGCTTTGGCCAAAGACGGAGAGGCTCTCGATCTGTACGCTCCTGACAGCGAGGTTAAGGTAACGGCGAACAAGGAGGCAGACGGGACAACGACTCTGACCTTCAAGATGACGAACCCGAACAAGTTGTATCTGTTCGTCTACCAGACTGAGATCGACGGCACTGTACTCGGCGTTGGCGACAAGGCAGGCAACAATGTGCAGATCATGGGCGATGATGCCGCCAAGGATGTCAGCAGCCATGCGGAATACACGGTAGAAAATGCGGACATTAGTGGCGGTGCCGGATGGCAGCCTATTCTGAAGCTGAAAAAGGTCGATCCGGACGGCAAGCCGCTGCAGGGCGTCGAGTTTACGCTGTACAACAAGGACGGTTCGGTAGCTCTTGACAAGAAGGGCGATCCGATCAAGGGAATTACCGACAGCAAAGGCGAGCTGATTTTTAACGTCGAGGTAGGACTTTACGATCTGAAGGAAACCTGGATCGACGAGACGACCTATCTGCCTACCGAGCGAGTTTATAACGTACGTGTGTCTAGTACGCCATTTAACCCTATCTGGGTGGACGGCGACCTGGTAGATAGCATTAATCCGCTGATCGTGCCTACACCGGCCCGAGGAAAGCTGACCATCACCAATAAGGTGGAAGGCAACGGCAGTGATCCAGACAAAGCGTTCGAGTACACCGTGACCTTCAATGGCGAGGGCAAGGATGGAGAGTACATCTATCAGAAGTCAGATAATACGTCTGGCAAGATCAAGAGCGGTGACAAGATTACCCTCAAACACGGGCAAACTGTGATACTGCCGATGTTGCCTGCAAATCTGGTCTATTCCATAACCGAGGGCGATTATACGACCGTTGACGGTTATACGACTAAGCCGGAGACAAGGGAACTGTCCGGCACAATTGTGGATAAAGGCGATCACAAGGCGGACTTCATCAATGAACGGATCGTTAGCAAGCTGACCGTCAGCAATACGGTCATGGGCAACGGGGCCGACAAGACGAAGGAGTTCGAGTATGCTGTCAGCTTTGAGGATGCAGGCAAGGATGGAAGCTACTCTTACGAGAAGTCGGACGGCAGCAAGGGCACGATCAAGTCCGGCGGCACCTTCAAGCTGAAGGATGGAGAGACACTGGATATTTTGGATCTGCCCAAGAATCTGAAATACACAGTTACCCAGACAGACTACACAACTGATGAATACGTGACTACTCCTCAGGAGCGGTACTATACCGGAGTTATGGAGGGCAATGATGAAGTTGCCCCATTTACGAACATACGACTCATAGAGGGAGACCTGCTCATCAGCAACACGGTTAAAGGCAAGGACGATGACAAGAAAAAGCTGTTCAAGTACACGATCACCTTCACAGGCGAGGGAGCGGACAAATCCTATGCCTATAAGAAGTCGGACGGCGGCACGGGCATGATCAAGAGCGGAGAGACCTTCGAGCTTACAGACGGCCAGACGTTCGTTGTGCAAGGACTTCCGACGTATCTCGAGTATATGGTGACCCAGGATGATTATACGCAGGACGGCTATGTGACGGATGAAAGTCTCGTTCGCACAGGTACCATTCCGGAGAAAATAGCGGCGGAAGCACACTTTGTCAATACCCGCCCGTATCTGGAAGGTTTGCTGCGTGACAACAACACAGGAGAAATCATTCCGAATGCGAAAATCATCGTGACTAACAAGAAGACCAACGAAACGTATGAGATTTGGACGGATGAGAAGGGTGAATATTCAATTCCTGCCGAGGCGGATACCGACTATACGATCACGTATACGAAGATGTATCAGGCAGGCGGGAAGGATGTGCCTGTCGAGTTCACGCAAAAAGCAAATGTAGATAGCAGCGTGAAGGACGAGACCGTTCCTGCGGACATTACGGCAGTAGGGATCGTTCGCTTCAAGCAACTGGATGGAACAGAAGAGTTATTCAACGAGTCATTTACCAGCAATATGCATATCTATTTGAAGGACAAGGACGGCAAGTATATTGAGGAGAACGGCAAGCCTAAGGCGTTTCCGATGGGTCCGAACGGCACCTTCTCCGTAGAAGGGCTGAGCGGGCAGAAGTACACCATGGAAGTTCGCTATAAAGCTGAGAACGGTGAGGAACTGCTCTTCAAAGTGACACAGCTGGACGTGAAAGCTAACGGAGAGCTGAATATTTCAGATGAATTGGTCGACCCTTACGGTACGGTTTATGATGAGACGACAGGGGATGCCATCACCGGCAAGAAAATTGACGGAGCTAAAGTTACGCTGTATTATGCGAATACGCAACGGAATATAGATAACGGGCGCATTCCGGGTACGAAAGTAACGCTTCCTAAGGTTCCGAGTTTTCCGCCACACGACAACGAGAGTCCGGAGCAGGATAGCGACGCAAATGGCTTCTATGCGTACATGGTATTCCCGGAAACGGATTACTATCTGGTTGTAACGAAGCCCGGGTATGAGACGTATACGAGTGAAACGATCTCTGTCGATTTCGACATCGTAAAATACAACGTACCGATGAAGCCGGTTAGTTCCGGCGGCGGTGGCGGTGGAACCGGACCCGTCAACCCTGGGCCTGACCCCGTGAACCCTGATCCCGTGAATCCTGAACCCGAACCTGCCAAGCCCGAGCCTGAAAATCCTGTGCCCGGTGGCGGCGGTAACGGAACCGGAGGTGGTGGCAACGGTGCTGACAACGGTGACAAAGGAACCGGTGGCCGCGACAAAGACGATAAAGATGACGACAAAGTTAATAACGTCAACGATGGAACCAATAACGTCGAAGCCGATGACGACAACAACGCTACCGACAACGTTGACGACGCAGCCGATAACAACCACAACGTTATCGACAACATCGACGATGCAGCCGATAACGACAACAACGTTACCGACAATGTCAACGACGGAGCCGATAAGGTTAACAACGGTGCTGACAACGGCGACAACGTAGTCAACAACGTCAACAACGAAGCTGGCAACGTCAACAAAGGAACTGACAACGTCGACAATGGAACACGCAAAGACGACACCGGCAGCAAGCTGCCAAACACAGCAACGAATATGTACAGCTACCTGTTGGCTGGATTCATCATTCTGATTGCTGGTCTGTTCTTGCTGAGAAGAAAGAAGCATAATTAATTTTCTAAAACAAACCTCCTCTTCAAGCCGAGTTGCTTGGAGGGGAGGTTTCTATTACCAGAGTGAGGAAATAATAAACACTTGACACCATCGTGCAGGTGATATAGATTAATCCTAATAATTATAATACGTTGAAAAGGAATAGTACGGTTTTCCAAGCGAACAGAGAGCTGTTGGGTGGTGTGAAACAGCCGTGGAGAAGATCGGAACTCGCCTTGGAGTTGCTCGCTGAACCCTAGAAGTGTGAGTTCAAAAAGACGACTTTTTGAACAACCTCTTTAAAGTAGGTGGAGCCGGAGCCTGACCGTTACCTTCAGGAGGATGCGGGGTTGTCCGTTAGTGCAAACCTGTATCCATAGAGTGCATGCCGCGTATGGCATGAATTCGGAGTGGTACCGCGTAAGATGTCAAAGTCTTTCGTCTCTGTTGTGGAGATGAAAGGCTTTTTTTGCGTGTCCGGTCTTTGGCTGCCAGGCACAGAAAATCGATGAAAGGAAGGGATATCCATGAAAAACGTGAATAAGTACGCCAGAGGATATTTTATGCCGCCGGAGGCAAGCTTGAATTGGACCCGGAAGGAATATATTACAGAGGCGCCGACTTGGTGCAGCGTCGACCTTCGCGACGGCAATCAGGCGTTAATCGTTCCGATGAATCTGGAGGAAAAGCTGGAATACTTCAAATTGCTTGTAGACATCGGATTCAAGGAGATCGAAGTTGGATTTCCCGCAGCATCGGAAACGGAGTTCGCCTTTTTGCGCACATTGATCGAGCAGGATTTGATTCCGGATGATGTCACGATCCAGGTGCTGACCCAATCGAGAGAGCACATCATCCGCAAAACGTTCGAATCGCTGAAGGGCGCGAAAAAGGCTGTCGTCCATCTGTACAACTCGACCTCTGTGGCGCAGCGGGAGCAGGTATTCCGCAAATCCAAACAGGAGATTATCGACATCGCTTTGAGCGGCGCCAGGCTGTTGAAGCAGTGCGCGGAGGAGACGGAAGGGAACTTCCAATTCCAGTATTCGCCGGAAAGCTTTACAGGCACAGAAATTGAATTTGCGCTGGATATCTGCAACAGCGTGCTCGACATATGGCAGCCGACGGCGGAGAACCCCGTCATCATCAACCTTCCTGCAACGGTATCCATGTCGATGCCTCACGTTTATGCCAGCCAGATCGAGTACATGAGCGAGCACCTGAATTTCCGGGAGCATGTGATTTTGTCGCTCCATCCGCACAACGACAGAGGAACAGGTGTGGCGGACGCGGAGCTGGGGATGCTGGCCGGAGCGCAGCGCGTCGAGGGCACTTTGTTCGGAAACGGGGAAAGAACAGGCAACGTAGACATTGTAACGCTGGCTCTGAACATGTACTCTCACGGGGTAGACCCGAAGCTGAATTTTGAGAACATCCCTGCGATCATCTCCGTATATGAACGACTGACGAAAATGAGAGTGAGCGAAAGACATCCTTACGGAGGTGAGCTGGTATTCACTGCGTTCTCCGGTTCCCATCAGGATGCCATTGCTAAAGGAATGAACTGGCGCGAGGAAAAGGACCCTCAGCACTGGTCGGTCCCTTATCTGCTGATTGATCCCAAGGACATCGGCAGGGAGTATGAAGGCGATATTATCCGCATTAACAGCCAGTCCGGCAAAGGCGGTATCGGATATGTGCTGCAGTTGAAGTACGGACTTGATCTCCCGGCGAAAATGCGTGAAAATTTCGGATACTTCGTTAAAAACGTATCGGATCAGCAGCAAAAGGAACTGATGCCTGATGAAATATACGATATTTTCGTGAAGGAATACGTGAATATCCAAACACCTGTGGAGTTTATCAAATACCGCGCTACAGACCATGAAGATTTCCAAACCATTGTCACGATTCGGACCGGCAATGAAGTCAAGGAGATTACAGGAACCGGAAACGGGAGACTGGATGCGATCAGCAATGCGCTGCAAACCGATCTTGGACTGAATTATACCGATTTGATCTATAAAGAACATGCTCTGGAAACCGGCTCGAAATCACAGGCTGTCTCTTATATCGGCATCACGGCTCCGGGCGGCAGCGTATATTGGGGCTGCGGCATTGACGTTGATATTATGACCTCATCTGTGAAAGCTCTGTTCAGTGCTGTGAATCAATTTAGCCGCAATACCCAGGTATAGGTATGGTCTTCAGAGATTGGATCAGATCATGACAATCATCTATTAATAAAGTAACAGCGGACCCTTCTGCAGCATGCAAAAGGGTCTTTTGCTGTTGGTGGCAAAAGAGTCAATGTTAAAGCCTATTGTGTGGTTTTTTTAGTTATCTTATGATTTTATTTTAATATTTGTTTAGAGGGAATATACTATAATAATAGAATCGATCTAAATTATCGAATTTGTCGGATTAAAAAGGAGAAGATTTGTGAGCTTATCCGTATGGTACGATCTCTCTTTGTTCCTCCTGTTATTTGCATTATTCGTATATGTGTTTGTTACTGTTACAATAACCGATATGCGTAAAGTATACCTTTTGTTCCATTTCCTGATGATGCTTTGGCCGCTGTGCCAATTTGCTACGGGTGTTACGCGTGACGGGCATTTACAGCTGTTATATGTAACCCTGTCTTTTGTCGCGCTCTCGATGCTGGGGAGTGGGTGGCTTCTTCTAACAGCCTTTCTTACTGGAAATGCCAGTAAATTGGGAAGAAAGAGATTACTCTTGCTGTCTATCCCCGCTGTTGTTGCAGCAGTCGGCGTGGTCATGAATCCGTTTAGCCTGTTCGTAAAACCGCTGGAAGGCGGGTACATACATAGAGAATACGGTCCATGGTTTTGGGTTGTGATCGTCATTTTATTATGCTATTTTTTTGCTTCGCTCTCTTTTTTATTTCGGGCATTCCATTCTTGCAGAACGATATTAACCATCAAAAAACAAGTTAAAATCACGCTCTGGGGAATCTTCGTGCTGGCCACTTTTGCATTAACGGACCTGCTTCTTAATGTGGTCTTAAGGGAGTGGCTCCCGATCGTTCCGGGGTTAACCTCGGCGGGCATTTTTATTTCCGGTTTATTTTTTGTGTATGTCATCAAAAGATACAATGTTCTGGATATTGTCTCCATCGCTCATGAAGATGTGATCAATACAATTCCATATGGAATTATGGTAGTTGACGAGAACGAATCCATTATTGAAGTCAACAAAGCCTTACGGTTATTTGTGGATGTGAATGTGGGCGACTATTTTGATATGGAGAAGTTTCTGGGGTCTGTTCGAATAGTGGGCAGCAGCCGGAGGTTCCTTGATCATTACAAGTATAAACATAATATATTATCTCAAATTGAAATTATCGTAGAGCAGGATACCTTGAGTCATTTTATATTGCAAGCTTCTCCGATCGTTGACTCTTACCGTATGCAGATCGGCCGTATTCTTATGTTTCAGGATATATCGCAAGAGCGTTATCTTGTTAAGGAACTGAATCGGCAGAATGAAATCCTGCGGGAACGCAATCATTCTCTTGACAGCATTCGCAACGAATTATCCATAGCCAATCAAAAACTTAAGGAAATGGCGCTTACGGACAGCTTGACAAATTGCTACAATCGCCATTATCTAACCGAACAGCTGACTCAACAGATTAAAGCCGATATTCAGGAGAGGACTCCATTTTCACTAATCCTGTTTGATGTTGATTTCTTTAAGGCCATTAATGACCGCTTTGGACATGTCATAGGGGACGAAGTCCTTTATCGTACTGCCCAGACGGTCAAACAAGCTCTTCGCAGTACGGATATTCTAATCCGTTACGGCGGAGAGGAATTCATTATCTATTTTCCGGATACAGACCACCGGTTAGCTGAACAATTAGCGGAACAAGTGAGATTATTGGTGGAGACAACTCACATCTTGGTGGGACATGAAAAAGAGCCTGTTTCCGTTACCCTCAGTGTGGGGGGATTATCTGTTGAAAATTTTGATATTGACCATATACCGGACAATCTTGAAGGGTACGTAATGGGACTCCTTTCTGAAGCAGACAAGGCGCTTTATCAAGCCAAGAGCAATGGACGCAACCGGATTGAGTTTGCTGAATATCAAAAATAGAATTTACCACTGTTGACATTTTATTTAACTGGAATTAATATTGAAAAAAGCATTTCGCAACAAGCAAGCACATAAAATTTTATATAAGCAGGCTATGATTGCTATGGATCGTACTATAGCAGGAGCAGCTTCTGGAGAGACCGCGGGAATTCCGCGGCGCCGAAGGGTTCACAATCTCAGGCAAAAGGACAGAAGAGTATTAAGTAATCTATTTGTTATGCTGATTTCTTAGAATAACAAAGCTTATTTATTATTCTTATGACCATGAGATTGGAGCGCGTCCAATCTCTTTTTTTATTTGTTAAACTCATTTGACGTTAGGAGGGGCCGTTTTGGCACAACAAGAATTAAAAAGAAATTTGAAAAATCGGCATGTTCAGCTCATTGCCATTGGCGGCACCATTGGTACCGGATTATTTTTAGGATCAGGCAAAGCGATACAGCTGGCAGGGCCATCCATTGTTTTTGCATATTTCATCGTGGGAATCGCCGTTTTTTTTGTGATGAGAGCGCTGGGAGAGCTTCTGCTGTCCAAAGCGGGGTATCAGTCTTTTACAGACATTACGGAAGATTATCTTGGGCCGAGGGCAGCATTTGTAACCGGATGGACTTATTGGTTTTGTTGGATCATGATCGCTATGGCCGACATTATTGCCGTTGGGATATACGTGCAGTATTGGTTTGATATTCCCCAATGGATACCTGTGATCATTTGCCTGATCATTTTATTGGGACTCAATTTATTAACTGTTAAAAGCTTTGGAGAATTGGAGTTTTGGTTTGCTTTAATCAAGGTCGTGACGATTCTCGCGTTGATTGCCATCGGCATTATATTGCTGGTGGTGGGATTTAAAACAAATACAGGAGAGGTTACATTAAAAAATATTTGGGGATATGGAGGAATATTTCCAAACGGGATTTCAGGCTTCCTGCTTTCCTTTCAAATGGTTGTGTTTGCCTATGTCGGTGTCGAAGTGGTGGGTGTATCGGCGGCGGAAACATCCAATCCGGAAAAAAATATCCCATCAGCCATTAATAAAATTCCTTTAAGAATTTTATTTTTCTACATTGGCGCATTGCTTGCCTTGTTATGCATTAACCCATGGACGGGGCTGAGCGCGGCAGAAAGTCCTTTTGTTAAAACGTTTAGTTTGGTGGGGATTCCCGTTGCCGCAGGAATTATTAACTTCGTCGTATTAACTTCGGCCGCTTCCGGATGTAACAGCGGAATGTTTTCAACAAGCCGGATTCTATATAATTTAGGCAGGAATAACCAGGGGCCATCCAATTTAGCCAAATTGAATAAAAATCATGTACCAAGCAATGCATTATTCATATCCACATTGGTCGTTTCCGTGGGAGCTCTTTTAAGCAAGCTGATTCCGGAGCAAGCCTTTGGCATCGTGACAACCATTAGCGCCATTTGTTTTATTTGGGTTTGGGGTGTCATTCTTATTTGCCATATCAAGTACAAGAAGACACAGCCGCAATTACATGAACAATCCAAATTCAAAGCACCGTTTACGCCGTTCATTAATTATGCTGTCCTGACGTTGTTTGCTTTAATTCTGATTGTTATGCTCTTTGCTGATGAGACACGTCCGGCGTTATTGTTGACACCGCTCTGGTTTATTCTATTATTTGCTGTGTATGCAAGCAGAAGAAGGAATAAAGCAACAAAATAAAAATCGGCAATTACTGGACGTCTGGCATCCGGCTATTCCAATATGTTAACGTGACCTGATGTGTAAAAGGCACCCGAGTTGGGTGTCTTTATTCATTAACCCGGCATACGCAACGTACCTTTGCAGGAACAGACCTGCCGGTTGTTGAATATATCCGAAATCGCGTTGTTGAAACTTAAGCTTATTTCAGGAACGCCTTGGCCGCAGGAGGAGAACAACATGAAGACAATCACTGTGCAAAGTCTTACGGAAAAGTTCCATTTGGAAGTGCTTGCGGGAGCCAGCCGCATGGACCGTGTGATTACCCGTCCCCGGGCGCATAGACCTGGGCTAGAGTTTGTGGGTTACTTTGATTTTTTTCCCATGGAGCGGGTGCAAGTGCTTGGCCGTAAGGAAGTTAACTATTTATTGACATTAACCTTAGAAGAACGCAAATTGCATATCGGAAACATCGTCAAATATCATCCGCCATGCTTCATTGTGACATCAGGGCAGCAGGAAATCCCCTATCTTACCTTGTTCTGCGATCAGGAGGGGATTCCGCTGCTGCGGACAAAGGAGACGACAACGGAGTTTATCGCCAAGCTGGACAGCTACCTGGTCAAGGCACTTGCTCCGGAGATATCGATCCATGGGGTATGTGTGAATGTATCGGGCATTGGCATCCTGCTCCGCGGCAAATCCGGGATCGGTAAAAGCGAAACCGCTCACACGCTCATCAGAAGGGGCCATCGGCTCGTTGCAGACGATATTGTGGTGCTTAAGAAGCTGGGACCAACAACTTTGCTCGGGACACATAACGAAACCACCCGCGAATTCCTCTCGCTGCGCAGTATCGGCCTGATTAATGTCGTACGCCAATACGGGCGCAGGGCCTTTCAGGACGAGACGCGAATTGTGCTCGACATTGAACTGGCTTCATGGCGGGAGAATTCTCTGAACAATGAGCTGGAACTGGAACCTCAGTTCACGGAATACCTTGGCATCAAAATTCCCCATATCGAAGTCCAGCTTCAACCGGGACGTGACGTAGCAGGTCTGATCGAGGCGGCCGCCAACAACTGGTACCTCAAACAGCACGGCTACAGTGCCGCTGAGGAGTTCATGCAGCGGATCGACAACAAAATGCAGTAAAGGAGAACTGCTCCATGAATGAAAGAAAACCTTCATACTACCTGGAACAAATTGAGAAGATGGAGCTCGAACTGACCCAATTGAATGCGAGTCGCTCTCTGGTTCCTGTCGAAAGACAGCTCGAAGTTCTCCGTGTCGGCAATTCTATTCTGCTGCGGGATCGGACCGATCCGGCATCAATGTATTATAACCGGATCAAAGGATTTGGGCTGCCGGATCTTCCGGATTTGGATAAGCTGCTGAGCTATTATCAGGTATCTCCATGTTTTGATATGACCCCGGACCATATGACGGCGGAGGTTGCCCGTTCACTAAGCGACAGAGGGTTTATTCCCGTCGAGCAGCTTGTCTTTATGTATGTGAATCTCCTAAAGGAAAAAACTGAATCGGCTCAGAACTTCCACATCGAGCGGGTAACGGAGCATACAGCAGAAGAGTTTATTCGATGGATTGAGCTTTCAAAAAAGGGTGTGCAGTTTACACAGGAAATGATCGCACGGTCGAAATCCTATCTTTACAGTCCCAGCTTCCTGAATTATATGCTCCGGATAGACGGGGAGCCTGCAGCCATGGGATCTCTCTTTCTTCATGGCGAGGAGGGATATATCGCGAATGATTATACGTTCGAAGCATATCGAGGCAGGGGATGCCAAGGGGCGTTATTGCGGCAAAGACTTTCCGATGCTGCGTCTCTTGGTGTAAAAACCGTTTATACCGATGTGGAATTCGGTTCGACCAGCCATGGCAATATGGTAAAGGCAGGATTCAAGACGGCGTTCCTTAATACATTTTGGATGAAGAAGTAGAATCTGGTTATATTTTCCGTGAGAGTGGATGTTGACGCTTTCATAATCGTGATATATAATTCAATCAAACGAATAAACCCATTAGACATGTGACTGGTAATGCAGGCAGGATCTAAGATGACAAATGTTTTATTTGTCGTTTTAGGTCCTTTTTTATTTGCAAAAAAGTCTGCCCCTTTCACAAATTTGCGAAAGAAAGGAGCGTTGGACATGGATTACAACAAGACAGCCTCGGAAGTTCTGAGGTATGTGGGCGGCAAGGAAAACATTGCCCATTTGGAGCATTGCTCGACAAGATTGCGGTTTTCTTTAGTCGATAACAGTAAAGCCGATGTCAAGCGGCTCGAAAGTATTCCCGGAGTGATCGCTGTAAAAATGACCGGTCAGTGCCAGGTCGTTATCGGGAATGAAGTTGTTGAAGTTTATGATGCAGTCAATCATCTGCTGGGCTCGCCGAACCCGAACCCGGATTTGGACACGGAATCCGCTGCGGCATCCACCGCTAAACCGAAAGAGAAGAAGAAAGTGGGCAGCGTTATTTTGGACTTTATCGTGGGTGTGTTTCAGCCGCTGATTCCGGCCATTGCCGGCGCCGGGATGTTAAAGTCGCTGCTGCTGCTGCTCGGTTTAATGAATGTTCTCGACCCGGAAGGCCACACGTATAAAATCCTGGTGCAAATTAGCGACGCGGCTCTGTACTTTCTTCCATTATTAGTGGCCGTCACCACTGCCAACAAACTGAAAGTAAATACGTTGGTGGCCCTGGCTGCCGTCGGCGCTTTGCTTCTGCCGAACATGACGGCCATGCTTGGGGAAGGCGCCCAGTTGTTCGGCCTTCAGATCAAAAGCATCGCCTATGCCTATCAGGTCTTTCCGGCGATTCTGACCGTGTTGCTCTATGCTCAAATGGAGAAATGGTTCACGCGAATATCACCGAAAGTAATCCGGATCTTTTTTGTCCCGATGATGTCGTTGCTCATTACCGTTCCGGTTTCGTTGTTAATTCTGGGACCACTCGGTTATACGCTCGGCGAAGGGTTCTCATTCATCATCTTAACCTTGTTCGATAAGGTGGGGTGGATTGCCGTAGCGCTCTTGGCCGCCGTCTTGCCGCTGATGGTATCCGTCGGCATGCACAAAGCGCTCATTCCTTACGCTCTCTCCGCGATTGGAAGCACCGGCAAGGAATTGCTCTATATGCCCGCTTCGCTTGCCCACAATATCGCTGAAAGCGGCGCCTGCTTCGCCGTTGCGGTGCGGACCAAGGATAAAGCGCTGAGAGCCACAGCTCTCTCCGCCGGCATTTCCGCCTTGTTCGGCATTACGGAGCCGGCCTTGTACGGGGTCACTCTGCAAAATAAAAAAGTGCTCGGCAGCGTCATGGTCAGTTCTCTGATTGGCGGGGCGTTTACCGGTATTGTCGGCTTGCAGGCATTTGTGCTGGTCGGCCCTGGGCTAGCCAGTCTATCCATGTTTATCTCGGAAGAGCTGCCGCGAAATATCATCAATGCCATCATCGCGCTGATCATCTCTTTCGTTGTTGCCTTTGCATTGGCCTTTGTTCTCGGCAAGGACAATAAGGCCAAAGTGGAAGAGCGCCAATCCGCTGACCAACCCAATACGGCGAGGGAGTTCAAAAGTCCGGTGATTGGGGAAATGATTCCCTTATCTGAAGTGAAGGATGAGGTCTTTTCCACTAAGGCGATGGGGGATGGAATTGCGGTCATTCCCGCCAAAGGTGAATTATACGCACCTGTAGATGGTAAGATTGAGATGGTTTTCGGCAAAAACCATGCCATTGCCATGAGTACGGCGAACGGCATCGAAATGCTGTTCCATGTAGGAATCGATACCGTCAGATTGCGGGGCCAATATTTTGAACCCCAGGTTAAGGCCGGGGATGAGGTCAAAGCCGGCGATTTATTGCTGAAGTTCGATCTTGAGAAGATTATTGAGGAAGGCTATGATCCGGTAACCATCGCAATCGTGACCAATAAAGACAAATACGCGGTAAAGGTTGCGGATGTAAAACAGGTGAATCAACAGGATACTTTGATGTTTGTAACCGCGATAGGAAATTAAACCAAGGGGGAGAATAGAAATGAGCAAAGGATTTCCGAAGAACTTTTTATGGGGCGGCGCTATTGCCGCCAATCAGGCGGAAGGCGCTTGGAACGTGGATGGGAAAGGTCCGTCCGTAGCAGACATAGCCATGTATAGACCGCATTTAAATGTTGAGGATTACGAAGCGCACCATGTTGTTACCACCGAAATGATCGAACGGGCGATGCAAGATCCGGACGTCCAGAAATATCCCAAACGCAGAGGGATCGATTTTTATCATCGGTATAAGGAGGATTTGGCCCTGTTTGCCGAAATGGGCTTCAAGGCGCTGCGCGTCTCCATTGCCTGGAGCCGGATTTTTCCGACCGGGGAAGAGAACGAGCCTAATGAATTGGGGCTGAAGTTTTACGACGGCTTGTTCACGGAAATGAGACGGCTTGGCATTGAACCGATTGTCACGCTTTCCCACTATGAAATGCCGCTTGCTTTGAGCGTCAAATACAATGGCTGGGCAGAAAGAAAAGTCATCGATTATTTTGTGAAATTCAGCAATGTCTGCTTCACGCGTTATAAGGACCTGGTGAAATATTGGCTGACCTTCAACGAAATCGACAGCATCATCCGCCATCCTTTCACAACCGCGGGCATTGTCCCGGATCGTTGTCCGGAGGGCAAGGTGGAAGAAGTCATTTATCAGGCGCTTCATCACCAGTTTGTCGCCTCGGCCTTGGTGACGGCGGATTGCCACCGCATCATTCCGGGCAGCCAGGTAGGCTGCATGCTGACGATGCTGACGACCTATCCGAATACATGCCACCCCAAAGATGTGGAGATTACGCTGATGAAGAATCTGCACACTTATTTTTACGCGGATGTGCAGGTATTTGGAGAATACCCGCCACTGATCGAAACCATGCTCGAGCAGAAAAATATTAAGCTGCAAATGGAACCGGGAGATAGGGAGATTTTACGGAAGCACACGGTCGATTTTGTTTCTTTCAGCTACTATATGTCGTTAACCGAGTCCGCCAAAGAGGGGCTGGAGCGAACGTCGGGCAACACGATCACAGGCGTGAAAAATCCTTATTTGCCCGTAACGGATTGGGGATGGCAGATCGACCCGGTGGGCCTGAAAATTTCCTTAATTGAGTTATACGACCGCTATAAAAAACCGCTGCTCATTGTGGAAAATGGCATGGGCGCCGTGGACCAGGTGGAAAGCGACGGTTCCATCCATGATGACTACCGGATCAAATATTTTAGGGACCACTTTAAACAAATGAAGGAAGCGGTGGAAGCCGGCGTTGACCTGTTTGGCTACACAAGCTGGGGAGCGATTGATATCATCAGCGCTTCCACGTCTCAGATGTCCAAAAGATACGGCTTTATTTACGTCGATCAGGATGATGAAGGAAACGGCACGTTGCAGCGCAGCCGCAAGGATTCTTTTTACTGGTATAAAAAAGTAATTGAAAGCAATGGTGAAGATCTGGATTAATTGCCCATCTTTCGGTCAGGAAGGTGATCCATGGTGATCAAAATCAAAAAAGTGTTGAATTCCAGCGTAGTTTTGGTAGAAGATGAGCAGAACAAGGAATACATTCTGTTTGGCAAAGGCATCGGTTATGGCCAAAAAGCGGGCAATATCGTCGAGGAACACCAGGCAGACCAAATGTTCGTACCTGTCGAAAATGTCAAAGTCAAAGAGTATCTCGGTGTATTGGATGCCATTCCTCCGGTATACGTGGAACTGACTGGGCAGATTGTGGCCTACGCGGAAAAGAAGCTGCAGACCAAGCTCAACACGGGGATCTATTTTACCCTGATGGATCATTTGCATTTTGCGGTGGAACGGTATCATAAAAATATCGCGATTACCAACAAGGTTTTTTGGGAAATTAAAAATTACTATACTGAAGAATATGAGATCGGGCTATTCTCCTTGGAGCTGATCAAAGAAAAGCTGCACATCGAAATGCCCAAGGAGGAAGCGGCCAATATCGCTTTTCATTTAATCAATGCCCAAAGCGAGGAGAAGGAATCCAAGGACGGCATGAAGATGGCCAAAATGATTGGCAGCATCGTCAATCTGGTCAGGTATTCGATGAACATTGATATGGATACGGAAAACGTTCATTACACCCGCTTTATCACCCATGTTAAGTTTTTTGTGGAGCGATTATATACGGATAAGATGTTAGAGACCAGTGACAATTTATTGTTTGAGCAGATTGCCAGCCTTTATCCGGGGGCGATGGACGGAGCGTTCAAGATCAAGGAATATGTTAACCAAGTGTACGGGAAAACCATTCCTAACGAGGAACTCACCTATCTGGCCGTGCATATTCACAGATTAATTTCCCATAACCAGTTGGCTTAGACAGACGGGGGTCCTCTACATTGAGAGTAAGCAATATCATGATTTCATTCGTTGGATGTTTTATTATGGCTTTAGGCGTGAATCTCGGTTATGTTCCTGTTCATCTATTTAGCACAGGGTTTCCGGGAATCGGGGTTCTTACCCTCTATGTTTTCAATTGGAATACGGGTTTAGTTGTATTTGCTCTTAATATTCCTTTGTTTTTACTGGCTTGGAAGCGTATTGGGCGTTCCTTCGTTATCCAGACGATGATGGTTGCAGGAGTTTTGTCCGTCTTTCTTGACCTTCTGTATCCCATTCGAAATTGGGTGCATCCTCCTTTATGGTTAGGCATTGTGATTGGGGGGGCCTTTTTGGGATTGGGGTCGGGAATCGTTTTTCGGCAAGGGCTGACCAGCGGGGGCGTTGGGCTATTAGCCCGGTTAATTCAACTTCGTTTTCCTAAACTAAAAATGGGAACCGTCCATATTGCATTTGACTTTTTTGTGCTTATCCTGGGAGCCCTGGTCATGGATATCAAGACGGCATTCTTTACTTTCTTGGCATCAATCATTATGGGACGAACCATGGATTTCACAAAATCCGTGCGGAGTCCCTTTAAAAAGAAATCAGAAAAACTGTATAATCAAGCATCTTGAGCCTTGGTGCTGCACTGAGGGTTTACGAAGAAGGAGCTGCCGCTATGGTATGCTCCTTCTTATTTTTCTGCAGGTAGACCCGGTGCGGGGTAGGCGGTCATTCGTCACGGAACCTTTGCTTTAACTTTCTTACATGGGTTTCCATGATCTCTTCCATGCTGATATCATACTTTTTAGCCAAAATGATCAGGTTGCTGAGCACGTCTCCCAGTTCTTCTGTTAGCTTCCTCTTTAGTTCATCGGTTCGTTTATCAGCTTCGTCAGGGCGATTCCTCCCGATTTCCAACGAACGCACCACTCTTGCAACTTCTCCTGCCTCTTCCATTAAAAAGCCCATTCGAATAAATGGACCATAGTCCGCCCATCCTCTGGTTTTATAAAAAGCTTCTACCCAGTGCTGAAATTCCTTTGAATCCATCTCTTCACTTCCATATCTATATTTAGTAACATAGATATCATATCATAACAACATATTGTATAAGGGGATAGACATGAAAAAAATATGTGTATATGCCGGATCTAATTTGGGAGAAGAAATGGAGTTTCAGATCCACGCTCGACATTTAGGTGAAGAAATTGTAAGGAACGGATTGGAGCTTGTCTACGGGGGATCCAATGTTGGATTGATGGGCGAGGTGGCAAATACGGTATTAGAATTAGGCGGCGCTGTGACTGGCGTTATGCCAAAGGGATTGTTTGCCGGAGAAATGGTTCATACAGGGTTGTCCAAACTGATTGAAGTAGAGAATATGCATCAACGGAAAGCGACCATGAGTGAGCTGGCAGATGGTTTTATTGCATTGCCCGGAGGATATGGGACATTTGAAGAACTCTTTGAAGCATTATGCTGGTCCCAGATTGGAATTCATAAAAAGCCTGTTGGTATTTTCAATATTAATGAGTATTATGAGCCATTGTTAGAGATGGTCCATCAAGGGATTAGAAAAGGATTTATGAATCCAAGCCACTTGGATCTGATGATCATAGCTACAGAAGCAGCCGATCTCTTAGACAGAATGAAAACATACCAATACCCGGAATTAGAGAATAAATGGAAACAAATGTCCAGATAGTAGCTCTCTGTCGATGAAAATGAGAAAGCCGCTCAACGGGAGCGGCTTGTCATATATGTATAGATTAGGGCAGTTTCCCGGAAACCCGTAGTGCAACGCGAATGGTTTCCAGGACGGCACATACATCCCGAGCTGCAAAGTTGGATGTCCTCCCGTGATTTGTTTTTAACGGATTGGGCTGATCATGTTGATGGAAGTGCTTTGTAGCTGGCCAGTAATGCTGTGGATGATAGGTATCGTAATGGAACTTCCAACTTGCCTCGGGGTTGCCTTGATCGTATTGCCAGTCATATTCAAATTGAATTACACAAGGCGCAACGTTTCTACGATCCTGTATGTATTCAGAGGCGTGAAGGGCTCCCCCTCCATATTTGATCCGAATCATTTTTCGGACTTGAGGATACCGGTCACGTCCCTCTTTGTTTCCATCAATGATATCTCCATCAATAATATCATCAAATTCTTTACATACGTAATCCCAATCGGTGGGGACAATGGGAGGTCTGGGTACATGTTTCTCAACGTATTCGCTATATCGACTCATGAGAGTTCTTCAAGCCTCGTCCGGTAAAACCGCCAACGGGAAACATCACTTTCCTGCTCGTTCGTGAGATTTTCGAAATCAAATGCATCGTTGAAGTCTTTCCCACCATACTTTTGTTTGAGAAATTCAATTTCACCGATTAGCATATCTCTTTCGTCCACATCGGCAAATGACTCACTCTCTTGGTGTCTGTAACGTTCGACGATCAGACCAAGAGGCTCAATGCGCCCATCGCGATGTTGAAAGGGAGTGAAATGTGGGATTCGTGCATGTTTATGCGGCTCCCGCTGATAGCCGATAAACCGGCCTTCATCAATCCAATTATTGATGGCAGTCACCGAAACGTTAAAAACTTCGGCTAGATAGGTTGTTTTATAGCTAGCAGGCATAACTGGGTCGGCGACCGAACGAGCGTTCAAGTCCACATAGTCAATCAATTTTTCAACAGCAGCAGCAACCTCCGACTCGGGAGCACTTGCATGTGTAATTATGGCGTAATCGCGCATCAGTTCAACCAAGTTCTTAAGAGAACGGACATTTAATGAAAGAATTTCATGGTCTTCTTTTTCCGCAATGACTCTGAGCAGTTCTCTTGTTTGAGTCCGAACTTCAACTGTCGTCATTATACTCACCCCTCCGCTCATAGTATCTATCACCTCCCATCTTAGCAAACTGCAACTTAAATTACAACCAAACTACAAGCTTAACTACAACCAGTATATGTTCTTATCTTATCCGGTATGAGTTCAAATCATACCTTTAAATCTGTATTGCTGAGTGCCTATCTCTAGATGTACCAAGAAGAGAACCGATCTGAGAAGGAGAGAGGTGTGTTAATGAATTGCGACATGTCTCTACGTCGGAGGCAGAAGCAGTGTTGAAAAAAATAGCATGGAAATCCCTTAAGAACATTTTTGAATTATTGATAATATGAAGAGCTTTATCATAGGTGACGGCGAAAGATTGGAGTGTGGGTATAACGGTGAGAACGTTGAAAATGTGCTATAAAGAAATTACACTTTTTAGACCTTGGATTTTACACTTTTTGGTTCTTTTTGACTATATAATTGTCTGCTATTTTCCATGATGTGGTATGATAGGGGATAGGTTATTAGTTACTAGTTGGGATATAACGGAGGTATTTATCAAGTTTGTGAATAATCTGAAAGCGATTTGAAAGGATTGAAAATATGAGGTACCCAATCGGAAAATTCAGAAATAATGATCTTCAAATATATCAATATCAACTAAGAGATAGGTTAAAGAACGTTTTTTTGAATGAAGAAGTTCAGGAAGAATGGTCATCTATGCGAGATGAATATGGATTGACTATATATTCTCCTCGCTTAGATATCGCGGTCGGACCATTTGCCACACATGAACGCCTTGGAGATGAATACGATAGCATTTTGAAAAGGCCTATTGTCGAATCGTTCTTAAAGGTGTTGGTTGAATATAATAGAATTAATCTAGAGGCATTTGATTACTTTGTTCGTCCTCCAGAATATGATGATATTAAATATATGAATCATAATGCAAGGTGTTTTATGGCTATAGAAATAGAACACTTAGTAAGCAGGAAACATTTAATTGGAGGAGCAATAAACGCCTCTGCTTTGGATAGATTTGGAGTGGTTATTCCTTGGTCAGATGAAAAGTTAAGAGCATTTATCAAATTAGTCAGATATCTTCATTATCTTCGTTTTGCTGAGAAGAACACATTCAATACTACAAATTTATTAATTATCACAAAGGAACAAATGGACGCAGCGCTTCATGATTTATTTTGGTCTAATCAAAAGCGCGTTTAAATTCAATATTTATTTTCCTAAGGCTACTAATCTGTTTTTCATTTAATGAACTGACAATTCCTGTGAATTCATCAATGGCCTCTCTCTTTAAAGATCCGGCGTTATTTATTTCACTATCCGAATACATCAACTCACTAAGGGAAACATTCAGGGCGATTAGAACTTTCTCCAACGTATCTATGGAAAAGTTTCTTTCGCCTCTTTCTAATGCTCCGATATATCTATAATCCAATCCGGCGATATCAGCCAGTTTCTGCTGTGTAAGGCCTTTGGCATTTCTCATTGCTCTAATCCGTGTACCGACTAATTGGCGCAGATCTGACATTATAACCACCTCATAACAAGCTTAGATAAGATAGGATATAAAAGTCAGGATAAAATATCTAGCAATATCATTGTGGAATTACATATTATAAGTAGTATAATGGATGAGACTAGTCATCCCCCAAGGAGTATAACTTCGTCTATACTACTTTTGTAAAGGAGGAGTCATCTTTGCAAGCTTTCATCCTGAAATCTCTCAACCGGATATCGTTGTTGAAATGCTGGATATGGCTGTAGGCTTTGAAAATTGGAGCAAAGTGTTGGAGATAGCCGATATTTTGTACCAATGCGTGAAGTGTATCCATGAAGAGCGGCGGGAGCGCCAATCCCAAGGGTGGTCTGCCCCATATAATCCTACTGAACGTCCGTTGCTGTATTATTACGGGTACAGTCTTGAAATGAAGGGTCTTGCTTATCAGAAGCTGGGAAAGGTAGAGGAGGCGCGAGCGTGTATCAGGCGATATGCGGAACTGAAATGGATGGGCTCACTGAATGAAGCAGAAGAGCAGGTGGTACATGAGTTCAAGCATAAAGCGAGGGCGAACCGGTATGCCCTGGAGATTGAGGTGGGACAGGCTGAGTTGCTGGATGAGTATGTTGGTTTTCTGCGTAAGCATCCCGATGAACAGGTGAGGGGCCTGACCACGATCATGGGGGCGGCGGTGCGGTATGGGTGGCAGGTTGATCAGATTATACATACATTCAGTGAGCAAATTGATGATTTTAACATAAAATCAGATTCATCAAACAACGAGAATATGTATCTTTACTTCTTCCAACGGGCAATGTACGAGCAATGGATGAGGCGGCCGCAGGATGCAGTCGAGTGCATTTTGCAGGCGATAAGACTTGCCCATGAGCTGGGGATGGATCGATATTTTAAGAGGTGTGCTTCAAAATTCGAATCGTTAAGGGAAACAGCAACGAAAGAGCAAGTACAGCGATATCGAGCGTTTTTGAAGATAGTGGAGTAAATACGGGGATAGCTGTAGTGCTTGACGATCTGATACAGCCTGTGACAGTATGATAGAGATTAGATCAATATAATGAATGGAGAATCCAAAAAATTAATGTCTACCTTGCCTAATTGTCCGAAATGTAGTTCCGAATACACGTATGAGGATGGAAGCTTGCTGGTGTGCCCGGAATGTGCCCATGAGTGGAGCCTGGAGTCCGGCCCCGGAGCCAGTGAAGACGAAAAAATCGTAAAAGATGCCAACGGCAATGTCCTGCGTGATGGAGACTCGGTTACCGTCATCAAAGACCTGAAAGTAAAAGGGACATCATCGGTCCTGAAGATCGGCACCAAAGTCAAAAACATCCGTCTGATTGATGGGGATCACGACATTGATTGCAAAATCGATGGATTCGGCGCGATGAAGTTAAAGTCGGAGTTTGTAAAAAAGGCCTAAGATACTGCCAAAGGCCTCCTATGCTATAGCGCCACCACTGAAGATCTAACCTAGGATGCAGTACATCGTGGTAAAATATGAAGAAGGAGCCGGGCGGCTCCTTCTTTAATGTTCATTTTGGTTTACTTAATTGCATCCAGGGCAGCATCAACTTGTTTTTCTACCGATATATCGGCATATTGCATGCTAGCGACGTATCCAGTGCCCTCCGCTTTCAGTAATATGGAGATTTTAGTGTCTCCCACCTTCCAGTCGCTTGATAAGTAACCTTTGTTGGCGAAGCGTGCAATATTTTGATCAATGTTATTCAGATCGGGAGCATCGGAGCCTGCAACCGGGTCTCCATAACGTTTGGCGAAACTATCGAACATGCCGGCGTAAACACCAACTAAAGTGGCTCCATCAAGGTCGGAAATGTCAGAGGCATATCCCACCTTGGCAAGTTTGTTTTTGTAAAATAAACATACTGCTTCATCACCTTCGGGCGATCCCTGGTACAGAAGGATATGAATATCGTCCTTGCCGACTTCATCGATAAGCAGCTTATCACTGAAAAGTGCTTTGACTTCGACCGGGGATATTCCCCATGGGATCGTAATGTCGGTTTCTATTGGCTTTTCCCCGATCCAAGCTATGCCCCAAGAAGTATCTGCGCCGATCGATTGTCCGGTTAAATTCCGTATGGCCGATAGAGGTATGTATGTGGTTCCGTTCATCGTTTTTACGAGTGCGGGAAGCAGGACTTCGGATCCGTTGATTGTGGCTTTCTTGCTGCCTGTCTTCACGGTGATGAAGGAGCCTGCCGAATTCCTGGCCGTAATCGCCTTCGTCTTGCTATCTACGGTCATAGTGTAATTTAGTTCTGTCAAAACTGATTTCATCGGAATTAGAGTGGTGTTATTCTCCACAACAGTGGGGAATTGTGCCGCTGCCACCTTGCCGTCAATATAGAGTGTGTAATGAACGGAAGCGGCGGAAGTCAGGGGAGTGAAAGAGAAAAGAGCAACGAAGATAGCCAGGCCCCCCATAAGCATCAAGTCTACTATTTTTTTCATAACTTCTCCTTTAACATGCATTTAGTCAAATAATCTTAGGACTATTGTTTTGAATATAACACAGCCGGGTTCGAGATCGGGCCCATATTTCACCTATTATGTGCATTTATTTTCGAAAGCTAGAAAAGGAATAAGACATAGGAACGAAAAAAGCAACACGTAGTGGTAAACACACGTGTTGCTCTCCATGGTTTAATATCAAACTTCTATTTCACACATATTGCTGTTAGATTGGGTTTACTTGCAGCAAAATTCTTCCTCGTCCGTGTCTTGCTTCGCTTTTCTCCAGTGCTTTGTCGGCTTGGTTTAGCGGGAAGATGGAATCGATCTCTGCTTTAATCGTACCCTCGGCAAGCAATTCTGTTATGGTCTGCAGGTTCTCGTAAGTCGGGAACTTGGTGTTGAATTTAGCGGTAACGCCGTGTTTTTGAGCGTTCTCCTGGGATGGGTCCTGAGCCAAAGAGACGAGAATTCCGCCCTTCTTCAGAACGGCCCAGGAGCGATTCTCGGTATCTCCTCCAATGGAATCGACGACCAGATCCACTTCTTTGACGACGTCCTCAAAAGCTGTCGTGGTATAATCGATGACCTGGTCCGCACCCAATGACTTGACGAAGTCCAGATTGGAGGCGGAAGCCGTGGCGATTACGGTTGCTCCTTTCCACTTGGCCAGCTGAACGGCAAATTGTCCAACACCGCCAGCTGCCGCATGAATGAGAACGGTTTGACCAGGCTGGAGCTCGCCTTCGGTAAACAACGCTTTCCAGGCCGCTTCGGCTCCTGCCTTGATCGTGGCCGCATCTTCAAAGATGAGATGATCGGGCATTTTAACTAATTCCTGGGCTTGCGTAATGCTATATTCAGCGTAGCCTCCTCTAACTCTGCCAAAAACACGATCCCCCGGCTTGAACTCGGTTACCCCTTGCCCCACCTCTTCGACAACTCCGGAAGCGTAAAATCCAGGGATGTAGGGGAATGTTACAGGGAAAACCTCTTGAAGCCAGCCGTTACGAATTTTAAAGTCAAGCGGAATAACCGTAGTATACACAATGCGAACGAGCACTTCATCCGTTTGCGGTTGAGGGCGTTCAACTTTCTCTACCTTTAAAACATTTGGACCGCCATATTCATTGACCATAATCGCTTGCATTGACTTGTTAGACATGCTAATCTCTCCTTTTTCACTCATCATTTTTTTGATTTACAGTTAAGCTTCTAATGAAGCAGCAATTTTGTGTGCCAAGGCTGTAAACAGCATTTTTTCTTCATCATTGAGAACTTGCGTTGTTATCTCTTCCAGCTTGCTCCAAGCCTCAATCACTTTAGGCTCAAACTCGCGGCCCGCCTGGGTAAGCGATACGATGGTTACGCGTTTATCTTCCTCTGAGCGGCTGCAGGTAACCAGCCCCGCCTCTTCCAAACGGCGAACGGATTTGGCAATGGTCGAGTGATCAAGTCGCAGCGACCGTGAGAGACTATTCTGTGATTGGCTGTCTCGGTGCCACAGCTGCATCAGCACGATTTCCTGACCTGGGTATAAGCCTGCTTCCCGAAGCAGCTGGGCTCCAATCCTATGATGTGAACGAGCAATGCCAAATATAGAGAAGCTTACGGGAAATTCCTTTACTGCCCTGATTTTATGTTCAATGGGTTCATTTTTGTTTCCTTTTACAATAAGTTAAATCACATCCTTTGTTTTATGTGGTCGTCAACATATCGACTAAACAAAAGATATCACATAAATATGTGGTCGTCAACATAAATAAAAAAATTAGTTTAATGCCTCCTGTAGGCATGGATGATTTTGAAGCTGCAGCTGACTTCATAAAAAAAAGCTGCCACTTAGGCAGCCCTAGTTCCCATTCACAATCTCTTCCGTTGTGCGAATCCGTCCAATCCTCGGGAAAATGACATCCCGTACATGCTCATGCTCGGACTTCGTGAATCCGGTCATGGCGTCAATCGCGAAAATGATATGGTATCCGTGCTGAAAAGCCTCTCTGGCCGTTGTATCTACACCGATCCCTGAGGGGATGCCGCATAATACGATCGTATTAATATTTCGGCGCCGCAGCTGCAGATCAAGGTCTGTTCCGTGGAAAGCTCCCCACTGCTTTTTGGCGACGATATGGTCCGTGTCGGTCACGCCGAGCTCGGGAACAAATTCATCCCACCCCTCAACCAGATTCAGTTTCGGAGGTGTGGTATCAAGCTTGGGACTGGGCATATCCTTGAAGTCTTTGCTGGATACATGCACGAGTGTCACAAAAGCCCCTTTGTTACGGAAAAGATTAGCCAGCTTGGCTGAATTGGCAATGACCATTTCGGCAGAATAGGGGGCATACTGATTACCAATCCATTTTTGAAGATCGATGACTACCAAAGCTGTTTTGTTCCAATCCAATAACTGTTCTCTTTCCCCGCTCATAGAATTGTTGTCGTTTAGCTGCTTCATATCAATTTCCTCCCCTGATCCTGTAAAATAATGATGACTGCATCAGTATATATCCGGTGGTGTAGAATAACGAGAGAGGCAATTAACCTAGGAGTGTTTCTCCCAGGATACATAGATTTGGTGGAGGACGTGATGGAATGCAGGAGGAACGGGAGAAGTCCAGGCAATTAGCGGAATTTCTCCGAACCCGGCGGGCTTGTCTGACTCCGGAACAGGTAGGGCTGCCTTCTGGCGAACGACGAAGGACTCCGGGGCTTAGAAGAGCAGAGGTTGCCGTACTCGCGGGGATCAGTGTGGATTGGTATACATGGCTGGAGCAGGGGAGAGATATTCAGGTATCAACCCAGGTGCTCGATAGTCTATCCCGCGCGCTGCGACTGAACGACAGTGAGCGGAAGCACCTGTTTTTGCTGGCTGCAGGGCACCTGCCTGCGGATCATTTTGACCCCCAGAACAACGTAAGCCTGCTGCTGCAGGATTTTCTGGACAGACAGGGGGAAAGCCCTGCTTTTGTGGTCAATTCACGGTGGGATATCGTGGCATGGAACCGGGCCGCGACACTTGTTTATGGAGATTACGAAGCAATGTCGGCAAGGGATAGAAATTCGGTATGGCGCTTATTTACGACTGACTATGCCAAGCAGCTGCTGGGTGAACATTGGGAAGCGAACGCCAAACATCGATTGGCCCAGTTTCGGGCCAACTATGCAAATACAGTAGGAGATCCTTGGTGGGAAGAGATCATTGCGGATCTGCATCGCCAAAGCAAGGAGTTCCGGGAGTGGTGGCCGTTGCATCATGTTGTAAATGCGCCAGAAGGTGAAAAACTGCTTTTTCATCCGGTTGTGGGCGCCCTTCGTTTTGGCCATCTTTCATTTCAGGTGATGGACTCCATTGACCTGCAAGTTACAATCAATATCCCTTTGGATGCTCAAACATCAGAAAAAATGCGGAAGCTCCTTGTTTAGCAATACTCTGGAACGGTTTGTCCCAGTCATTTTTGCTGTATGACCATTTAAAACAGGCCAGCCTCCGCTTACGCACCCAGGGCGTAGCGGAGGCAGGCATTTATGACAAGTGTATTTATTCAACTGCGTTTTTTGTGGCCTGGTACATCTTTTCCGTGTACTCGTCGATTTCATCTCGCGACATGCGCAAGCGGCTAACAGAAGTGCCATATCCAATTTCCTCTTTACCCTCTTCCAATCCTTTGAAAATGCCATCCGCGAAAGCATCCAATGGTTCTCCATGCACATGCAGCCCTGATCCGCCTAAATCTGTATTCACTGCCGGAGGAGCAATCTCAATGACTTCCACAGACGTTTCAGACAGCTGGTGTCTTAGGCTCATGGTAAAAGAATGAAGAGCTGCTTTGGTCGCTGAATAGATCGGAGCAATGACAAACGGTGTAAAAGCCAGCCCGGATGTCACGTTAATGATGGCCGCCTCTTCTTTTGCTGCAAAATATGGAGCAAACAGCATAGAGAGGTGAAAGGGTGCCTCAATGTTGGTGGTGATTTCTTTATTGAAATAGCTCCAATCGTTCTTCGCATCCGCTTTTAACACATTAAATCGTTGCTGGATTCCTGCATTGTTAACCAACACATTCACTTCCGGATAGTTTTCCGTGACCCAATCAAACAAAGCTGCGCGCTCGGATTCCATATCCAAATTGCACACACGTGTAATGAGGTCAGGGAATTTTTCTTTTGCATTTTGGAGCACATGTTCACGCCGTCCGCAAACAATGACTTTATTGCCGGCTTTCAGAAAGCGCTCCGCAAAAGCCAACCCGATTCCCGCACTTCCGCCTGTAATAAGTATTGTATTTCCTGAAAGTTTCATAATAGCGCCTCTTCTCCATTATTTTTCACTTCATTTTTCTTTCTTTCCTGAACCCGTTTTGTATAAGTTGCTATCTTTACGTCGATTCCTTCCAATGCTTCATTCATCTGCGAAATTTCAGCCAGTACAGCTTGCTTGTGATTCTTCAGCATTTCGAGCCGGAGTTCGGTAGTGTCATCTCCTTCTACGACCCAATCAATATACTGCTTGATCTCACGTATAGGCATGTGAGTGTTTTTTAAATAAGTAACGACTTTAAGGATCGTTATTTGAGTTTCTGAAAATAACCGTCTGCCGGCTTCGTCGCGCTCAATGAGCGGCAGCAGCCCCTTTTTTTCATAATAACGCAATGTGGATTCCGGTACATTGAACATGGCTGAAGCTTCGCTAATTGAGTAATACTTCATCCTGGAGGCCTCCAAATCATATCTTTACATTGTCGACAGGATTATGATACGACTTAAACCATGGTTTAAGTCAACAAGGTAATAAATATTTTGTTTGCACCTTACGTGACGTCATCTTTTATACTTAAACTACCGGTAAACAGTTAGCGCTAACAAAGGGGTTTCTTATGGTACGACATTGGAAGGTGGGGAACCTGGCAAAACTAACGGGACTCACCGTGCGAACTTTGCGATTTTACGATCAAATCGGCTTGTTCTCGCCATCCGGCCAGACGGAGTCCGGGCACAGGCTGTACAGTGAATCCGACCTGTCGCGCCTGCAGCAGATTGTATCGCTGAAGGAATTGGGCTTGTCTCTTGAAGAGATCAAGTCTGTCCTGAACGACAAGCAGATCAGTCCGCTGGAGATCGTCAACCTGCAAATGGCCCGTATCAAGGAACAAATCAAGCTGCAGCAGACGCTGCTTGAACAGCTTCAACATGTGTCCAAGTCCATGCAGGGGAAGGAACCGTTAGCGGTTGAGGATTTCACCGAGCTTTTGCAAGTGATGAAAAAGAGCCATGAGAAGCTGGTCGTCGAGCGGCGGACAAGCTGGGAACACCGTCTGGATGTACTGGGCGATTTTCTTGCCGAAGAAGAAGGAGATTCGAAAACTAAGGAGGATTCACCGTGACTGAACGATTTGTCAAACATGCCACC
Source organism: Paenibacillus terreus (assembly GCF_042138595.1). Taxonomy (NCBI): domain Bacteria; kingdom Bacillati; phylum Bacillota; class Bacilli; order Caryophanales; family Paenibacillaceae; genus Paenibacillus; species Paenibacillus terreus. Next base: position 89,021 of record NZ_JBHIRX010000010.1, on the reverse strand, counting down.
TTTGTCGTGGAGCGGACGTATGCTGCATCGCCTGCGAGAGTTTATAAAGCCTGGTCTGATCCGTCTGCCAAAGCAAAGTGGTTCTCGAAAGCTGATATTTTCGAATTCCGTGTCGGAGGACGCGAATACAGCAGCGGAGGTCCGCCAGAGGGGCCTGTCTTTACCTTTGACGCTTGTTATCAGGAGATTGTGCCGGAGCAGCGCATCGTCTATAGCTACACCCTTGATTCAGATGATGTGCGTATCTCCGTCTCGATCACAACGATCGAGCTTATTCCGATGGAGGGTGGCACGAAGCTGATCTTCACGGAGCAGGGAGCATTTTTCGACGGTCACGATACGCCGGAAGTGCGCGAGCATGGCACTAATGAGATGCTGAATGCACTTGGCAAAACACTCGAACAAGAAGGGTAACAATGGTGGCCGAACAAGAGTGATTTTTCGCCAGCTGTTTATGAATAAGGCAGAGTTTGAAGAAGCCAAGGAGTACTGTATCGAGGGCAATGAACAAAACCTGGACCGGCTGAACGCTCTGCTTGCAGAATTAATGGCATAATGTTGAATTTATGAGGATATGCCGACAAGGGGCTGTCCCAACAACAAAAAGCCGAGAACAGAGAGAAATTTTGCCTGTTCTCGGCTTTTTTAGGTGGATATGCACGGAGCAGCGGAGAGGACGAAGCAGGGTCCCAGGTCAATGAGCCTTTTGGGTTTGGGATTCCAATCTCTGATACACAAAAGCAAGCAGCATCGCCGGCACGGTACAAACAATCATTCCCAAAAAGGCGTATCTTGGCTCGATTTCGTATAAATAGCCGCCGAAAATGGTGAACACCGCCGTGCTCCAGCTAAGTGCCAGCGCCGAATACATTCCCTGTGCCTTGGGAACCTGTTCATGCGGGATATTTTTGATCAAATATTTCATAAAGGCATAATGCCCCATCGCAAATGAGCATGCGTGTAAGATTTGCGCGATACTGAACACAATCACGTTCGGAAAGGCAAATACCAATATCCATCGCAGGGATGAGCCAAGTGCCGCCAGCGCCAGTAAGGAGCCTGCCGAAAAATTGTGAAATTTCCGGTCAGCGACCGCGAAGAAAATAATTTCTGCAATTACGGCAATATTAATAATCACGCCGATCAAATATTTTGGTGCATGGATTTCTTGCAGATATATATAGCCGTAATTGTAGTAGGAAGCGTGTGCCGCCTGCAATAAAATCACAATGACAAGCACCAAAGGAAAGTGTTTGATTTGAAATAATTTAAGCATTCCGTTATTTTGGATTTTGCTCGCTTGCGGCTTTTCAGATAAAACTACGGGTGCACGCATGAATCCAAGGCATACGAACACCACAATGCCAAGCAGCATCGCCCATAAAATAACTTTTTCCCCCATTGCGCCGGTAAAGACGGCCAAGATCAAGCCAGTCACCACAAATCCAATGGATCCCCATAAGCGGCTTTTTCCGTAATGCTGCAATTGCTGCCGCTGCACAAGCACTCCGGCTGCACTGTCCAAAGCAGGCATTAACGCAGGATACACCAAATGTAAAAATACAGTTACGGCAAGCAAGCTGCCGAAGGCATGGGACGGAATGTAACAGAGGAGCGCAATGAGCGTGCCGATGGCCGCTGCATTTAATAAGGTTTTACTGCTGAATTTCCCCGATAATGCAGGGAAAATAACTAATGTGGACAGGCCTCTTGCCACCAAACCCACGCTCATAATCAGACTTGCCTGTGACACCGAGATCCCTTTTGTATGAATCAACCATCCGGTCCAATAGGGCAGAAAAACACCCCATGTAACAAAAAAACTGAAAAACTGTCTGCTCATCCAGCGTTGTGTGTTCATTTTGTTCCCTCCACAGGTTGCATGATATCATGGAGGGGGATACGGCAACATGAGAAATCTCATCTTTTGGGGTGGACTATGGAAATATATAAAAATGAGAAAAGAGAACGTTATCTGGAGGAACACTCCATTGCACATTTATTTTCTTTTCCGATTGAAGAGTTTATTGAGGTGCATGAATATAAGCGTGGTGAATGGATTATTAAGGAAGGCATGAGGCCTGATTATTTATTTTATGTTGTTGAAGGAAAGGCCAAAATTTATGTGACCCATCACAACGGGAAGGTGTCCCTGATTAATTTTATCAATGCTAAAGACTATTTTGGAGAAATGGAATTGTTGAACGAGGTATATTATACAAAAGGGATTCAGACTTCTACCAGGACGGTTTGCTTTGCGTTTCCTTTTCATCACTGCCGTGCACAAATGCTGGAAGACCCGTTATTTCTGCGTGGACTGACGAAGTTTCTGAGTGAAAAAGCCACCAAAATGGCGGCCAAGTCCTCGCAAAGCCTCGCTTTCCCGCTTGAAAACCGGTTAGCGGATTTTATTTTGCAGACTGCTGACGAAGGGGTCTATAAGGAAAAGCATGTGACCGTTTGTGATTTTCTGGGTGTCTCCTATCGGCATTTATTATACGTATTTGCTCAATTTTGTGATAAAGGATATTTGCAAAAAGAAGGCCGTCACTACCGCATTCAGCGGTACGACTCCTTATATGAACTTGCCGGGATGTTGGGGAATACGTAGTGATTTGCGATTAAACGCCTGTCCCTTCTTTTCTCAAACGTTGCTCATGCTTAAGAAGCCATTCCTTTCGCCATAGGCCGCCCGCATAGCCGGTTAACTTCCCGTTGGTACCAATAATTCGGTGGCAGGGGATGACAATGCTTAATTTGTTTTTGCCGTTTGCGCTGCCGACAGCTCGTATGGCCTTTTCATTCCCGATGGAAACAGCAATATCTTTGTAGGACCACGTTTGCGCGTAGGGGACTGTTTTTAAAGAATTCCAAACCGTTTTTTGAAATTCAGTACCTTCATATATATAAGGAAATGTAAACTCGGTACGTGTGCCTTTAAAATACTCATCAAGCTGATCACGGCAAAGCTTCAAAGCCTGGGGAGTTTCGTCATGGATAGCATTTACGATCTGGTCCCGTTCCGAGAACAGGATAGAGTAAACCGCTTGATCGGTTCCTTGTATTTCAACCATTCCAATGGGGGATTGGTAATCTATTATATACAGTCTGCTCATATAAGGACCTCCAAGAAAAAAGGTAGTATTGAATCTCCAGTTTATCGATTAAGGCTCTTTCCTCATCTTACGAAACTCGCTTGGCGAACAGCCTTTTAAATTTCGAAACACTTTGTAAAAATTAGAAAGACTTTGGAAGCCTACCTCATAACCAATTTCAAGATTGGTCATATCGGTCGTTTGAAGAAGCTGTGTGGCTCTATCGATGCGCACTTTTTCCAAAAAAGTACGCGGAGTCTCTGATGTTTCTTTTTTAAACAGCCTTTCAAGATAAAAGGGGCTTAAACCGACCTGTTCCGCAATATCATTCAGCTTCAAATCTTGTTTATATTGATTCACTAAAATTGTCGTAACACTTTTGACAAATTCACTGTTTGGAGAATGTTCAACCTCGGGCTGGCATCTTTTACATGCACGATAACCAGCTTTTTCAACCTCACTGATATTGTGATAGAACTCAACATTTATCTTTTTGGGCTTTCTGGATCTGCAGGAAGGACGGCAGTAGATTTTTGTTGTTTTCACGGCTGTAAAAAATAGACCATCATATTTCCGGTCGCAGGCAATGATTTTTTCCCACATCTCGTCAAATGAAAGATTTATACTGGTCATCACTTCATCCCTGCCTTCTGATCTAGTTTTCATATAAATGTGAGGTATCCTGTAATTCCAATAATTTAGCCGCATTGTTTTGTAAGCAAGCGATGACTTTATCTGACAGGGCATTTCCGAAGCTGAAACGCTTGACGCCTAACTCTTTCAGCTTATTACAACTCGTCAGGTTAGGCAAAGACAATATATTGAGCGGCGCCTTGACTTGAGCAGCTATTTGCTGAATTTCGTCCTCTTCCGTTACCCCTGGCACAAAGATGCCACTGGCCCCGCTTTCAACATAGGCACTGGCCCGATCGATCGTTTCATTGAAGGGGTTTTCCAATTGAAAGTAAGTATCCGTTCTGGCGTTGATATAAAAATCTTTGAATCCGCGATTTTCCAGCGCCGTCCTCATTTTGATCAGAAGGCTGCAATGATCCGCTATATCTCTTAACCCCGTTTCTTTTTTCAAGGAATCCTCGATATTAATGCCGGCGACCCCGACATCTGCTGTTCTTAATACATTATCGATAATTGTGTTAAAATCCTCGCTATATCCTGCCTCGATATCAGCGGATACCGGTATTTTTACATTTTCTGCAATGGTTTTGACGATTGCTAGATTTTGATTAAAATCTATTAATTCTCCGTCCGCATAGCCTAACGAGTTGGCAATCCCCCAGCTGGTAGTACCAATGGCTTTAAAACCTGTCTTCTCTAATGTCAAAGCTGATAATAGATCCCAGGCATTTCCCAAAAATAATAGCTCCTCTGAAGTATGGAGATTATTGAACTCCCGAATCATCGACATTTTGCTTCCTCCTTGGCTTTGGTGTAACTCATTCTATCAAGGAGGCTTTAATCATTTCGTCCTCATTCTTGCTCTTATGGTCTGAGATATGAACGAAAAAAAAGATCATCGAATGGGCGCGGAAATCAATGAATCTTGTAAATTTTCTCTTGATAGAAATAGAGATATTTGGTAAGATAGTCTCACAAAAGCTACTCACGATAACGGCAAACTTGTCGAAAGGCAAGGACGCAAAGCTACAGGGCCTACTTGGCGATATGTCAAACGGCAGCCAGCTACCGAACGAAGACGCTTTTTTTGTTTTTCATAGGATAATTTTATATTAAAATCTGGAAACTCTAGCACGACAATGGCAAACTTGTCGAAAGACTGGGACGCAAAGCTACAGGGCCTTCTTGACGATATGTCAATGGCAGCCTGGCTATCGAAGGGAGTTTGCAGTTATGCGCAACGCAATATTCGCGATTGTAGGACTTTTTGCGTTATTATTGTGGGCTCCGTTTGTACAAGCTGCGCAATCTCAGGATTGGCTGGGCTTGGAACAGCTGGACCGTGGTGTGATCGTTGTTCGCTATGATGTGAAAGCCGGCATCAAGACGAAGCTCATGATCTCAAAAGGTCAGGACAAATATACGTATGTACTTTCGCCGAATAAACGGCAGGAAGCATTCCCGCTGCAGATGGGCAACGGTGATTACACGGTTACCGTACTGGAGCAAGTCAGCGGTACCAAATATAAGATCGCACAGGAAGCGCCCGTTACACTTCAACTGGCAAACAAGAGCAAAGTGTTTTTGAGTTCTGTACAAAATATCAATTGGAGCGAACAGGACAAGGCTGCTCAACTTGCGAAGAAGCTAACCGCGTCTGCTCAATCTGACGAAGAAAAAGTACAGGCTATTTATGAATATATTGTTGGTACGATCAGATACGACAAGGCTCTTGCAACCAGTGATCTGACAGATTACCTTCCCGATATCAATCGCACGATTGCAGGGCAGAAGGGGATGTGTTACGACTATGCCTCCCTGTTCGCTTCCATGCTGCGGAGTATCGGCATTCCAGCCAAGCTCGATATGGGGACTTCGGAATACGTCGATGTTTACCACGCCTGGAATGAAGTTTATTTGAACGGAAAATGGGTAACCATTGATACAACGGTTGATGCGAGCTGGAAAGCCAAAGGGGCCGATTTTAAAATGATAAAAGACGCCTCTCGTTATTCGGTATCCAAATATTACTAAAAAGAATACGATTAACTTAAGCTTTGGACACATGTCCAAGGCTTATTCGAGTTTGTAGAGAAATTGTAGAGGTCCGGCAGTTATAATGCAAGAAGCCCATTTGGTTCTGGTGGGAAAAACAGGAACAATGAATCGTGCGCCATTTAGAAATAAGTGGAGGTGATGGACTGAAGGTCTCTTAACGGCATACAATTCAATGCAGTATAGATAGCCCGATTTGCGCACGGAAAGCTGGATCGGAACCGACATTACGAGGGTGATGTAGAGACTGAGGGAGAGATTATGAAGAAAAAAGTTAGTGGAATCGTTGTGGCGCTGCTGCTTCTGCTTCAATCGGTTTTTGGTGTAACCGTCTGGACGGGCAATGTAGCCAATGCCAACGCGGCCGATGCACTGTCAAACGTGCAGGAATCCGTGTATGGGGAAACGGATGAAGTTGCAGTGACGGATGATGTGTATATCCCGCCGGCGCCAGTCAAGAATACGGACAATATTTTAACAAAAGTGGTATTAACCGACTCGAATGGTAACGTGGTCGATGCGGTATATAATCCGGACAGTACCCTGGACATCGGTGAGGCTGTGAATCTCAGCTACGAATGGGAGCTTCCGAATAATCACGGCTACAAGAACGGGGATACCTTTACCTTCGAACTGCCAAAGCAGTTTGAAATTTTTACGGACATTGACGCACCGCTCGTGGCCGATCAAGACAAAGTTGGCACATTTACCGTCGATCGGAGCGGGAAGGTTGTCATGACCTTCAACGATTATGTGGAAAGCCATTCCAACGTAAGCGGCAAGCTGCAAATACGCACCGAGTTTACGAAGGAAACGATTAAGGGAAGCACGGAAGTCATCATTGCCATTCCGGTAAAAAGCGGTGTGCAGACCGTTATCGTGAATCTGAAGCCGCAGGGCGGAAAGTTGATCGATAAACAGGGGAAAGCGGTTGGCAAAGACCGGATCGATTGGACGGTTCAAGTCAACAAGTCGCTGGATAAGATCAAGCATGCGGTCATCACGGATGTGATGCCTGAAGGCTCTGAGCTCATCGCCGACTCTGTGGAGGTATACCGTCTGCAGGTTAACGGTGACGGCTCGACGGTCCTTGGCGAAAAGGTAGGGGCCGACAAGTATACGGTTGAAACGAACGGCGGCGCCAAACTGGAGCTTGCGTTCCAGGATGAGACGATCAGCAAAGCCTACGAGATTCGTTATTCAACGAAGCTTACCGGCGAGCAGGCGCGTTTTGAGAACACTGCTGTACTGTCTGGCGACGACATGGAAAATGCCAAATCAACTGCTACGGTAACAGTGGACCGCGGTAAATTTTTGGATAAGTCTTATAGCCAGAATAAAGATAACGGAATCATCACCTGGACTGTGAAATACAATTTCAACGAGAAAAAGCTTACGAAAGAGCAAGCGATCATCATGGATGAATTCAGTGCGATTCATACGCTGGTTGCTGATTCGCTGAAGGTGTATAAAGGGAATTCGACGAAGGCAGAAGATCAGCTTTCACCGGATGAATACACCTTTACACCGACGGGTACAAACGGATTTACACTTCAATTCAATAATGGTATCGATTCTCCTTATACGATCGTTTACCAGACCAAACCGGTCGACCGGACGAGCGCTGAGGGACAGCCAGTAAAGAATAAAGTCGTATCGGGTGACTCGTCCAAAGAAGTAACAGCTCCGGCCCAAGGAATTCGCGCTCTGGTGAAGGGCGTCTCGAATGTCGACTTTGCCAACAAAACGGCGAAGTGGGTTATTACGGTCAATGGCGATAAAAAGCCGGACGGCAGCAAGTACAGCATGGAGAATGTAGTCATCAGGGATACGTTCCCGCAAGGCGGCCTTGAATTCATTCCGGGTACAGTAGTCGTAAAAGCGGACGGGAAAGTCGTTCCTGCGAGCGACTATAAGGTCGAGTACAATAATCTGCGCAGTGGCTTTGATATCAAGTTCTCCAAGACCATTGACACCACGTATACAATCGAATATCAAACGAAATTTAACATCGACTGGCTGAATAACAGCAAGCTGGATTACATGAACAGAGCCATCATGACGTGGATCGAGAACGGCGAGGAAAAAGGCCCGATCCAGCGGGATGCGAGCTTCTCCTCCGATGGCTATACGAAAAATAACGGCGGTAAAGACGGCAGCTACAATCCAGTCAACAAAGAGATTACGTGGAACATCAAGATGAACTACAATCTCAAATCGCTAGACGAAGCGATCGTAACGGATGTTCTGAAGCAGGATCAGAAGCTTGTACCAAATTCGGTGAAGGTATACGAGATGAAGCTGACAGGGGGACGGGATGGGGTTGCTAAGGGCGCCCAAGTACCGGCGTCTCAATTTGAGGTGACGGAACCGTCTGATGCGAACGGAAACCAATTGTCCATTCGTTTTACCAGCCAGATCTCAACCGCATACTGGATCGAGTTCAAAACATCGCTGCAAGGCACAGTGATTGTCAAGAATATTGATAATACGGCTGAGCTGCTGAACGGCACTACTAAAGCGGCCACATGGAACGCCAGTGTGTCAGTTCCTCATGGCGGCGAATATGTGAAGAAAAACGGCGCCCAAAACGGAAACAAAATCGATTGGTCCGTTCGTATCAATGAAGGGCAGTCGCAAATTTCCAACGCCAAGATTCTCGATTATCCTAGTGCGAACCAAGTCCTGATCGAGGAATCGTTCCACCTGTACGCAACCAAGATCAATGCGAACGGTGAAGCGGTCAAAGCTGATGAGCTGACAAAAGGGAAGGATTACACATTAACCATCTCAAGGCTTGACGGCGATCAAGAGACGTTTGAATTAAAGTTCACGGACGCGATCTCCACGGCTTATATTTTGGAATATCAGTCGTTCATCACCGCTGGAGATAAAGAAGCTGTACAGAATAAAGTGGCGCTCGAAGGAGATCAGCTGAAGACCGAGGTTAGGGAAACGACGAAGGAGATTATCGTCCGCACTTCCTCCGGTTCAGGCTCGGGAGGCGGCGTCACGGGCAGCCTGGAAGTAACGAAGGTTGACCAGGATGATCAGACGAAGCCGCTGGCAGGAGCAAAGTTTGCCCTTTACGATAAAGCCGGTAAGAAGACGCCGATCGTAAAAACAACAGGAGCAGATGGAAAAATTCTGTTTACGAAGCTGCTGTTTGACGACTATGTTCTGGAGGAGCTGGCAGCTCCGGAAGGATATAAGATCGATCAGGCAACATGGGACGTAACGATCGACTCCAAAATCCAGAGTCAAGGCAACGTAAAGAAACTGACTATCACGAACGCTAAGGAAGAGCCAACCAATCCAGGCGAGCCAACGGACCCGACGGATCCAACGGACCCGACAGATCCGACAGATCCAGGCAACCCAACCGATCCTGGCAATCCGACAGACCCAGGAAACCCTGGCAATCCAACGGATCCGACAGACCCAGGAAATCCTGATAATCCGACGAATCCGACTGATCCAGGAAATCCTGGTAACCCAGGCGGCCCATCGAATCCAGGAACGCCTGGTGGTTCGAAGGACGACGATGATGATGATGATCCTGGGCTGCCTTCGGAAACTCCGTCCAGTCCAGGAACGGGAACCCCGTCTAACCCAGGGACACCTTCCGGCGAAGTAGATGTGCCGGATGAAGATACCCCAAGAGGCGAACCGACAACAACTCCTCAAACCCCTTCGACGGAAACGCCAACCGTTGACATCGATGAGGAGGATACTCCGCGCGGTGAAGGCGAGCCGGAACTGGATAAGCCGAAACCGGAGAAGCCGGCAGTACCAACGCCGAAACCACAAACTCCGCCATCGGAGACTACGGTAACGATGCTGCCGCAAACGGGTGAAGCAGGCCACTATCCGTTCTATCTGGCGGGTCTCGGGCTGATCGCTCTCGGTGTATGGTTAGGCTTCAGACGGAGAACAATGAAACCATAATTGTTTAACACTTTGCTCCCCTTGTCCTGGTAACAGGATTGGGGGAGTTTTTTTCATGCTGGGGACCGGCTTCTTGAGCTGCGGCAAAAACTGCTATGATATGAGCGGCGACCATCCGGTCAAAATCTGATATGATTTGAAGAACGACGGAGCAAAAATAGCAGCAAGGGAGAATGTGAAATGAGACATTCCTATCGTCCTGTACCATCACCTAAACTGCAGCCGGAGCTGCATCACCCCGGGTACAGTTACCGGGAATATGCGCCGAGCCATCACTTGGCACCGTATATTGTTTGTTATTGGACAATGGAATTTCAGCCAGGGGCTGAGAAGCAATTGCACCGGATTATTCCGGATGGCTGTGTCGGTATAATCGTAGATCTTCTTTCGTCCTCCTGCCGGAAGGCTGCTTTTGTCGATGGGCTGGCGACCCAATCTGAAGTTTTACACTTCTCGGCCGCCCGTTCGATGTTCGGCATCCAGTTTTATTCGGAGGCGGCCGGGGCTATTTTAAAATCTCCCCTCTCGGCGTTAACGGGACACCATGTTTTCCTGGAAGATATCTGGGGAATTGAAGGGCCGCTTATGGTCGAAGAAATTCTGGCCGCCAATAACGTTTCAGCCATCATTAAGATCGTTGAACGCAAACTAAGCCAAATCCTGGATTTGAATGATATGCCTGCCTCTTCTTTGGTATACAAAAGCATGCAATACATGTACGGTTTCAAAGGGAATCTTTCCGTTAAGAACCTTGCGGAAAAGCTTAATTTCAGTGAACGGCATCTCCGAAGAGCCTTTGATCGGGAGCTCGGCTTGAGCCCGAAAGAGATGCTGGGAATCGTCCGGTTTCAAAGTATGCTGCAAGACCTTTATAGACGCAGCTATTCAAGCTTGACGGATCTGGCATTGAAATACGGCTACTATGACCAGTCGCATTTTGCCAAGGACTTTACGCGTTATTACGGACTGCCGCTTAGACAAGTCGCGAAAAAGGGGTAAAGAAGTCCGTTTTTTACTATTTTGATTGTCAGTACAAGATATATGATTGGGGGGAAGCGAAAATCAAATCACAACGATTGGAGTGGTGAAGCATGGCGGTTCAATTGAAAAGAATCGGGATTTACGTGAAGGATATGAAAAAGTCTTTGGAATTCTACCGCATGTTGGGTTTGGACATACCGCAAAGCGCCGACGAAGAACAGCACGTTGAGGTGGACCACCACGGGCTTCGCCTGGCTGTGGCCACAGTGGAAGCAGCGAAAGCCGTTTTTGGCGGCTGGGAAAAACCATCCGGAAATCGTTTAGAGCTTACCTTCCAGTGCAGCAGCCGCGAAGCGGTAGACGAGCTGTACCGTAAGTTGATGGAGCATGGATACGTTGGGCTGAGCGAGCCGTTTGACGGGTTCTGGGGAGAGCGTTATGCCATCGTAGAGGACCCTGATGGCAATCTGATTAGTCTTGCCGATTAGTATGTCCAGCAAAAAAGGGCACGACCTTGAAAAAAGGTTGTGTCCTTTTTACATTTCATGTATGCATCAACAGACGGCTAAAGCTCCAGTTTTGCCAAATGAATTATGAAGTTACGGCCTGTGAATCATTGTCATAATACAGTCCCAGATGATAAGCTCGCATCAGGAGACTTTCGAAAATTTCCGGCCTTGAATCCAGGGTGTCATACAGGATCTCAACCTTGCTGTCAGAGATTCCGCAGTATTCGGCAATGGCGATGTTCAGAAGATGGGAGAGCATTGTATCGTACTGTCTCTTCTCAAAGTCTGCTTGCGGAGCGCCTCCCAGGCCGAGCCATAACACTCGTTTATGATGCAATTTATTGGAGCCGTACGCAAAACCATTGTTCCAAACCCTGTCGATATATCCTTTCAGCATAGCGGGCAAATTGTACCACCAGATGGGGAAAATAAAGGCGAGCGCATCATGGTTTTTCATTCGTTCCATCTCAGCCACCACCTCTGGTGTGTAGATCTTGCGATCAGAGGACCAGTCCGGTTCGTCTGCTTCCCACATAACAGGATTGAAGCCGCTGCGGTGCAGATCCAGCAGCTCTGTTTCATGTCCCGCATCCGTGAGTCCCTGTATAAATCTATCTGCGACAGCAAAAGTTAAGGAATTCACCCTGGGGTGGGATACAACGGTCAAAATTTTCATAAGTGTCACCTTCCAGATCTAAAATGTTTACCTTGAATAAGCTACGATAAAATTATCTAATAATCAGTAAGAAATAGGAAGTACTTACTTTAATGTGATATAATCACCCGAAAGTGATATAGTCACTTAAAAGTAACTTTTCATCCTGATCAGCCAGAGGAGGGTTATCTCATGGAAAAGCAGACGGCAAGGACTTATAACATCCCTGCGGAAGCGACGCTGGAGGTCATAGGTGGGAAGTGGAAATTACTGATTTTATGCCATTTGAACTGCGAACCCTGCCAAATGAGAACGAGTGAATTAAAAAAGGCCATTCCTGAGATTACGCAAAAAATGTTAATTCAGCAGCTTCGGGAGCTGGAGGAAGACGGCATTATCACGAGAACGGTATATAATCAGGTGCCGCCGAAGGTGGTCTATGAATTAAGTGAGTTGGGATTGTCGCTGAAATCCATATTGGACCAATTGGACGAGTGGGGCGAGCGATATATGAATCAACGGGAATGGAATTACCCCTGTTCTTAATGAGGATACATGCCCCCGAGAATGGGGGGCTCATATTACTGTCGATTGGCCCAATCGTCTAATAATTTGTTGGCCTTCATCCGTTCCGACCAGGTATTGGTCATATTTTCGATTAATTCATCGCTTTTCTTGCCATTGGGAAAACGTGCGGCCAACCAGGCTTCACGGGGCAATCGAAACAAAGCGGAAATCAGTTTTCGTTCTGTTCGCTTTAATGGCCTGATTTCCTCATAACCTGCCAGCAGCGATTGAATGAACTCCGGGTTGAAATGAGTTGTATTTGCCAGAGTTTTTGCCAATTCTACATAGATAGAGCCGAACCTCACACGATCCCAATCTATAAGATACAGCCGCTCGTCGTCAGCAATAATCACGTTGGCTGAGGTGATGTCTCCATGTATCCGTCTTGGGTGGCCTCGCTCATTACGCAAGAGAGACGCGACCCCCTTTTCCCTCATTTCAGTCCAGGATCGTTCAGCCAAGCGTCGGCAGTCATTGCGATATTGTCTGTGCCATCTGCGATACCCTGCGTTTTTCTGCACAGCTCCCGACTTGTCACGAAGGAAATAGCGGTGCTGTTTCTTCCATAACCGGATTTGCTTCAGGGTGTATGAATCCGCTTTAGAACCAGGGGGGCCCCCATTCGATGATTGATGAAGAGCAGCCATGGCCCGGCCGAGATTGGCATAGTCACCGGAATGCTCAAGAGTTCGTCCCTGCACCCATTCAGTAACATAGTATGGCTGTCCTTTTCTTAAAGTCCATAGCTTGCCGGTTTTTGCATAGAGCATTTTTGGTATATAAATATACCCTGCATTCAATAAAAGCTGGATATGCCCGGCAGCCTTTTTCATTTGTTGAGCTGCACTCGTTTTAAATAAGCGGTTCCGATAAAATGGTTTTAATGCATAGTGGCCACGCCTTGTTTTGATCTGGATCACTGCTTTTCTTCGATAAAGGGAAGGAAACCATTTGAATTTTAAAGAAACGATACCGAAGCGCCGTGCTATTCTGTTGACTTGCGATTTTTTATGCAATCCGCTCATAATTGTCCCTCGATTCGTAGAAAAATAACTTATTTATCGTACTCAATAAAGGGCCAACGGTATGGGCTTTTGCCATGCAATGTGTGAATTGTATTTAACATGACTTGAAATTGGAAAGCAGAGAGAGGACATTATGAAAAAGATACTGATCATAGATGATGAAGCCGATCTTCGAAAACTGCTGACAGATTACTTTGAATTGAACGGGTATTTCGTTATGGCTGCATCCAACGGTCATGAGGCCCTGCGGCAAATTGAAAATCTGCCGGACCTTGTTCTGCTGGACATTAATATGCCTGGGCTGGATGGCATTGAGTTATGCAGGAAAATCAGGGACTTTGTGTCCTGCCCCATTTTATTTCTTACAGCCCGTGTCGAGGATGCGGATAAAATCATGGGCTTTAAGGCTGGAGGGGACGACTATATTCCCAAACCGTTCAGTATTCATGAGCTGGGTGCAAGGGTAGAGGCACATTTACGCAGGGAAATACGAAGTCAAAATAAAACATCGATAAAATTCAGTGAAGACTTGGTCATTGATTATGCAGCTCGCGCGCTTTACTTCCATGATGTACGAATTCTCCTGGCCAAAAAGGAGTTCGATATTATAGAACTGTTGTCTATGCATCCTGGCATGGTGTTTGACAAGGAGCGTATTTTTGAAAAAGTATGGGGATTCGATAATGAAAGCGACAGCAATGTGATCGCAGAGCATATCAGGAGAATTCGGTACAAATTGAAGGAGCATGGCTGTGACAACAGGATCGAAACGGTCTGGGGAGTAGGTTACAAATGGCGAAAATCGTAGACTGGTTGACCTTGAAGCGGCTGACCTTGCTGCAATCATTCATTTTCCTATGCTGCATGATGCTCATCGCTGTTCTAATCGTCATCACACTGGAGTTTGGATGGGCGGAGAGCATGCGCATGCGGTTTGCCGGCCATTCTTCCGTGCAGAATTGGATATTGCCTGTTCAGGTCGCGATGGTGCTGATAACGGTTGCCGTCGGTATAGTTCTGATGTCATTCCTGTTTTATCGGTGGAAGCTGAAAAAGCCGCTTGATATTCTGATGAAGGCTTCGGAGAAAATTTCAGCGAATGATTTGGGGTTTCATATTTCTTACGATAGTGCGGATGAGATGGGCGAGTTATGCCGTGTATTTGAGAAAATGCGCGGTCAGTTGGAAAAAAACTTTAAAACACTGTGGCGATCGGTTGAGGAACGCAAACAGCTTAATGCTATTTTTGCCCATGATCTGAGAACACCCCTATCCGTTCTGAAAGGATATTCCGAGCTGCTAGCCACCTATTTGCCCCAAAATCATATATCCAGGGAGAAGCTTCTGGACATGATTGAAACCATGAACGTACATATTGTGCGTCTTGAGAGCTATACGGAGGCGATGAATTCCATTCAGAAGCTGGAAGACATGCCGGTGCATAGCCGTACGATGGAAACGGACCATCTCATCTCTTTGCTGAATGACAGCGCACGGCAAATAACCGGACAATGCGGTAAGACGCTCAGCACGTCCATTGCTGCGGATGCGGGTAATATTACAGTCGATCTCCATTTGGTGATGCAGGTATGTGAGAATTTGCTGAACAATGCAGCACGTTATGCTTCCAGCCATGTAAGTGTCCGCTATAGCGCCAGTGAAGGTTTTTTTGCGGTTACGGTCACGGATGACGGCCCCGGTTTTTCGGATCCAGAGCTGCAAAAAGCCGTGCTTCCCTTTTATCGCGGAGAGGTATCGGATGCAAATGAGCATCATGGACTGGGGCTATATATTTGCAAAGTGCTGTGTGAAAAGCATGAGGGGAGTTTACATGTAGAGAATGGCCCGCAGGGTGGAGGAAGTGTTACAGCCAGATTTTTTGCGGAGTTGATAAAAAGTTGAAAATGATATATTAGCATTTCCTTATCAAATGATTGAGGAGTGCTAGTATGAGAATCGTGCATAAAAAGAAAATAGTTTTAAGCTTCGGCTGCTTGCTGCTAATCATGGCCATCCTGATGCAACCGGCTTTCGCTGTTGAAATCCGGAACAAAACTGAAATACAGCATGAAATGGATCAGTACGTCAAAACAACCATGGAAGCCAATCATATTAAGGGTGCGGCTCTTGCCGTAACCAATAACGAAGAGGTTTTCTATACGCAAGGTTATGGTGCGTTTTCGGATGGCCGTGTTATAAACGGCAGTACTCCCTTTCCCATTGCTTCCTTAAGCAAATCCGTTACGGCACTGGCCGTCCTTCAATTGGTTGACAAGGGATTGATTGACCTTGACGCGCCATACACATCCTATTTTCCCGATGTCGTGCCTGAGGACGAGCGTGTCCGGGACATTACGATTCGGAATCTGCTTAACCAGACAAGCGGTCTTAATGACAAAGTGAATCCTGACATGACAAGATCCCCTCAATATCAATCGCTGCAGGGGATCAACCAGGCTTTGAACAGAGTTAAGCTTGCTAATGATCCGGGAACGGCCTACAGCTACCACAATCCAAATTATCAATATTTGGCTCTTCTTGTGGAGAAAGTGAGCGGACAGAGCTTCTCTGACTACCTGGAAAATCATATATTTAAACCTTTGGGGATGAATCATACCCTTAACGTCAGCACCACACAACAAATCAATGAAAATTCCGCCATTCCGCCGGGACATTATCTTATACTTGGCCATCCCGTAACCCGGGCTGAACCTTTATGGTTTGTTGACGGTCCGGCCGGTATCATTTCGACTGCTGAAGATATGGCTAAATGGATGCTGGCTCAATATGATGGCCGTCTTCTGCCCCCGGAGCTGATGGAACAGTACCATACAGCCGGACAGAGCGGTCCGTATGGAATGGGCTGGCTGGCAGGCGAGGATGAACAAGGGGGACGGACGATTTCTCACAGCGGAATTTTCTGGACGTATAAGGCGGAAGAGACGATCTATTTGGATCAGCGGCTGGGCATCACGATGATGTTTGATTCCGGTTTAAACGCGTTTGTCGACTATTCAGCTTTTATCGAAGGGATCGCAAGCATTATTCATGGCGAAGAGCCTGAAGCTTCTGTCTTTAATAACAGAAACATGGAGATCCTTATGATTCTGCTGGTGATTGCGACGATTCTTTGGGGGGGATACTCACATTTGCGTATCCATCGAAGCAAAAAGAGCATTACGACCGGGAAGTTGATTTTTTCGGCGGCCGTAAGAATGCTTCCTGTCCTGATTCTCCTGTTTCTGTCACCATTAGCCACATTTGTTGGGGGCGGGCGGGTTGTGCCATGGTTTGGGCTGTGGACCTCCATGTCATCACTGATGATATGGCTTGTTGTATTGTCGATCGTAAATATAACGAATTTGGGTTGCTATATCAGATTGTATTGCGATGAATCGCGAATCAGTTTGTAATCTTTTTCACCGTTTCGCCCTCGATTAACTCAGGCTGATAATAGGTGCTGTTTGGCAGGTCCTTTTTTCCTTGTAATTTCTTAATGACCCAATCCGCTGCATCTCGTCCCATTTGTTCCTGCGGGTGGGTCAATGTTGTTAGTTTGATATTCGCATTTTTGGCGATGTAAGAATTGTCCTGGCCAATAATGGATAGTTCGTCCGGAATCGATATACCAAGCTGTCTGCATACATGCACAACTTCCAACCCTACCTCGTCGTTGTAGCACACAATGGCGGTCAACGTTTCCCGATTTTCATTTAAGAATTCCTTCAAGTTGGCGGACAGATCCTGCTTCGTCTCTGTATCGAATGAAAGCACTTGCTCCGGGTGGAATCGTAATTTGGCTTCTCCAAGCGCTTTGATATAGCCTTTCATTCGATACTTTCCTTGTAAATCATCCATTTTTGCAATGAGCCCGATTTGGGTATGTCCCATAGAAATCAATTCTTTGGTTGCCAGATAACTGGACTGCACGTCATCAAGACAAAAGAAAGGAACCTCCAGTTCTTCATAATAAGCATTGATCATAATGAAGGGAACATCCTGTTCCTTGAACGACAGGTAATAAGCGATATTGGGATTGTACAGATTGCTCTTCGTAGGCTCGATAATCAAACCGTCCACACCATAGGACAGCATCATTTCCAAAGCTTTTTTTTCTTGTGCAACATCATTATTTGTACTGGCTAACAGCAACGAATAGTTATCTTCATTCAATCTGCTTTCGATCCCGCGGATAATGGAGGGGAATATGTAATCCGAAATATAGGTCGTGATTACACCGATCGTTTTATTATTGGCGCTCCCGGCGGATTTGGAACGATACTGATTGCTGACATAAGTGCCGGAGCCTTTTTCACTTCTTAAAAAACCCTCGTTGGATAGTTCTAGAATGGCCTTGCGGACCGTCTGCCGGCTAACTTTGTACATCTCCTGCAAGGCGGCTTCTGTAGGAATTTGCTCTCCCAGGCTGTATGCTCCAGACAGGATGTTGCTTTTTATCTCATCAATGATGACCTGATACTTTGGCTTCACTTCTTTCACTTCTTTCAAAGTTGTTCGCATTCTAACGGATTCATCCAGAAAATTTGTATGTACATCTTAGCATTATTTTATGTGGATGAAAAGAATTTGCATCAAGTACGTACAAATTGTAAAAATGTTGCAGGGGTTTACATTGGTTATCCGCTTTCATAATTACATAAGTAGCTTTATATAATGATTTAAGAAGAAAACAGCAGAATTATCGTCTTAATAGTTGTATGGATAACTTATAATATACGTTGACAAATGTACGAACAAAAAACTATACTAAGGCTGTCTACAAAGGAAAGCGCCTTCTTTTGAAAAACGCTGTCAGAGAGGGGACAACGTGATCATGAATCAATCGAGCATTAAACAAGCGATTACCAAGGGAGAAACATCACTTGGCATCGAATTCGGATCCACACGTATCAAAGCCGTGTTAATCGATGATCGTTTTGAAACGATCGCATCCGGAAGTTATGAGTGGGAAAACCGCTTGGAAGATGGATTTTGGACGTACAGCCTGGTGGACATTATCACGGGTCTGCAGGAAGCTTACAGTGAAATGAAGCAGGAAGTTGAACGAAACTATGGAATCACGATTCGAACCATTGGTTCTATCGGATTTTCTGCAATGATGCACGGATATATGGCTTTTGACAGTACGGGTGAGCTGCTTGTTCCGTTTCGGACCTGGCGTAATGCAACCACCGGTGCCGCGGCCCGAGAATTAACGGATACATTCCAATTCAATATCCCTGAACGATGGAGCATTGCCCACCTTTATCAGGCCATTTTAAACGAAGAGAAGCATGTGCCTCGCATTGATTTTATAACGACCTTGGCTGGATTCATCCACTGGCTGTTGACTGGCAATAAAGCCATCGGCATCGGCGATGCATCGGGCATGTTCCCAATCGATGAAGCTGCACAGGATTACAATGAACGGATGCTTAAACAGTTTGATGAACTCATTGCGGCCAAGGGTTATCCATGGAAGCTTAAGGATATCCTCCCCAAAGTCTATAGCGCAGGCGAGCAAGCTGGTGAATTAAGTGAAGCTGGAGCCAAACTTCTGGATGTATCGCAAAATTTACAGCCAGGCATTCCGCTTTGTCCTCCGGAAGGTGATGCCGGCACAGGGATGGTTGCTACGAACAGTGTGCGAAAACGGACCGGAAATGTCTCTGTAGGCACCTCGGTTTTTGCCATGATTGTATTGGAGAAAGAGCTTTCCAAAGTATATCCGGAAATTGATCTGGTCACTACGCCAAACGGCAGTCCGGTTGGCATGGTTCATGCGAATAACTGCTCAAGTGATATCAATGCATGGATCGGGTTATTCCGTGAATTCTACGAGGCTATGGGACAAAAGGCGGACACGAATCAAATATTCAGTGTGATGCTGAATAAAGCCTTGGAAGCGGACCCGGATGGCGGCGGTTTGCTCAGCTATGGTTATTTTTCAGGTGAAAATATCACGGGCTTGGATAAAGGGCGGCCGCTGTTTGTCCGCTCACCGGAAAGTAATTTTAATTTAGCCAATTTCATGCGGACTCATCTGTTTACTGCTTTTGGCGCGTTGAACATCGGTATGGATATTTTGACAAAAGAAGAAAATGTCGCGATAGATAACATTTTAGCTCACGGCGGTTTATTTAAAACCCCTGTGGTTGGCCAGAAGATTGTGGCTGCTGCGCTGAATGTTCCGGTTTCCGTGATGGCAACCGCCGGCGAAGGCGGGGCATGGGGAATGGCGATTCTGGCTTCATACATGTCGAACAAGGATCAGCAGGAAAGTCTGGAAGACTTCCTCGACACCAAGGTCTTTAAAGACGTTGAGGCGCAAGAAATGTACCCGGACGGATTTGACGTTAAAGGATTTGAAGTATTTATCGAACGATACAAAAAAGGACTGGCGATTGAGCAGGCCGCTGTGGATCATCTGGTGGAGAATTGGAGGGATTAACGTGCTGGAACAATTGAAAGAAGAGGTATATGAAGCGAATCTGGAACTGCCTAAACACGGACTCGTGAAATATACCTGGGGAAATGTAAGCGCCATGGATCGGGAAAGCGGGTTATTCGTGATCAAGCCCAGCGGGGTCAGCTATGAAACGATGAAACCCGGCGATATGGTCGTGGTTGATTTGGACGGAAATGTTGTGGAAGGAGAAATGAGGCCTTCATCCGATACGGCGACTCATGCCGTACTGTATAAGCATTTCCCGGAAATCGGCGGCATCGTGCACACCCATTCGACCTGGGCGACCATTTGGGCGCAAGCCGGCCTGGATGTCCCCGTGATGGGGACCACGCATGCAGACACCTTCTACGGTCCCGTACCCTGCGCCCGTTTCCTGACTCAGGAGGAGGTCGACCGTGGTTACGAAGCGGAAACAGGCCGTGTCATCATCGAAACCTTTGAGCAGCGCGGGCTGGATGTGATGGCCATTCCCGGTGTCCTGCTTCATGGTCATGCACCGTTTACCTGGGGAAAAGACGCAAAATCAGCGGTAGTGAACAGTGTTGTGCTGGAAGAGGTTTGTAAAATGAATTTGTTTGCACGGGAATTAAACCATTTTGCTCAAGAACTGCCGCAGCCTATTCTGGATAAGCACTATCTTCGGAAGCATGGGAAAGACGCCTATTACGGGCAGAAATAATCCAAACTATCCAATAAAGAAAAGAGGATGATCACGATGTCAGCAGGAACAAAAGAGTTTTGGTTTGTCGTAGGTTCACAGCATCTTTATGGAGAAGAAGCGTTGGCAGAGGTCAAAGCACATGCCCAAACCATGACGGATGCATTAAATAAAAGCGGTGTTTTGCCTTACCCGCTTGTTCTGCAGGATTTGGCTGTGAGTGCAGACAAAATCACCAGCATTATGAAAGAAGTCAACTACCGTGACGAGGTTGCCGGCGTTATCACCTGGATGCATACGTTCTCGCCTGCGAAAATGTGGATTCGTGGAACAAAGCTGCTGCAAAAGCCTTTGCTTCATCTGGCCACACAATACAATGAAAGCATTCCTTGGGCAACGATTGATATGGACTTCATGAACCTGAACCAGGCCGCTCATGGCGACCGCGAATATGGCTTTATCAATGCCCGTTTGCAGAAACAAAATAAAATTGTAGTAGGCTACTGGGAACGCCCTGAAGTGCAAAAGCAGATTGCTGAGTGGATGGACGTAGCCGTTGCGTATAACGAAAGCTTCAACATCAAGGTCGCCCGTTTTGGTGACAACATGCGCAACGTGGGTGTTACCGAAGGGGATAAGGTGGAAGCCCAAATTCAATTCGGATGGACCGTTGACTACTTTGGAATCGGAGACCTTGTTCAATATGTGAATGCGGTTACGGACGAGGAAATCGATGCATTGTTTGCGGAATACGCAGAGCTGTATGAATTTGACTACGGTACTTACAGCAAGGAAGACTGGGAAGCCAGTGTAAAAGTGCAGGCAAGCTATGAAATCGCTATTAAACGTTTCCTCGATGCTGGCGGTTACAATGCTTTCACATCGAACTTCGAAGATTTGCATGGCATGAAGCAGCTTCCCGGCCTTGCCGTCCAGCGTTTGATGGCACAGGGGTATGGCTTTGCCGGTGAAGGAGATTGGAAGACGGCAGCGCTCGACCGCTTGCTTAAAGTGATGAGCCATAACCAGAACACGGGCTTTATGGAGGATTACACCTATGAAATGGCTGCAGGTCAGGAAGCCATCCTGCAATCCCATATGCTTGAAGTAGATCCGACTTTGGCAAGCAACAAACCCAAAATTATCGTGTCTCCATTGGGGATTGGCGATCGTGAAGATCCGGCGCGCCTGGTATTTGACGGTAAAGCGGGAGACGGCGTGGTAGTTTCCATGGCTGATTTCGGCACGCATTATAAGCTCCTGATCAACGAGGTTACTGCGTTTGAGCCGACGGTTCCGGCACCAAAGCTTCCGGTGGCCCGTGTGCTTTGGAAGGTGAAGCCAAACTTCCAGGATGGGGTAAAAGCCTGGATTGAAAATGGCGGCGGTCACCATACCGTAGTTTCGCTGAATTTAACAACTGACCAAATTGTGACCTATGCCAAGCTTGTCAACCTGGATTATGTAATTATTAAGTAATACAAAACTGCGAAAAGGAGCTGCCGCGGCAGCTCCTTTTGCATTATGGTCTTAGGTTCATTTTAATTTATTAACCCTCGTAGATGCTATAAGCAAAATGATATACGACATCCGTAGTGATCGCGCTTGGGCGACTCGTTACCTGTGCAGCCACACCGCAAAGGTCATAGTAGTGAGTGAAGCTTATAGCGCCAGGCAAGAACTGGCTGATGCTTCCGGTAGAAGGAGGAAGGGATAAGGTAAGGGAAAATTGACCGTTGCTGTCTGTCATTACTTTTCCGCTCCGAACTCTGTTGCCGCTGCCTTCCGACCAATAATCATTTACCCAGGTCACTTCGACTTCCGCATTGGCTACGGCATAGCCATCCGAGGTAGAGACAACGCCGTTCACCGTAAAGCTGTTTCCCGTAATCCGATAATGCCGTCCGTATGCATAGCCCGGATAATCGTTCGGGCCGCCTTGGGAGTTATAGCCCGTTATGATTACTTTGTCAGCCCTTAATACCGGCTGCAGATGGAGCGAGTAGTTGGTATCGGAGTAAGTGTTTGTCGTATAAACCCGCAGATAATAAGTACCTGTTCCCAGTGACACATTGCCATTGTCGGAGGGGATCAATACCATGCGATTATTGCTTAAAGCGCCGTACAATTCCGCTTTGTAGCCTCTGCCCACGGACGCCTGATCCAAATCAATATGCATGGTGTCATAATTTCTGCTTTCCGGAACGGTAATGGTATACCAATCCTGATCCACTTCCGAATTGATGGAACGGCTTGCAAGAGTGGAACCTCCTGTCGCTACCGTGAGAGGATAGGCATGAAAGGCATTCTCGTCCGTCTCGTAAGCATCATAGGTTGAACTGGTGGAGACGGTTAAATAGAACGGCTCGTTAATGCTGCCTCCAACTGCACCATGGACTTCGATCAAGTAGGCTTTTTGACCGGAAGTGGCATTTTTCGTACCAACATTTTCGGCCAGGGTTTTCGTTACATTGCCATATTTATTCATGTAGGTGCCGTAAATTGAATAATCAATGGGGTTCGGATTCAACTCGCCTGTGGCCATATCGAATTCATAGAGGTAAAGATCGTAGTCAAGCTGCGCCGATGCCGGGCTATCCAGTTGAACTTGAAGGATGTTTCCCGGCTCTACGTAATAAGGGTATAAGTAAGCGGATGAGCCTTCCCGTTCAATGTAGCCTGTGTACGTATAAGTCGCCGCTGTAGCGCTGATGTTGTCTGCGTATGTATAAGTCGCTTCTGCAGCGCTGATTGAGCGTGCTGCCGCAATCAGTTCGTCTTGTGCTGCCAAATCTGTTGCAGGAGATTCCAAATTTGCGGATGTCTTTACTTGATGCTGCTTCAATTTAGATAAGTCCATCTCGGGAGCAGCTTTGGTGAGGGTGGAAATAACCTCCTCGCTCGGCTGCAGCACCTTCTCCGCGGCAGAAGCATCAGGGATATTCCCGTCCTTCGGCGCGGGTTCGGCGGCAAACGCATTGAAGCCAAAAGCAAAGGTGAAAACCAGAGTCATAACGACAAACATAGAAAGCGTTTTCTTCATTGGTACAAAACTCCTCTCTATTCTGGAAATATATTACTTCGAGATGATTATATCCCTAATATGATAGATTGGGAAGAGGGTCCTAGGAAAATGTCACTATTCTGTCTTTATTCATATAAAGCAAAAAAGGACACGGCCGTGAATATGGCTGTGTCCTCATTTGCTTTTTTGAGCCGACTGACGCGCTGGTCCTCAGGCTTCAAACAGGATTTCCCCTGTACGGGATAAATCAAATCCTGGAATCGCCTGCAGCTCTTTTTTGAAGGTGTCAGATTGCAAAATTTGCAAGAGAGCGGGAATCCATGTCTGGCTCCACGATGTTTTTAGCATCACAAGATCATAGCGCTCCCGGATCAAAGGAATGAAATCAATTTGTCCGACAATAGAGGCTGTTTTTTCTATGCCTACGCCAACGTCGGCTTCACCGGACGCGACTTTCGTCGCCACTCCAAGGTGATTGGTCTGTATATTGTCATAACCGGCAAGCTGCTCAGGCTTGGTGCCATGAAGGCGGAGTTGCTCGTCAAGCAATACTCGGGCCCCCGATCCTTTTTCCCGATTCACGAATCGCAATCCTGGACGGCTTAAGTCGGACCACTGCGTAAGACCGAATGGATTTCCTTGCCGGACATACAGTCCTGCATTTCTGGAAAGCAGGTTGACAACCACATAGGAAGATCCAACAAGCAGCTTTCGGATATAGGGAAGGTTGTATTCCCCGGTATCTCCGTCCAGAAGGTGGGTGCTCACGATATCAGCCTCACCTTTGTACATGGAAATCAGGCTGTCGAGACTGCCGACAAACGAGCGCAAGGGCCGAATGCCGGGTATTGCCTGTTCCATGTGGTTGGCCAAAATATCCAGGCTGATGTCATGCCCGGTGATCACGACGGGACGGTTCGTGCTGAAGGAAGCCGGCGGCTGGGAATGTACGGGTGAATGAACCTCTGCAGATTGGCCCGGTATCGGAACCATTCTTGTCCGTTGCTTGTACGCCTCCAGGTCAGCGGCATCCACCCGCATTTGCTTGCCGACCCGATAAGAGGGCAGCTCCCCTTTTTTGATGAGATCATACACGGTGAGCTTTGATATTTTCAAAAGCTTGGCGATTTCCTCTGTTGTATAAGACATGTCGCTGGACATATCAGGATCCTCCCGGTTAGCTGTAAAAGCTGGTTGGTTTTTTGAGTCTAATTATAACACAATTGCAATGAAGCCAAGCGCTGTGCCTGAACCCCTGCTCGCTCGAATGTTTAAAATTTTATATTATATTAAAATTAGATATAAGTAGATATATTTGATTTACAAATGATCTTTCGAAAAAGTATAATAACTTTGTTTAGTTATAATTGGATATGATTTCGGAGGGGTCTTATGTTTAAAAACGTAAGGATTAGTGTGGTTTTATCGATTGTTTTAGCTTTCATGTTCGTTGTGGCGGGTTGCGGTACGGCAGCGAAAGATAGTGCCGGTTCACAAGCTTCAGGAACGAATGCCCAAACGACGAATGCTCAAACCACGGAAGCGGCTGAAAGCGTTGAATTGACTATATCCGCGGCAGCAAGCATGACAGATGCGCTGAAGGACATTCAGCAGGCTTATGAAACGAAAAATCCGAATATCAAATTGAATTTTAACTTCGGCGCATCCGGCGCGCTGCAGCAGCAGATTGAGCAGGGAGCGCCTGCCGACTTGTTCCTGTCTGCCGCAACCAAGAACATGAAAGCGCTCGTGGATAAACAACTCATTGATGCCAATCAACAGAAAAACCTATTAAGCAACGAATTGGTAGCTGTTGCTGCTGCAGATGGAAGTGCATCGGTTGCAAGCGTCGAGGATTTGTCCAAGTCCGATGTGAAGAACATTGCTATTGGCATTCCTGAAAGTGTACCTGCGGGAGGCTACGCCAAAGAAGCGCTCACCAGCGCGAAGCTCTGGGATGCTCTGCAGTCCAAAATGGTGCAGGGGAAAGACGTAAGACAGGTTCTTCAATATGTAGAGACAGGAAATGCAGATGTTGGGTTTGTTTATAAAACAGACGCATTAACCTCGGATAAAGTAAAAGTTGCTTTCACTGTGGATCCCAAGACCTACACCCCTGTTGAATATCCGATTGGCATTGTAAAGGCGACGAAGCATAACAAAGAGGCTGAAGATTTTTACAGCTATTTGCAGACACAAGAAGCGCTTGACGTCTTTGTGAAGTACGGATTTTCCATCCCGAATTGATTGTGACCATGATGAATTGGGAGGAATTCTGGGTACCGATCAAGCTGTCTCTGCAGGTGTCGGTGCTGTCCAGCCTAATTGTTATTGTACTTGGTGTGGCTGCCGCCTGGTGGATGTCACGACAAACGTTTAAAGGCAAAACAGTGGTTGAGACCGTCTTTATGCTGCCGTTGGTTCTTCCGCCAACAGTGGTTGGTTTTATTCTGCTAGTCATACTCGGTCGAAGAAGCTGGTTTGGACACTGGATTGAATGGCTTTTTAACGCGCCAATTATATTTACCTGGTGGGCTGCCGTGATCGCTGCGGTCGTGGTGGCTTTCCCGCTGGTGTATCAAACGATGAAGGTAGGGTTTTCTTCTGTAGATCAGGCTTTGGAAGAGGCTGCACGCTCCACCGGAGCCAATGAATGGCAGGTGTTCAGGTACATCACGCTTCCTTTGACTTACCGTTCGATTGCTTCCGCTTATATTCTCGGATTTGCCCGCGGGCTTGGCGAGTTTGGGGCGACATTAATGATAGCAGGCAATATACCGGGGAAAACACAGACCATTCCTACGGCCATATTTGTTGCGGTGGATGCCGGCAATATGACGATGGCATGGGCCTGGACGGGCTCCATGATAGTCATTTCCTTTATTATGCTGTTTCTGACGAGACAGAAGGAGTAGTTCAGGATTATGTTGGCAAGGGATACTAATCCAGTGCCTCCAGCACGGCCTCGATGCCATAGGTGTTGCCGAGCGGGCCGTAACCCATGGCAAGAGCACCATTGACGGCGTGCGTCTGGCCGCTTTTAACCGCCTTCAGGCTTTTCCAGACATCGGTCTTCTCCCACTCATCTGTCAAAGAGGCTGCCGACGGATTGTCATAGTTGAAGTAGCCAAGAATCAGATGGTCCGGGTTCAGCGCACTTAATCCTTCCAGTGTCAGCTCGCCGCCTTTCGTCATCACCGGACTGTCCGGTGCCTTCAATCCGAGGCCTTTGTCATAATAGGGGGTTAAGAAGTTAGTTCCACCCAGCCATACAGCGTTGTTCCGCACCTGGAGGAATGCGACGGTTCCCTTGACATCGGCCAGCTTCTCCCTGGCGTCCTGCAGCTTGTCTTGATAGCCGGTGATGAACTGCTCCGCAACATCCTCCTGGCCCAATATTTCTCCGAACTTCGTGACGAGCGTCGGCCAATTGCTCCACACGTCTGTGTCTGCTTCATCAATGACGACGGTTGGAGCGATTTTCTCCAGCTGGTCCGTCAGCTGGGTATTGGTCACATTGCCCGCGATAATGAGGTCCGGCTCATATTCCAGCAGTGCCTCCATGTTGACGGTCGTGTTCTCACCCACGATAGCAAGCTCCTCAAGCTTATCGACGTATGGTTTATAGGTGTCGGTGTTCAGGGACGAATTGTTCTTTGTGAACGGCAGCGCGAGGCCGACTGACTTCAAATCGAACAGCAGGATGGAATCGACGTACCCCCAGTGAACGACAGCGACACGTTCCGGCTTTTCCTTAATGACGATGCTGCCGTTGGCTGCTTCGATCGTGCGCGGGAATGCCGTGGAACCCGCAGCTTCTTGCCCCGACGCGTTTGGCGGCGGGCTGGACGTTTTTCCATTCGCAGATTCCGTATTGCTTGAGCAGGCGCTTAGAAGCAGCAGTAAACAGACCATGCTTGTAAAAAAGACAGACCTTGATGTGGTTAGGTGAACTCTCATAGATGGTTTGCCCTCTCTCTATTTTTGAAAGATGATAATCATTATCAATTATATTATTCATAGTATCATCACACGCGTCCAATGAGAATGAAGAGATTCCCGAACGATGATGGACAATTTCATACAATCAGGCTGTCTAATATGGGCAAGATGACTACTGCCGCAGAATCATGTTTCTGTGCTGTCGAGGTCTACTTGGCTGGGCGCAATCCCTTTATATTTCTTGAACAATCTGCTGAAATAATATGGGTCCGAATACCCGATGTTTTTGGCAACGGCGGCTACGGAAAATTGCTTTGTTAACAGCCACTCGTGTGCCTTGTTCATCCGGTAATGGATCAGATATTCAATGGGGCCTGTTCCGGTATATTTGGCGAATAGATAAGAGAAATATTTGGGCTTTAATTGGTAGCGTTTGGCCAGCTTAGTCAGCGTCAATGTCTCGGTGAAATGAGACTGAATGTACCGGATGGCGTCCTCAATCATGAGATAGCTGTCCTTGTTCTGGTGGTAGCGCTCCGATTGCAGCACTTTGGAGATAAGCTGGTAAAATAACGAGCGTTGATTCAGCGTGTCCATCACATCAGGTGAGGAAGCGGCGTTCAGCAGCAGCTCCACCAGCCTCAGCAGCTCCGGATCCGGTGTTATCTCCATATAGGAAATGTCTCCTGGCCGCCGCCCCTTCTCTTCATCTGTCCCGCCCGGCAGGTAATGAGCCAGGAAATACTGGAAGCCATTTGCACTTGAAATAACCTCCAGCCGCCGTCCGGCTCCTCCGATCAGGATATGGCCGGGCTTCATCACGTATTGCCCCACTTCGTCAAAGACGAAGGTGGCTTCCCCCTCTAGCGGGACGATCACACCGCATTTAGCAGTGGGCTTATGAACATGCCCGCTATAGATGCGGTTACCCTCCAGCTGCGTGCGGTACGCGCCAAACAGTTGAATGGGTGTAGTGGCAAAATATTGCGCAAGTTCCTCATAGGTCCGCGACATCCGGAGAGCCTCCTAATCCATCTTTTCCAAATGAGATTCATTATCAACAGTAGTTACGAAGCCATTATAGAAAAAAATGCCCCTCCACTGCAATGAAACAGCCTTGCTGCCGGCTGCTTATCCGGTAAAAGACGTGTCACAATAAAAAATTATAACTATGACAGTACCTGTCACTATTAGGGGTTAAGATGGGTCTTAGCAAGGCAACACTATGATTTGCACTGAACATTAAAAAAACAAGGGGATGATTGAATGTATACGACCGTTGAGAATTTTATATCGGAATGGAAACACGAGGCCGAATTAACCCGGAAAGTTTTAGACAGTTTAACAAATGAGGCGCTGCAGCAGCAAGTATATCCCGAAGGCCGGACGTTGGGAAGAATTGCATGGCATTTTGTAACGAATATCCCGGATTATTTGACAGAGTTCGGACTTTCGGTAGATAAAGTTCCAAACCCGAGTGAGGTGCCCTCTGCGAAGGAAATTGCGGACACCTTTCAAACGGTAAGCTCTAATGTTGTGAATGCTCTTAAAGAGCAATGGACGGATGAGTCTTTAGCGCAAACACAAAATGCATTCGGAAGAATAGAGTCAAATGCCACGATCTTGATGGGATTGATCAAACACATTGTTCACCATCGTGGACAGGTTACCGTTCTGATGCGCCAAGCGGGGCTGCCTGTGCCTGCAGTATATGGCCCTGCGAAGGAAGGCTGGATACACCTGGGAGTGCAAACGCCGCCACTTTGAATTTATTGTTAACCTTAGTTGTGACACGAAAAAGGGGCTTGCCGCGGCAAGCTCCTTTTTGAATTCCAGCCATAATAGTGAATAAGAAGCATCATAAGCCAGTCATTCTATTAACGTGTACGGATGATCATAGGCAAAAGGAGCAGGAACCGGAAAACGGTTCCTTTTTTATATGAAATATAGCAGTTATTTTTTGCTAATTTGTTGCTTTGCTGTAAACCATTTTTAACTGGTTTGAGATCAATGGTATAGTGTATTTAGATATAATGAGAAATGGTTGGTTCGGGCGCGAGGGGCTTGAACAGGATTACCCGAAGAGAGGATAAGTATAATGAGTGGCATCATAGACAGAACTCCATGGATGGAGAACAGAGAGAAGTCAACGCAGACGAGTATTTTCACCGGATTATCGGGAGCAGTTATACATAAAGGGCGGTTAATTTATGAGTAAGCCGCTCAAGCCTCATCGTTATATGCCGGGGTTGGATGGATTACGGGCATTTGCGGTGCTGGCTGTTGTAATCTATCATCTGAACACGGACTGGGCGCCTGGCGGGCTGCTCGGTGTAGGGATATTTTTTGTATTGTCCGGTTATCTGATCACGGATATTCTGGCTGGTCAGTGGGAACGCAATCGGCGGTTTGAAATGGCTGACTTCTGGGTGCGGCGTGCCCGCCGGCTGCTTCCGGCCATGTTCGTCATGGTGGCGGTTGTATCGCTGTGGTGCCTGATCGGGGACCATTCCAGATTGTCGGCGCTTGGCGGAGACATACCGGCAGCGCTGTTATATGTTAGCAACTGGTGGTTTATTTTTCATAAAGTATCGTACTTTGAGAGCTTTGGACCGGCATCACCGCTCGGACATCTATGGTCGCTGGCCGTCGAGGAACAGTTCTACCTGATCTGGCCGTTCCTGCTGCTGCTCGGCCTGAAGTTCCTGTCGAAGCGGGGGCAGCTGTCGGTCTGGATTCTCAGCCTTTCACTGATCTCGGCGCTGCTTATGGCCTTACTGTACATACCGGGCGAGGATCCAAGCCGTGTCTATTACGGTACCGATACACGTATTTTTGCACTGCTGGTCGGAGCGGCGCTGGCGGTTGTCTGGCCAAGTACGAAGCTTAAGACTCAAGTATCCCGACCGGCACTGACTTTCCTGGATACGGCAGGAGCGCTGTCCCTGCTGCTGCTCATCTGGCTGGTATGGCATACGAATGAATACCAGACCTTCCTGTATCGCGGCGGCATGCTGATCATCGCCATCATTACCGCGCTGCTGATCGCGGTGCTCGCCCATCCGGCGAGCCGTCTGGCCGCTGTCATCGGCTGCAAGCCGCTGCGCTGGCTGGGCAAGAGATCGTATGGACTATATTTATGGCATTATCCGGTCATTACACTTAGTACACCGCAGGTAAATACGGACGATCCGTCCATCCTGAAGGCTGTCATCCAGGTTGCCGTCAGTCTGGCGCTGGCTGAGCTGTCCTGGCGGTTTGTGGAGCAGCCGATCCGGCAGAAGGGCTTCCGCCATGTGCTGCAGCATACATTGAAGAAACGCGCCACCCGTATCTGGTTGTACGGTGGCGTAGCGGCGCTGGTCTTCATCCTGTTCTCGGCGACTCTCGGTCATGCACTGACCGTAAGGGGACAGGATAGGGGAGTACAGACGGATTCTTCCGCATTATCCGTCATTTCTACACCTCCGACCAATGTGTCGCACGTAACGACTGCACAGAATAAAGATCATGACACTGAAACGGCAGGCAAGCAGGACACCTCTGACGGCGAGCAGGATCATACGGACAAGAAGGACACAGGCGGCGACAATGTGAAGGAGCAGGGGCATGCGGGCAAGACGGCTTCCGGTCATTCAACGCAAGAGAAGACAGAGGCACTAGACTCAGACTCGACCGATTCCCAAGCAGCTTCTTCATCCGGCGGAGCAGGCAAGCAGGACTCGGCAAGCGCAGCACATCCAGGCAGCACAGCTGCAGATTCCGGCTCAGCGGACAACCGGAAGAAGCTCAGCAAGATCATTTCCGGCAAAGGCTTTACCGCCATTGGAGACTCGGTAATGCTGGACATCGAGCCATACCTTCGCCAGACGATGCCAGGCATTCTCATTGATGGCAAGGTAGGCAGGCAGATGAACGAAGCCTCCGCAGTTATTCAGCAGTTGAGCAGCAATGGACAGCTCGGTTCCAAGGTGATTATTGAGCTGGGTACAAACGGCTCCTTCACAAAGGAGCAGCTGGATGACCTGCTGTCCCAACTGAGCAGTGCCAAGAAAATTATACTTGTGAACACCCGCGTGCCCCGCCCATGGGAAAGCATTGTCAATGATGCGCTGAACGCCGCTTCCGCTGAAGACCCTCGCGTAACGGTAGTTGACTGGTACAGCGCAAGCAAAGGACAGGATGCTTTCTTCGCCGGTGACGGTGTGCATTTGAATCCATCCGGAGCAAAGGTATATGCGACCCTGGTTGCGAACACGATAGCCGGTAAGTAATGGATATTATAGTGCTCTATCTGTCAATCGCATAACGCAGCTGAACGACTTCACCGCCCAGAGGTTTGCAGTCCAACAATTGAACTTGCTTGTAGCCGTAGTTGTTTTGGTCGATTAAAAGATTCAACCCTTTGCCCTCGAGCACAGGTGCCACATTAAAAATCACTTCGTCTACAAGTCCCTGGTTTAGAAAGGAATTATGGATATCCGCTCCGCCACTGATGAGAGCGGTCTGATGCCCTTTATGCAGCAAGTAATTTAAAGCTTCCTGAGGAGACCTTACGACCGTTACGCCTGGAATGTCATGGATGCTGTTGGAGATGACGACGATATCCATCCCGGCGAAAGGTCCGTCCGCGTTGGCCAGTTCCTCCTGGGAGACTCTGCCGGGGGCTTGCATCTGCTCAAACGTTCTGCGTCCGACAATGAAATTTCCCGCAGCTTTGGCATGTGCCGCGAAGTCGTCCAGCGCTTCTTGTTTAGGCGGGTTCTCAGGGGTGGACTGCGCATAATTGCCGTTAGCGGTTAAAGTTGCCCATAAAACAGTTTTCATAGTCATATTCCTCCTTGTGTCTGTTCAATATTTTTCGGATGGATGCGGCCACCCGGTCCGGGCCAGCCCCTCATCTCTCGTTTACATCGTAATTGAGCCGTGGTACATTTGAAAAGTAGTTACAATAAAGTGCAATAGTTTCAAAAAATGAACTACGGAGTGATTACTATGATGGACCGATCCTGTCCTGGCACCGTTGAACCGATCCTGGAGATCCTGGATGGCAAATGGACGCTTCTGCTTTTGTTCGAATTGTTTAACGGGACCCGGCGTTTTGGGGAGCTGCGCCGCAAGCTGCAGCCCATTAGTCCGAAGACTTTGACAGACCGATTGCGGATGCTGGAGGAGAAGGGGATTGTCACGCGTACTCTGTATCCTGGCGTACCGCTGCATGTTGAATATGAGCTTACCGAGTCCGGGCAGGGCTTGCAGCCGATATTTGAGGCCATGTGGACGTGGACTCAGGAGCACGGTGCATACCTGAAGGAAGATAGGAACGAGACGGGTGAAGAAGTGGAAAAGGTTAGCCAGTGAATCCGATTTATATATAGCAAGGGGGCAGTCCCTAAGCCATTTTCAATGACTTATGGGACTGCCCCTCTTTTTTACGCCCGGCTCCCCTTACGGCTGATGTTCAGCCATTGGTATACACCGGTGGCCAGCACGGAGCCGACAAGCGGTGCGATAAGAAACACCCATACTTGGGATAAAGCTGTCCCGCCAACCAGCAGCGCCGGTGCCAGACTTCTTGCGGGATTGACGGACGTTCCCGTTAAGCCAATGCCCAAAATATGTACAAAAGCAAGCGTCAGCCCGATCACCAGGCCGGTTATGTTTCCATTGCTCTCATTGGATGTCACACCAAGGATTGTATAAATAAAAACGAAGGTTAATACAATTTCGACGATGACGGCCATCAGCGCTGAAATCCCGATCCCGTAGCCAGGGCCGAAGCCATTTTGGCCGAGCCCCGTTGTGGGCATGCCCGCTGAGACAAAGATGGCGTACAGAATGGCAGAGCCTGCAATAGCACCGACGATTTGCGCAACAACGTAGCCGATGAAGTCGGCACCGGTGAGCTTACGGTTAATAAGCATGGCGAGCGAAACCGCCGGATTAATATGGCAACCCGAAATTGGACCAATCACGTAGGCCATGGCTACAATGGACAGCCCGAATGCCAAGGCGATTCCCAAATTTCCGAGATCCCCTCCCGCCGTAGCGGCACTGCCGCAGCCGAACAGAACAAGCACGAATGTTCCAATGAACTCGGCTGCATACTTTTTGAACGAAGAATTCATAACTACCTCCTAAAAAATATCAATCAATCCCATTATAAACGAAGGGAATCGACAAAAACTGAACAAAAAGTTGGAATTTGCGTCCAAAGAGGGGGAATCATACGGAGAGCTTTTATTGCGCAACAATGTATGCCTTGGAGATGATATTAGGATAAAAGCAAGGGGACGTTTCCGCCCCTCTTCGTGCCTCTGGATAAAACGAAGCCTCATGTACTACGTCGGCTTACCATTGAGCGTCGGCGGGTCCTCTTGTTTCATTTCCGGACCGAACTCGTCGTCTACAGCGCCGGGATTGCCGTCCTGGTTCCATGCGTCGAGCATCATGAAGGCGCCTCTCCGTCCTTCATCAGTCGAATCTTTGGCTTGTGCTTGTTCGAGCTGCTTTTTTCTTTTCTCGCTCTCGTTCATCGATTTCCCTCCTTTGGATTCGTGCGTCTTTATCAGTTTCCCCAAAAGATGACTGTTTAATTGAGTTGAAGGGGCGCCTCGCAGAGGACGATCTTTTTCCCGTCACAAAACTCGAAATGTTATTATAAAAATAAAAATTGATAAGTTTATATTTACAATTAAAAATATTCTTTTAAAATGATATACAAGCTTCAAGGAACGTCATATCCATGTGTTTGTGGAAGAGGAGGCATACAATGAACAATCCCATATTAGACGGTCTGAATGAGACCATACTCAAGGCGATGGCTGACATGAATGTTCCCGGCGCACAGGTTGCCATCATCAAGGATGGAAAAGTCATTTTTTCCGAGGCATTCGGGTATGCCAATCTGGATGAAAAAATCCCGATGACAAGAGAACACATTCTGCCCATAGGTTCTTCCAGCAAGTCGTTCACGGCCGCTGCCGCAATGATACTGGCCAGTGAAGGGAAATTAAATTTGGATGCACCGGTACGGACTTATATGCCGGAATTCGAACTTTCCGACCCGATAGCCTCCGTGCAAGCCACAACGCGGGATTTGCTTTGTCACAGAACCGGCATCCCGAGACATGATTTAATGTGGCTCAATTGGGATGATCTGCAGCGCCGCGACCTGGCAGTAAACCGTATCCGTCATTTGAAAAACAGCATCCCGTTCAGAAGCGGCTTTCAGTATCAAAATCATATGTATGCCGTCGTCGGATACTTGATTGAAAAAATCAGCGGCAAGACATGGGAACAATTCGTGGAAGAGCGAATTTTCGCGCCTCTGGGAATGAAAGAAACCAGCTTCCGCATCCCATATCCAGATGAGAGCGGAAAATACGCCAGACTGTATACGCCGAACGAAAAAGGTGTCAACGAAGAAAATGTGCCGTTGGTGATCGATGCCATGGGACCGGCTGGTTCTATCAATACAACCATTGATGAACTGGCAAAATGGGTTGCCTTCAATCTGAATGGCGGGAAAGACGCAGAAAATCCGTTGATCGATGAAGCCCTTTTTAAAGAGCTTCATAAACCCCTGATTCCGTATCAGATCCTGCCGTTTGAATTTCCCGAGCTTGTCTCGATAGGTTATGCACTCGGGTGGACGGTCGATTCTTTCCGGGGGCATAAAGTAGTGGATCACGGCGGCAACGTGAGCGGGGGCTCATCCTTAATTTCCTTCATGTCGGATGACCATATTGGCTGCGCCATTCTTACCAATGCAAATGGCAATTTGTTTGTTAACGCAGTGGCTATGGAAGTGTATGACAGATATTTAGGCTATGCGGGCCAGAAAAATTGGTTTTCTGCATATCAGGAGGGTATGAATTCTTTGTTAGCCGCTATGAAAGGACAGCTTCATGCGATCTACGATACGAAAATAGAAGGCAAGCCTTACAGCCATACCTTGGAGGAATATGCAGGGGAATATACGAATGCCGGATATGGGGATATCCGAATTACAGTAAAAGGCGATGCGCTGCATATGCAGTACCATAATAATTCACTGGAGCTGAAGCATCTGCATTACGACATTTTTACCTTTGAACTGTTCGTCGGTCCGAATCCCGTTTCTTTTGCTACGGGGATCGACGGCAGCATTGCCTCGTTAAGCATACCATTTGAACCGTCGGTTGAACCCATACTTTTTACAAGAAAAAAATAACCTAAAATCACAATAAAGGACACACATGATGCTGGGAGATATACTGCGGGAAGCGAGAAAAAACAAAAAACTTACGTTGGCTGAGCTGGCAGCGCAGACTGGGGTCACGACAGGTTATCTTTCCAACCTGGAAAAGAACAGGCAGGAGCCTTCTCTTGCAGTGCTCAGGGATCTTTCGGACAAGCTGGGTATTCCGGCACCGATGCTTTTTATGGAGGATTCAACTGAAGATGTGATCGTACTTCGCAAGAATGAGAGACCTAAAATCAAATTCATGAACCTTGCCGGGCAATGTGAGGTTTTAACCCCTATGGCATGGAGAAGCAGCGAGCCTCCGGAAATGGAGGTAATCCGTTTGGAGATCCCTCCCCGTGAACGTATCTCTACAGAGGATTTATCTACGAATACGGACGAATGCATCTATGTCATGGAAGGGCAGCTTGAATATCGGCACGGAAATGACAGTGTACGGATTGAACAAGGCGGCAGCATATTTATCCCGAGAAAAACGGGACATCATCTTGTTAATCCGGGCGAAGCTCCGGCTGTTATTCTATGGGTTGTCAGATCTGTCATAGGAGGTTAACGCGATTAGCAGCAAGGAAGTTTCATTTAAGCTAAATGGGAGAAAAATCAGAGATTTAAGACGGGAAAAACAGCTTTCTTCCACTGCATTGGCGGATTTGACTGGTGTAACCCCTGCCTATATTTCGCAAATTGAGCGTAACTTGGCGGAGCCTTCACTATCTGTGCTTAGAAAGCTCGCCCAGGCATTGGATGTTGAACTGCTCTTTCTATTGGAATATGACACGCCGTCGGATGTTCTGATTACAACTGTGAACGATGCGGTAGAGCAGACGTTTGCACAGGCACATGCCAAATATCAGCTGCTGACGCCTGTTCGGTTAAAGAATGGGGACAAACCGGATATGTCAGTCGTGCTCGTGAAGATCGATGCACACAAGACGGACTATGATGAAATGGTCACCCATGATTTTGAGGAATTCTGCCATGTTCTCGAAGGGTGCATCGAATATCGAACGGACAAACGAACCTATCGTCTTGAGGAAGGGGACAGCATTTATATTAAGAAAAACGTGCCCCATTTGCTATATAACCCCGGAACACAAGAAGCAAAGTTACTTGCCGTATTGGGAAATATTCATCCACATTTGCAAAACGGATAAGAGAGGAGGATAAGGTGAAAATCAAAGATATTACAGCGAAAAAAGTAAAGCTGGAATTATATCAGCTGGTCGTCATTGCCATAGGCACGATTGATTATTGTGAAACGGTCATCGTGAAGATTGAGACAGATGAAGGTCTTATAGGCTACGGTGAAGGAACCGGGGTAACCTTTGTGACCGGTGAATCGGTCGACACGATCATCCAAGCGATCGGCATATTGAAAAAAGAATTACTCGGATTGGACGCATTCAGCATTGATACTATCCATAGGGTG
The DNA here is from genome assembly GCF_042138595.1 of Paenibacillus terreus. NCBI lineage: Bacteria > Bacillati > Bacillota > Bacilli > Caryophanales > Paenibacillaceae > Paenibacillus > Paenibacillus terreus. The sequence goes on along the minus strand of NZ_JBHIRX010000010.1, from coordinate 51,779 downwards.
ATGGACAAGACACTTGTTCATAATGCTTCCGCCAAGGCGGCCATTGATCTTGCCCTTTACGATATTATGGGGAAATATGCAAAATTGCCCCTATATCGCCTGCTTGGCGGCATAGCCAAGCAAATGGAAACGGATATGACGATAGGGATTGGCACTCCGGAAGAGATGGCCAAGGAAGCCGTTAAAATTGTAAAACAGGGCTTTCTGCATATTAAAGTCAAAGCGGGAATGAACCCGGACGATGATATTGAGGCGGTCCGGCAAATCAGGGAAGCGGTCGGAAAATCGATTCACTTGAAAGTGGATGCCAATCAAGGCTGGTCTGTCGGAGACGCGATTCGGGTGATGCAACGTTTTGCCGAATATGGCGTGGAGGCGGTAGAACAGCCGGTTCCCCATTGGGACATGGATGGGCTCAGCTTTATCCGCTCCAAATCACCTGTGAGCATCATGGCAGATGAAAGCTGCTTTACTCCCCAGGATGCGATAAAACTGATCAAGAAAGACGCGGTTGATCTCATCAATATTAAATTGATGAAATGCGGCGGTCTTTACAGAGCTTTACAAATCAACGCCATCGCAGAAGCCAGCGGCATCCGCTGCATGCTCGGCTGTATGATGGAGAGCCGACTCGGCATTGCCGCAGGAGCAGCCCTAGTGGCCTCCAGATCCAATTTTATTTACGGGGATTTGGACAGTTTTCTGCATTTTAAAGAGAATGATCAGGTCAAGGGTGGATTTACCTCCGACGGGCCGCATATTACGTTATCGGATGGGTATGGATTGGGGATTGAGGTGGATTTTTAGGTTGCTCAAACCGTCAACCGCTCAATCAGCTTCACCGGTATCTCCTGCTGATCGAATTCCCCGGTCATTATTTTGCGGAACAAATCTCTCCCGATTTCCGTTAAAGGAATGGCAAAGGTTGTGATATTCAGCACTTTGGCTATCGGTTGGTTATCAAAGCTGACGATGGCAAGCTTGGAGGGTACCTCAAGATTTCGTTCGTTGCAGCATGCCAGAATGCCGGCCGCGACCTGGTCGCTTGTCACGAGCAGCGCGGTTGGCGGGTCCTGCATTGTCATCAACCGTTCCACAATCCATTCACCATCTTCGAAATGAATGGCGTCATAAAATGCGCAATCGGGATCAAAGGGCTCGGCCAAGCTTTTCAAAAAATCTCTGTACGCCGCTTCTCTTTGCTTGCTGCTTGTACCGGATTTTCTGGCGAGGCAGTAGCCGATTTTACGGTGACCCTTACCGCTCAAGTACGTGAGCGCCTCTATAAAACCTTTGTAATGATCGATAAAAATGGAAGACACGTTGTGGCCCCTTGCATCCTCGAATGCGATGATCGGACCATAAGCGGCAAACTCCTCCACAATGTCCCAATCACTGATTTTCGAGCAAATAATGAGGGCATCTATTTGTTTGAGCCTCAGCATCATTAAAGCTTCCAGCTCCCGTTCTTCTTCATAATTGGTCTGGATGAGCACCAGTTTATAGTTGCCCTTCAAGGCTTCCTCGGCGATTCCTTCGACGACAAGGCCGAAATAGGGTCTTTTGATAGACGGAACCATGACGCCTACAAGATTGGTTTTTCCCTTGATTAAATGAACGGCATTGATGTTCCGCTCATAGTTCGTTTCCCCCATAACACGCATAACAGCTTCTCTTTTTTCTTCGCTTACGTAAGGGTGGCCGTTGATTACACGTGATACCGTCGTGACCGACACTCCTGCCAGCTTTGCGATGTCTTTGATATTCGCCATAACCCTCTCTCCCTTTCCCCGATCCCAATCAAGTTGCTATTAGTATATCAAAATGAAAGGCCTTGACATGAAATGCATTTCATAAATTAAATTGGTCTTGCGTTAACAGTGCTGACTTATCATAAAGAGGACAGACGTTTGTTTGAAGAGACTGAATCAGCCTGAATAAAAAGAGAGGGGAGAATAAACATGCTGAAATGCATTATTTTTGACCTTGACGGGACACTTGGAAATACACTGCCTTTGTGCATCGCCGCTTTCAAGAAAGCGATTGAACCACTGGCCGGCAGAGTGCTGAGCGACCAGGAAATTATCGATACGTTTGGCCCTTCGGAAGAGGGAACGATCCGGGCTTTGATTCCGGCCCACTATGATCAGGGGATTGAGGATTATTTGCACCATTACCGTGATTTGCATGGGATGTGCGGTGCTCCGTTTGAGGGTATCACCGAGGTGCTCGATCACGCCAAAAGCCGAAATATAAGGCTGGCCATGGTTACAGGGAAGGGAGCGCGAAGCGCAGAGGTTACGCTGGACATTTTCGGTATTCGCTCCTATTTCGACGTGATTGAAACCGGGTCTCCGGAAGGGCCTAGAAAGGTGCAGGGGATCCGAAACGTGTTGGAGCAGCTAGGTATCAAGCCAGCAGAAAGTGTGTACGTAGGAGATGTTCCAAGCGATATTGAAGCATCGAGAGAAGCGGGAGTTCCCATTGTATCCGCCGCATGGGCGGAGACGGCCGATCCGGAACTGCTGAGGTCACTTCAGCCCGATCAGCTGTTCACAACCATGCAGGAATTTAAAGAATACATTGAACAGGTTATTCAATAGAGAACTTTTCTTTTTTACTGTCAGAAAGGGCTGCCCCGAAGCGGGTGGCCCTTCACTTGTTTTCAGCCTCGCCTGAACTTTTCATGGAACAGCCTTGAACAGCTATTTCCCGATAAACTCAAACGAGTAAATATGCGTTTTCGTCAAATCAATGACTTCCCTGATAAATTCCTCCTGAGACGGTTTGAAATCACTTTGGATCCAGTTCAAGATAAGCCCGTAAAAGCCGTAGGCTGTGTAGCGTTTGAAATATTCCATATTGACGGGGATGTCATTGATCGTTTCGAATTTAAATTGTTCCTTGTAAATTTTCAGGATCGTTTGCGGGAATCCTGTATGCAGACCCGGTAAAGTGTCCTCATACTTGATCAGCTCGAAGAAATCCCGGTGTCCGTAGATGTACGACACGATATTAAAAGAGGGCACATCCAGCTTTGACGTATATACTTTGTCCCCGGGGACGTAGGGTTTGCCGACCGCTTCTTCCAGCCCTTCGAGCATGGAGGCAAGCAGATCCTCAGCAAGTTCCATTTTGTCCTGGTACTGTACATAGAAGGTACTGCGGTTATAAGCGGCGGCATCGACGATATCTTTTACCGTCACGGAATGGTAGCCCTTCTCTTTGATGAGCTTGATGAAAGCCAGCTTGAAATGTTCTTTTGTCCGGTTTCGGCGTTGAGTTGTCACGTTATGTTCATCATGCATGAGAAAAGCTCCTCCGAAAAGACATTTGTGCCCCAAGTGTCTATTAATTAGACATTTAGCGGTATCTTAATGATTGTTAACGACAGACAGAGTAGTAAAATTAAATTGTGAACAAAAAAGGACAATTTTCAACCCTGAGATTTTCTTGGTTGAAAAGTAGTTCCATTTAGCTATTATACTGGAGGAATCCGTTATGGGAAAACTGCAAGACAAGGTCGCTTTGATTACGGGTGGAGCTTCCGGTATCGGTGCGGCAACAGCACGTTTGTTCGTTGCGGAAGGAGCCAAAGTCGTTCTTGTAGACTTGAATGAAGACAAAGGAAAGGCGTTTGAAGCGGAATTGAAAGCGCTCAATGCAGACGCCCTGTTTATAAAAGCAAACATAACCAGTGAAGAAGAAGTTGCTCATATCTTCAAACAAGCCGTTGAAGCATTCGGTAAGGTGGATATCGTGTTCAACAATGCGGGGATCGGGCGCGTTCATTCTTCGCATGATCTGGATTACGCCGAATGGCGCAATACCGTAAACGTTGACCTGGATGGTGTATTCCTGGTGGCCCGTGAAGCGATCCGTGAAATGCTGAGAACGGGCGGAGGCACGATTGTGAATACCGCCTCCATGTACGGTTGGGTTGGTTCGCCGGGCTCGGCTGCTTATAATGCGGCCAAAGGCGGTGTCGTGAACCTGACGCGTTCACTTGCGCTTGAATATGCGGGACAAAATATCCGCATCAACGCATTATGCCCAGGCTTCATCGATACGCCGATTATTCCGGAGGAGAGCAAACAGGAATTGGCCGCAATCACGCCCATGAAACGTCTTGGACAAGCCGATGAAATGGCAACAGCCGTGCTGTTCCTGGCAAGTGATGATTCCTCTTATATGACAGGAAGCAGTCTGATCGTTGACGGCGGATATACAGCCCAATAATCCAAACTAAAAATCCATATAAGCGAGGGTGTTACAAATGAGCAAATTTGACGGAAAAGTAGTTATCATTACCGGCGCGGCTGGCGGAATCGGAAAAGCAACGGCGAAAAAGCTGGCAGAGCAGGGGGCCAGCCTCGCTTTGGTCGACTTGAATTTGGATGCTGTCAAGCAGGTCATCTCCGAGTTGGGCCTTGATGATTCCAGAGCCCTGGCTCTCCAGGCCAATGTCGCAAAAGAAGAAGAGGTCAAAGCATATGTAGATGCAGCGGTTGAAAAGTTTGGCAAAATCGACGGTTTCTTTAACAATGCGGGCGTTGAAGGAACGACTGCAAATGTAGAGGATTATCCGAAAGAAACCTTTGATCTCGTCATGAGCGTCAATGTTAAGGGAGCTTTCCTTGGACTGAAATACGTCGTTCCTGTGATGAAAAAGCAAGGATACGGAAGCATTGTGAATACCTCCTCTGGTGCAGGGTTAATCGGTTCACCCGGATTTGTGGCCTATAACAGCTCCAAGCATGCGGTCATCGGAATGACCAAGGTCGTGGCACTGGAAGCCGCCCCTCATGGTGTAAGAGTGAATGCCGTTGCGCCCGGGGTCATTAATACCCGCATGATGCGTCAAATTGAGAAAAATACGGTTCCTGAGGATGCGGAAGGCGCAAGAAAGGCATTTGGTGCTGCAGTTCCGATGGGGCGGTACGGTGAAGCTGAGGAAGTGGCGAATGTGGCTGTCTTCCTGCTCTCCGATGACGCTTCATACGTGTCTCAGTCCATCTATACCGTGGATGGCGGTCAAATCAACCAGTAACTTTTTCGCTTCAGGCAGTTTGTCAGGTCTTAGACGGTCATTTCCGGCTGGGGCCTTTTTGCATTTTGGCATGATTTTTGCATGCTCCGAGGGATTGGATCGGAATTGTCACTTTTTAACCACATTTAAATAGTTTATAATTAAGAAAGATTTAGTGTGTTCCTAGGTGGCGCCTTGCTTTTTGTAACAGTTAAGCCGGAGCGTCTACCCTTTTTTCCAAATATAGGCGATAAGGAAGGGTTGTAATGAGCAGCATACAGATAAAAACAGACGTTATCTTAATTGGTGCAGGAGTCATGAGCGCAACTTTGGGATCCATACTGAAAGAGTTGGCGCCCGCGTGGGAAATCAAAGTGTTTGAGAAACTGGCAGGCGCAGGAGAAGAAAGCTCTAACGAATGGAATAATGCAGGTACGGGCCATGCCGCCCTGTGCGAGCTTAACTATACGTCCGAGAAATCTGACGGATCTATAGATATCAGCAAAGCTGTAAGCATTAATGAACAGTTTCAGCTTTCCAGACAGTTCTGGTCTTATCTTGTTAAAAGCAGTGTAATTCCTAATCCGCAGGAATTTATCATGCCCATCCCTCATATGAGTATGGTGCAAGGTGAAAAAGATGTAAATTTTTTGAAGAAAAGATTTAAAGCGCTATCAAAAAATCCCCTGTTCCAGGGTATGGAATTTTCCGAAGATCCTGACAAGCTGAAGGAATGGATTCCGTTGATCATGGAAGACCGTACATCCAATGAACCGATAGCGGCCACCAAAATCGACTCCGGAACGGATGTCAATTTTGGCGCTTTGACACGCATATTGTTCGATCACTTAAAGAGCAAAAACGTCGAAGTCAACTACAAGCATAGTGTCAAGGATATCAAGCGTACCGATGACGGTCTGTGGAAAGTGAAGGTGCATGATATTGACAGCGGGAAAACCGAATACCATACGGCCAGATTCGTCTTTATCGGCGGCGGGGGCGGAAGTCTGCCTTTATTGCAAAAAACCGGGATTCCCGAGTCAAAGCATATTGGAGGATTCCCGGTAAGCGGGCTGTTTATGGTCTGTAATAATCCGGAGGTGGTGGCGCGGCATCATGCCAAGGTATACGGCAAAGCCAAGCTGGGCGCCCCTCCAATGTCTGTACCGCATCTGGATACAAGATATATCGGCAATAAAAAGGCATTGCTGTTCGGACCGTTTGCCGGCTTCTCACCCAAGTTCTTGAAAACAGGCTCCAATTTGGATTTGATCCTCTCTGTAAAACCGGATAATCTCCTCACGATGCTGGCGGCCGGTGTTAAAGAGATGGCATTAACCAAATACCTGATCCAGCAGGTTATGTTATCGAATGAACAGCGGATGGAGGAATTGCGCGAGTTTATCCCGACGGCCAAAAGCGAGGATTGGAGCATCGTAGTAGCAGGTCAGCGTGTGCAGGTGATCAAGGACACAGCCACCGGCAGAGGGACCCTGCAATTTGGTACGGAAGTGGTTACTGCCGCAGACGGTTCAGTGGCTGCACTGCTGGGTGCTTCACCGGGGGCTTCTACTGCCGTGAACGTGATGCTTGAGGTAATGGAAAGATGCTTCCCGCAGCATATGAAACAGTGGGAGCCGAAAATAAAAGAAATGATTCCATCTTATGGCGTGTCACTGACGGAAAACCCTGAACTTTTCCATGAAATTCATACGGCAACGGCACAGGCGCTTGGTCTGAGCGAGAAAAAAACGGTCTTTAGTTAAAAACGTATAATAAGCAACGAGGAAAGGGGCTACTGCGGCATGCTCCTTTCTTTGCCATAAAGGAGTCTCTCTCGTTCGTGTCGAATTTTGTTTATATGCGAACAGAAAAAAAGACCCGAACCCAATATATATTGATCCTGCTTCTGATCTTGGGCGCTCTGACGGGAATGCGGTGGCTGTGGTCCGAGATATTCCCTGTTATGAATCACCCTCGTGCCATTGACGGTGTACTTGACCTCCGCGGAACGGATCTGGATAAGTCTCCCCCCTTCTATTTGAATGGAGCGTGGAAGTTCTACCCTGGAGCACTTAACACCGGAAAAGAACCGCCCGAGCAAGGGCCGGACCCTGTTAATATCACCGTTCCGGGAGATTGGGGAGATGCGCTTCACCCGGATACCGGGAGCTCCATCGGATACGGAACGTACCGGCTGCGAATTTTGATGGATCCGCTGCAGGAGCCCATCGGTCTCTGGTTCAGAGGGGTTACGACGGCATCTGAAGTTGAAATCAACGAAGAAATGGCGGGAAGTATCGGTAGGGTGGCAGCCTCCAAGCAGGAATATGCCCCCAAAAGTGTCTCATATACGACAACCTATGATATAAAGGGAACTACCGAGATCGATGTACAGGTCCGTGTGGCCAACTTCGACAATCCCAACAAGGGTGGAATCATCAACCCTGTGCGCTTTGGCTCCCAAGCCTCCATTGACATTGTCCGCTGGAACTCCATCGGGTTACAGCTGTTTATTTTTTTGGTGCTGCTGCTTCATGAAGTATATGCTTTCATTATTTATGCGTTCAATCCGAAAGAGAAGACATTGCTGATTACAGGGCTGCTGCTCCTGATCACCAGCTTTGTGGTGCTAAGCAACTACGATACCGTGCTGCTGACGTGGTTTCCGATGATCCATTACACATGGGCGATCAAAATCAAATGGATCAGCATGCTATGGCAAATGCCATTGACTCTTCTGCTGTTCAAAAAATTCATGCCAGTCTATTTCCATAATGGATGGCTGCGTATATTTTTGGCGGCAAACATAGGCTTCACGGTTCTGCTGCTGATCATACCGTTCGCTTACGTGGATGGCATTGTGCTTTCCGGCTTGTTTTACGTTCTCTACTTCACGGCGTTTGCCTGGTTCCTTTATATTATAGGAATGATGGTCTTCAAGCAGCAGACGGATCAGGACATGATCTTCCTGCTGCTGACATCGGCAGGTATCATTTCCAATTTTATCTGGAGTACGGCCGAGGCAGTCAGTGACGTAACCACCGTTTATTATCCGGTTGACCTGGCTATCGCGATTATCGGTTTTGCCTCGTATTGGTTCAAGCAATACTTCCGGCAATCCAGGGAAAATATGGAACTGAACGAGAAGCTGAAAGAGGCCGACAGGATCAAGGACCAATTTTTGGCCAATACCTCGCATGAGCTGCGGACTCCGCTGCACGGCATTATGAATATCGCCCATCATGTGGTTACCAAAGAAAAAGACAGGCTGGAGAAAAACAGTCTTGATGATATGCAGCTGCTTATTACGATCAGCAGGCGGATGTCCCATTTGCTTGGTGATCTGCTCGATGTGGTCCGGCTTAAAGAGCATCGGCTTGTGCTGCAGAAGGAATCCCTGAAAATACAGTCCATCGTACCAGGCATCATCTCCATGCTGCAGTATATGGCGGAAACCAAGCCCGTCAGCCTGCATATGGACATACCGGACGAAATACCTCCCGTTCTGGCCGATGAAAAGAGGCTGGTGCAGGTGTTTTATAATTTGCTGCACAACGCGCTGAAATATACGGAAGAGGGGACGGTCTCCGTGTCGGCCGATATAAAGGAGGGCCGGGTACATGTACATGTCGCCGATACCGGGATAGGCATGGATGAAGCAACCCGTGCACGTGTCTTCCTTCCCTATGAGCGTGGTGCCTATGGCGTCAATGACGGTCAGGGAATCGGATTGGGGCTAAGCATCAGCAAGCAGCTCATTGAGCTGCACGACGGCGCTTTGACGGTTCACTCCGAGCCAGGCCGAGGGTCTGTTTTCAGCTTTGATCTGCCTGTGGCGAATGAGCCTGCTCTTTCCATGCAGCAAACGTCTATTTCTGCAGAGCAGGAGATGGCAAGAGGAGATGAGACGACTGCAGGTTTTCTATTGTCCGATGTGACCGTTGGGGACAAGGAGGCCTCCGCAGCGATGTCCCCGCCGCTCCTGGAAGAGAGCAGGGCACGTATCCTTGCTGTTGACGATGATCCGATCAACCTGAAAGTGCTGATCAGCATTCTGTCGACAGAGCCTTATGCCGTCGTGACGGCGCAATCCGGTCAGGAAGCGTTGGAACTGCTGGGCACGCAGCAGTGGGATCTGCTCATCGCCGATGTGATGATGCCGAACATGTCCGGATATGAATTGACCCTGAAAGTAAGGGAGCAGTTCCCCGTGTCGGAGCTTCCCATTCTGCTGCTTACTGCCCGCAGCCAGCAGGCCGACATTTACACAGGCTTCTCGGTGGGAGCGAGTGATTATGTCACCAAGCCTGTAGATGCGTTGGAGCTGAGATACCGAATTCGAGCCTTGGTCACATTAAGGCAATCCGTTCATGAGCGGCTGCGTATGGAAGCGGCTTATTTACAGGCGCAGATCCAGCCGCATTTTCTGTTTAACACGCTCAATTCGCTAATGGCGTTAGGTGAGATCGATACGGACAGGATGATCAAACTGGGCGAGGCCTTTGCTTCCTATTTGCGGATCAGCTTTAATTCTCTCAATACGGGCAGACTGGTTGAGCTATCCCATGAGCTGGAGCTAGTCAAAGCCTATCTGTATATCGAAAAAGTGCGGTTTGGTGATCGGCTGTCCATTGAATGGGAGGTGGAGCCGGACATCCGCTTGTATCTCCCTCCGCTTACGATTCAGCCCTTGGTGGAAAATGCCGTAAACCACGGCCTCTTGAGCCAGCAGGCAGGCGGGACAGTTCGTATTTCCATTACACGTCGGAACGACAGTACTCTTGTTGAAGTCATCGATAACGGAAAAGGGATGGAGCAGGAGCAGGTGAATAGGCTGCTAAGCGCCGCGGTTAGTGAAAAAGGCGGCATCGGCATCGTCAATACGAATCGGAGATTAAAACAGTTATACGGGCGGGGATTATCTATCGTAAGTCAACGCGGCGAAGGGACAACCATGTCGTTTGAGATTCCGGACGCTAGAGCCCCTGGGCCTTCTAACAACGAGAATCGTTGGTGAAACGAACATGTTCTACCACAACCCAGAGGCAGGGCGCTCATTGATGAGAGTCCTGCCTTTTTTACTGGATCGTACGAGCTGCTTGGAATCAATCAAGATATGTCTTCACTCATTTGAGAACGATCGGTAAAAATAATTCTTTACTGATTGTTCTCAAGTATGCTATGATCCCTTCAGGAGGGAAATGAAATGGCCAGAAGTAAAGAATTTGAAGAGAATGAAGTTTTGGAAAAGGCCATGAAGCTGTTCTGGGAGCAAGGATACGAGAAGACTTCGATGAATGATCTTGTTGAGCGTATGGGAATTCATCGCAGAAGCCTCTACGATACCTTTACCGACAAGCACACCTTGTTCCTCAAGGCGATGGATCGGTTCAGAGAGCGAATCGATACCAGATTGGTGGCGGGGGTTAAGCAGTCCGAGTCGGCAAGGGAAGCACTCCGGTTCGTGTTCAGCTTCATCATTAACGGTGAGGAGGATTCGCCGCCAGGCTGCATGTGTGTAAATTCGGCTGTCGAAATGGCGATGCGGGATGCGGACGTTGACGCAAAGGCTATAAAAGCATTTACAGATACAGAACGGTTGTTTGCGGGAATCGTATCCTGGGGACAGCAATCAGGCGAATTTACAAAAAAATACGAAGCCACGGAATTGGCAGAGTATCTTCATAATGCTGTGACGGGGATTAGAGTCATGGCGCGGACGTCGGTTCCGAAAGAGAAGCTTTGGCGGATTGCCGAATTCACAATGCATATTTTGGAGCCACAAGACGGCTAACTTATTCTTTTTTAGATATCAGGGAGTATAAGCTTCCTGGAATAAGATTCCTGATATTGCAAGAAAAACTACCGCTTAACGCGGTCTGTCTTCTGTGAATTAACGTCGATAGACGTTTTTCTTATACTTATTAGAATGATCATTCTCAAAAAAAGCATGAATACAAAGGAGAGATTCCCCATGACAAAAGAAACCATGAAAGCAGTAGGACTGTTCAAGTATTTGCCGGTAGATCATCCGGAGAGTCTCATTGACGCCGAGGTGGAAAAGCCGGTTCCTACGGGTAAGGATTTGCTGGTGAAGGTAAAGGCCATCTCTGTAAACCCGGTAGATTACAAAGTGCGGTCCCCGAAGGATCGGGTCGAGAGCGAACTTAAAGTACTCGGCTGGGACGTCGCGGGGGTAGTCGAGCAGGTCGGACCGGACAGCACCTTGTTTAAACCGGGCGATGAGGTCTTTTACGCCGGAAGTATTGTGCGTCCTGGAGGAAACAGCGAGTTTCACCTCATTGATGAGCGGATCGTGGGTACGAAGCCATCCAGCGTCGATTTTGCACAGGCAGCGGCACTGCCGCTGACCTCCATTACGGCCTGGGAGGGACTGTTTGACCGGCTGGGTGTGTCGATGGATCCATCCCGGAATGCCGGCAAGAAAGTTCTGATTGTCGGCGCCAGCGGAGGTGTCGGATCGATTGCTGTTCAGCTGGCCAAATACGCCGGGCTGACGGTGATCGGCACGGCCTCCCGTCCGGAATCCGCCGAGTGGGTGAAGGGGCTGGGCGCGGATTACGTCATCAACCATTTCGAGCCCTTCGTTCCGCAGCTTAAAGAGCTAGGGATCGATCAGGCGGACTATATATTCTGTCTCCACAGCACAGAGAAGCATTGGCAGAACATGGCTGAAGCGATTGCGCCGCAGGGTAAAATTTGTTCCATCGTGGAGACCGATGAAGCGCTAAATCTGACGCTGCTGATGAACAAGAGCGCAACATTTGTATGGGAGTTCATGTTTACCCGCTCCATGTTTCAAACTCCGGACATGATCGAGCAGCACAAGCTGCTGAATGAAGTGGCACGGCTTGTGGATCAGGGTGTCATCCGGACGACCGCAGCTCAGAAGCTTGCGCCGATTAATGCGGAAAATTTGCGCAAGGCACATGCCATGCTGGAAACGGGCCGGACGGTCGGCAAAGTGGTTCTTGAAGGCTTTTAATCGAAAATAGGAGGAATGGAATCATGGCAAATAAAATCGCATTGATCACTGGTGCAAGCAAAGGGCTGGGATTGGAAGTTGCAAGACAGTTGGGCCAACAGGGCATGACCGTGTTGGTCACCGCACGCACGAAAGCGGCAGCAGATGAGGCGGCGGCGGAGCTGAAACAGGAAGGCCTGCAAGCGGTTGGCTTAGAGCTTGAGGTTACGAATGCCGCCCATATCGCGGAGATGGCCCGATATATTGAAGATACCTACGGCCGATTGGATGTTTTGGTCAATAATGCGGGCATCCATGCGGAAAAAATGGAATACAACGGGGATGCGTTCAGGGATACGTTTGAGGTGAACACGTTTGCGCCATTCTATATTACAGAGGCATTGCTGCCGCTGTTATTGAAGAGTGAGGCGGGCAGAATCGTCAACCAAAGCAGCGCCTTGGGGTCCATCCAGTTCATGCTCTCCAATGAGCTTGTGCAGCGGATCGGCACCCCGGCTTATTCGGCTTCGAAGGCGGCATTGAACATGCTGACCGCCTACTGGGCGCAACAAACGAAAGACACAAACCTGAAGGTCAATTCCGTGCACCCAGGTCTTGTCAAAACCCGCATGGGCGGAGAAAAGGCAGAGCTGTCCGTGGAGGATGGAGCGAAAACGGCGGTTCGCCTGGCGACACTGCCTGAGGACGGCCCGACAGGCGGATTCTTTTACATGGATGATCAGCTTCCATGGTAAACCGTAAACTTGCCGTTATTTAATGTGATGGCCGAAGCGGTAATCATGACATCATAATCGAGTTATTTTCGTAAACATGGGGAATTTATAACAGGAGCGGGTGCTAATCAGGTAGAGAGGGCATGCCGCTCCTTGCTCTTTAGTTCATAGTCGCTCACCAGCCGCTGCATTTTTTCGATAGTGCCATCCTGATGAGGAACATGTATGGACACCGTCAAACTTGGATCCTCAAGATACTGAAAGGACACAAGATCAAAGTTTAACATGCCGGCGTTGGGACACCGAAGCGTCTTGGGCGCATCAATGGCATCCAGCACATCATGAGCTTCCCAATACTCACGGAACTCCGGACTGATTTGGGATAAAGCATTAAATTGTTCGGACCACCACGGATCATCAACGTGCCGGGCAAACCCGGCGTGGAATTGAGCGGCAATTCGCCGTGCATGCTGCTCCCATTCGTCTCCTTTGATATAGCGGAAGCGATCGGATGCAAAGGTCATCCATACAAAGTTCCGCTCTTGGTCGGATAAGGCCGCAAGGTCGCCGTTGATGGCACAGTAGGCCGAGTTCCAGGCAATGATGTTCATGCGGGAGTCCATGACGTTCGCCGGGGAAGTTCCGAGGCTGTCCAGAAAGCCCTGCAGGGCCGGAGTAACTTGGGAAGCCGGTATTGTTTCCTCTATAGGAGGACGCTTGCGGGCCAGATAAAACAGATAGTTTCGTTCCGGAGCATCCAGCATGAGCACTTTGGCTATTCGCCCGAGAATTTCATCGGAGACGTTGATATGGCGGCCTTGCTCCAGGTAGGTATACCAATCCAGCCCTACGTCGGCCAGCGTGGCGACTTCGCTCCGGCGAAGTCCGGGAGTACGCCTGCGGCCGTTGTCCGGCAGCCCAACCTGACCGGGCGTAATCCGTTCCCGCCGTATTCGCAAAAAACGGGCTAATTCCTGGTGTCTGTCCAGCGGAATATTGGCCATGCTGGCATGCCTCCTGTCCCAACAGGAAGAGTGGGATTCGCAATCCCAGGATCATCGGATCTCTTCCTGATCATATTTAATCTATATAGAATAGGTTATGTGATCTGCAGGCATGAAATCAAGATTCACTTTTTTCTAATATAGACAGGGAGGCTGCAAACCATGTATGAACATATCGTTCTATTGAAATTCAAGGAGCACAACGGCACGGTCCTCAACCATGAAGATGCTCTGAAAACCGTAAATTCCTTCAAAGCATCCATTCCGGGCATCGTTGATCTTAGCGCCGGCATCAATGTATCGGAAGAGACAGAGAATACGCACGGTTATTCCCTGGCCATTCGGGTAACGTTCGAGGATCAGCAGGCCTGCCGGGATTATGGGCAGCATCCGCTTCATCTGCAGCTGCTGCAGAGCATCGGTCCTTGGGTTGAAGGTGTTGTCGTAGCAGACTATCCGTTTAATTAATCCTAAAAAACAGGACAAGGAGCTGGCCAAGTGACAATGGTCAGCTCCTTTCGCGTACCTGGGGCATTACTTTTGTTTGTGTTTACTTGCTAAAGAATCTGCAGTAAGTCACCTGAGTGTTACCAGATGAAGAAATAGTGCCTCCTTGAGGGAGTCTGATGCGGGTTTTATACTGGGACCATACCCGGGTTGAACTATTCGCGATTAGAATCAATCATAAACTTGGAGGCAAAAGGATGCATATACGCAAACTTGGAAATAGCAACGTAGAGTTGTCAACCTCCGGGATCAAATACATTTTTCTGGAGGCTTTTTTATGAATTATTCCCCATCTGTTCAAGCCCTGTTCCAACCGTTCACCATCGGAAATTTGACATTGCCTAACCGAATTGTCATGGCGCCGATGACCCGCGAGTTTGCTCCGAATGGTGTGCCGGTCCCGGATATGGCCGCCTATTATCGCCGCAGGGCGGAAAATGGCGTCGGACTGATCGTGACCGGGGGCACGCTGATCGATCATCCGGATACGTCCAATTTGGAGAACATACCACATATTTACGGCGAAGCCGCATTAAGCAGCTGGGCCAATGTGGTGACCGCGGTACACGAAGCGGGCGGGCGAATCATAGCTCAGATTGCTCATATAGGAGCGAGGGGGCATGTCGGTGATTATTCGGAAGCGGATATCGCAGACATCATCCAGGCCTTCGCCAGGGCGGCATCCGATGCCAAGCGGATCGGGTTCGACGGCATTGAGATCCACGGCGCACACGGCTTTTTGCTCGATCAGTTTTTCTGGGAAAAAACCAATCCGCGCACGGACCGCTACGGCGGCGACTGGAGTGGACGGACCCGCTTTGCGGTGGAAGTGATCGAAGCTTCCCGCCTTGCTGTCGGGCCGGAATTCCCAATTGTGCTGCGCATCTCGCAATGGAAGATGAGCGACTACACAGCGAAGCTGGCTGAGACGCCGGAACAGCTGGAACAATTCCTGACTCCTTTGGCCGCAGCCGGAGTCGATATGTTCCACGCCTCCACCCGCCGTTTCTGGCAGCCCGAGTTCGAAGGCTCCGATCTGAATCTGGCCGGATGGACCAAAAAACTGACAGGCAAACCGGTGATCGCCGTCGGATCAGTTGGTCTGGAAGACGATGGAACAGAAAAGACTCAGGTCGCCGGCTTGGTAGAACGGCTGGAAGATGAAGAATTCGACCTGGTCGCTGTTGGGAGGGCGTTATTGGCCGATCCTGCCTGGGCAAATAAAATTCGCGATGGACGAATAGACGAATTGATCGCATTTACGGAAGAGGTAAAGGCGAAGCTGTATTAAGCCGGCATTCGCCTGCCTGGCTAAGGGCCTGTAGTGGATGAAAAAATAAAGCAGCAATCCGAAAAGCTCTCAGGATGATTTTCCTGAGAGCTTTTCGGATTGGGCCTTACGGCTGCGATGGTTGGCACCCCAGTCAAGCATGACGGCAAACAGCGGCCTCAGTGTCTGCCCGTATGCCGATAGGGAATACTCCACCTTAGGAGGGTTATCCGGAATGACATTCCGTTTGACCAGCCCCTCTTCTTCCAGCTCGCGGAGCTGTTGTGTCAGCATTTTTTGTGATATATCGGGAAGTGCCCGCCGCAGCTCGTTGAACCGCCGGGTCTGGCCACCCAATTCATGTAATAACGAGAGCTTCCATTTCCCGGAAAGGACGCGGATCGCTTCCCCGATGCTGATATCGCAATCCTCTATGTGACGAGGGTCAGGTGCAATTTTTTTATCCATGATTAGCTCCGGCGGAACTCCCTCCAAAATCCGGCTGTCCTCCTTCACGCTCCAAGCCCCCTTTCGGAAATTTATTTCTATATTAAGCATACGATTTCTGAAAAGAAAAGCAATCGAAAGGGAGCCGACAACAGGAACTGCTTATTGGATCAGTGAGTCTTCTTCCAGCAGACGCAGCAGCCTCTCTTCTGTGTCCGTGCCGGGTACCGGAGCAAAGAAGCACCAATGCAAGTCCGGATTGTTATCAATCACACCTGCGGAATGGATCGCGAACTCCATCTCCTGCCCGTCAGGAAGGCGGAATAATGAAGTCGCGACACGTTTTTGCTTGATTTCATAGAGGTCCCAGTAATAATTAAACTCTTCACTTTCCCGTCTCAAGCGTTCGAACCGTTCCATATAGAGCTTGTTTTCTTTATAACGGTCGAAGCCAGCCCGCATCACGGCTGCGGTGTAACGGGCAAAGCCCTCCCAATTCACCAGTCGTTCACGGTATTCCGGATGCAGAAACGTAATGTTTATCATATACCGCTCGCTCTCCGGCATACTGCCGAAATCCGCTATTATCAGCTCTGCCGCCCGATTCCAGACGATCACATCTGTGCCTGCATCCGTGATGAAAGAAGGATAATGCAGCTGATCTACAATATTTTGCAAAAATCCGGTATCCGGATCTCCGCAATTCAACTCAGCGCCTGCGCTCGCCGGGTCGACATTTGCCAGATCAAACAAATGCTTCAGCTCATCCTCGTCCAGCTGCAGCGCATTGCCGATATTGAGCAGCACTTCTGGTGACGGGTTTGTTTCCCGGCCCTGCTCCAGCCATGTAAAATAAGTAACACTGATATTGGCGAGATAGGCCACTTCCTCCCTGCGCAGCCCGGGGGTGCGCCTCCGCCCCGGCAGCGGGTCAACCCCCGCTTCCTCAGGCTGCAGCCGTTCCCTGCGTGATTTGATGAACTCTCCCAATGCGGATGAGGATCGAGTTGTTTTCAAAAATGTCACCACCTCGGAAAAATTAACAGGTTCGTACTCGAACATTCGGGGGACTTTTCCCTTAGCATATCCAGTCAGCGGGCTCCGGATGAGGACGGCACATTAGAAAACCGCCAAGCTGTTCCTTGATCACAACATTTCTGTTTTCTTTTAAATGGCTAATGGTGAAGGCCATATCGTTTTTCCCCAGTTTATAATAATTTGAGTGGTTCACATGATCCCATCGTTGTTTTCAGAATTTTGTCACTCACCGCAGATTATAACGCCTTCCGGTATGATATTGAACCATTAATTTCTTTCAACTGCTGCTGGTGCTTCAATGCAAATTTGCTTGGTATCAGAGCAGGATATAGATAAATAACTGGATATACATTCTTTTCAGGCTGGAGAAGAGACTGCTGGAAATGTTACAATTTCAAAAAAGGACGAAACTAGGAGGCCGAGTGGATGCGGGACAAGCTGCTGCCACAGCTGGAAGCGTGGCATGAAGAGGATGAGTTCGAGGAAATCGTAAACGCCGTGGTGGAGATTCCTGCGGAGGAACGGGATTATGAGCTGGTCAACCATTTGGGGCGGGCGTTGAACAATCTGGAGCGTTACGAAGAAGCGGTGGAGCAGTTCCAGTCCGTGGCGGAGGAGGGGAAGGTAGACCCCCTGTGGCAGTACCGTATAGGCTTTGCCTACTACTATCTGGATCGGTATGAAGAGGCTCTGCGCGCATTCGAAGCGGCTGACCGGTTGGAGCCAGGGGATGAGGAAATCCAGGAGTTTCTGGAATTGATCAGGGACAAGCTGCCGGGGCCGGAGGAAGAAGCTGCCCCAGACCCTGCCGATGTTCATGCACGTGCCTATGCCGATGGCACACCCGAAGCTGCGTTGGAATCGGATGTTGATTTTACGGACCTCTGGGAGGACAGTGATCTGGCGATTAGACAATACGTGATGGCCCCGCCGACCGATGAACTGATAGCCTCTGTGGAAGAAGAGCTCGTCTTCAGGCTGCCGACCTTCTACGTTCAGATGATGAAGCAGCATAACGGGGGCATCCCACACAGCCGCAGCTTCCCTGTGGCTGATCCGGGCTCAGGCGAGAATGAGCATATTATCATTTCCGGCATTCTGGGCATCGGACGGGAGAAAAGGCATTCGCTGTGCGGAGAAGCAGGCAGCCGCTTCAGAATTGAGCAGGAGGGATATCCTGAATTCGGCGTGATCATCTGTGACTGCCCTTCCGAATCCGAGGTAGTCATGCTGGATTACCGCGAATCCGGTAATGATGGTGAACCGGAGGTAGTCCATGTCGATAAGGCGAATAATTATGCAATCACACGGCTTGCGCCAAGCTTTGAGGCCTTTATTCGTGGGCTGGTGAAAGAATAAACTCATACATTCAAGAGTCTGGCTCTCTTCAGGCTCTTTTTTTGCTTTATGCGGCTTTCCTTGGAATGTATGCCCAAAAAATTTACAACTCTATAATAACTTTCAAACGCTGATTTGATATCATGGCGGTGGAGTGTGATAAGATGGCCAAAATTTTGATCGTCGACGATGAGAAGGCAATCAACGACTTGATTGCTCTAAATCTGAAAATGGTGGGGCATGAATACATTCAATTATATAGCGGAGAGAAAATTTCAGAGACTTTAAATGGAACCCGCATCGATCTGGTCATTCTGGATGTAATGCTGCCGGGACTTGACGGGTTTGGGCTTATCGATCAGTTTGTGAAGCGGGGCATTCCGGTGATTTTCCTGACAGCGCGAAGTGCCGTTTCAGATAAAGTGCACGGCCTGGAAATCGGGGCGGAGGATTATCTCGTCAAACCGTTTGAGGCGGTGGAGCTGATCGCCCGGATTCATGTGGTGCTGCGCCGAAACCAGAAGAACACAAGTGAATTCAGTCTGGACGGGACGACGGTGGATCTGGACAAGCATATCGTCACGGTGAACGGGCAGGTCGTGGAAATGACCAATAAAGAGTTTCAACTGCTCGACTTTCTCATTCAAAACAAAAATATCGCGCTTTCACGTGAAAAGATCATCGAGCAGACCTGGGGTTTTGATTTTTATGGGGAAACGAGAACCGTGGACGTGCATATTCAGCGGCTGCGAAAAAAGCTGAACTGGGAGCACCACATCAAGACGGTGTACAAATACGGCTACAGGCTAGAGGTGTAAGGGTGAAATTTTGGCAGAAAACGTATTTGTGTGTGCTGCTGGTTTTCTTGATCGCTTTTGATATCGGGGCCTATGCCTTGCTGCAAAAAAGCTACCAATTAAACAAGCAGATGGATATGTCCAGAGGCGTAAGCGAATATGAGAGCATTGAGCAAACGCTAAGCTACATCCTGCGGGCTTTTGCCAGCAACACCGGCAGTATGGACTATGAGATCGTTATTCCCGGGATCGCCCAAAATTATTATGAAGAGGGCATCCTGACTGAGGTGTATGACGGGGATCGGCTGGTCTTTTCCAATGCCTATCAATTTGCGGGCATGCGGGAAGAGCTGCAGGGGGAACAGCGGGAAGCTGTATACAGGAAGCTAGACGGGAAACTGTGGATTTTCGTGGGCGGCAGCATGGAGTTCAACGGGCTTAAGCTGGTCATATCAAGAAGCTCCGCTTATTTGCAGGATTATTACAATACCATGATCAGTTATTTTATTGCCTTGAGTGTGGTCATTTCCGTGGTTTTATCCGTCGTGCTCATTCTGCTGCTGTTCCGGCTGACCGTACCGATTCGAAATCTTAACAAAGGGGTAAGGGACATCGCTGCCGGAGCTTATCACCAAAGAGTTAAGGTCAGCGGAAGCGACGAAATTGCCGAATTGGCCGGGGATTTCAACAAAATGGTGGATGCGGTATCCACGAATATTGAAACGATTCAAAAAGCGAACGAAGAGAAGGAAACCTTCATCAATAACCTGACCCATGAGCTGAAGACGCCGATTACGGCGATCAAGGGGTACAGCGAGTTTTTAAATCATGCCAACAGCACGGAGGAAGACCGCAGGATGGCGGTTGATTACATTCATGAGCATGTGGCCCGGCTGGATCTGCTGTCGGGAAAATTGATGGAGCTGCTGTATTTGAAGAACGAGGAGATTACCTTGCAGCCTGTGGAGATTAAACCCTTGTTTGCTTATGTGGAACAGATGGAACGGCATTACTTGGAGGCAAAACAGATCACATTTGTGAAGGAGTGCGCGGCAGAGAGGATATACGGAGATCCCATCCTGCTGCAGACCCTGCTGATGAATTTGGTTGAAAACAGTATTAAGGCTTCTGACAACGGAGGGGAAATCCACCTAAAAAGCTATTCGCGGCAGCAGGGTATCCTCATTGAGGTCATGGACTATGGAAAGGGCATCCCGGACAAGGACATCGAAAAAATTACCGAAGCCTTCTATGTCGTGGACAAATCCCGTTCCAGGGCGCTGGGAGGCATCGGGCTGGGACTGTCTATCTGCAGCGAAATTGCCCGGCTCCATCATGCTCGGCTGCACATTGAATCCAAAGAACATGAGTATACGAAGGTGTCCGTTCTTTTTACAGCTTCGTTACAACTCGAACACTAGTCTATAATACGCCCCCCTCATAATGGCCTTGTAGCTACGAAATCCCAATCCTTTTATGACGGAGGTATGAAAAAATGAAAAAAAAGCTTTACGCCACAGCACTTACGGTAGGAGCAGCAGCCGCATTAATCGCAGGCAACGGGGCATTTTCCGCTTTCGCTTTCGCAAATGACACTGCCCCGAATGTAAAGGTTACCGGTCAGCATCAGCTGACGGAGTTCGTGGGCGAATTTGGCCCTACGAGCCCTGCAACAATTGCTCCAGGCCTCTCAGACACCCTCGAGAAAACAAGCGAGGATATGAGCGAAGACAAAGCGGTGAATATTGCAAAACAAGCGCTTGAGGAGAAATTTGATGTATCTCTGGACGGCATGAAGTCTTTCCCGATCTTCTGCACGAGAGAGGATATGGAAGGAACATTTTATTTTGTATCTTTCGCAGATGTCCAGATTGTAGATGCTCAGCAGGCTGTAGCGGCTAAAAAAGCCGCAATCTCTGTTGCAGTTAAGAACGATAACGTGGATGTCTATATCGCATTTGTGAATTCCAAAACCGGCGAAGTGGTTTCCGCTGAAAAAAATCCGTCATCGCCATCGGATACAGCAGCACCGACAGCACCAGCCGATCCGGTCAACTGATCCGCTCTGTCACAGTGCCTATCTTTCAGTTCAAGAATCGTTAAAGTGAATGCCCGGTTAGTCTGCAATCAGAGCTAACCGGGTATTTGATTTTCCCACAGAACGACCAGCGAATAATACTCCTCAATTCCGGACAGCTATAAATTCCTGCTCATAAATCATTTGCATCATGCTCAGAATCTTGGAGCCGGTCTCTGTGTATGGCAGATCCGCTGCCCGTCCTTTCACCACAAACGAGCCCGGCGGGTAGTCGGCTCCCTTAAACGCCGCCTCCCACAACAGGTTGGCCCCTTGGCTCGGATGGGAAAAGAACAGCCCCATCAACAGCTTCACAACAGGCGGGAGTCCGGAGTCTTTCGTCTTTCTCAAGGTGTTATTGGAACCAGGGTCTACGCTGATCAGGCGCAAGCCCTCTGCCGCCATCGGCGCGGCGAGCTCCCGGGTCCAAAGGGACAGAGCCAGCTTGGTAGTAGCATAGGGACCGGTCAGCTTTTTAAATCCTGCCGGGCGCGGCAATTCATCAGGCTTGAAGCGTTTGGCGTAACGGAGAGCTACAGAGGAGGTGTTCACCACCGTCTTTAAGGCCCCTTTTTGCAGCAGCTCTTTCAGCTCCATGAATACGATATACGGAACGACCGTTTGCAGCTCATAATGCATCTCCCGTCCTTGTGGAGAGAAGCGCAGCTCGGGCAGGCTTCCCCCGGCATTGTTGAAGAGAACGTCGATATGATCTTCTTTGCCATTGACCTCGTTAAGCACCCGCCGCAGCTGGCTGAAGTCCGTCAGATCTGCTTTGTATACCCGCAGTTTGCCTTCGCTGATGGCTTCGCGGATCATGCTGTCTTCTTCGGAAAATCCGGACCGGATGAGAGCCGCGACCTCCCAGCCCTCACCCAGCAGGCGGCGTGTCAGTTGCAGGCCAATTCCCGCCCCTGCTCCTGTAATCAGTGCAATTTTGGTTGATCTATTTTCACTCATTATGAATTCCTCCTCATTATGAAAACGTGTAAAATCAGTTGCTGGGGTTAGTATATATATTGGAGTCGGCTCCAGGTCAAGCAGGTTGAGCCAAACTATTTTATCCGGCATTTCCAGCTTTTATCCGGTATTTTCCGTTGACTTGGAGTTGACTCCAGGGTTTAGAATACATACATGAGCAGATAGGAGGGGCTTGATATGGTTACAATCAAAAAGGCTTCACAGTTGACCGGATTGTCAGAGGATACCCTTCGATACTACGAAAAGATCGGCCTGCTGCCGCGCGTGCAGCGAATGGACAACGGACGCCGGATATACAGCCAGGAGGACTTGTACAAGCTGCAGCTCATCAACTGCCTGAAGAAAACAGGCATGCCGCTGGAGGATATGAAGCCTTATTTGGATATGCCCCCCGACGCCACAATGGAGGAGCTTCCGGAGCTGTACGATTTGATGATGAGCCACCGGGAACGGATTCAAAAACAGATGCAGGACCTGCAGACGGTGCTCGATTTTATCGATGCCAAGATGGAGGAAGGCTTACTGCCAGACAGGAAATGTACAGAGGGAGCGTCCAGAGAACCGGCAGGTCCGCCGAAGGAAAGATTCAACAGCATTAACTTGCACCAGAAAGTCACAAATTGAACAGGAAGAAACCGAGTCGCGTATATGGAACTCAATGCGCTCAGGTTTCTTTTTTTGTTGCCTTGGAATTCATCACATTGAGCCAGCCGGGTATTTCCAAGCATTTGCGCATATTAAGAGAAGCTGGCCTTGTCAGTCTGCGCAAGGATGCCAAGCATCACATGTATCGCTTGAATCCTCAGCCTTTGCAGGAGGCGCATCATTGGTTCGAGCCGTATCGTCAATTCTGGTCCGACAGGCTGGATGATTTGGAAAGGCATCTGGATCAGGAGGATTAAAATCGTTCTAAAACGAGGAGGAGACGTATGTTAGCGGTAATAGAGCAGAACGGGGACGGTTATGTCGCCCGTTTCGAGCGTCATCTGAAGCATCCCGTTGAGAAAGTTTGGGCCTCGCTCACGGAGAACGACAAGCTGAAGAAATGGTTCTCCGAGCTTGAAGTTGCCGATCTCCGCGAAGGAGGAGTCATCAAGTTCGACATGCAGGATGACACTTATGAAGAGATGCGGATTCTCGAACTGAAAATGCATTCGGTGCTGGAGTACACGTGGGGAGAGGACCAGGTGCGGTTTGAGCTGTATCCCGAGCCGGAGGGCTGCAGGCTGGTGCTGATCGAGAAGATCCATAAGATCACGGATCATACGCCAAGGGACCTGGCAGGTTGGCATGTATGCCTGGATGTGATCAAGGCATTGCTGGATGAACGAGACTTCGGCCCGCGAAAACCGGAATGGGAAAAGTGGTATAAGGAATACGCTGACTATATGAAAAAATTCATGTAGAGGATGACTTCAACTTACTTGAATATAAGAGAGAGCAGTTCTTCAGCGGCACATCGCCGTGAGAGAACTGCTCTTTTCTTTTTGCTTAGGACGATCAGGTCTATGGTTTACCACAAAAGCCTTATTTGGGCGTCTGCGGTATTTTGGAGCCGTATGCGGCGGAGAAGCTGTCTTTAGCTTGACCAGGCAAGGAAGGGGTGGACACGACCCGGCCGTTTTGCAGCATAACCCCCCGATCACGAGGCTTCAGCAGCGGATTCTTACGATTGGCCCGGCACTGTTTAAAGTTTATTTTCCCATAGTTGGCCAGCCTCGTTATTTTGTTGTTTACAGATGGGGCCTCCATAATCCATTCCGCATCAGTAGCCGGTCCGGTGTATGGTGTGACCTTTTTGAAGACCCAGCCCTTTGTTTTGTTGGCAAGCACGATTAACCATTTCCCGTTACGCAGCTTTTCGATCTTGGCATACATGAGATCCCTGGGGGATACAGGGTAGTTGATTTTCGTTTCGGGGGCGGGCAGGATTTCCCACCATGGATAATAAACAGCTTTGCCGTTTACATAATCATGCTCGGTTCCTGTCTGAATCAGCGAAGGATTGCTGAAGCCATCGATGCCAAGCCAGGCTGAAGAGTAACTGTTTTTTCTGCTGGGTTTTACTCCGGGGACAACCCAGTATCCGGAAATGCTGGTGTACGAATTTCTTTTCGTTTTCTTGATCGCATATCCTGACCAGTTATTCGCGTTCCATCCCGGACGAATACTTGGTTTGACGTGTCTTTTAGAGGAAGCCGGCTTGAAAGGTGCAGTGCCCTTCCATCGTTTTCGGTTCAAATAGATCCACCGCCTTGTCTGAGTTTATATACCAAGCTATTCAGCGGATTCAGACCATGAACCGGATGGCTGCCACTTCCCGCCGGACTTCCACCATTGGCTAGATACAGAGCTTACAACGTCTGACCGCTATCCACGGTGATAATCTGACCGGTCATGGCCTCCTGCTCCAGGGCGGTGCAGATCATGGAGGCAATGTCTTCAGGTGTCGAGATGCGCTGCAAAGGAAGATGGGGAGCGAGGCGGCTCATTTGCGCTTCCCGGCCTTCCCACCATCTTGTCGCTACGGCTCCGGGTACGATACAGTTCACTATGATGTCGGGTGCAAGGGCCCGTGCCAGCGATTTCGTAAGGCCGTGAACGGCCGCTTTGGACACGGCGTAGGGGAGCGAGGAGCCGAGTCCGGTCAGTCCGGCGATGCTGCCAACATTGACGATGGCGCCTTTTTGCTTCTTTTTCATAAAAGGAGCAGCAGCCCGTGCGCAGTAAAACATGCCCTTCACATTCACAGCGAACAGATCATCCCATACTTCCTCCGTTGCAGCCTCCAAATCATGCATCTGAATATGCCGAGTGATACTTGCGTTATTCACCAGCAAATCGACCGTGCCGAAATGCTTGACGGCAGCCTGGATCATAGACCGTACTTCCTCGTCTTTGGCAACATCCGCTTGCAGGGCAATAGCCTGTCCGCCTTCGTTGTTAATCTGCCGCACGGTTTCACCCGCCTCGGATTGGGAGCGTGAATAGTTTACGATCACTGCCGCACCCCGTTTTGCCAGTTCGAGGCTGGTTGCTCTGCCGATCCCGGTACCGCCGCCCGTAACCAGTGCCACTTTGTTTTTCAGTTCCATATGATCTCACTCCTTCGTTTGTCTTAAGATGATTTCATTGTAATTTGCCTACTGTGATTTGTATAATTGAACTATTTGAAGGATGAATTCAATTTTTTTGAACTGTATTATGGGAGATGGGCCATGGACCTTAAAGCATTGCAAACCTTTCAGATGATCGTGAAGCACGGCAGCTTCATACGCGCCGCGCAGGAAATGAACTACGCACAATCCACTGTCACCATGCAGATGCAAAAGCTCGAAGCAGAGCTGGGCGTTCAGCTTATCGAACGCGGCAAAGAAATCGGCCTGACGGAAGCAGGCAGGCTGTTTTACGATCAGAGCTTGCAAATTATAAAAAATATGGAGCACCTTCAGACCAGTCTGTCGGATTTGAAATCAGGGGAATCAGGGCATATCCGGCTGGGCGTGACGGAGCCAACGGCCAGTTATCGTTTGCCCGCTATCCTGAGTAAGTTTATGTCCATGTATCCGAATATCCGGATTTCCATGGACATCTCGAACACCCCGACTCTTAGCGAGCGAATCCTTAACGGGGAAATCGACTTTGCGCTTTGTACTGCACCGGAGCTGGGATCGGGTTTATTTTATGAGCCTTTGTTTCAGGAAGAATTTGTGGCATTAATGCCTGAGGGACACCCGCTTGCTGAAAAAGAGGTGATTGTACCGGAGGATTTCCAAGGATATCGGCTGCTTATTACATCAGCGACTTGTCCGTATCGGAGAAAGCTGGAGATGGTGCTGCAGGAAAAAGGAAACATGATGCTCGACACCATGGAGATCGGCAGCATGACGGCGTTGAAGTTTTATGTGGAGAACGGGTTAGGGGTGGCCCTGGTTCCAAAAATTATGGTGGAGCCGGAAGCGAAGAGGATCACATTCAGGAGAGTCGGCGGAAGTCTCATCCATATGACCATTGGGATGCTGTGCAAGGAATCGGCGTATCCGTTCCAATTATCGGGCCAGAGGCTGTATCAGTATTTGAAAGAGGAATTGCCCCGACCACTTTATGATGGACGAGGCGATTCAAATGGGTTAACAGGAAACGCTGTTGAGGAAAATAAAGCATATCACTCTTCTTAGGCAAGGTTATGGGCATTCAGCTGGTTAAAAAGCTCGTCCCGCTCCTGGCGGGAAGCATTGGCGGAAACTTGGGAAAAGCCGTAAGTGATTTCCTCCTCTCCGCGTGCCAATCCGGCCATGACTTCGTCTGCAAAGAGGTCCACAGAAATCCCGGCAGTATTTGCCCCGGGAATGCCCAAATCGGTGTTTGTATGCGGCGGGGAAATCTCGATGACTCTGATTTGGTCATTGAACTGGTGTCTCATCGACTGGCTATAGGAATGCAGGGCTGCCTTTGTGGCGCTGTACACGGGCGTTGCAGCAAGCGGTACATGTGCCAGCCCGGAAGTCACATTTAAAATCACCGCATTTTTCTGCTTAAGCAGATGAGATGTGAATAACCGGGTGAAATGAATGGGTGCGGCCAGGTTTGTTTTGATCTCCAGCTCAATTTGCGGCCATGGCTCCACACCATTATAATTCAGATAATGCATGATTCCGGCATTGTTGAGTACAACATTCAATTGAGGGAAATCGCGGGTTACTTTTTCAAAAAGTGCAACACGCTCCTCCTCTTTCGATACATCACTTACATACGTAATCAGTTCAGGATGGATGGCTTGGGCCTCCTGCAGCTTATCGGCTCTTCTGCCGGCGATGATCACTTTATTGCCATTGTTCAGGAATCTGGTGGCAAGCGCAAATCCGATACCGGTAGCACCGCCAGTGATCAGGATGGTGTTATTTTGCAAGTTCATTGTCATTGAGGATCGCTCCTTATTGGTTCGTACTGTATCTGTTCGACACCCATTGTATAATCAAGTTAATTGGATATTCAGAGGTGCATTTATTCTAGTACTGTCACTACCAAGTTAGTAGGATGAACATAAGGAGGGGGATGAACATGCCGGACTTGCAACCGAACCGCTACAGTGAATTGGCTCAATTCTTACGCAATCGTCGGGCGCGTATATCTCCCAAGCAGCTCGGTCTGCCTGAAGGGCGGCGTCGTACTCCGGGTCTTCGGCGGGCTGAAGTAGCGACGCTGGCAGGCATCAGTCTTGAATGGTATACCTATCTGGAGCAGGGGCGGGAAATCCATGTATCCATTGAAGTGCTTGAAAGCTTGGCGAGAGTGCTGCAGCTGGATGAAACGGAACGCAAGCATATGTTTCTGCTGGCTCACCGTCAGCTTCCTCCAGAACGCCCCCGTTCTCTGAATGGGCAGGTCAGCCCGGTGATTCAGCGGCATCTGGACAGCCTGGGGACATCTCCCGCTACGGTTATGGATGTCAGAATGAACATTCTTGCCTGGAATGATGCATTCCGTGCGCTGAAGGGCGATTTTGTGGATCTGGCGGGCAAGTCGGAAAGAGAGCGGAACTTTCTTTGGATCACGTTCACATCGGAATATTTTCGTGCATTGAAAGGGGATCAGTGGGAAGCTCACGCCAAGCGGACCATTGCCAGATTCCGGGCGGAATATGCCAAATATGTGGATGATCCTTGGTGGGCTGAACAGGTTGGATTGTTAAGCGAGGCAAGCCCCGAGTTCAAAGAGTATTGGCAGAGCTATGACATATTGGACGCCTATGATGCTCATAAAATCATGTATCATCCGGAAGCAGGCATATTGAAATTTGACCATCTCACGCTGCAGCCTTTAGAATCCCCGGAGCTTGAAATATCGGTCCATGTGCCGCTTCCGGACGGCACAGCCGAGAAGATTCAAGCGCTGATGGAGGATCAGGGTGAATGAGTTTTGTAATACAGCTCAAATAAAGAAGGGGGTTGTCCTAAAACTATTCGCATGAGATGGGAACATCCCAATTACAACACAAAAAAGGACCTCAAATTCACTGTATAGTTGATATTGAGGTCCTTTTATTCGAAGAAATTCGGTTTAAAGTGGAGGACAAAAAACCACAAATTGACTTTTAGGACGGCCCCTTCTTTGTTGTCATAAGCTTCTATTATGTCATATTCCCACGGCTCAACAAGCCAATGCATAAAAGCTAGTTTCTTAGGATATTCCCCCATAATTGCCGATTCAACAACAGCGAATGAAAATAAAATTTCACTTAAAAAATAACATACTTGTACTATGTTGGTTAATGGTTAATTGAGCATCTAATAGCATATCATGATATAATCTCAGCCCATTTGTATACAATACTCTTAAGCTGTCCAAGGAGTCGCCGTAATTCGGTTTAGAATGAAGAAAAGAGCAATTAAATAGTGGAACTCAAGATAAGTTCTCAAGATCCTCTTTTGCCTTCTTAATCATCAGCTTGTTTATGAGAAGTTTTGCACATCTTTTTCAAGTTCTTTAATATATCTAAACACATTCTTTTTGAATTTTTTCGAAACTTCTAAGTCAGTAAGATTGTTTATGCCTTTGATATTGAATACTTCCCTAAGAAGTGAACGTTGTTCATTTATATTATAATCATCGAAGTTAGGTATATATTTTGATCCCTTCAAGTTATATATTATTTCGTGATAACTTCTTACAAATCGCTTGATTCTTTTTCTAACATTGCTATCAACTTCTATTTGATCAGATAATTTTTCTATAAACCAATCAAAATGATATAGTAATTTCAAGTCGTCTATTTGTGAATAAAAGAATATCCATCCGTATTTCTTTTTCTCAAAAATACACCCAGTGATTTTTTTGTTAAGCCTCCAAATAAACTTCTCGGTATCTTGTTGTTTATTAAATTTATACTCGGAAAAGATTTTTATTATCGAATCTTCAAACTTTCTTATTGACTCTTCACGAACAGAAAAACCATAACAATGTCCAAGATTTTTATAATGGTATCCCAGATATGAAAAACCTTCTGAGATAGGTCCTGTTTTGTTTTTAGTGGGGCTTGTTTCTAAATTTAAATTTTTTAATAATTTTATTATATCTTCTTTTATAGTCATGTAGTTTGTGCTTTTACAAAGAACAAGGATATCATCAACATAGCGAAAATATTTAAATTCGTTGGATTCAGATGCGTACTTATTGTCAATCTCACTTATGTAAATATTGGCGAGAATACTGGCGATTGAAATTCCTTGAGGAACCCCTTTACTATTCGGTTCTTGAACTTTTGTCGGATAAGAGATAGTCGGGGTTTTGAGTGACATTTCGATTAAACTAAGTATTTCTTTTTTTCTAATTCGCTTACGCACAAGTTTCATAAGATAATCATGAGATATTGAAGGGAAGAATTCTTTAATATCAATTTTTATGAAGTAATCGAACTTTTTTGAAGAAATTGATTGTTTCAATTCATAAATCATAGTTTGAATAATTTTTTTATTTACATGGTTTTCAAAAATATCTGACAAGATCTCGTTCAACAAATATAAAGTAATTTTGTCCCTTATAGTAGGGATTGATATTTGCCTAGGAATTTTACCTGAGCCCTTAGAAATAAGCTTTTCTTTGTATGGTATCAGTTTATATGTGCCATTAAGCGTTTTATTAGAAATAACATTTACATACTCATCAAAACGTTTTTCAAAGGATGCTCTATTTATTCTATCTATACCAGGGGTGGTTCTATGTGCAATTTTCTCGAAGTATTTTGTTTTTATATATTCAACTTTAAATTTCTGTTGGAGTAACCTTGAGGCAGAGGAAGCCATGTTATCACGTCCTTGTTACAAAATATACAAGCACTATTGGAAAGAAAACAATTAAACATACTACTAAAATAAATATAAACTTCTTCAATAGAAGATAAAGGTATTGTGAATGGCTTGTTTTTTTCATATCATGGAGAACACTTATGTAATCTATGGTAGAGTGGTTTTCAACGCTGTATATGACCTCATTATATTCTTTTTGTAGTTCAGCAATACTTTTTTGAGTTAAGCCACCTGGTGTACCTTTTAACAATTCGCCTTGATTGTAAATTTCGTCTAGTTTTATATAACAATTTTTAAAATTCAATGATCTCCCTTTAAAATTCCTTGAAGTTACAAAAATTGAAAGACCAAAAAGTAATACTGATGCAATAACTGTAACTACAGATATTAATTGTGCATTCCTAGTATCATAAAGTATCCAAATACTTAACCCAACAATAACCAGAGTATAATAATTGATGAGAAGTTGAGTTAGGAAATCAAATCTCTCTAATCTTGCTTCTGACTTGATTCTTGCTTTTCTCGTAATATAAATTTTATTTAATAAGCTTTCAATTCTTGATAAAAGAAGGTTCTCGTCTGCCATTTATACACTTCCTTAAGTGTTCTAGAATTGAAAGCCCCTAATCGGGGTTACGATTATTACCTGAATTAAATCAGGTCAAGGTTAGGGAATGTGTAATCCCTGTTGATTAGTCATATTCTTTTTAAAGAATCTCTTGTTATAGCAAGATAGGGGCTTTCACTGATAATTTTGTCATAAAAAACCTGGATAGTAAATACATACACTGTATGATTCTACTTAAATAAAAGGCGATTGAAATAATTTCATATGGTTTTTTTTTTGAAGACGCGGAACTTAGATCCGTGTCTTTTTAACGTTAAAGCCACAAAGAATAGTTACAGATATGAAGAAGATAGATAACGAGCAAGTTCTAGCTTTAGTAGAAGACAAATTGTAGATAATCTAGAAGGGAAGGACCTTCTTCATCAAAACAAATCCCAGCATAGCCTCCTTCTCACCTGCAAACCCTAACCTATTCCTAAAATTTTGAAGTATATAATTGTGTGCAAACATGACAACAAGAATGGGACTCAAAAACAGTGGGGATTTCGCGGGTTCTGTTGTACGCTTGAATCAAGGGAGGCATCAAGATGAACCTGGACGAACGAAGTGCTGACGTGTTGCAGCTCCTGCAGCAGTCTTCCTCTCTCAGGATGGATGAGCTTCAGGAAAGGACGGAGCTCAGCAGAAGACAGCTGCAGTACAGCATCGGTAAAATCAACGATTGGCTGATATACCATGGATATCAACCCGTTGGTTATGAGCGGCAGGTGGGCTATTTTTTAACGGACCGCATTCGGGAGGAGGATCTGCCGGAGAAGCTGACCCGGCGTTCGTATACCTTTTCCGAGGTGGACCGGGAGAAGATGTTCGGCCTGATGATTCTGCTCGGGGAAGAGCCCTTATCGGTGTTTCATTTTCAGTCCATTGCCTCGGTCTCCCGCAATACGGTACTCAAAGATCTGCAGCGGCTCAAGCGGAACATGCAGGAGCGCAAGCTGCAGGTGCAATATTCGAAGATAGACGGCTATTCCTTCAAGGGGAGCAGCAGGGCGAAAAGAAGGCTGGTTGAGGAGTGGGTGCCGGATATTCTGCACAGCGCCAGCCGGGAGCTGATCATTCACAGCCTCTGGCCCGACCGGCAAGAGCAGATTGCGGCCATCCAGCAGCAGCTGGAGCAGATCGAGCGGCAGCTTGGCATGACCTTTGCGGATGAGCGGCTGCAGGAGTTGACCTACCTGATGCTCTGTACGGATCAGCTTATCGGCAAAGGAGAAGTGCTGGACGACAACAAGAGCTGGGAAGAGCTAACGGCATCCGACGAGTACAAGCTGGTGGAAGAGATGACCTCCAGCGCCGCCTTTCATGCTAGGTGGAGCCGGACCGAGTGTCTGTATGCCACCCTGCATCTGCTCGGCATGAATCGGACCCGGGATATTTCGCCGCTGCAGGAAGACCATGAGATCCGGCGGCTGATGACGGAGATCACCGACGAATTCGAGCGTTGGGCCTGCGTCAGCCTGCACGACCGTGAGACCTTTTACCGGCAGCTGTACATCCATCTTCGCCCGGCCTATTACCGGATGCTGTATGGCATTCACGTCGTGAACACGATGGCTGCCCGCATCCGCAAGGTGTACCCGGATCTGTATCATTTGACCCGGAAGGCTTTGCAGCCGCTGGAGAGGGTGCTTGGTCATCCGGTGCCGGAGAGCGAGGCCGCCTATTTCACGATTCATTTCGGCGGCTGGCTGCGCAGGCAGGGCACGATGCTGGATGACCGCAAGCGTGCGATCGTCGTCTGCGCCAATGGCATCGGGATGAGTAATATCCTGATCTATACGCTGCGCGAGCTGTTCCCGGATATTCTCTTTCTGGATGCGCTCTCCGTCCGCGATGCGGCCGAAAGCAGTCTGGAATATGACATGGTCTTCTCCACCGTGCACCTGCGAACGGATAAAACGCTGTTCGTGGTGCCGCCGATTCTCGAACTGCAGGATAAGCAGAAGCTGCGCCAGCAGGTAATGAACGAGCTGTACGGTTATACGGTGGAGAACATGGACACGTCTTCTTTAATGAAAATCATAGCGCAGTATGCGGTCATCTCTGATGAGGAGGAGCTGGAAAAGGCGCTCCAGCAGCATATTTATGCGCAGGCACACAAAACAAACAAGCATTCCTTGGAGGGAGCGGAGAAACCAGTGCTGGATGAATTAATCACAGAGCAGAATATCATATTTCAAACCCGGGTCTCCGACTGGAAAGAGGCTATTCGGTTGGCATCACGGCCTTTGCTGGAGATGGGGACTATTGAGCCTCGTTATGTCGAGGCCATGATTCAATCGATTGAAGAAAATGGTCCGTATGTGGTGATTACGCCAGGCGTCGCCATTCCCCATGCTCGTCCCGATCAGGGGGTACGCTCGCTGTCCATGAGCTTCATGCGGCTGGACGAGGCCGTGGAGTTTGGGCCAGGCAAGCCGGTCAGACTGGTCATCATTCTGGCAGCGGCAGACCGTTCCTCGCATTTGAAAGCGCTCGTGCAGCTGACGCAGCTGCTGGGCGAGCCGTCAAACATCGAGGACATTTTGAACAGCACCGATAAATCGGTAGTTATGAAGTATATCCAACAATATTCCAAGGAGGAACAACAACTATGAAAATTATGGTCGTATGCGGTAACGGATTGGGAAGCAGCTTCATTATGGAGATGAATATCAAGAAAGCGCTGGGCGAGATGGGCAAAACAGCGGATGTGGATCATACGGATCTGTCTTCAGCCAAAACAGAGCAGGCGGATATCTTCATCGGTGCGGCCGACATTATGGCACAGCTGAACGACGGCAGCCGCACGGTGGTGTCGCTCGAAAACATGATGAGCATCCCGGAAATCAAATCCAAGCTTGATCCTCATTTGTCTTAATAATTACTGAAAGAAGGTCCAGCCGATATGATGAACTTAATTATGAATGACATCCTGGGCACTCCGGCCATCCTGGTCGGACTGTTCGCCCTGGTGGGCCTGCTGCTTCAGCGCAAGC
Organism: Paenibacillus terreus; assembly: GCF_042138595.1. NCBI lineage: Bacteria > Bacillati > Bacillota > Bacilli > Caryophanales > Paenibacillaceae > Paenibacillus > Paenibacillus terreus. The sequence continues at coordinate 18,158 of NZ_JBHIRX010000010.1, read as the reverse complement.
CCGTAGCCGCAGTGGTGTCCGGTACACTGAAGACCATTATGGGCTTCGTGATCATCAGCGCCGGCGCAACGGTGCTGACGGGCTCGCTGGATATCTTCAGCCAGATGTTCAACCATGCGTTCCAGGTGGAAGGCATCGTGCCTACGAATGAAGCGATTGTCGCGGCCGCCCAAAGTGATTTTGGCGCCATGACCGCCCTGATTATGGTGTTCGGCATGATCGTCAACATCATTCTGGCACGCTTCACGCCACTGAAATATATCTTTCTGACAGGCCATCATACCTTGTTCATGGCATGTCTGATCGCGGTATCGCTGACCATCGGCGGATTGAGCGGATTCCCGCTCGTTGTGGTCGGCTCCATCATTCTCGGTCTCTGTATGGTGATTTTCCCGGCGCTGCTGCAGCCGTATGTGCGCCAGATCACCGGCAGTGATGACTTTGCAGTAGGTCACTTCGGTTCCGTCGGCTACTTTACTGCCGCTACCATCGGCAAATGGTTCGGCAATAAGGAAAAGACAACCGAGCAGATCAAAGTGCCGCAGCAGCTTGGCTTCCTGCGCGATACTTCGGTAGCGGTTTCCTTGACGATGACGCTGTTCTTCATCGTGGTCGCCCTGTTCGCCGGACGTGAATATATCGAAACCGAACTGTCCAACGGCTCGAACTTTATCGTATTCTCATTGATGCAGGCGATTACGTTTGCCGCCGGGGTATACATCATTCTGGCAGGCGTGCGTATGCTGATCGCCGAGATCGTGCCAGCGTTCAAAGGCATTGCCGAAAAGCTGGTGCCTAACACCAAACCGGCGCTGGACTGCCCGACGGTATTCCCGTTTGCGCCTAACGCAGTTATTATCGGTTTTATTTTCAGCTTCATTGCCGGTCTGCTGTCCATGTTCATCCTGCCGCTTGTCGGCCTGAAGGTGATCATTCCGGGTCTGGTGCCGCACTTCTTCACCGGCGCCACTGCCGGCGTATTCGGCAATGCTACCGGAGGACGGCGCGGAGCGATGCTGGGCGCGTTCGCCAATGGTCTGTTGATCAGCTTCCTGCCTGCAATCATGCTCGTGTTCATGTCCAGTGTAGGCTTCAGCGGTACGACATTTGGCGATACGGATTTCGGTGTAGTCGGTATTATCATTATGGGCTTTATGAAGCTGTTCGGCGCGGCTTGATAAGACAGTTTTTAATGAATAGCGAACGGAACTTGGAGAGGTACACTAGGGATAACCTGAGTGTACTTTTCTTTATTAGCTGATGATAAATAGAATTAGCAAAAGGAGGGGGATAAAAGACGAGATTTTTAAAATGATATAGTATAAAATAACAGGGAGGCTAATTAGGGAGGACAGTAATGGAGCAAATTAAATTTAAAGAAGTTGCCGAATCACTAAGACAATACAGGCGAGCTGAGTTAAGGGATTTTGAGGATGAGATTGGAATTAATCCAGTCGATAAAATTTATGTAGATCCTCTTCCGGGTGACGCTGTTTTAAATTCAGTTTTATCAAGTAATACGACATTTCTTCTTGGAAGAAAGGGGACAGGAAAAAGTACTGTCTTTACAAAGGCACAGCTTTCCATGAGAGAAAAGCGAAAAGTAATCACAGTATATTTAGATGTTAAATCACTTTATGATATTATCCCCACATTACATACATCCGAAGAGGTTGCTGTAAAAGAAAATATAAGTGAGGCTGCTTTTAGGGCTCATATTTTAAGGAAATCTTTGCTTGGACAAGTCATCTCAGAACTTCTTAGGGAGATTGGGATAACTTGCGAAAATTTATCTCTTGTGGAACGATGGATGGGCAAAAAGAAGCAGTACGATGAATTAAGATCAAGTTTGGAAAAAATTCAGGCACGAGTTAAAAACACAAAACTTGAAACTCATGAATTACCGATATTGCAAAAAATCACTACACAAATAAGAGCGAAGAAACAAACAGAGAGTTCCCTAACAGCAAGTACAAAAGGGGCAAGTCAGTTCCAAATCAATTCTAATGGATTGCCAGCGGGTGGGATTTCCGGTGAGGCCACTCTTTCTGACTTTGATAAATCTCTAGACGATAATGAAATTTATAATGAGTATTCAGATATTGTGTATAAATCATTTCCATTTAGTGAGATTATTTCAGAAATTCAAGTTTTGTTAAGTGAATGTGGTTTATCTAAATTGGTTATCTTTCTTGATGACTTCTCAGAGTTGACTTTTGTTGATCAACGTCTTTTTGTTGATGTTATATTATCTCCTCTAAATAATTCAAGCAATGAAGCGATTAAGTTAAAAATTGCGGGATATCCCGGAAGAGTTTACTTTGGGAAGATCGATCCCAATAAAGTGGACACACTTAGTTTGGATTTTTCTGAATTGTACGAGGCTACTGAAGTTCAAGAGATGGAGCGTTCTGCAATAGACTATACAACAAGATTATTAGAAACACGATTTAAATCATTTAATTTAGTATCAGAAGATTTTTTCGATTGCTCCTCAACGACTATGGATGAATATTACAGGCTATTATTCCAAGCGTCATTTAATGTTCCAAGAATTATTGGTCATCTATTACACTATTGCTATTTGGACAGGGTCTCAAAAGGACAAAGAATAAACCTTCAGGCTATTAGACTTGCATCTAGAAAGTACTATGAGCAGACGGTTAACTTGTATTTTGATAAATTAAATCGTTTTGCCTTGGAACCTTTTGAAAATAAATTGGATCGATACAACCAAAAAGCCCTCTTGGATACAATAATTAAAGAAGCACGTGAGACGAAAAAAAGAATTTCAAGTGGGGATATTGGGGGGAATTACTTTTCCGATATTACAAATCCTCCAACAAGTCATTTTATTGTTATGCCAAAGTTGGGTGATTTCTTTGCTTCTCTTGAATCAAATTTTTTACTATCGAAATATAAGAATACTCGGGATAAGGACGGCCAACAAGTAATAGTATACGCTCTGTATTATGGCTTGGTTGAAAGTGAAAGAATGAGCTGGGGGTACCCACAAGGACGTAAATATCGTAATTATTTTGTTCAACGTTGTTTTGAATATACGAGGGCTGTTCATGACTACCTTTCAAGTAATCAAACCATCAAGTGTAACAATTGTGGGTCATGTTATCCATTGGAGAAACAAGATAGCTTCGAAATGTTTCACTGGAAATGCCCTGAATGTTCTGTTGGTCTGTGCAGTATCGTTTATATCTCAGACAATTTTAAAGAAGAGGTTATAGAGTTAGACCAAGATATAATGCTTGATCCTATTGAATTAGAAATCTTAACCGTTTTACAGACTGAAAAGCGAAAAATGAGAGCCGGAGAGATTTCCCCACTCATTGACAGTACCCACCAAATGGTTGGGAAGAGGACAAGTAAACTTCAAGAAATGGGATTGGTTGAAAAAACTCGGGATGAGAACGACGGAAAGACGAAAAATGAAATAACAACACGAGCAGAAAGAATATATTTTACTTAAAAGCGCCTATGGCGCTTTTTTTATGCTAAAGAAAGTATCTTTATCGACACGCTAACCAAAGCGTTTATTTTGAGTTTGATTTTAATAATGTTGACACAGTCCACTAAAATTAACTATGATCATGTTGACTGAGTCCACAAAAAAGGAGGGGTCCCCATCCATATCGATGCTGACGTGATCGCGGATATCCGGCGGTTTAACAGGCGGTATACGAATATTCTTGGTGTGTTAAACAGGCATGTGCTGGATACGGGTTATACTTTTACAGAAGCGCGTGTGGTGATTGAGATCGGCTTAAATGGGGCCTGCATTGCCAACACACTGGTGGATGCGCTCAATATCGACCGCAGCTATATGAGCCGAATCGTAAACAAGCTTTGTAAAGAAGGGCTGCTGGTCAAGGAAAGCTCCAACACGGATCAGAGAATCAGCCTGCTGCGTTTAACACCAAAGGGAACGGAATTTTATAACCAGCTCAACGAAAGATCTGACGAACAGATTATAAGATTATTTCGCGGATTAACCGCCAAAGAAATGAAAGAGCTGCATGCTTCAATCATGTCGATACAGAAAAAGCTGGATAAGCTGGAGAGAATGGAGAGAAAACCGGATGATCCGATTTGAATGCGACTATACCGAGGGCGCCCACGAGCGCATCTTGAAGCGGCTGCTGGAAACGAATGACGAACAGACCAGCGGATATGGCACGGACCCGCACTGTGAGCTGGCGAGGGCTTATATTAAAAAAGCATGTGATGCAGAGCCTGCGGACGTGCACTTTCTCGTTGGAGGCACGCAGACCAATACGACCGTTATAGCATCCATTTTGCGTCCGCATCAAGGCGTGATTGCCGCAATCTCGGGGCATATTGCCGTACATGAGACCGGAGCCATCGAAGCCACCGGCCACAAGGTATTAACCTTGACGAGCGATGATGGGAAAATTCGGGCAGAGCAGGTAAAAGAATTGGTGGAGGTCCATTGGAGCGACGCCACCCATGAGCATATGGTTCAGCCTGGCATGGTGTATATCTCCCAGCCTACCGAGAACGGAACAATCTACAGCAAATCTGAACTGGAGGCGTTGAGCCGGGTTTGCCGGGAGAGCGGATTGCCTTTGTTCATAGACGGAGCGCGGTTGGGGTATGCTCTGGCTGCGGAGGATAACGATCTGTCCTTGGCCGATATCGCCAGACTGTGCGATGTGTTCTATATTGGCGGAACCAAAATTGGCGCCATGATGGGCGAGGCCGTGGTCATCGTTAACGAAGCGTTGAAGAAAGACTTCCGCTACCATATCAAGCAAAAGGGCGGACTGCTGGCCAAAGGCAGAATGCTTGGCATTCAGTTTGAAACCTTGTTTGAGGATGGCTTATACTTTGAAATTTCCAAACACGCGGTAGATATGGCCGTACTGCTCCGGGATGTCCTGACTGAGCAGGGGATTCCTTTCCAATACCATTCCACCACGAATCAGCAGTTTCCAATATTGCCGGACAGGTTGCTTGAAGAGCTAAAGGAGAACTATTCTTTTTCTTTTTGGGAAAAAGCAGACGAGACGCACAGCGCGGTCCGCTTCTGCACCAGCTGGGCGACAAAGAGAGAAAATGTTGAAAAGCTAATTGAAGATATCAAGCGGCTGCGGTAGTTGGGCAAACGGCACCTTGGTTCTCCATCAAAGTGCCGTTTGATTTTTCTATGACTGCTTTTTTCAATAGCCCGAATAGTTATCGTCTGCCTTGCGGCATTTCTTGGACACGGCAGTTGTGAAAAGCCGTTAATTTCCACTCCCCATCTTGCTTCAGCAGCATATTCGTATTGATCGATCCTCTATCGTTAGGATCCTGAGCAGCATCTGTGAGCTTTACCTCCCCTGTTGCATGAACGATGGCTACGTTAGGGGCGATAAAGCGGGGTTGCAGCTCGGAGGAAGTGCTGGAATCCATGACCGAACCCTTGAGAGGTCCGTCGAACAGCATTTGATGGACCTCGGCAATCTGCTTCCTTCCTTTCAGATGCTGCCCCATAAAGGTTACATAGTCGGCATCCTCCGTAAAGCATTGGCCATAGGCCGCCCCATCACCTGTGTTCCAGGCATCGCGCAATCTTGCGAACAGACTGCTGATAGCTTTCAGATCTTCTTGATTTGTCATATAGACCCATCCTCTCCGGGATAAGAGTTTTGGTGATGTCAAGTGCCCTGTGATATACTTAACACCCAAAGAATATTGATTTATAAAGAATCTCGATTAATTGATTATCTTGATTGATTAAGATATTTAAATTGTATACCGGAGGTTTCGTAATGTCAACAGAGCATTTTTCCGCCGATCTTCCTGAACTTACGCCATCACAGCAAGCACTGCTCTCAGAGCTGAGGCAAAATAGCGCGCGGGCTGTCATGCTTCATCAGGCAATCTCTGAAAAATTGGGCTTGAATGCCACCGATCATAAATGCCTGGATTACTTGAATCAAGCCGGGCCGGTCACGGCCGGGCAGCTGGCCCGATTAACCGGCTTGACAACCGGAGCTGTTACGAGTGTCATTGATCGGCTGGAGCAGGCTGGTTATGTCATCAGGGACAGGGATCCCAACGACCGCAGAAGGGTGGTTGTTAAGCCCGTACCAAGTGGCTCGGCCAGTATATCGCCTTTGTTCCACTCGGTAATGCAGTCTACGCTCCGGATTCTCTCACAATACAATGAACAGGAAATGCAGCTGCTGCTTGGCTTTATCAGGCAGTGCAACGAAATGGCTCTGGAGGAAATGAACAAGCTCAAGAAGCAAAGCGATTAAAAAGCGCCCCGCGATCCTTTGAAAAAATATTTGTTTGGGGTTGTATAAGCTATATAAGCCTCTAATACCACGACAACGCTGTGGTTTAGAGGCTTATTTTTGCGTTACCCGGGAAACTCCTGTTCATCAGGCAACTTTAATCTGGAGGAGCAATCGAAGAGTTATTCAATACAAACGAATTAGAAACAGGCAGCCTCATCCTCGTGAGATTTAAGCAGCCGATCCACGTCATCCAAATCGCTATCTTTGTTTCATGCTACACAGTTGAAAAAGCGGGAGATTGCTGAATTGGGTCATTCTCGGGTTCATTCAGTATCAGTCCTTTTTCTTCAAAATAATCCTTCGTCCTGTTCAGACAATTGGTCAGTGTGGAGACAGAAACATTGTGTTTGGCAGCCAGCTTGCTTTGGTTTGGCAACTCACCTGTGGAATCGATCAGAAAAAAGAACTCTAAAGCTCCTTTATAACCGCCTGGTTTACGGAAGCCGGGGTTTATATCCTTGCAAAAGCTGTTCCACAGCACAATCGTTCCGGCGAGGGTCTCCCGCGTTTCTTCAGAGCTGGGCTTATATTCTGCATACAACTCCAGTGCCAGTTCTTCCGCCAATTGCCGCTGCGCCTGATTTGGCCAATCAAACTGACCCACGAATTCACGCAGCTTGGCGGGGGACTTGGCAAACGAAACAAGCTCTCTGTTGATTTCTTCTTCCTTCATGCTGGCGGGAGGGGCAGCCTGCTTCATTTGCGCCAAAGCACGGTCCTGCTCCAAACAGCATTTTTTGTATTTTTTTCCGCTCCCGCAAGGGCAGGGTTCATTCCTTCCGATACTGCTCATTTAAAATTCACCTCAATATTTTTTCTGGCCCGGTTAGACAAGCATTGTAATCAGAATAACAGTATAATCGAATAAATAAAAGTGAATGAGGCACGGCCTGTCCCAATCCGTCATAAACCATAACATTTCCGCGCTTGCCTCAATCCGCTCAAAATGATAGTCTTGGGGCATCCATTCACGTGTGTTCGGAACAAATGATGAAAGTTGAGGTTGCTTATGAGCAAGGAACAGAACCGCGAAGCCGATGCAAAAAAAGAAGTTTACCCTGAATTAAGCGCAAAGGAGCGTTTTCCGGTCAGTTTTTCAATATTTGCGCTGGCCCGTTCGCACCGGGCATTAGCGGCTCAGCTGCTGCGGGAAATAGGCCTGTTCGTCGGACAGGAGCTGATGCTTATGCAGCTGTGGGATCAGGATCATCAATCCCAGCAGAGCCTTGGCCGTACGCTGCGGCTCGATCATTCCACGGTAGCCAAATCGGTACGGCGGCTGGAGGAAGCCGGTCTGGTGTCCCGCAGCCGCTCGGCCGAGGACGGCCGTGTCACGATTGTATCCCTTACCCAGGCTGGCCGCGATCTGGAGAGCAACGTGATGGAGATATGGAGCAAGATGGAGAGCGTGACGACCGCTGATCTCACGGAGCAGGAAAAGAAGCTGCTGGTGAAGCTGTCCCGCAAAATTTCATCCAGCATCGAAAAGGATGAGTAGTCATGATCATGGCGGCTCCGTGCAAGCGGAGCCGGGGGAGCGGGTATAACATAAAAGCCGCAGCATGGGTATGAATGCCATGCTGCGGCTTTTGCCGTTCAACGCGGATTGACCTTCACCTGTGAGCCCTTGCCGCTTGTCTGGATGCCCGTTTCCTTCACTCCTGCCTCTTTCAGATCAGCCAGCAGCCGCTCCAGCACTGCCTTGGCGGCAGCGGCTTCTTTGGCGCCCGTCGCTTTGACGACCAGCTGCACCGGCTTGCCGGAACGCAGATGCTTGTCCGCCTGCCGCAGCTTGGTGTCATAGTCATGCTCCTCTATATGGGCGGTGAACCGCAGCTCCTTGACCTTCTCCATGGTGCTCTTTCCCTTTGCGTTCTTCCCTGCAGGTGTGCCGCTGTCTGTTTTTCCTGCTTTCTTCTGAGCGAGCGCCTTTCCTTTGCCCTTGGCGACCAGATTGCAGGGCGGCGGGCTGCTCATGAGCGAGGTGCAGACCAGGTCCAGCCCTTGAGAGCGGGCCATGGCAAGCGCCTCTTCTCTGGAGACGACACCGAGATTTTCCCCGTTAACTCCGGTGAGCATCACCTCGGAAGCTCTAATTTGCTCGTTGATTAAGACTGCCACGTTACGAAGCCTCCCCCAAACAATGATAAAGCTATCATATCCATTGGCAGTTCATTATTCAAATTCCAGGGTCACTTAATTTCAAACAGCAGGTATAATCAGAATTTGATGCCTTGAAACATGAATAGAAGGAGGCGGGTACGGATGGTGCACGCGAAGGATGTTCTTGCAAATCAGTTGTTGGCTAATGCGGATGACCCGAGCTGGCATCTGCCTTTTAAACAGGCGGTTGAAGGGATTACCGAGGAAGAAGCTTTTTGGAAGCCTGCTCCGCAATGTCACAGCATAGCCGAAATCACGCAGCACCTGCTGTATTGGAATGAGATATGGCTGACCAGATTTGAGCAAGGCCGTGCGGATGCAGAAATAGCGGTAAAAGACAACAACGATAGCTTTATCTTACCGGAGCATACTGCATTCAGTAATTTGAGAGAGCGTCTTCTTCAAGCGCTGCTGCGATGGCAGGATCTGCTGAGTAAAGAAAGCCTTGAGGCACCGGCGCTTGGGTTCCCGGTGTCTGCAGCCTGGTGGGAAGTAATTAGTAATGCTGCAATCCATAATTCATATCATATTGGGCAAATCGTTCTGATCCGAAAGCTGCAGCCAGAGAACAACAACATGACAGAATAAGAAAAACAAACAGCAGTGGGCATATCCCCCAGTGCATCTATTTTTCTCGGGATTATCTTTTGTCCGGGCCAGTGTAATATAATGAACAGGAAACCCGTGGTAGATTGATAGAACCTGCCGACACATATCGCCTCCAATCTGCTGAATCGTTGTTGAAACCAATGGAAGTGAGGTATGAAAAAATGATTAGAGCATCGGAAGATCAAGAGTATTACGAGCTGGCGAGTCCCACCGCCCTCCCCAAGGCTTCAGGGTTCCTCTGGAATGAGAAGATGATGATTCATATGAACTGCCGCGGATATGCCGTGGCCCAATTTATGCAGCCGGAGCCTGCCAAGTACTCTCACGCGCCCAATCTGGAGGCGAAGACGTTCATGCAGCCGGAGCAGCCGTATTATGCGCATCATCCCGGACGTTTTCTGTACATAAAGGACGAGGAAAGCGGCGAAGTGTTCTCCGCTCCGTATGAGCCTGTGCGCGTACCGGCGGATCAGTACACTTTTGCAATCGGGAAGAGCAGAATTGTATGGAGGGTGGAATGTAAGGGGATTCATGTCGAGATGAGCTTGAGTCTGCCGCGGGAAGACGCTATGGAGCTGTGGCGTGTGAAGGTGAAGAACCTGTCGGGAGCGCCAAGGAAGTTAAGCATTTACCCATATTTCACCGTCGGTTATATGTCATGGATGAATCAATCCGGACAATATCACGAGGATTTGCAAGCCATTGTATGTACTTCGATCACCCCATACCAGAAATATCAGGATTATTATAAAATCAAGGAATTCAGCGACAAAACCTTCCTCATCGCGGAGCGGAAGCCTGCGGCCTGGGAAGTGAACCAGGAGGCCTTTGAAGGAGAGGGCGGCATTGCCATGCCAACAGCGGTCCGGGATCAGGAGCTTCTGTCCAAAGGGGATGCAAGATACGAAACGCCCGCAGCTGTCCTGCAGTATCGGTTCGAGCTGGCGCCAGGTGATGAGGAAGCTTACAGATTCATTTTTGGACCGGCCAAGGATGAAGAACAGGTTGCCCAAATCCGCAGCAGCTACCTGCTGAATACCAATGCGGACGGCGAAGACGGCTTCACGGCGGCTGAACGGGAATATGACCGCTACATACGGGAAGGCAGAGGCCGCATCGAGATTACAACGCCGGACCCGGATCTGGACAACTTCGTCAATCACTGGCTGCCGCGGCAGATGTATTATCACGGGCAAACGAACCGCCTCACAACCGATCCGCAGACGCGCAATTTCCTGCAGGACCATATGGGGATGAGCTACATCAAGCCGCAGACGGCAAGAGAGGCCTTCCTGATCGCATTAAGGCAGCAAAATGCAAGCGGTGCCATGCCGGATGGCATCATTTTGCATGAGGATGCGGAGCTGAAGTACATTAATCAGGTTCCGCATACGGACCATTGCGTCTGGCTGCCCATTTGCTTAAGCACCTATCTGGATGAGACGAACGATTACTCCATATTGGAGGAAAAGCTTCCTTATGCCGACAGCACGGAAACGGAATCCGTATTCGAACATATCCACAAGGCCATGTACTGGCTGATGAACGACCGTGATGAACGGGGATTGAATTATATTAACCAGGGCGACTGGTGCGACCCGATGAATATGGTCGGTTACAAGGGCAAAGGGGTTTCCGGCTGGCTGACGATCGCGACGGCCTATGCGTTCAACGTATGGGCAGGGATCTGCGAGAGCAGCGGCCATTCGGATAAGGCCCGGGAGTTTCGGGAGGAAGCGAAGAAGACCAATGAGGTTGTCAACCAGTATCTGTGGGACGGCGAATGGTACGCGCGCGGCATCACCGATGACAACGTCAAATTCGGGATCAGCACAGACCGCGAGGGACGAATTTTCATCAATCCGCAGGGATGGTCCATGCTGAGCGGCGCTGCCGACCAGGAGAAGCAGAGCAAGCTGATGCGGGCGGTCGCGGAGCAGCTGGAGACGCCATATGGTGTGGAAAAGCTGGCCCCGTCCTTCACCTCGATGCGGGAGGATGTAGGCAGGGTCACGCAGAAGCATCCGGGTTCTGCCGAGAACGGCGCGGTTTACAATCATGCTGCGGCCTTCTACATTTATGCTCTTTATGCCGTCGGAGAGAAGGAGGATGCCTACCGGCTGCTGCGCAAAATGATTCCCGGACCGGACCTGGAGGATATTGTGCAGCGCGGTCAGCTGCCCGTATTTATCCCGAACTATTATCGCGGAGCTTACCGCCAGTTCCCGCGCACTGCGGGCCGTTCCAGCCATCTCTTTAACACGGGGACGGTTCCTTGGGTGTACCGCTGTCTGATCGACGGCCTGTTCGGGCTGCAGGGTTGTGCGGAGGGGCTGCAGATCAAGCCGCAGCTTCCTGCCGGGTGGAAGGAAGTTACGGTCAAACGGGATTTCAGAGGCGCCAATCTTCATATCGTCATGAAGAAGGAACCGGGGCTTAACGCCATAGAGGTGTATGCCGACGGAGCTCCCGTTGCCGACGGCATTCTTAAAGATTTGAAGCCGGATACCGAGTATCAGGTGCTGGTCAAAATACCGGACGAAGTGTAAAAGGAATTAAAGAAAGGTGTTCCCTGGTGATAAAACCGGAGAGCACCTTTTTTCCTTGGTCATTTGTATCACATAAAATCAACGAAATAGCGGAGAGCATGAAAAAAGATCGGCGAGGTGTAGGTCAAGCTGTCGACCCTGCTTAAGTAGCTTTGCTTCAGCGCATCAAACTTATCATCATCCGCGATTAACAGGTCCCGCTTCAGCACGGACACCGTCAGGCTGCCGAAGAATCCGCTCAGGCTGATCAGCATGCCGAAAATGAGTGCAAAGGTGGAGTCAAGCGGCGTCAGATAAGGATAGATCAAATAAGAAGCCGCAGTTGTCATGACAAATGCGCTCGCAAAGCCTTCCCAGGTTAAATGCGGGTTGGCCGTCGGCACCACCTTGCGCTTGCCGAAGTAGATCGAGGCCAGGTAGTGCGCCACATCGTTCAGCTGTGTGAGCACAACCAGATAAAGAACAAGCCCTGCGCCGTACTCCGGCGTCGCGAATTGGAAATAGGCCAGATGGCTGAGTCCGAACACCATCAGCATGAGCCCCCACTGGGTCGAGCTGACACTGCGCAGAAATCCGACTGTGCCCTTGTTAATCAGGCGGGGGAGCGGAAGGAACAAAAACACATAGATTGGAATAAAAACGATAAACATGCCGTACCAGCCGATATAAATCCAGTAAAACTGCACGGGTATCGATAGGTAGGCCCACAGGAACAGCCGCCGGTCGGCCTTTCTCGTCTTGATCATGGAGAAATACTCCTTCAGCGCGAAGAAGGTAAGCAGCATGAGCGAAAGCAGCGACACCACCGAGTTGAACAGGGTAGCCAGGCAGAAGATGAAGAACATGCCCCACCAGGTTTTGATCCGGTAGCCGATGGCACTGTAATCTTTGTCAGACTGCAATTTGCTCACAATATAATAAATCAACTGGATAGCGAGCAGGGCAGCAAATATAAGGGCTAACGTATAATACGAACCTTTCAAAGGCGAATCACCAACTTGTCGCAAAATGAGATTAATTTACAGAATCTTATGTTATTATGAAGGAACAGTTCAAAGTTGGTAAGGGGAAATTTTGTAAAATGGAAGCGGAGAGATCGGTTTTTATACTGCTTACGAATACCGGAACGCTATTCACGAGGGTCATTCAAACCTATACGAAGGCGCCTTATAACCATGCTTCGATTTCCTTCGACCGCGAGCTCTCGGAGCTGTACAGCTTCGGCAGAAAGCATCCCAGCAATCCCCTCAACGGGGGGTTCGTGAAGGAGGATATCAATACAGGCACGTTCAGCAAGTACCCGAACACAACCTGTATTATCTATGAACTGCGGGTCACCGAGCGCGAAGTCGAGAAAATGAGACGGGTCCTGCATATCTTTATCCGCAGCCGTCAGAAATATATGTACAACTTGCTGGGCGTGATCGGTGTCGCCCTGAAGGAGCCGGTCGAGTTCAGCAATTCCTATTTTTGCTCACAGTTTGTCGCAGAAATTTTGCAGCGGTCCGGCATCCATATCTGGAACAAGCTGCCTGCGCTCGTGACGCCGGATGATTTCCGGCAAAGCGAGCGGCTGCGGCTGGTTTACGAGGGCAGGCTGAGCGAGTATGATCCATCGGCCACAGGATGAAGAAATCCATCCCCATGATGCGGGATGGATTTTTTTTCACGTATAAGAAAGCTGGACATAGAAGGTGGTGGATTCTCCAACCACGCTTTTGGCGTAGGTTTTCCCTTTATGCTGATCGATAATCGATTTAGCAAAAAGTCGGATGGAGCGGGCATGTTCATCAGAAGGATTATAGTCGGAATAAATACCTTCAGGATCTTCATATTTTAATTGAAGAAGAGTTGGGTGGCAATCCGGTAGTGATATTGGGACACTCACTTGGAGGAGTTAATGCCTATCAGTTTGCGGCGAAGTACCCAGCATTTGTAAGAGCTCTGATTATAGAAGATATCGGCGCAGAAATTAAAGATGATCACTTAATGCAATTCACAACTTTCTAAACAGGGATATATAGAAGAGAGGCTATTTTATATGGTAGGTTGATCTAAAGTTTTTAGAAATTGTTATTGCTGGGCACGCATGATATCGTAAGGAGGGTAAAGCTGCATAACGTTATAAGTTTTCATCTGACTCATTTCATTCGATTCCGGGAGGTGCAGTTTATGAAAGCGTTGTTTATCGGAGGGACGGGAACGATCAGCTCGGCGATCACCAGGAAGCTGCTGGAGCAGGGCTGTGAGCTTTATTTGCTGAACAGGGGCAATCGTAATGAGTTTCTGCTGGAAGGAGCGCATATTCTTCAGGCGGATATCAATGATGAGTACTATGTGGCTCAACTGATTGAAGGACAGGAATTTGATGTTGTAGCTGATTTTATCGCCTTTGAGCCCGCTCATGTCGAGCGTGATTATCGTCTGTTCCAAGGGAAAACGAAGCAGTTTATGTTCATCAGCTCGGCTTCCGCTTATCAGACCCCTTTGTCTGATTACCGAATTACGGAGGGAACACCTTTGTCCAATCCGTACTGGGAGTATTCCAGAAACAAGATTGCCTGCGAAGATTATTTGATGAAGCAGTACCGAGACAACGGCTTCCCGGTAACGATTGTAAGACCCAGCCATACCTATGACGAGCGTTCCATCCCGCTTGGAGTTCATGGAAGCAATGGCTCATGGCAGGTGGCCAAACGCATGCTGGAGAATAAACCCGTTATTATTCACGGTGATGGAACCTCGCTCTGGACCATGACGCACAACAGCGATTTTGCCAAAGGTTTTATTGGGCTGATGGGTAATATTCATGCGATTGGAGAATCCGTTCATATCACTTCGGATGAGACGGTGACCTGGAATCAGATCTATGAAATCATAGCCGATGCGCTTGGTGTCAAGCTGAACGCAGTGCATGTTCCATCCGTATTCCTGGCTGCCTGCAGCAAGCAGGATCTCAGGGGCTCTTTGCTGGGAGACAAGGCGAACTCCGTTGTCTTCGATAATTCTAAGCTGAAAAGGCTCGTTCCCGGCTTTGCAGCAACGACCCGTCTCGATCAGGGGATCAAGCGGACAGTTCAGTACATCCTGGCTCATCCCGAACTCCAGAGGGAAGATCCGGAGTTTGATCAATGGTGTGATGATGTCATCTCTACTATGCAGCAGGGATTCGAAAAATTGAACAGTTAAGAATCCTGATAACAGCGTGCATAATTATAAGCGTAACAAAAGGAGTAACTAGCTAACTTTTTCAGGGGCCTCCCATGTCGGAGGCCCTTTTTTTCATAAATTCATTAATGCATATGCATAAGCCTCTTCTCCTGCGACCTTTACGGCCAGCATCCAGCAAAGTACAATAAAAACAACTCATCGATCTGATGGATGCAATATCTCGATGCATTCATAAAATTGATGATTAGGTCACAGGCAGGTATACAACTACAAATATAAGACGATTTGAATACAATCCAACGATAAAGGTGGGAGAAAAATGAATCTGCACGCATTGCGTGTTTTCGCGGAGGTGGCCAGTAAGGGGAGTGTGACCCGGGCCGCCGGCAATCTGCAGCTCAGCCAGCCCGCAGCTACCGCCCAGCTGCGGAATCTGGAGCAGGAGCTCGGGATGAAGCTGGTTGCCTCCAAGGGGCGCTCCATCCAATTGACGCCAGCTGGCGAGCGGCTGGCCGCCCGGGCACGGCAGCTGTTTTCGCTGGAATACGAGATGGAGCAGGAAATGAACGCACTCAAAATCGGGCTGGAAGGCAGTCTCCGGATCTGCGCCACGGATCTTCCCGGCCGGACGGTGATTCCCGCCTGGATCGTCCGCTTCAAGGAGCAGTATCCGAAGGTGCATGTTCAGTTGACTCGAGGCAGTTCCCGCACCGCGATGGAGCGGCTGCTGGATCACTCGGTAGACATTGCGCTCATCTGCGGCGAAGGCCCGAAGGATTCCGGCTTGGAATACGTCACGCTGCTGGAGGATGAGCTGATCTTCATCGCCCACCGGGACCACCCCTTGGCGGGCGCCGCCACTACGCTCCAGGAGCTGATGAAAACTACCTTTATTCTCCGGGAAGAAGGCAGCTATAGCCGCAGAAAGCTCCTCTCCCTCTGTGACGCCTACGAAGTGCCTAAGCCGCGAACGGGGATCTGCATTGAAGGGATGCATGAAACCATTGAAGCCGTCAAATCGGGATATGGCGTTTCTTTTGTGCCCTCGCTTGCGGTAGCCCGGGAGCTCAAATCCGGCGAGCTTGCGGAGGTGCGCGTTCCCGGGGTACGCGTCAAGGACCCAATCCGGCTGTACACCCGGATTGGCGAAGAGCCTTTGGCACCAGCGGCTAACTTTATGGCCATGATTGCTCCTCCGCTATCCCAGGTCGGATCATCAATCATCAAAAATATTGATGTTACTGCTTAATATATATATTGGATTTATACACTGAATCTCATTATGCTGAAAGTACAGCACGGTCTTGAAACCGATGCAGAGGAGGCATAGATGAGATTTTTTGTGTTTCAGACCGATATCCCAAAGGAGGCACAACTTATGACATCAACACTGTTCACAGCATACCAAAGCACGGTAAAAGTCCGCCTGGAAGACATGAAACGCACCGCCGAAGCTGCCATCGGGCAGCTCGAGGATGCCGCCCTTTCTTGGACGCCTGAACCCGGCTCCAACAGCATCACCGTGATCGTCAAGCACATGAGCGGGAATATGATTTCCCGATGGACCGATATGTTTACCACCGACGGAGAGAAGCCGGACCGAAACCGCGATGCGGAGTTCATTCATGAAGAGCTTGACCGCGCAGCCCTGCTGGATCGCTGGGAATATGCCTGGAGCCTGTTCCTGGGACAACTCGCCGCGCTCCGGGAAGAGCAGCTATTGACGGAAATCAAGATCAAGGGACAGTCCGTAACCGTCATCGAGGCCATTGAGAAAAGCTTGTACCATAACGCATACCATACCGGCCAAATCGTTTATCTCGCCAAGCAGTACCGCAAGGATCAATGGGTCAGCTTGTCTTAACGTCGACTGCTGCTCTCCAACATAGTAAAAACGAGGGATTCAGAAAACAATCTGAAGTCCCTTTTTTATTTTTCGTAGGACTTGAAATGATTGCAAAAATAGTTCAATATAAAGATATTCGATTTAATGTCATCTACAGGCCAACCTTTTGTGATACAACAGGATATGGGCCAGGAGGGATCATGCAATGGAAATAGGAATCAGTACATTTGTAGAAACAACGCCGGATGTTGTAACCGGTGAGTTGATAAGCCATGCGCAGCGTATTCGTGAGGTGGTTGAGGAAATAGTCCTTGCAGATAAAGTAGGACTGGATGTATATGGGGTGGGTGAGCATCACCGTCAGGATTATGCAGCATCCTCCCCCGCCGTGGTGCTGGCTGCGGCTGCGTCGCAGACGACACGCATAAGATTGACCAGCGCGGTTACAGTGCTGTCCTCCGCCGATCCGGTGCGGGTGTTTCAGGATTTCGCCACACTGGACGGCATCTCCAACGGACGGGCGGAGATTATGGCGGGCCGCGGCTCATTTATCGAATCGTTCCCGCTTTTTGGCTATGATCTGAACGATTATGACGAGCTGTTCGACGAGAAGCTGGAGCTGCTTCTGAAATTGCGGGAGTCCGAGAAAGTCACCTGGAAAGGCGGGCACCGCCCGGCCATCAACAATCTCGGTGTGTATCCGCGCCCGGTACAGAATCCGTTGCCGGTGTGGATTGGCAGCGGGGGCAATACGGAATCCGTTATCCGCGCAGGCCTGCTCGGCCTGCCGCTCGTGCTGGCGATCATCGGCGGCAGACCGGTTCAGTTTGCGCCGCTCGTGGAGCTGTATAAAAAAGCGGCTGCCCATGCCGGACATGATGCTTCCCTGCTGTCGGTGGCATCGCACTCGCACGGATTCATTGCGGATGATCTGGAGACGGCTGTGGAGAAATTTTTCCCGCCCACCCAGGCGGTCATGAGCCAGCTTGGAAAGGAACGGGGCTGGGGCCCATATACCAGAGCTACTTATGATGCCGCACGCAGCCCCGAAGGAGCGCTGTATGTAGGAGACCCGGACACGGTGGCCCGCAAGATCATTGATCTGCGCAAGAACGTGGGCATTACCCGCTTCATGCTGCATGTCCCGCTTGGCACCATGCCCCATGAGGACGTAATGCGCGCGATTGAGCTGCTCGGAACCGAGGTGGCGCCGCGAGTGCGGGAAGAAGTAGCGCAATGGGAAGCGGAGAATGGGATAAACTAAACCATGATGAAGTTGGATATAAGTTGAATATAAGGAACAAGAAAGCCTGAAAAAAGCTATGCCCCTCATTAAGATTTGTGGGCATAGCTTTTTTTGTGCTCCATAACATTCAGTGAGGACTTGGGCAGACTTATTTTCTCAATAGAACACCTTATGGTCAACAACTCATGACTCAAGTCACGAGCTTGTCTCTGCCTACTTCGTAGACAGTGCTTGCGCTTCGCACAAGCCTT